>NZ_JBITIW010000003.1:0-985596 GCF_044459405.1 Nonomuraea sp. NPDC050328 | reverse complement strand
CCGAGGTGCCCGACCGGGAGAACACCAACTTCAAGTACGCCGAATGGGACGACATCGCCGACGAACTCGACCTCGACGTCGACACCGACGGCTGGGACCCGCGCGACTAGCCGTCGCCGCCGGGGCCGGGAGACGTCCGTCTCCCGGCCCTGCCTCAGTCTTGGACCAGCAGCGTGGCCAGCAGGTCGTCGAGGGTCACCAGGCCGCGCAGCGAGCCCTCGCCGACCAGCGCCACCTGGCTGTGCGCCGCCCGCATCGTGCTCAGCGCCGCCGACACCGTCGTGCCCGGCGCCAGCACCGGCACCGGATGCACCAGCCGCCGCGCCGGGACGGCCGAGCCGCGCACCCGGGCGAGATAGGCGTCGCGCACGTGCAGCACGCCCAGCGGCCTCCCGTCCTCCCAGACGATCATCCTGGTCCGGTCCGCCTCCGCGGACAGGTCGATCACCTCCTGCGGCGAGGCCGCCGCCGGGACGCCCACGATGTCGGCCACCGGCACCACGAACTCGTCGATCGCCACCGTCGGCGCGGCCAGCGCGCGGCTGAGCACGCCGTGCTCCTCCGGCTCGATCAGCCCCAGCCGCCGTGACTCGGCCACCAGATGCCGCAACTGCGCCGGGGTGCGCGGGTTGCCGCCGTCCTCGCGCGGCCGGACCCGGAACAGCCGCAGCAGCAGGTCGCTCATCCCGTTGAGCAGCTTCAGCAGCGGCCGGACCACCACGGTGAACCCGCGGAAGGGCAACGCCAGCACCGTCGCCGAGCGCTCCGGATGGGCGATCGCCCACGACTTCGCCATCATCTCGCCGATCACCATGTGCAGGAAGGTGACCAGGCCCAGGGCGAGCACGAAGGCCACCGCGTGCGCGGCGGCCGACGGCAGGCCCAGGCCGTGGAAGAGCGGGGCCAGCGTGCCCGCGATCACCGGCTCGGACACCACGCCCAGGCCCAGCGAGCACAACGTGATGCCGAGCTGCGCGCCGGCCAGCATGAGCGACAGCTCCCTGATGCCGTTCACCGCCGCCCTGGCCGCCCGGCTGCCGCGGGCCGCCTGCTTCTCCAGCCGGTGCCGCTTGGCCGCGACCAGGGCGAACTCGGCGGCCACGAAGAAGCCGTTGCCCAGCAGGAGGGCGAGGGTGACGGCCAGGCCGGCGCCGAGGCTCATGCCTGCTCCTCCCGCCCGGACACCGGCGTCAGCCGTACCCGCTCGGGGACGTGGTGGTCGAGCGTGAGGACCTCCAGGCGCGCGTGCGTCGGCGCTTGCTCGTCCAACGTCGGCGCCAGCGCCACGGTCAGCACGTCACCCGGTACGGCGAAGCGGCCCAGCTCGTTGAGGATGAGCCCGGCCAGGGTGTCGTAGTCGTCCTCGTCCGGCAGCTCCAGGTCGGTGGCCAGGGCGATCTCGTCGATGCGCAGGGCGCCGTCCACCTCCCAGCCCTCGCCCCGCCGGACGATCGCCGGCTCGTCCACGTCGTTCTCGTCGGCGATCTCGCCCACCAGCTCTTCGGCGATGTCCTCCCAGGTCACCAGGCCGGCCAGGCCGCCGTGCTCGTCCACCACCACGGCCACCTCCTCGCCCTGCGCGTGCAGCTCGGCGACCAGGTCCGGCAGCGAGGTCGAGAACGGCACGACGATCACCGGCCTGGCCAGCTCCCGCAGCCGGGTCGTCGCGGCCCGCTCGGGCGGCAGCGGCGTCAGCTCCTTCAGCCCGACCACCCCGACGACGTCGTCCAGGCGGTCGCCCAGCACCGGGTAGTGGGTGTGGCCGTAGGTGGCGATCAGCCGGTCGAGCGCCGGGACGGTGGCCTCGGCGTTGACCGTGATCACGTCCACCCGGGGCACCATCACCTCCTCGGCGGTGTGGTCGGCGAAGGCCAGCGCGCGCTCCAGCACGTCGGCCTGGCTGCCCGGCAGGTGGCCGTGCGCCTCCGACTCGCCGATGATGTGCCCCAGCTCCTCCAGCGTCGCGCCGTGATGCAGCTCCTCGACCGGCTCGATGCCGATCGCGCGCAGCAGCCTGGTCGCCGCGCCGTCGAACAGCCGGACGACCGGCCCCGCGACGGCCAGGTAGACCAGCGTGGACCCGGCCAGCGCGCGGGCCAGCCGCTCGGGCCTGGCCAGCGCGAGGTTCTTCGGCGCCAGCTCCCCGAGCACCATCTGCACCACCGTCGCGACCACGAACCCCAGCGTCAGCGCCAGCCCGCCGACCACACCCGCCGGCACGCCCAGCGCCTCCAGCCCCGGCGCGATCAGCTCGGCCAGGGCCGGTTTCGCGATGAACCCCACCACCAGCGCGGTCACCGTGATCCCGAGCTGGGCGCCGGACAGCATGAACGACAGCCGCTCCATCACCCGGACCGCCTTGCCCGCCTTGCCGTCCCCCTCTGCCGCCCGCTGCGCCAGCAGCAGCCGATCGGCGCTCACGAAGGCGAACTCCTGCGCCACGAAGTAACCCGTGGCCAGCGTGAGGACGACCACGGCCAACAGCCCCAGGGCCACGTTCACCTCTGCCGTCCCCTCTTTCCGGCGAGTGTTCCCAGACCAGACGCTATCCGATCAGTCGGAGACCACCCGCGAAGGGCCACCTGCCCCGCCTGTCCCCCCGGAACCACCCCTGGCGGGCAGCGCACCGGGCGAAGTGTCGGTGGCGGCTGCCATGCTCGCGCCATGAGCTCGATCGCCGCCTTCTGGGACGCCGCCGCGGCCACCTTCGACGAGGAAGCCGACCACGGTCTCCGCGACCCGGCGGTCAGCGCCGCCTGGGCGGCGCGCCTGCGCTCCTGGCTGCCACCCCTGCCGGTGGACGTCCTCGACCTCGGCTGCGGCACCGGCTCCCTGACCCTGCTCCTCGCCGGGCAAGGCCACCGCCCGGTCGGCGTGGACCTGTCCCCGCGGATGGTGGCTCTGGCCAGGACCAAGCTCACCGCCGCCGGGTTCGAGGCCGGCGTGGTGGTCGGCGACGCGGCTGACCCGCCGGTCGCCGGCCCGTTCGACGTGATCCTCGCCCGCCACCTGCTGTGGACCCTCCCGGATCCGGAGGCCGCCCTGCGCCACTGGGTCACCCTCCTGCGCCCCGGCGGCCGCCTGGTCCTGATCGAGGGCCGCTGGGCGACCGGCGGTGACTACGTGGAGAGCGGGTTTCCCTGGTCGGGCGGCGTGGAGGCGGACCGTCTCGTCCCGGCGCTGCCGCCCGGGCTGGCCGACGTGTGGGTCGACCCGCTCGCCGACCCCGCGCTGTGGGGCCGGTCCGTCGATGGTGAACGGTATGCCGTCATCGCGCTCGCCCCTCCGGACTGACCTCCGTTCCGGGGAGACCGGTGGTGAGCGACAGCCGCAGCAGGCCGCGGATGGTGGCGTGCTGCGGCTCGGGCGCGGCCCGGACGGGCATGCGCAAGGCGGTGGACAGCCGCGTCACCAGCGCGCTCTCGTGGGCGCCGCCGCCGGTGACGACCAGCCCGGCCTCCCGCGCGGTGGCGCGGGCGCGGCCGGACAGGCGGTGCAGCAGCGCGGCGGTCATGGCGACGACGCTGTCCTGGGCGTAGGAGACCAGTCCGGCGGAGGTGGTGGCGGCGAGCTGGAGCGCGGTGGCGTCCTCGATCGCGCCGCCGCGCAGGGTCACGGCCTCGACGATGCCCGCGCCGACGTCCAGCAGCAGCCGCGGGCGCGGGTCGGCGAGGTCGAGCCCGGCGCCCGCCGCGGCGGCCAACGGCTCCTCGATCAGCGTGACCGGGCAGCCCGCCGCCGCCCCGACCGACTCGCGTACGGCCCGCCGGTCGTGGGAAGAGGCGGCCAGCGGGATCCCGGCCACCACGTGCGCGACCGGCCAGCCGCCCGACAGCCGGGCCTCGCGCATCACCAGCCGGGCCAGCTCCAGGCAGGAGCCCCGGTCGGCGACCATGCCGTGCCGCAGCGCCTGCCCCGAGCGTGGCGGCCTGGCGGAGAGGTGGGAGGGGAGGTGGGAGGGGCGGTCGGCGATGGCCGGGCTGGCCGAGCACAACGAGCGGGTCCGGGCGGTGCCCAGGTCGAGCGCCACGAAGCTGACCCCGCCGGGAGCGGCTCGCACGGCGCTCACGCCGCCTCCCGGGGCCGCGGCGGAGTGGCGCAGGAGACGCAGGTGGGACGGTCGGGCGTGCGCAGCAGGTGGGCGAGCGGGATGAGCGCCCCGCAGAGCCGGCACAGGCCGTAGTCGCCGTGGTCCATCCGTTCGAGGGCGGCCTCGGCGGCGCGGGCGGCGGGCGTGCCGGCGCGCAGCTCGTACAGCAGGGCGCGCAGCTCTTCCAGGCGGTTGAGGTGGCGGTCGTAGTTCTGCAGGTGGGCGTGGACTGATCTGGTTTCGGCCATGACGAGACCGGCTCCTAGCGTGGGAAAGGGACGCGGCTGGAGTGGGTCAGATCAGCGGCGGGCTGCGCGGCCCGGCGATGCGGTGGGCGAGCTGCTGCGGGTCACGCAGGGCGTCGGCGCGCAGGCCGGGGCCGGGCAGCAGGACCACGTGGGCGGGCAGGGTACGGTCACCGGCCGGCCACAGGATGACGGCGCCGGCCTGGGTGCGCGGCGGCGGCGTGGAGAGCTGGGAGTCCCAGCCGTCCCAGCTCACCGTCTCCTGCGCGTCCCGTGCCTGCTCGCCGCCGGTGCCGGCGGCGCTGCCGTACAGCAGGCCGCCGAGCAGCAGAAGCAGGCCCATCACGCACGGGAGCGCGATGGCGCCGAGCGGTCGGGTGCCGGAGCCTGCCACAAGGCCGACCATAGCCCACTTCCGGCTGATCCCGCCCGTCCAGGTCCGGGCCGAACACGAAGGTCCCGCCGGGCGAGCGTGCTCGCCCGGCGGGACCCGGATCACGAGGTCAGGGAGGAGTCCTCCCCGGAGGTACGGCTAGCCGCAGTGCTCGAAGGGGCTGGTGTAGGAGCTGCTGCCGACCGAGCCGCCCCAGCGCACGCACTGCCCGGCGGCGTGCAGGCGGACCGGGCCGGCGTAGTACCCGAAGTTCCCGGCGTCGGTCACCCGGCTCTCGCCCTGCGGCTCCAGGAAGGCCGAGACCGCGGTGTTGACGCCGAGGTTGGTCGACTTCATGGTCACGACGCAGTTGTAACCGTTGCCGGAGTTGTACAGCAGGTAGGTGGTGCCGCCGCTCAGCCCGGCCGAGTCGACGACCGCGTAGCCGCTGCCGCACGCCTCCTGCGGGGTGTACGGGTTGGTGCCGCCACCGCAGGCGTTGGTGCTGGTGATGGCCTTCTTCTGGCCGAGCGAGACGGTGACGCCCTCGACGGTCGGGCTGGTGTCCATCCCGCCGCCGGAGAACCGCTGCTCGTAGTGCAGGTGCGGGACGGAGGTGCCGGTGGCGCCCACGTTGCCGATCTGGGTGCCCTGGCTGACGCCCATCGAGGCCCCGGCCGCCCGGACCATGCTCGACATGTGCGCGTAGCGGGTGCGGGAGCCGTCGGAGTGGTGGATCTCGACCCACTTGCCGTAGCTGGTGTTGCCGTAGTCGTAGAAGTAGGCGGTCCCGGCGGCCGTGGCGCGCACGGGCTCGCCGTTGGTCTCGTCGCCGCCGTAGTTCTGCCAGTCGATGGAGCCGTTCGGGTTGTGGCCGCCGGTCCAGTTGTTGGCGTAGAAGGTCTTGCCGCAGTTGAAGGGGCTCTTGTGCGAGACCGCCAGCAGGGCCGTGGCGTCGGCCGGCTGGTCGGTGGACTGCTCGGTGGACTGCTCGGCGGCGGGGTCGGCGGGCGGGTCGCCGGCGGCGCTGGCGGGCACCGCGGGCAGGAGGGCCACCACGCAGGCGGCGAGGAAGGGGATCGCGGATCGAAGGGCCTGGGGAAGTGTCACCATGCTCGCCTCTCAGGCATGTGAGGGGGGTTTAGAGGCCGATCATGAACGTAACTCCGAAGGATCCCTTCATCAATACTGATGACGTGAAATTTTTCGCCCCTCCGGGAGGGGCCGTTAGGACAGCCAGACGTGCACGAGACCGACCAGCGCGCCCGCGGCGATGTACCAGGCGTTGTTGAGCCTGGTCCGCCAGAGCAGCACCAGGGTCACTATGGCGATGGCCGCGGTCGGCGGGTCGACGATCGAGGCGCGGCCGAGCTGGAGCGAGACCCCCGCCATCAGCGCCAGCGCGGCGGCGTTGAGCCCGTCGAGCAGCGCCGAGGTCCACTCGCTGGAGCGCAGCCGATCGGTGATCCGGGTGAGCAGGCCGACGAAGACGAAGGAGGGCAGGAAGATCGCCACCGTGGCCAGGAAGGCGCCGAGCGGCCCCGCCACGAGGTAGCCGATGAACGTCGCCGTGGTGAACACCGGCCCAGGGGTGACCTGGCCGATGGAGACGGCGTCCATGAGCTGCTGCTCGGTGATCCAGCCGAGCCGTTCCACGAAGTCGCCGCGCAGGAAGGCCAGCAGCACGTAGCCGCTGCCGTACAGCACCGAGCCGATCTTCAGCATGGTGAGGAAGAGCTGCTCGTTCACCCCAGACCCCAGCAGCGGTACGGCCAGCAGCCCGTGCGCCCCCGGCCGCCGCGCCAGCCGTACCCCTGCCGCCAGCAAAGCCCCCGCCGCGAGCACGACCAGCTCGTTGACGCCGAGCAGGTAGGCGGCCAGCGCCGCGGCGGCCAGCACGCCGAGCCAGACCGTCTTGATCACCGTGCGCAGCAGCCCGAAGAGCGCGTGCGCGATGATCGCGATCACCGCAGGGACGATCCCGTACAGCAGCCCCTCGACCGCGGGCGTCTGCCCGTAAGTGACGTACGCCCAGGCCAGGGCGGTCACGATCAGCGCCGCGGGAAGGATGAAGCAGACCCCCGCCGCCAGCAGCCCGCGCCGGCGAGCGCGGTCGTAGCCGAGGTGGATGGCCAGCTCGGTGGAGTTGGGCCCGGGGATCAGGTTGGTGGCGCCCATCAGGTCGGCGAAGCGCTCGTCGGTGACCCAGCCGCGACGGCGCACCAGCTCGTCGCGCATCATCGCGATGTGCGCCGCCGGGCCGCCGAAGGCGATGGTTCCCAGCTTGAGGAAGAGCAGCGCGACCTCGCCCACCCCGTGCGGCTTCACCCGGTCCCCTTGTCGTGCGTGTGGTTCTGCCGGGCCATCCTGTCGCAACGCGAGGGCGTGCGGAGGCCGGGGAGGGGCGCTCGGCGGGCGTGGCGGCGAATCGTCCGCTGATGTCCTTCCGGCGGTAACCCGGCGTTCAACCGCCGGGCCAGGTCGCGGGCGGGCGCCAGGCGAGCGTGGCCGCCGCCGCGGCCACGAACAGGCCGGCCAGTACGGCCCAGCTCGGCCCGCCGAGGAACTGGAGCAGGCCGGTGACCAGGATCGGCCCGAGCACGTACCGGGAGAAGGAGCGTCCCATGCCGAACACCGCCAGATGCTCGGCCCTGCCCTCCGCCGGCGCGAGGGCGTAGGACAACGTCCAGGCCGCGCTGACGGCGAGCAGCTCGCCGAGGGTGAGCAGGACCGTGGCCGCGGCGAACCAGCCGGCCCAGTAGCCAAGGCAGGCGGCGGCCAGCAGTACCGCGCCGGCCGCCTGCCGGCGGCGGGCCGCTTCGGGTGTGGCGGTCAGCCGGGCGGCGGGGAACTGCAGCAGGACGCAGAGGACCGTGTTGATCGCGTACAGCGGGCCGATCCAGGGCCGCAGGGCGGGCTCCTGGAGGGCCAGCCAGAGCGGGAAGCCCAGGTTGAGGACCGGCTGCCAGAGCTGGAGCAGGGTGTCGAGCCCGGCGAGGGTCAGCAGCCGCGGGTTCCGCCACGGGCTCGGCCTTTCCAGGTCTCCGGGCGGGCTCGGCTTCTCCAGGCCGTCGGGCGGGCTCGCACGGGGTGCGGTGCGGAGGGTGAGCAGGAGCGCGGCGACCACGACGTACGCCGCGGCGTTGGCCAGCAACACGACCTGGAAGGAGTCCCGGGTGCCCGAAGCGGTCAGCACCCCGCCCAGCAGCCCCCCGGCACTGATCGCCAGGTTCGCGACCGTGCGGTAGTGCGCCATGACCCGCTCCCGGCGGCCCGCCCCGGCGAGCTCGGCCGCCAGCGCCTGGGTCAGCGTGACGATGCCCTGGTCGGCCACGGTGACCAGGCACGCGGCGGCGAGGAAGGACGGCCAGCCGCCGACCACCATGTACCCCGCGGTCCCGGCGGCCCGGGCCAGATGCAGGGCGACCAGCACCCGCCGGGTCCCCAGCCGGTCGGCGAGCCGGCCCACGGGCGCCGAGCAGAGCAACGCGAGCGAGCCACCGAGGCCCAGCCCCGCCCCGACCTGCCAGGCGGGTAAGCCGGCGTGCTGGGTGAAGTAGACGGCCGACAGCGCGAGGAACAACCCGGAGCCCAGGTAGTCGACGAATCCGGCCCCGACCAGCAGACGTACAGAATATTGTGTCTCCGGCATACTATAATGGTCTCATGGAAGAGGTGACGCGCACTCTGGCGGCCAACGTGCGGGCGGCCCGGCAGGCCCTGGGCTGGCGGCTGGAGGACCTGGCCACCAGGTCCGGGGTGAGCCGCAACATGGTCCAGCAGATCGAGACGGCCAGGACCAATGCCAGCGTCGCCACGCTGGCCAGGCTCGCGGCCACGCTGGGCGTGCCGATCGGCGTGCTGGTCGAGCCGCCCGAGGAACTGGGGTATGTGGCGCGGGCGGCGGAGGTGCTGGAACGGCCCGCCGGCCGGGCCAGCCGGTCCAGGCTGCTGGTCAACGACGGGCAGGCGCCGTTCGTGGAGGTGTGGGACTTCGTGATCGCGGCGGGGGACGAGATCCGCTCGCCCGGGCACCCGGCGGGCACCCGGGAACTGCTGCACCTCTATGAGGGGGAGCTGCAGGTGGGGGTCGGGGGAGCGGAGTTCGAGCTGCGGGAGGGCGACGCGTTGCGGATGCGCGGTGACCGGCCGCACGTGTACCGCAACCCGGGGACGCTCGTCGCGCGGCTGGGCATGACGGTGGTGTACTCCGGTGAGCGCGACCCGCGCTACGCCTGACCCGGCGGTCCTCGGCCGGTGCGGTGTCACACTCGGGCGGCGGGCGGTGTCTGCATGGGGAGAGCAGATCCGAGGAGGAGACGCATGACCGGAAACCGGATTCCCCACGCCGAGATCACCGGCCTGTACGGAGCCGTGCTGAAGCGGGCGAGCAAGCGGATGCTGGGCGAGGTGCCCGATTCGCTCGGGGTGCTGTGGCACCATCGGCCCGTGCTCGGCGCCACCCTCGGGATGGGCCGCAAGGCCACCAGGTGGGACCGGTGCGACGAGAACCTGAAGTCCTACGCGCACCTGGCGGTGGCCGCCCTGGTCGGCTGCTCCTTCTGCCTGGACTACGGGTACTTCCGCGCGCACAACGAGGGGCTGGACATGGCCAAGGCGCGTGAGGTGCCCAGGTGGCGGGAGTCGGCGCTGTTCACGCCGCTGGAGCGGGACGTGCTGGAGTACGCCGAGGCGATGTCGCGGACGCCGCCCACGGTGACCGACGAGCTGTCGGCCCGGCTGCTGGACCGGTTGGGGCCGGCGGCGCTGCTCGAACTCACCGCCTTCGCCGCACTGGCCAACCAGACCGCCCGGATGAACGTCGCCCTCGGCATCGAGGCGCAGGGCTTCGCCGCGGCCTGCGGCCTGGAGCCACTGGCCCGGCCGAGCGGCGCCACCCCGGCCCCATGACCGAGCCCTGCGATCCCGAGCACCCCCGGCCCGCCGACGGCCCGCGTCACCAGCCAACCCCCGCCGAGGATCCGTTCGTCGGTCACCGCAGGTTGCTGTTCACCGTCGCCTACGAGGTGCTCGGTTCGGCCGCCGACGCCGAGGACGTGGTGCAGGAGACGTGGTTGCGCTGGGCCGCACTGGCCCCGGCGGCGCGGGACGAGGTGGTCGATCCGCGCGCCTACCTGGTGCGGAGCGTCACCCGGCAGGCGCTCAACCGGCTCCGCACCCTGGCCAGGCGGCGGGAGGAGTACGTGGGGGAGTGGCTGCCGGAGCCGCTGCTGGTCGGCCCCGACGTGGCCGAGGACGTGGAGCTCGCCGAGAGCGTGTCGTACGCGATGCTGACCGTACTGGAGACGCTCGGGCCGGCCGAGCGGGCGGTGTTCGTGCTGCGCGAGGTGTTCGCCACGCCGTACGAGGAGATCGCGGCGGCGGTGGGCAGGACGCCGGCGGCGGTGCGGCAGATCGCGCACCGGGCGCGGGCGCACGTGAGTGCGCGGCGGCCGAGGACCCGGGTGAGCCGGGCCGAGCAGGACGCGGTCGTCGAGCGGTTCCTGGCCGCGGTGCGCGGCGGCGACCTGGGGGAGCTGATGGAGGTGCTCGCCCCGGACGTGATCGTGGTCGCCGACGGCGGCGGCGTGGTGAACGCGTCCCGGCGGCCGGTCAGGGGCGCCGGGCGGGTGAGCACGCTGCTGGCGACCCTGACCCGGCTGGAGCTGGACTTCGAGGTGGCGCCGATGCGGCTGAACGGCGGGCCGGCGGCGCGCTTCGAGCTGGACGGGCGGCTGGACGCGGCCGTGGCGCTGGTGATCGAGGACGGGCGGGTGAGCCGGATCTACGTGATCCGCAACCCGCACAAACTGGGCCGCCTCGACCGGGAAGCGGAGCTGGGCCGCTGAAGGGCGGAAAAGCTGAGCGGCGGAAAGGCTGAGCGGCGGAAAGGCTGAAGGGCGAAAAGCTGAGCGGCGGAAAGGCTGAAGGGCGGAAAAGGAAGCGGGTGCGGCGCCCGGAGCGCCGCACCCGCCCGTCCTACTCCGGCCGAGCCCTCCTCGGATCAGAAGGGGCGGGCCGGGTCGTGCCGGCTCAGCCGAGCCCGCTCTTCATGGCCGTGATCAGCTCGCCGTTGGTGGTGTCACCGGAGAGCTCCCAGAAGAACGCGCCGCCGAGAGCCTGCTGCTTGGAGTAGCTCATCTTCCCGCCGATGGTCGCCGGGGTGTCGTAGCTCCACCACTGGTTGCCGCAGTGCGCGTAGGCGGTGCCGGCGACGGTGCCGGTGGCCGGGCAGCGGGTCTTGAGGACCTTGTAGTCCTCGTTGCCCTGCTCGTAGGTGCCGGGCGCCGGGCCGGTGGCGGTGCCGCCGGGGGCGGACTGGGTGACGCCGGTCCAGCCGCGGCCGTAGAAGCCGATGCCGAGCAGCAGCTTGCTGGCCGGGACGCCCTTGCTCTTGAGCTTCTGGATCGCGTTGTCGGAGTAGAAGCCCGGGGTCGGGATGCCGTTGTAGGTGGTCAGCGGGGAGTGCGGGGCGGTCGGGCCCTGCGCGGCCCAGGCGCCGAAGAAGTCGTAGGTCATGACGTTGTACCAGTCGAGGTACTGCGCCGCGCCGCCGTAGTCGGCCGCGTCGATCTTGCCGCCGGAGGTGCCGTCGGCGGTGATGGCCGCGGTGACCAGGTAGTTCTGGCCGAAGCGGGTGCGCAGAGCCTGCATGAGGTTCTTGAACGCCGCCGGACCGCTGGTGTCACAGGTCAGGCCGCAGGCGTTCGGGTACTCCCAGTCGATGTCGATGCCGTCGAACACGTCGGCCCAGCGCGGGTCCTCGACCAGCTTGTAGCAGGAGTCGGCGAAGGCGGCCGCGTTCTGCGCCGCCTGGCCGAAGCCGCCGGACCAGGTCCAGCCGCCGAAGGAGAACAGCACCTTGATGTGCGGGTACTTGGCCTTCAGCTTGCGGAGCTGGTTGAAGCTGCCGCGCAGCGGCTGGTCCCAGGTGTCGGCCACGCCGTCGACGCTCTCGGCGGCGCCGTAGGACTTCTCGTAGTCGGCGAAGGAGTCGCCGATGGTGCACTTGCCGCCCTGGACGTTGCCGAAGGCGTAGTTGATGTGCGTCAGCTTGGCGGCCGAGCCGCTGGTGTCGATGTTCTTGACGTGGTAGTTGCGGCCGTAGACGCCCCACTGCACGAAGTAGCCGAGCAGCTTGTTGCCGCCGCCGGTGCACCCGGTGGTGGTGCCGGAGACCGGCGCGCTGGGAGCCGACTCGCCGTTGGCGTTGTAGGCGCGCACCGTGTAGGTGTGCGAGGTGCAGGTGCCGAGCCCGGTGATCGTGGCCGAGGTGCCGGTCACCTGGGCGACCTGGGTGCTGCCCTCGTAGACCCGGTAGCCGGTGACGGTGCCGGTCGAGGCGCCCCAGGACAGGGCGATCGAGGTGCCGGTCACCGAGGAGACCGACGGGGCGCCGGGCTGGCCGGGCGCGCCGTTGCCCTGCTGGGTCGAGGCGGTCAGCGGGGCACTGTCGGCCGAGCGGTTGTTCGCGGCGTCCTTGGCGCGGACGGTGTAGGTGTAGCTCGTGCCCGCGGTCAGGCCGCTGTCGGTGTAGGCCAGCGTGGTGCCGTTGGTGGTGGTCACCAGGGTGCTGCCGCGGTAGACCTCGTAGCCGGTCACCCCGACGTTGTCGGTCGAGGCGTTCCAGGCCAGCGCGATGCTGCTGGTCGTGGTCGCCGTGCTGCGCAGGTTGCCCGGCACCGTGGGCGCCTGGGTGTCACCGCCGCCGCCACCGCCGGCCTTCCACAGCGCGGGAACGTTCGGCGGCTCCCAGCCCGGCAAGGAGGTGTGGCCCTGGACGGCGGTGTAGTCGGTCCCGTTGTAGGTGACAACCGCGCCCACGGCGTAGGTCGTGTAGGGCGCCCATGCGGGCGCCATGGTCCGCACCGCCGCGTGGGCGCTCGGCACGGTGGCGATGAAGGTGCCCCCGGGGATCAGTAAGGCCCCGAGAGCTGCGACGAGGAAACGCTTCATGAACTGCTCCGGCTGTTGGGGGGTGGGAGCTCTCTAAAGGAATCTAATAGGAAAGTTTCCTTTAAATTAAGCCGGAACGTATCTCCTGACAGAAAAGCTGTCAAGAGTCGGCGGGACCGCCCCACGTCAGGAGGGCGGCCCCGCTTCCGCGCTCAGCCCAGCGCCGCGACCGCCTCGCGGGTCTCGGACATCACCAGGTCGGCGTTGATCTGCGCCCCGGCGGCGGCCCCGGCCGCCGCCGACGCGCCGACCTGCGCCATCAGGTCGCTCACGTTGCCCGCCGCCCAGACTCCGGCGACCTCGGTACGGCCGGCGGCGTCCACCGGGATGTGCTCGCCGACTCCCATCGGGTGCTCCACGGCCTTCAGCCCGAGCCCGTCCAGGAACCCGGCCCTGGCCACCATCCGGGTCGCCACGGCCAGCGCCTCGCGGGCGACCACCCGCCCGTCGGCCAGCCGCACGCCCGACAGCCGGTCCCCGGTCACCTCCAGGCCGGTCACCTCGCCCGCCTCGACCCGGACGCCACGGGCCGCGAGCTGCGCCCGCTCCTCGTCGGTGAGCGGAGCCGCGGTGTGCGTGAAGTAGACGACGTCCGCGCTGAGCTGCCGGAACAGCAGCGCCTGGTGCATGGACATCGGCCCGCTGGCCAGGATCCCGATGGCCTGGTCGCGCACCTCCCAGCCGTGGCAGTACGGGCAGTGCAGCACGTCGCGGCCGAAGCGCTCGCGCAGCCCCGGGATGGCCGGGAGCTCGTCCGACAGCCCGGTGGTGACCAGCAGCCGGCGGGCCCGCACGGACCGGCCGTCGGCGAGGGTCACCACGAAACCGCCGGACTCCTCCTCGCGCCGGGCGCTCGCGATCTCACCCCGCACCACGTGCCCGCCGTACTGGCGCACCTCGGCCCGGCCCAGCGCCAGCAGCTCGGCCGGAGGCATGCCCTCGCGGCCCAGCAGCCCGTGCACGCCCGAGGCGGGCGTGTTGCGCGGGTCGCCGGCGTCGATCACCACGACCGAGCGCCGGGATCGGGCCAGCATCAGCGCCCCGTTCAGTCCCGCGGCGCCTCCGCCGGCCACCACCACGTCATAGCTGTTCAGCAACCTGTCGGTCATCTCGACCACCTCCGTGCCCCGACTATGCGGCACGTCTGGCCCAGGGCGCAAAGTTCGTTGCCGAAACAGCAACGCCGGTTAGCCGAGCGCCTTCTCCAACTGGGCCTTGGTCATCTTCGACCGGCCTTCGATGTTGCGCTTGCGCGCCTCGGCGTAGAGCTGCTCCTTGGTGCGGCCCTGCGAGCCGGAGTGCGAGCGCAGCCCGCCGCGCCGGCTGGAGGAGATGTCCTGGGTCGAGGTGCGGCTGGCCGTCTTGGCCTCCCCGGACCTGGCCCGCTCCTTGTTGACCGTGCGGGCGGCGATCTCCTTGGCGCGCTTCTCGCTGGTCCCGCGCTTGCGCGCGCTGTCCTTGATGTGCTCGTACTGCCGTTCCCGCTTGGGGCTGGATCCCCGAGGCATGGCACTCATCCTTTCGACGTGGACCCTTCCAGACCGACCCCTGCCCACTTTCCGCCCCAGCTCTCCCAAGCCCGGGCAAAACGCTTGCCGGGCCGTGAAGATCATGGAATACTCCTTTCTAATAGGAAACTTTCTTAAAAGAAAGTCGAGAGGACGACAGTGCTCTCCTACGGGCAGGAACGTCTCTGGTTCCTCACCAAGCTCGACCCCGAAGACCCGTCCTACAACTGCTCCTACGCCTACCTCCTGCGCGGCCCGCTCGACGTGCCGCGGCTGGAACGGGCCTTCGCCCAGGTGGCGGCCCGGCACGCGGCGCTCAGGACCAGGTTCGAGGAGGTCGAGGGGCGGCCCCGGGCCGTCGTGGAAGCGCCGGGACCGGTGGCGTTCGAGCGGCTGCGAGCCGGCGACGACCAGGAGGCCCGCCGGATCGTCCGCGAGCGCACCAACGCCGCCTTCGACCTGGCCGCCGCCCCGCCGTTCCGGGTGACGCTGGTCGAGCTCGGCCCCGATGAGCACGTGCTCTGCGTCGTCCTGCACCACATCAACGGCGACGGCTGGTCGCTGACCGTGCTGCGCGAGGAGGTGGCGGCCTGCTACGCGGGCACCCCGCCCACCGAGCCGGCGCCCAGGCCGGAGCGGCACGAGGAGGCCGACCTCGGCTGGTGGACGGCCAAGCTGGCCGGCGTCCCGGTCCTGGAACTGGCCACCGACCGTCCCCGGCCCGCCCGGCGCGGGACGCGCGGCGGGGTCGTGCGCTTCACCATCTCGCCGGAGCTGGCCGCCGAGGTGGGCGAGCGGGCGCGGCAGGCTCGCTGCACGCCGTTCATGGCCCTGCTCACCGCCTACCAGCGGCTGCTGGCCGCGCACAGCGGGCAGGACGACTTCTGCGTCGGCGTGCCGACGGCCGGGCGGTCGACGCCCGAGCTCGAACGGGCCATCGGCTACCTGTCGACCACCATGGTGCTCAGGTGCGACCTGTCCGGCGCGCCCACGCCCGAGGAGCTGCTCCGCCGTACCAGGAAGACGGTGCTGGAGGCCATGGCCAGGCCGGACGTCCCGGTCGACCGGCTGATCACCGCCCTGGGCGTCGAGCGCGACCTGAGCCGGACCCCGCTCTACCAGACCCTCTTCGCGCTGCACACGCAGGCCGAGGTCGCCGAGCCGGTGCCGGGACTGGCGGCCGAGCCGTACGAGCACGGGTGGCACCCGGCCCGCCACGACCTCACCCTCGACCTCTACCCGCAGGCCGACGGCGGGCTGCTGGGGGAGGCGATCTACAGCGAGGAGCTGTTCGACCGCGAGACGGTCGAGCGGATGGCCGAGCGCTACCTGTCGCTGCTGCGCACCGGCGAACCGCTGCCCGAGGCCGAGCGCGAGCGGCTGGCCGCCTGGAACGACACCGCCGCCGACCTGCCCGACGTGACCGTCGTCGACCTGGTGCTCCGCCAGGCCGAGGCCACCCCGGACGCCCGGGCGGTGGACCGGCTCAGCTACCGCGAGCTGGTCACCCGGGCCGGGGGAGTGGCCGCCGACCTGCGCCGGCGGGGCGTAGGCCCCGGCGACCTGGTGGCGGTACGGCTGCCGCGCGGCCCCGACATGGTCGTCGCGCTGCTCGGCGTGGCGATGGCCGGCGCGGCCTACCTGCCGGTGGACCCCGACTACCCCGAGGCCCGCGTCGCCTTCGTGCTGGAGGACTCCGGCGCGCGGCTGGTCCTGACCGAGGTGAGCGCCGAACCGGCCGAGCCCGTGGTGACCCGCGCCGACACCGCCTACGTGCTCTACACCTCCGGCTCCACCGGCCGGCCCAAGGGCGTCGTCATCCCGCACCGCGCGCTGGTCAACTTCCTGCTCGCCATGCGAGACCTGCTCGGCGCCGGGCCCCAGGACGTGTGGCTGGCACTGACCTCGCTCTCCTTCGACATCTCCGGCCTGGAGCTCTACCTGCCGCTGATCACCGGCGGCCGGCTCGTCGTCGCCGAGGACGCCTGGGACGCCGGCGCGCTGGCCGCCCTGGTGCGGGCCGAGGGCGTCACGCACGTCCAGGCCACGCCGTCCGGCTGGCGGGTGCTGCTCACCGCGGACCTGCCCCGGGTGACCGGCCTGGTCGGCGGCGAACCCCTGCCCGTCCGGCTGGCCGCCGAGCTGCGCGAGCGCACCTCCCGCCTGATCAACATGTACGGCCCCACCGAGACCACCATCTGGTCGAGTGCCTGGGAGGTCCCCGAGGCCCCCGAGCGCGTCTCGATCGGCCGCCCCCTGGCCAACACCACGCTGCACGTCGTCGGCCGGGACGGCACGCTGCTGCCCGAAGGCGTGCCCGGCGAGCTGCTCATCGGCGGCGCCGGCCTGGCCACCGGCTATCTGGGCCGCCCCGAGCTGACCGCCGAGCGCTTCGTCGAGTTCGGCGGCGAGCGGGTCTACCGCACCGGCGACCTGGTCCGCCGGCTGCCCGGCGGCGAGCTGGAGTTCCTCGGCCGCACCGACACCCAGGTGAAGCTGCGCGGCCACCGGATCGAGCTCGGCGAGATCGAGGCGGTGCTGGAGAGCGCCCCCGGCGTCCGGCAGGCGGTGGCCGCGGTGCGCGAGGAACTGCTGGTGGCCTACCTGGTCGGCGGCGACCCGGCCGAGGCCAGGGAGCACGCGGCTGCCCGGCTGCCCGGCTACATGGTCCCCGCGACGCTCATCCCGCTGGACAAGCTGCCGCTCACCCCGAACGGCAAGGTCGACCGCAACGCGCTGCCCAGGCCGCAGCCGGTCGCCGCCGGCTACCTCGCCCCGCGCGGCGACGCCGAGGCGCTGGTCGCCGAGGTCTACGCCGAGGTGCTGGAGCTGGAGAAGGTCGGCGCGCTGGACGACTTCTTCGCGCTGGGCGGCCACTCGTTGTCCGCGGTCCGGGTGATCGCCCGGCTGCGCGCGACGGTGGAGGTGGAGGTGCCCATCCGGGCGCTGTTCGCCGGACCCACGGTGGCCGAACTGGCCGCGGTGGTCGAGGACCTGCTGCTGGCCGAGCTCGGCGAGCTGTCGGACGAGGAGGCGGAGCGCCTCGCGAAGGAGCTGACATGATCAAGGAACGCCTGGCCGAGCTGGTCGCCGAGGCCTCCGACCACGCCGTCACCGCCGAGGAGGCGCTCAAGTCGGGGCTGCCGCTGACCGCGCTCGGGCTGACCTCGATCGGGCAGATGCGGCTGGTCGACGCGATCGAGGGCGAGTTCGGGGTCGAGGTGGACCTCACCGAGCAGGGCCTGGAGCTCCTGGACGACCTCGACCGCCTCGCCGCGTTCGTGTCCGCCCGATGATCGTCGAGTTCGCCGGCCCCGGCGCCGGCACCGCACCGCTGACCTGGGGACAGGCCGCGATCTGGGACGCCGTCCAGAAGACCGCCCCGGACGACCACTACTTCAACTTCGGGCGGATCGTCCGGATCCCGGCCACCGAGCCGGGCGTCGTCCTCGACGCGCTCGGCCGGCTCGTCGAGCGGCACGGCGCCTTCCGCACCCTCGTCCAGGACGGCGGCCAGCGGCAGCACGAGCGGGGCCGGTTACCGGTCCAGGCGCACGACGACCCCGACACCGCCCTGGCCGAGCTCACCGCCGCCCGCTTCGACTACGCCGCCGAGTGGCCGCTGCGCGCCTCGCTCGTCGTCCGGGACGGCCTGGTCCGCCAGGTCGTGCTCGCCTTCTGCCATCTGGCCGCCGACGGCCTGGGCGCCGAGGTCGCCGTGCGCGACCTGCGGCTGCTGGCCCTCGGCCGCGCCCCGCGCACCGCCGCCCCGCAGCAGCTCGACCTCGCCCGCTGGCAGGCCGGGCCGGAAGGCCGCCACGTCGCCGCCCGCGCCGCCGAGCACTGGGCGCAGGCGCACGAGCGCATGCCCACGACGATGTTCCCCACCCAGGTCGCCGCGCCGGACACCCCGCCCATCTGGCGGGCGCTGCTCCACTCGCCGGCGCTGGAGCTGGCCGTGCGCGCCCTGGCCGCCCGGCACGCCACCTCCACTTCGACCGTGCTGCTCAGCGCGGTCGCCAAGCTCGCCGGGACCGGCACCAGCGCGGTGCTGCCGATCGTCGCCAACCGCTTCCGCCGCGAGACGCTCGGCCTGGTCGGCACCCTGTCGCAGGAGGGCCTGCTGACCCTCGACACCGACCTGCCCTTCGCCGAGCTGCTGCGCCGGGCCGTGCCCGCCGCCATGCGCGCCTACCGCAGCGCCTTCCACGACCCGGCCGACCGCGCCCGCGTCGTCGCCGCCGAGAGCGCCCGCCGGGGCGAGCCGGTCCACCCGAACTGCTGCTTCAACGACCTGCGCTTCGCCGACCCCGGGCCCGCGCCGTGCGAGCCCGAGGAGCTGGAGCGCGCCCTGGACAAGACGACGCTGTCGTGGCCGATGAGCCAGGACAAGCTCAACTGCCGCTTCTGCGTGCACGTCACCCCGGAGGGCGTCTCGCTCACCGCCGACACCCGCTACCTGCCCAGGCCCGCCATCGAAGCCTGGCTGCGCGGCCTGGAGTCCACCCTCGTCGAGGCCGCCCTCGCCGGGGCTCCCACCGGGACGGGCCTCAGCGAGGCGGGCCGCCGATGAGCGTCGAGGCCTGGGCCGCGGCCACCTCCTGCCCGCAGGGCGGCTCCCTGCGCTTCACCGTCTCCGAGCCGTGCCCGGTCACCGTCACCGACGTCGCCACCGGCCGGACCGTCCACGAAGGGCACGCCACGGCCCCCACCTGGACCCTCGACATCCCCGCCACCTGGCCCTCCTCGCTCTACCGCGCCCGCTTCGGCCCCCCGATCCCCTGGCCGTACGGCCTGCCCGGCGCCGCCCCGTGCCCCGACAACGAGGTGCACTTCGTGGTACGGCAAGCCGTCCCGAGCGCCCCCATCCTGGTCAGCGTGCCCTTCACCACCTGGCAGGCCTACAACCGCGCCGGCCACCCCGGCGAGGGCCTCTACTGGACCGAGGCGCCGGACCGCGCCCGCCGGGTGAGCTTCGACCGCCCCGGCGGCGGCCCGCCACCCGAACGCTGGGAGGAGGGGCTGATCCGCTGGCTCCGCCCCGCCGGCTACGACGTCGCCTACTGCGCCAACCTCGACCTCGACCACGGCCTCGACCTGCTCGAACAGCACCGGCTCCTGGTGGTCAACGGGCACGACGAGTACTGGTCGGCCGGGATGCGCGACGCCGTGGAGGAGTTCGTGCGCCGGGGCGGCAACCTGGCCGTCTTCTCGGGCAACACCGCGTGGTGGCAGATCCGCCTGGAGGACGGCGGCCGGACCATGGTCTGCCACCGCGACCCGCTGGAGGACCCCACCGCCGAGTGGAGCGCCGCCGACCGGCCCGAGAACGGCCTGACCGGCACCAGCTTCCGCGCCGGGGCCGGGACCTGGGGCCCGCACATGAAGCGCATGCTGGAGGAGTCCTACACCGTGCGCTTCGCCGGGCACTGGGCCTTCGAGGGCACCGGGCTGACCGACGGCGACAAGTTCGGCCAGGGCTGCCTCGGCTACGAGACCGACGCCGCGGAGTTCGAGGAGATCGACGGGGTGCCGCGGGTCACCGCGCGGGACGGCACGCCGCCGTCCTTCGTCGTGCTCGCCACCGCCGACCTGCGCCACTGGGCCGCCTACGGGCAGGGCGGCATGGCCACCATGGGCGTCTTCACCAGCGGGCTGGGCACCGTCTTCAACGCCGCCACCGTCAACTGGGGCAACACGCTGCACGACCCGGTCGTCGAGCGGGTCACCCGCAACGTCCTGGACCGGCTGTCGGCGCCGCGCTCGCCGCGCTGGGAGGTGATCGGGCCGCCCGCCGAGCTGCAGGCCCTGGCGGTGCTGGGCCGTACCCTCTACGCGGCCGACCCGGGCGGCCGGCTGCTGGCCCGCGAGCTGTGCGGCCAGAACCTGCCCTGGCGGCCGGTCCGCCGGACGCCGCCCCTGCTCGCCCTGGCCGTCCCCCGCGAGGCCGCGGGCGGCGTCGCGGTCGGCCTCCACGCCCTCACCGCCGACTCCCGCCTGCTCGCGCTCGGCACGGCCTCCCAAGCCCGGGAGCTGGACCTCGGCCCCGCCCCCGCGGGAGCCGTGGCCCTGGCGATCGCCGACTGCACCTTCTACGTCGCCACCACCGCCGGGCGCCTGTGGTCGCGCCCGTTCGGCCGGGACGGCTGGCAGGACGCGGGCCCCTCGAACGGGGCCCGCTGCCTGGCCGGGCTGAACGGCCGGCTGTTCGCCACCGGCGAGGACGGCGAGCTGGCCACCCTGCTCCCCGGCGCGCTGTGGGAGCCGCTGGGGGTGCGGGCGCCCGGCGCGGTCTTCACGGCCGCCGCCGGGCGCCTGATCAGCGGCGGAGCGGCAGCACCTTTGCGATGGCGGCCCGTTCGCTGATCTGCTGGGCCCCGATGAGGTCGTCGGGTGGCGAGTCCGGCACCTCGGTGTCGAAGCGCGCCAGCACTCGCACGCGCAGCGCCACCCCGACCACCACCGTGATCGCCAGGGCCAGCAGCAGGTACATCAGCCCGATGCCGCGCCCCGGCCCGGTCCCGATCACCGCGCCGACCGTCCCGGCCAGCGCGCCGCCGGGCGCCAGCAGCGGCTCCACCAGTGCGGTGCCGTAGGGCGCGACCAGCCCGAACCCGATCGGCAACGTGGACCACGCGACCATGGTGTTCAGCGCGAACACCCGCCCGTGGAAGCGCCTGGGCACCTTGACCTGCACGATCGTCGCGTAGATGCCGTTGACCGTGGTCAGCGCGAACGACAGCCCGAACGCGCCGATCGCGACCACCCACAGCTCGGCCCGCAGCCCGGTGACCAGCGCCGCCGCGGCCAGCCCGAGCGTGGCCAGCAGTACCCCGCGCAGCCGCAGCCGCCTGGGCCCGCCCCAGATCGTCAGCACGAGCCCGCCGGCGAAGGCCCCGATGCCGCCGGCGAAGGCCACCCGGCCCACGTCCTGGAGCGTCGCGAAGCCCAGCACCAGCGGCGTGATCAGCACGAACAGCGGCGACAGGAAGATGTTCAGCGCCGCGAACCACAACACCATCGCGCGCAGCCCCCGGTTGCCCCAGGTGAACCGCCAGCCTCCGGCGATCTCGGCGAGCAGCGACTCGCGCCGCCGGGCGGCCATGGTGCGCGGGAAGCGCACCAGCAGCAGCGTGCCGATGGCGACGGTGTAGGAGACGACCTCGATGGTGAGGATGCCGTCCAGCCCGATGACCGCGATCAGCCCGACCGCGATGAGCGGCACGATGAGCTGCGAGGTGCCGGTGACGAGCTGCACGATGCCGTTGGCGTGCCCGAGGTAGCGCTTGGGCACGAGCTGCGGCACCGCCGACTGGTAGGCCAGCCGCTGGAAGGTCAGCGCCACCGACAACAGCGCCAGCAGCGGGTAGACGTGCCAGATCTGCAGCCGGTCGGTCCACAGCAACAATGCCAGCGCGAGCTGGGTGCCGCCCGCCGCCGTGCTGCCGGCCAGCATGACCTTGCGCCGGTCGAACCGGTCGACGATCGCCCCGGCCAGCGGCGCGACCAGCGTGCCCGGCACCAGCGCGAGCACCGAGAAGAGCGCGAAGCTGACCAGGGACCCGGTCGTGGTGTAGATCCAGATCGGGATGGCGAACTCGGTCAGCGCCCCGCCCACGATCGAGACGAGCTGCCCCGCGGCCACCGCCGAGAAACGCCGCATGCTCGGCTCAGGCCCGGTGTCGACCGCGCCCTCGGACACGTCGTGCAGCCACCACGTCGAGCCCTCGGTCCTGCGCAGCTCGCCGCTGCCGAAGGCGTGGTGCGTGCGGGTGAGGATCCCCGACAGCTCGGCCGCGCGGTACTTCAGGTAGTAGTGCCCCGCCTCGTCCAGCACCACGAGCGCGGTGGTGCCGGTGATGCGGTGCCACTCGCGGAAGCGCTCCTGGTAGAACTCGGTGGCCGGGTCGCGCTCGCCGACGACCGAGATCACCGGCGCGCGCAGCGGCTCGGGCTCCTCCTCGAACAGGCGGGTGAAGTACTCCTCGGCCTCCTTGGTGCCGCGCCGCTGGTTCTCGATGAGCAGTTGCAGCTCCTCGCGGCCCAGCCCGTCGGTGTCCAGCCCGGCCGCGCGCAGCCCGTTGGCCCAGTGCCGGTCGCCCTGCAGCTTCTCGATCGCCTCGGTGATCCGCCGCAGGCCCTTGCGCGGCCGGGCGAAGGGGAAGACGCCGCCGAGGTAGACCGCGTCCACCTCGCGCCCGGCCGCCTCCAGCCGCCGGGCGATCTCCACGGTGAGCATGACGCCCAGCCCGCAGTGCCCGTACAACGCCAGCGGCCCCTCCACCTCGGCCAGGATCTCCGCCGCGCAGCGCTCGGCGATCTCCGCGACCGGCGTGGCCTGCTCGTGCGCGCCCAGCTCGTGGCCGGGCACGGTGACCGTGTAGACGGCCTGGCCAGGCGGCATCGCGTCGGCCAGCGGCTGGTAGATCGCCGCACTGCCCCCGCTGTACGGCACGCAGACCACGCTGGCCTGCGCCCGCTGCGCGGGGGTGAGCCGGTGGACCAGCCGGTCGGAGGCCTCCCTGTCGGCCAGCGCCGCCAGCCCGCGCACGGTCGGGTTCTGGAACAGGTCGAGGATGCTGACCGGCCGGGGCAGCCTTCGCCGCAGCCGGGCGATCACCTGCGCGGCCAGCAGCGAGTGCCCGCCCAGGTCGAAGAAGTCGTCGAGCGCGCCCACCCGGCCGAGGCCGAGCACCTCGCCCCAGACCTCGGCGACCGCCTCCTCCAGCGGCCCGTCCGGCGGCTCGTACCCCGCCTCCTGCTCGGGCCGCTCCTGCTCGGGCTCGGGCAGGGCCGCCCGGTCCACCTTGCCGTGCGATTTCAGCGGCAGCTCCGGCAGCCACACGTAGTGCGTGGGCACCATGTAGTCCGGCAAGGTCCGCCCGAGCGCCGCGCGCAGCTCGCTCACGCTCAGCCGCTCGCCGACCAGGTAGGCCACCAGCCGCTCGCCCCGCAGCTCGGCCACGGCCTGGTCTACCTGCGCCAGCGCGGTCAGCGCGGCCTCGATCTCGCCCAGCTCCACGCGGTGCCCGCGGACCTTGACCTGCAGGTCGCGCCGGCCCAGGAAGCACAGTTCGCCGCCGGGCAGCCAGCGGCCCAGGTCGCCGGTGCGGTACAGGCGCTCGCCCTCGTGCTCGACGAAGCGTTCCGCGGTCAGCTCGGGCCGGCCCAGGTAGCCGCGCGCCAGCCGGTCGCCGCCGAGGTAGATCTCGCCGACCGCGCCCACCGGCACCGGCCGCCGCCGCTCGTCCAGCACCAGCACCCGGGCGCCCGGCAGCGGCCGGCCGATCGGCAGCGCGGGCTCGGTCTCGGCGCCGGTCACCTCGTGCGTGGTGATGCCCACCGTCGCCTCGGTCGGCCCGTAGTGGTTCACGACCCGGGTCCGGCGGGCCAGCTCCGCCGCCCACGCCGAGCGCGAGGCCTCGCCGCCGAGGATGAGCAGCTTGCGCGGCAGCGGTTGCGCCGGGTCGGCCGCCAGCAGCGAGGCCAGGTGTGAGGGGGTCAGCTTCAGGTAGTCGGTCTCCGGCAGCTCCTGCGTCTGCGGGTCCAGCAGCCGCAGCGTGCCGCCGGTCAGCAGCGACAGGTAGAACACGGTGATGCCGAAGTCGAAGGCGAGCGACTGCATCAGCGTGAAGTCCGAGCCGGGCTCGATCTCGAACCGCTCGCGCACCCCGGCCAGGTAGGTGAGGATCTGCCGGTGCTGGACCGCCACGCCCTTCGGCCGGCCGGTCGTGCCCGAGGTGTAGATCACGTAGGCGAGGTGCTCGGGCGTGGTGCCCGGATCGGCCAGCTCGCCCTCGGCCCGGGCGGTCACCGGGATCGCGCCCGGCACGTCGGCGCGGTCGGTCACGACGGCGACCGCGCCGCAGTCGCCGAGCAGGTAGTCCAGCCGCTCGCGCGGGGCCTTCGGGTCGAGCGGCACGTACGCGCCGCCCGCCTTGAGCACGCCCAGCAGCGCCACGGCCACCTCGGCCGACTGCTCCAGCAGCACGCCGACCCGCACGTCCGGCCCGACGCCTCGGTGCTGGAGCGCCACGGCCAGCTCGGTGGCGCGCCGGTCCAGCTCGCTGTAGCTGAGCGAGACGCCGTCGCAGGTCACCGCGATCCCGTCGCCGGTGCCGAGCACCTCGTGCAGCAGCCTGGCCGGCAGCGGCCGCACCGGCTCGCCGGTGGCGAAGGACTCCAGCAGCTCCAGCTCGCCCGGCGCCAGCAGCGACAGGTCCGACAGCCGCGCCCCGGGGTCGGCGGCGATCGAGCGCAGCAGCGTCTCGAACCGCCGGGCCAGCCGCTCCGCGCTCGCCTCGGTGAACAGGTCGGTGCTGTAGGTCAGCGTCCCGGTCAGCTCCCCGCCGGTCTCGAACAGGTACAGGCACACGTCCGAGCGCGCGCTCGTCTCGGCCACCGCCAGCGGCTCGACCGCCGGGTCGCTGTGCTGGGCGAAGTTCTGCAGCGCGAACACCGCCTGGCACAGCGGCGAGCGGCTCACGTCGCGCGGCACGTTCAGCTCGGTGACCAGCCGGTCGAACGGCACGTCCTGGTGGGCGTAGGCGTCCAGGCACGACTCGCGCACCCGGTGCAGGTACTCCTCGAAGGTCGGGTCGCCGCTCAGGTCGGCCCGCATGACCAGGGTGTTCACGAACATGCCGACCAGGCCGTCCAGCTCCGGCAGGCCGCGCCCGGCCACCGGCGTGCCGACCGCGAGGTCCTCTTGCCCGGCCAGCTTGCCGAGCAGCACCTGGAAGGCGGCCAGCATCGTCATGTACGGCGTCGCCTGCGCCCGGGCGCCCAGCTCGGCCAGCTTGCTCACCGTCTCGGCCGGGACCCGCACCGGGGTGCCCGCGCCCACGTCCCGGCGCACCGGCGGGCGCGGCAGGTCCGTCGGCAGCTCCAGCGGCGCCAGCCCGTCCAGCCGCGCCCGCCAGTAGCCGACCTCGCGGCTGTAGTCGCGGCCCGTCTCCCACAGGGCGTAGTCGCCGTAGCCGATCGGCAGCGGCTCCAGCATCTGGCCGTCGTGCAGCGCCAGCAGGTCGCGCAGCACGATCTCGGCCGACCAGCCGTCCACCACGATGTGGTGCGACTTCAGCAGCAGCACGTGGTCGTCGGGCGCCAGCCGTACCAGCAGGACCCGCAGGAGCAGGTCCGCGGCCAGGTCGAACGGCACGGCGAGCTCGGCGTGGACCAGGTCCATCGCCTCCTCCAGGCCGTCCGCCTCGCACACCGTCAGCGCCGGGTGCCCGGGGTCGTGCAGCACCAGCCCGGGGCGGCCTTCCTCGTCGGCGCGGAAGCCCATCCGCAGCGCCTCGTGCCGGGCCAGCAGCCGGGTCAGCGCGCCCCGCAGCTCGTGCTCGTCGACCGGGCGGCGCACCCGGACCACCGACGGCACCACGAACGCGGTCGAGCCCGGCTCGTACTGGTCCAGGAACCACAACCGCTCCTGCGCGTGCGCGAGCGGCGGCAGGACGCCGGCCGGGCGCGGCTCGATCGTGCGGGCCGCGCGGCGGCGTAACCGCTGGGCCAGCAGCGCCCGCTTGGCTTCGGTGAGCGTCTCCGTCACGGGGTCGTGACCTCCTGCTTGAGCGCGGTCAGGAACCGGGCGGCGTCGCGCCCGTTGATCAGCCGGTGGTCGTAGGCCAGGCCGACGTCGGCGACCGTCCTGCCGCCCTCCTCGCGGGGCGCGGTGAGCGCCAGCGCGCACACCTGGCCGGGGAAGACGAACGGCACGGCCAGGACGACGTCCGGCTCGGTGTGCAGGGTGAGCGTGATCGTCGCGCCGGCCAGGTCGGCCTCGGCGAACCGGCCGGTGCCGGCCGCCACCCGGTAGCGCATCATCGTGGTGGCCAGCTCCTTCCACGACAGGCCCGCCGGATCGTGCACCACCGGGACGAACAGCCCCTCGCCCAGGTCGAAGGTCACCCCCACGTGCGGCGTCTCGGCCAGCCAGGCGCGGTCCCCGTCGAGGGTGGCGTAGCAGAGCGGGAAGCGCTCGTGCAGCCGGGCGAGGGCGGCGACGGTCAGCTCGGCCAGCCCGATCGGCCGCCGCACGCTCCTGGTCAGCTCCTCGGCCCGGACCAGCGCCTCGCCGACGTCGAAGCGCATCACCGTGTAGGCGGCCGGGATGCTCTGGTGGGACACCGTCACCGCCCTGGCCACCGCCCGCTGCACCCGCGACAACTCGACCGCGCCACCCCTCCCCGCCTCCGGGAGAGTGGCCGCGCCCCCCAGAGCTCTCTCCGGTGGAGAGGCCGCGCCACCCAGGTCCCTCTCCGGGGGCCAGGTCCCGCCACCCGGGGTCCCTTCCGGCGCCGCGTCGGTGGGAAGAGGTACGGCGGAGCCCGGCGCCTGGTCGCGGCGGGCCACGACAGCCTCCACCTCACCCCGCCGGACAAGCGGAACCCCGAGCGCAGCCACCTCAGCCTCGGTCACCCCGAGCTCGGCCATGAGCCGGCGCGCGGGTTCGGTGATCACCGGCCCAGCCGAACCGGCACCCGCCAGGGGCACAGCCGGACCAGGCGTGGAAGCCCCCGGCAGCGTGACACGGGCCAGCACCGCCCCCGGCGCGCACCAGGTCCCCGCCGGCACGAGGTGAGCCAGCACCCCGTCCGCCACCGCCTCCAGGTCCGAGGCGGCCTTGGAGGTCTCGACCACCGCCACCGCCTCCCCGGCCCGGACCGGCGCCCCGTCGCCGACCAGCCACTCCACCAGGAGGTACTCGCTGTCGTTGTTGTTGAGCTTGGGCAGGACCACATCACCCACGAAGGGCCTCCAGCACGGCATGACGGATGGTGGACTCGCTCAGCAGCACCGTGCTCTCCAGCCGGGCCGCGGTGGGGATGACCCCGGCGCGGGAGTGCGCCAGCGTGACCGGCCGCCGCAACCGCCCCCACAGCTCCGCGTGCAGCAGGTGCGCCACCTCGCTGCCCCAGGTCCCGCCGGGACTGCTCTCCTCGGCCACGACCACCGCCGGGCCGAGATGCGGCAGCAGCGCCCCGACGTCGAGCGGGAACAGCCGGGAGGGCACGAGCAGCCGCCCGGAGATCTCCTCCTCCAGCAGCAGCCCGCGCAGCGCGGCCAGCGCCCGGTGCGCCACCCCGCCCGGCGCGATGATCACCACGTCCGGCCGGTCGTCCACGTCGACGACGGCCAGCCCGTCCTCGACGCGCAGCCGGAACACCTCGTCCACCTGGTGCATCTGCCGGGTGTAGAGGACCTTGTCCTCGAACAGGATGCCCGGCTCCCCGCGCTCCAGCATGCCGGTGAGCACGGCGGCGTTGTCGTGGAAGGGCGACAGCTCGTAGAGCGCCAGGCCGGGCATGCCGATGAAGTGCTTCTGCAGGCTCTGGCTGTGCGTGGGGCCGTAGCCGCGCCCGCCGCCCATCGGGCAGCGCACGATCATGCGCAGCGGCAGCCGCCTGCCGTACATGGAGACGGATTTCCCGGCGAAGTTGCAGAGCTGGTCGAAGGCGAGGGTGACGAAGTCGCCGAACATGATCTCGACGATCGCGGTGTCCCCGGCCAGGGCCAGCCCGCCGGCCACGCCGGTGATCGCGCCCTCGCTGATCGGGGTGCTGAGCACCCGTTCTGGAAAGCGGGTGGACAGGCCGCGGGTGGCCTTGAAGGCGCCGCCGTACGGGTCGGCGATGTCCTCGCCCAGCAGGTAGGCCCGCGGGTCCTGGGCCAGCAGGCCGTGCAGGGCCAGGTTGAGGTTCTCCACTACACGCATGGCCGCGCGGCCACCTCCTCCCGGATCGCCCGGATGCGCGCCCGCGCCGCCAGGTCGGCCTCGCCGCCCTCGAAGGGCGGGTACCAGTCGTGCTTGCGGGCCAGTTCGAGGGTCTCGGCGTCACGGGTGTCGTCGCCCTTGCTGTGCGGGCCGAGCCGGTGGGTCACGAACTCGGCCACCAGCGGCCGGCCGGCGCGCACGTGCTCCAGCCGAGGCGTGAGCTCCTCGCGGATCTCGCCGAGGTCGGCCGAGGCGGTGAGCCAGTGGTCCAGGCCGAAGGCGGCGGCCCGCCCGGCGATGCTCCCGGCCATCTGGCGGTCGGTCGGGGTGGACTGGGCGATGCCGTTGTTCTCGACCACGACCAGCAGCGGCAGCTCCCACAGCGCCGCCAGGTTGAGCGCCTCGTAGACGGCGCCCTCGCCCCAGGTGCCGTCGCCGATGTAGGCCAGGGCCAGCCGGCCGCTGCCGCGCAGGTGCAGCGCGACCCCGGCGGCGACCGGCAGGCTCTGCCCCTGGACGCCGGTGGACAGGTAGTGCTCGCGATACAGGTGCTGGCTGCCGCCGACGCCCCCGCAGACGGCGCCCTCGCGTCCCATGATCTCCGCCAGCAGCCCCTCGAAGTCGCGGTACCTCGCCAGGTAGTGGCCGTGGCCGCGGTGGTTGCTGAACACGTGGTCGTCCTCGCGCAGCAGCGGCCCGAGGGCGACCGGCACGTACTCCTGCCCCAGGCAGGTGTGCGTGGTCCCGTTGAGCTCGCCCCGGTCGAACAGCTCCAGCAGGGCGAGCTCGAAGTGCCGGATGAGCAGGAGCAGCTCCAGGTCGTCAGTCCGCACGGGAGATCGTCCCCATGACGCCGGCGATGGTCGGGTTGTCGAAGAAGTCGTCCAGCTCGACCTTCAGGCCGAGCCTGCGCTCCATCCTGGCGATGATCTGGGTGATGGTCAGCGAGTGGCCGCCCAGGTCGAACAGGTCGTCGTCGTCCAGGACGGGTGACAGGCCGAGCACCTCCTCCCAGATCTGCCGGACCTGCTCGGTCAGCTCCGATCCGGCAGGCGCGGGGGCCGCCGCCGGTGCGGCGGAGGCGGCGACCCCGGAGGTGACGGTGCCGACAGTGCCGATGGTGCCGACGGTGTCGACAGCGCCGACAGCGCCGACAGCGCCGACAGCGCCGACAGCGCCGACGGTGTCGACGGGCTCGAAGGCGACCAGGTCGCCCAGCAGCACGCCGGGCTCGCCGACCACCCGCTCCAGCAGGCGGGACAGGTCCGCGGCCAGTCGCGGACCGTCCACCTCGGGCAGGTGCCGCAGGCTGACCCGCACCCCACCGGGCCCGTCCACGCACTGCAGGTGCACCGCGCCACGCACGGCGTGGTTGAACACCGCCCAGTCCACCTCCGCCTCGACGCCCTCGAACACCGGATCCGGCTCGGAGCGGCCGCGGAAGCTCACCGACACCGGCGTCAGCGCCGCGTGCGGGCGAAGGTGCGGTACGGCTGCCGCCAGCGGCACCGCACGGAAGCGGTAGACCTCCCGCAGCCGGTCGTGCAGCTCCCGGCCGAACTCCGCGAAGCTCTGGCCGGGCCCGGGGACGGAGGCGACCGGCAGCTCGCTCACGAACGTCCCGATCTCGCCGCTCGTCTCGGGCGTGCGGGTGGACAGGTCGATCGCGGTGACCACCTCGGCGTTGCCGTACCCGCGCAGGAGCACGTGCAGCCCGGCGAGCAGCACCTCGAACCGCGACAGGCCCGGCACGTCCGGCGCGACGGTGAACTCGACGACCCGCGCCGGCCCCGCGTGCCGGGCCTTGAGCGGCACTCCCGCCACCATCGTCTCGCCGGGCTCGCGCCAGTGCTCGGCCCAGTAGGCGGCGGCCTGCGAGACCAGCAGCTCCTCGCGGTAGCGGCCGGCCAGCTCGCGCAGCAGGATCTCCTTGGAGAAGCCGTCGAAGACCAGGTGGTGCGCGACGAACAGCAGCGCGTCCCGGTAGAGGGTGAACCGCGCCAGCGGGCCCCGCTCCAGGTCGAACGGCCGGCGGACCGCCCCCTCGTCGAGCTCGGCGTCCACCTGCTCGACCAGCGGCGGCGCGCCCGGCGTCAGCACCAGGCGCTCGCCCTCCTCGCGGATCGCCGCCGACAGGGCGGGATGCCGGCGAGCCACCGCCGCGCAGGCGCGCAGCAGGGCCGGGGCGTCGAGGCCGGCGGAGAAGCGCACGACGAGCGGTACGTGGTAGGCGGACCCGGCCTCGGTCAGCTGTTCGGTGACCCACATCCCGCGCTGGGCCGGCGAAGCCTCGATCATTTGAACGCTCCCATGAGTTGACGCTTGTCGACCTTGCCGCCCCGGTTGCGGGGCAGCGCGTCGACGGTGTGCACCTGGGCGGGCACCTCGTGCGGCGCCAGCCGGTCGCGGAGGAAGAGCCGCAGCTCCTCGGCGGACAGCGGGGCGCGGGTGACGATCACCGCGGTCAGCGCCCGGCCCAGCACCGGGTGCGGCACCCCGAGCACCGCCGCCTCGGCGACCGCCGGATGCGCGTAGACGGCCTCCTCGACCCGCAGCGTGGAGACCTTGAACGCGCCCGACTTGACCACGTCGCTCTCCCGGTCGACCAGGTAGAGGTAGCCCTCCTCGTCCAGGTAGCCCAGGTCGCCCATGCGCACCCAGCCGTCGCGGAAGACGTCGCTGGCCGGGTCGCCGTAGTAGGCGCGCGGGGCGGCGGGGGAGCGCATCCACACCTCGCCGGTCTCGCCCGGCGGCAGCGGCGTGCCGTCCTGGCCGCAGATCCGCACGCTCCCGCCGGCCACGGCCCGGCCCACGCTGCCCGGCCGGTCGGGGTCGACCATCATGATCGTCTGAGCGGGGGCGGCCTCGGTCGAGGTGTAGTAGTTGGTGATCGCCGCCTTCGGGAAGGCGGTCGCGAGCCGCTGGGCCACCGGGCCGGGCAGCGGCGCGGCGGCCGAGCCGAGCAGCAGCACGCTGGACAGGTCGTGCCGCTCGTGCGCGCCGGCGTTGAGCAGTTCGATCGCCATGGCGGGCACCAGGAATACGGTGCCGGCGCGGTAGCTCTCGATCAGCGCGGCGAACCGGCCCGGCGTGAAGTGCGGCAGCGTGACCACCGCCGGGGCGGCGTCGATCGCGGTCAGCAGCATGGTCTGGGCGGCGTTCGTGCCGATCGGGAAGGCATGGACCAGGTGCTTGGAGTGCGCGAACGGCCGCCGCCGCCCGCCGAGCCCGTAGGCGAGGTTGGCGTGCGTGGCCAGCACGCCCTTGGGGCGGCCGGTCGTGCCGGAGGTGTAGAGGATCTGCGCCGGATCTTGAGGCCGTACGGCAGGCAGCCCGCCCACACCGGCCATCGCCGGGTCCGGGCTCGGCCCGCCCGGTCCGGCCGCTGCCTCGCCCGCCCCCGTGGGCGGTCCGGTCATGACCTCGCCGAGCCCCCACTGTCGTCCGGCCCAGCCGGTCGCGGCGCCCGTGTCCTTCGACGGGGTGGGCTCGGTGCCGTGCACCAGGCAGGTCGCGGTGCAGTCGGCCAGGACGTGGGCCCGGTCCTGGGCGGTGGCCCGGTCCGACAGCGGCACCGCCACCGCGCCCGCCTGCAGGACACCGCAGAAGGCGACCGCGTAGTCGGTCCACTCGGCGGCCGGGAACAGCAGCCCCACCCGGTCCCCGCGCCGCACCCCCCGGGCGGCGAGCCCGGCGGCCACCCTCGCCGCCCCGTCGGCCCACGCGCCGAAGGTGAGCTCGGCCGCCACCCGCCCCCGCTCGGAGGAACCGGACGGTTGACCGGCCGCCTCGGCGGACCCGGCTGGACGGCCGGACGCCTCGGGGGAGCTGCGGCCGGCCGCCTGGACGATGAGCGCGACCCGGTCCGGCTCGCTGCGCGCGCGGGCGGCGAGTAACTCGGGAATGGTCGGAAACACCCGGAGAACCCCCGATCGTTTCGTGGGCCAGGCAAGAACAGACAGGAAACTTTCCTATTTATTTCGGCTTCAGTGTTACATGATCACGAAGTCGCCCGCAACCCTTCCGGCGCAAGCCGCACCCCTGGATGCGGCCCGTCTCGCCCCTCCCGTGACGGCTGGGGCATCATGTCCGAAATATCCCCTGCTCTGGCTTGGCGAAGAAGGTTCGGCCGGCGACTCCTTCACCGAGCGCTACATCGCGGCCGTCGGCACCCACCGCGTCCACGACCGCGACCTGTCCGCCTTCCCCGCCTGACCGCCCCATCGCCCTTCCCCGCCCCCGCCGGCCCGCCCCGCCGTACCGGACACCTTCCAGGTACGGCGGAGCGGGAGGACGAAGCGGTGCCCTCCGCTGCCGTGGAAATGGTTGGCGGCCCGGCGGCCCGGCTGAGTAGCCTCGCGCGATGACCTACGAGCATCCCCTGGCCTACCTCGTGGCCATGGAGGGCCTGGCCCTGCTGCGCGCCTTCACCGGTGAGCACGCGGACGGCGAGGGGCGGCGGTTCACCGAGGAGCGGCTGGCCGAGATCCGCCGCCTGCTGGACGACGAGCGGCTGGCCGGGCCAGGCGTGGAGGTGGAGCGGGTCGACCCCGGCACCGGCTACCGGATCTGGTCGGCCGGCTACGACGGCCCGAACGCCGCCTTCGCCGCCGACACCCCGGCGGTGGCCGCGATCCTCGACAAGATCCCTCCAGGCGACGCCCTGGACGCCGCCTGCGGGACCGGCCGGGTGGCCGCCGCGCTGGCCGGGCGCGGGCACCGGGTGATCGGAGTGGACGGCTCGCCGGACATGCTGGCCCTGGCCCGCGACCGGGTGCCCGGCGTGGAGTTCCGGCGGGGCGACCTCACCGCGCTGCCCCTGCCCGACGGCTCGGTCGACCTGGTGACCTGCTCGCTGGCGCTGACCCACCTGCCCGCGCTGGGGCCGCCGCTGGCCGAGTTCGCCCGGGGTGCTGCGGCCGGGCGGGCATGTGGTGATCTCGGACATGCATCCAGAGAGCCTGGCCCGCGGCTTCGTCCCCACGATCCGGGACGCCGCGGGGCGGCCGGGGCGGATCGCCAGCCACCGGCACCCGCTCGGCGACTACCTGCGCGCCGCGCTCGCCGCCGGCCTGGAGCTGCGGGCCTGCGAGGAGCCTCGGGTCGCCAAGGAGGGCCCGCCGGTGACCGTGGCGGAGGTGCTGGAGAAGTGGGAGGTGTGGCCGTGGGCCCTGGCCGCCCTGGTCCCCGAGGCGACCCGAGTGGCCGACGCGGGCGTGCCCTCCATCGTCGTCTGGCACTTCCAGGCCCCCTGACCGCCCCCGCCGAGGCGACCGGTCCGGAAGTTAGGCCAGGGCGAGGCGGCCGACCGTCTCGCCCTCGCTCTGCTCCCCGGTCGGCTCGAAGCCGAGCTTGAGGTAGAAGGCCTCGGGCCCGTCGTCGCCGGGGTGCCAGGTGACGAACATCTCCCGCCCGCCCCGCGCACGAACCTCCGCGGCCACCGACTCCACGGCGAAACGGCCGTAACCCCGGCCCTGGACGGCGGCGTCGATGTTCAGCCGCCACAGGCCCGAGCGGATGTCGCCCTCGCCCCTGCCGGTCCAGTCGATGTCGAGGAAGGCCATCAGGAAGCCGACCGGCCGCTCGCCGTCCAGGATCAGCCGCGGCCAGGCCTTGTCGCCGTGCACGTACGCCTCGGCCAGCGACTTCACCACCGGGGCCACGAGCCGCTCCTGGGCGGGGTGCACCTGGACGGCCAGCGCGGCGTCGAGGTTGGCCGGGGTCACCGGTTCGAGTCGAAGGGAGGAGGTCATGGGCTCCACCCTAGTGACCCCGGCCGGGGAGGTCGTCGCCGCAGGAGGAGGTCGTGGGGGAGTCGGTGAGGTGGGTGAGGAGGGTGGCGAGGCGGTTGAGGTCGGCGGCCATGTCGATGCCGGGCTCCAGCAGCCACTGCACCTGGAGCCCGTCGGTGGCGGCCAGGAGGATGCGCGCGGCCCAGTCGGCGTCGCCCTCCGGGACGCCGTCGCGCACGAGCTTGCCGGCCACCCGCCGCCGGTAGCGGGCGTAGCGTTCGGTGAAGTAGCCGTGCGCGGGGTGGCTGGGCTCGGCGGCCGCGGCGGCGACGTCCATGAACAGCTTGACCAGCCCCGGCGTGGCCGCGTTCCGGGCCAGGGTCTCGGCGGGATCGCCCCCGGCGGCGGCCTCGTCGCGGGCCTCCAGGACGGCGGTGAGCAGCGCCTCGCGGCTGCCGAAGTGGTGCAGCACGCCCGCGTCGGTCATCCCGACCCGCTGGGCGATCTCGCGCACCGACACCTTCCGGCTGCCCGCCTCGGCGTAGACGGCCAGGGCGGCATCGAGGATCTGCCGCCGCTTGGCGGAGCTCTTGGCGTAGGGACCTCGGACCATGGGGGCAGCCTACCCAAAACCTTGAGTTGCTAGGTTTTTGGGGCTACGGTCAGGCCTCATGCCGAACGCTTTCCCCCTGCCCGAAGGCTTCCTGTGGGGCGCCTCCACCGCCGCCCACCAGACCGAGGGCGGCAACACCAACAGCGACTGGTGGGCGCTGGAGCACGGCGCCCTGGGCGAGTACGTCAAGGAGCCCAGCGGCGACGCCTGCGACAGCTACCACCGCTGGCGCGAGGACATGGACCTGCTGGCCGGGCTCGGCTTCACCGACTACCGCTTCAGCGTCGAGTGGGCCCGGATCGAGCCGGCGCCGGGCGAGTTCTCCCGCGCGGCGATCGCGCACTACCGCCGCATGGTGGACGGCGCGCTGGAGCGCGGGCTGCGGCCGATGGTGACGTTGCACCACTTCACCTGCCCGCTGTGGTTCAGCCGGCGGGGCGGCTGGGCGGCGGCCGACTCGGGGGAACTGTTCGCCCGCTACGTCGAGGCCGCCGCGCCGATCTTCGCCGCCGGGGTGGACCACGTGTGCACGATCAACGAGCCCAACATGGTCGCGATCATGGCCGGAATCCGCGAGTCCGGCTTCGACCTGCCCGCCGCCGGGCTGCCCGAGCCGGACGCCCGCACCGCCGAGGCGCTGGTCCGGGCGCACGGGCTCGCGGTCGCCGCCGTCCGCGCCCTGGCGCCCGGCGTACGGGCCGGCTGGTCGGTGGCCAGCCAGGTCTACCAGGCGCTTCCCGGCGCCGAGGAGGTCACCGCCGCCTACCGCCGCCCGCGCGAGGACGTCTACCTGGAGGCGGCGCGCGGCGACGACTGGCTCGGCGTGCAGTCCTACACCCGCACCCGCGTCGGCCCCGACGGCCCGCTGCCCGCGCCGGAGACGACCGAGCGCACGCTGACCGGCTGGGAGTTCTACCCCGAAGCCCTGGGCCACGCGGTACGGCACGCCGCCGCCACCGCCCCCGGCGTGCCGATCATCGTGACCGAGAACGGCATCGCGACCGCCGACGACGAGCGCCGCGTCGCCTACACCACCGGGGCGCTCGCCGCGTTGCGCGAGGCGATGGCCGACGGCGTGGACGTGCGCGGCTACTTCCACTGGAGCGCGCTGGACAATTACGAGTGGGGCAGCTACGGGCCGACCTTCGGGCTGATCGCGGTCGACCGGGCCACCTTCGCCCGCACCCCGAAGCCGTCCGCCGCCTGGCTCGGGGCGGCGGGCCGTACCAGAGAAGTCACCGGCAGGTCCTGAGCATGTTGCGCAGCGCGACCCGCTCGCTGCGGGTGACGAACAGCCGGTAGTGGTGCTTGACGGTGATCCACGAGGTCGCGTAGCGGCACCAGTAGGCCCGGCGCGGCGGCCGCCAGCTCTGCGGGCCCTGGCCGCCCTTGGCGATGTTCATCGAGTGGCTGACGGTGACGAGCTCGGGGCGGGTGAGGTCGTTGGCGAAGGCGCGGCGCTTGGCCTGGCTCCACCGGCGGGCCCCCGAGCGCCAGGCGTAGGCGAGCGGCACCACGTGGTCGACGTCGAGCAGCCGCTCGCTCCTGAACCACTTGCCCTCGTAGGGGCTGTACCAGCGGCCGCGGATCGCCCGGCACTTGCGGTCGCGCCGTACGCCGCGGCCGTCGCGGGCCAGCACCATCTCGCGGGCGTCGCAGGCGCCCTTGTGGTGCGCCCACCGGGGCTGGAAACGCCGGTGGCTGTAGCCGCGGATGGACAGCGGGCGGGCCACCTTGAGCTGGCCCAGCATCCGCCGGGCCCGGGCGGCCGCGGCGTCGGTCCCTGTGTCGGTCTGCGAGCGTTCGCGGGGGTCGGCCGAGGCGGGGGCGGCGGTGAGGGTGAGGGCGACCGGCACGGACAGCAGGGCCAGGGCGGCGGAGCGGACCGCCCGTCTCAACGGGATCATGCCGCACCCGTACCCATGATCGAGCGCGCCTAGCGGAAGACTCGGCGCGCGAAAGGGTGAGGCAAGAGTGCCTCCGGGGGCCCTTGAAGCACGGACCCCCGGAAGCCGGACGATCAGCAGCCGAAGCCGCCGGAAACCCGAGGGTCAGCCGAGGGTGTTGAGGTAGGCCCGGTGGTTGCGGGAGAACTCGAAGGAGTTGTACCGGTCCCAGTTGATCGACCAGGTCATCAGCCCGCGCAGGTTCGGGTAGACCCCGCGCGGCTTGTAGCTGCCGCAGTTGCTGCCCTTGGCCAGGCAGTCGAAGGCCTTCTGCACCTCGGCGACGGTGGTGAAGCCGTTGCCGGCCCAGGGGGCGGCGGGCAGGCCGATGGCGACCTGGTTCTGCCGCAGCGGCGGGAAGACGTTGTTCGCGTCGCCCCGGATCGGGAAGCCGGCCAGCAGCATGTCGGTCATCGCGACGTGGAAGTCGTGCCCGCCCATGGTGTGGTACTGGTTGTCCAGCCCCATGATCGGCCCGGAGTTGTAGTCCTGGACGTGCAGCAGGGTCAGGTCGTTGCGCATGGCGTGGATGACCGGCAGGTAGGAGGCCGAGCGGGCGTCCGCGCCGCCGGTGCCGGGGCCGTAGAACTGGTAGCCGAGCTGGACGAAGAAGGTCTCGGGCGCCATGGTGAGCACGAACCGCGAGCCGTACTTCGCCTTGAGGGTCTTCAGCGCCGAGATGAGGTTGACGATCACCGGGGTGGTCGGGGCGGCGAGGTTGGTGTCGCCCTGGTTGAGGTAGAGCGAGTGGCCCTCGAAGTCGATGTCGAGCCCGTCCAGGCCGTACCGGTCGATGATCGCCGACACCGAGCTGACGAAGGCGTCGCGGGCGGCGGTGGTGGTGAGCTGCACCTGGCCGTTCTGGCCGCCGATGGAGATGAGCACCTTCTTGCCGGCCGCCTGCTTGGCGCGGATGGCGGCGATGAAGTCGGCCTCGGGCTCGACGTTCGGGCACTCGGCGGCCGGGCACTGGCGGAAGCGGATGTCGCCGGAGGTGACCGAGGTGGGCTCGCCGAAGGCGAGGTTGATCACGTCCCACTCGGCGGGCACGTCGGCCATCCGCGTGTAGCCGGAGCCGTTGGCGAAGGAGGCGTGCAGGTAGCCGACGAGCACCCGGTTGGGCAGGCCGTCGCCGGGCGGGACCTCCGGCACGACCGCGGTGACGGTGGCGGAGGCCGCGCCCTCGACGCCGGAGGTGTGGAAGGCGCGCACGTGGTAGCGCTTGCTGCCCGGTCCGGGGGTGTCGAGGTGCGTGGTCGCGGAGACCGTGGCGATCTTGACGTTGTCCCGGTAGACGGTGTAGCCGGTGGCGGTGGGCGCGGCGGTCCAGCGCAACGTCACGCTCGGGCCGTTGACGGTCGCGCTCAGCCCGGTGGGCGCGGGCGGGGGCGGCGGCACGTCGTTGCCGACGGTGACCGGGACCGCCGCCGACAGCGGCGACTCCCCGGCCGCGTTGACCGCGCTGACCTGGTAGGAGTAGCTGCCCGGGCTGGGGTTCTCGGCGTAGGTGGTGCCGGTGGCCGTGCCGACCTTCGAGCCGTTGCGGTAGACGTTGTAGCCGGTGGCCCCGGCCGAGGCGGTCCACGACAGGGTGGCGGTGGTGACCGTGCCGCTGCCGGTCAGGCCGGTCGGCGCGGCCGGCGGCTGGCCCTGGCCGGGCGGGCCGTCCAGCACCAGGTCGTCGGCCTGGTAGGCGCCCTGGCCGTACCAGCCGTTGACGTGCACGGTGACGCTCGTGGTGCTCGCGCCGGCGGTGAAGCTGGTGCTGAGCTGCGTCCAGGTGGTCCCGGGCGAGCCCCAGGTGGAGGCGTTGACGCCGGTGCCGCTCGCGCCGAGGAAGACGTAGGAGCCGCGCACCCAGGCGGTCAGGGTGTAGGCCTTGCCCGGCTGGACGGTGACCGTCTGCTGGCAGCGGGCCACCTCGCTGCCGGCGGGGGTGGCCTGCAGGGCCTTGCTCCCGCCGTGCACCGGGCTGCTGACCGCCTGGCCGGCCGGGCAGGTCCAGCCGGTGAGGCCGTCCTCGAAGCCGGGGTTGGCGAGGATGTTGGCGGCGTGGGCGGCGGGCGCGGCCAGGACCGTCCCGCCCAGGACGAGGGCGGCCAAGGCCGCCAGCTTCCGCAATCTCATGGGGGCCTCGCGTGGGGGGTGTTTCTTTTAGGAAAGTTTCCTAAGAGTTGCGGTGATCGTAACCGCGGGTCCCGCCCCCAGCAAGGCCCAAAACCGCCCTACTCCGGCCGCTCCGCCCGCACGTAGCCGAGCAGGACCGGCAGGTCGCCCGAGTCCACCGGGCGCAGCCCGGCCTGCTCGATCAGCCCGCCGAGCTCGTCGCGGACGCCGTGCCGCAGCGCGGGGAAGAACGTGGCGGCCACCCGGCCCGGCAGCCGTCCCGCCGGGGGGCGGGCCTCGGCGATCAGCAGCCGCCCGCCCGGCCGCAGCACCCGGGCCATCTCGTGCAGGGCCGTCGCGCGCTCGCCCTCCGGGATGTGGTGCACGGCCAGCGTGGAGACCACGACGTCGAAGGCGGCGTCCGGCAGCCCGAGCGACTGGCCCCCGGCCACGCGGTAGTCGCAGTTGCGCGGGGCGCGCTCGCGGGCGTAGCCGATCATCGCCTCGGACGGGTCCACGCCGGTCACCCGGCCGGACGGGCCCGCCACCGGGGCCAGGAGCCGGGTGAGGTAGCCGGTGCCGCACCCGACGTCCAGCACGCTCGCGCCGGGCCGTACCCCCGACAGCGCGGCCAGCCGGGTGAAGATCTCACGCCGCCGGCCCAGGAAGCCGAGCGCGGAGAACACCTCGTAGGCGCGCGGCCGGTCGATCGTGTGGTCACCGTCGTGAGCGTGGCGCCGGTGTTCGGTCTTCATGGTGGTGCTCCTCCCGTTTCCCCGCCTTCCACGGTGCCATACCGGGCCGCGGCGTGATCCTTGGATACGTTGGGGCACATGCCTGCCATGCCGACCCCGCCGACCTCGCTCCGCCCGGACTCCGCCGCGGCGCGGCTCGCCTGGCTCGACGCGCTGCGTGGCCTGGGCGCGCTGGCCGTCGTCGCCGAGCACCTGCTCACCTGGGCGATGCCCGCGCTGCGGCCCACCTGGTTCAACATCGGCATGTACGGCGTGCTGGTCTTCTTCCTGGTCAGCGGCTACATCATCCCGGTCTCGCTGGAGCGCCGAGGCGACCTGCGGGCGTTCTGGATCGGCCGGCTCTTCCGGCTGTACCCGCTCTACCTGCTGGTCATCGTGATCGCCCTGGCGTTGTCGTGGTGGATCCCGATCCGCCGGGAGGTGCCGGCCGACGCCTCGGCGCTCGCCTCGCACGCCACCATGCTGCTCGACGCGGTCGGCGCGGGCGGGGTGGTCAACACGATGTGGACGCTCTCCTACGAGATGGTCTTCTACCTCATGGCCGGCGCGTTGTTCGCCGCCGGGCTGCACCGCGGCCGTGGCCTGCTGGCCGCCGGGTTCGCCGCGGCGGCGGTGCTGGCCGGGATCCTGCTGGCCGCCTCGCCCTGGACCGGACCGTGGCCGGCGTGGGTGTCGCTGGCCGGGTTCGCGCTCGGCCTGGCCGGCATGCTGTCCGGGCGGCTGCGCACCGCCTCGGCGATCGGGCTCGGCCTGATGGCCCTGGCGCTGCTGGTGCTGAGCAGCCGGGTGCCGTGGTTCGGGCTCGCGGTGGTGGCGGTGCTGTTCGCCGGGACCGCGATCCAGCGCTGGGAGCGCGGCGAGGGCTCGCTCTGGCCGCTCGTCCCGGCCGGGGTGCTGGTCGCCCTGGCGCCGGTGTGGGCGATCGACGCCGGCTGGTGGTGGGTGCAGCCGGGCGTGTGGATCACCACGATCGTGCTGGCCGCCGCCACCTTCGCCGGGGCCATGGCGTTGCGCGGGCGGCGCGTGCCGTACGCGCTGACCTGGCTCGGGACGGTCAGCTACTCGCTCTACCTGCTGCACCTGCCGCTGCTCACCGTGCTGTTGCGGCCGGTGGGCGACCTGCGCTGGGCGCACCCGGCCGTGCAGGCCGGCTTCGCGCTGGCCTTCCTGGTGGTGCTGTTGCCGGTGGCGGGCCTGTGCCACCGCTACGTCGAGGAGCCGATGCAGCGGCTCGGCCGGCGGCTGGCCGCGCCGCGCGCGCAGGCCGGAAGCCTGGCCCGCTCCGGCTAGAGCCGGCGGAGGGCGGTCAGTCCCGGCCGACGCCGAGGCCGAGCTGGGTCAGGAAGACCTCCACCGCGCGGCGCATGTCCACCTGGTCGGGATCGAGCAGCCACTGCGTCTGCAGGCCGTCCACCAGCGCCAGGAGCTGCTGCGCGACCGCGTCCGGGTCGTGCGAGACCGGCGGGTCGGCCTGCTCGAAGAGCTGCGCCAGCAGCCAGGCCGTGCGCCGCCGCAGCCGCCGGTAGCGCTCGACGAAGTACTCGTGCGCCGGATGGCCGGGATCGGCCGCCTCGCCGGAGATCTTGACGAACAGCCCGACCAGCCCGGGCGTGTGCATGTTCCGGGTGATCTGGTCGAGATGCCGGATGAGCACCTTCTCCGGCTCGCGCGAGGAGTCGGCCGACAGCGCCTGCTGCGCCGCCTCGTCCTCGCGCCGGGTCAGCACCTGGATGAGCAGCTCGTCCTTGCCCGGGAAGTGGTGCAGCAGCCCGGCGTGGGTGAGCCCGGCGTGGGCGGCGATGTCGCGCAGCGAGACGGCGTGGAAGCCCGAGCGCGAGAACAGCTCCATCGCGGAGTCGAGGATGCGCTCGCGGGTGCGCTCGCCTTTGGTGCCCCGGCGGGGGATCGGTGCGTTCACCGGGCGGCCTCTCTTCGGGTCAGGGGCACCGCAAGTGCCGCTGTACAGGGAGATTAGCCCGCCTCCCGACCGGCCGGCACTAAACCTACCACGTGGTTAGTTTGGGGTGTATGCTCGCCGAAAATCTCGGACGGAGTGTGCGTGATGAAGAAATCCGCGGCGCTGGCCGCCCTCCTGACCTCGGCCGTCGTCCTCGCGGGCTGCTCGGGCGGCCAGGCCGGCCCGGCCACCGGCTCGGCCGCCCCGGCGACCCTGAGCCTCGCCACGATGACCCTGCCGATGAGCCTCGACAGCAAGGACGCCAACGGCAGCGCCCTGCCGTTCTTCCAGGCGGTCTACGACACCCTGGTCAAGCGCGAGCCGGACGGCGCGTTCAGCCCGATGCTGGCCACCGAATGGGCCTACGACGAGGCCAGAACCACGCTCACCCTCACCCTGCGCACCGGCGTGAAGTTCGACGACGGCACCCCCTTCGACGCCCAGGCGGTCAAGGCCAACCTGGAGCGCTTCGCCAAGGGCGGCGGCGGCCAGGCCGGCACCCTCGCCGACCTGGAGAGCGTCGAGGTCGTCGACGATAGCCACGTCAAGCTGAAGCTCAAGCAGCCCAACCCCGCGCTGCTGTACTACCTCAGCGACGCCGCCGGGCTGATGGCCAACCCGGCCGAGTTCGCCAAGGGCGAGGCGCTCAAGACCGCCCCGAGCGGCACCGGCCCCTACGACCTCGACCAGGGCCAGACCGTCATCGGCACCAAGTGGGTCTTCAAGCGCGCCCCCGGCTACTGGGGGGCCAAGCTGCCCTACGACACCATCACGATCAGCTACTTCGACAACGAGACCGCGATCGTCAACGGCATCAAGACCGGCCAGCTCAACGCCGCCCTCATCCAGGACGCCGACCAGCAGATCGCCGTCGAGGCCCACCCCAAGGTCAAGACGGTCAAGCAGGAGTTCGACGTCCAGGGCCTGCTGCTGTTCGACCGCGCCGGCCTGGTCACCCCCGAGCTCAAGGACCCCCGCGTACGGCAGGCGCTCAATCACGCGATCGACCGCCAGACCATGCTGAGCAAGATCCGCCAAGGTCGCGGCACGGTCACCAGCCAGCTCTTCGGCCCCTCGGCCAAGGCCTACCAGCCAGAGCTCGACAACGCCTACCCCTTCGACCAGGCCAAGGCCCGCGCCCTGCTCAAGGAGGCCGGGCTGGAGGGCGGCTTCACCCTCAAGCTGCCGCGCATCCCCGCGATCGTCTCCGAGGCGCTGGCCGCCTCGCTCCAGACCGACTTCGGCGCCGTCGGCGTCAAGCTCGTCTGGGAGGACCTTGACCAGGGCAGCGCCGTCCAGCGCATCTTCCGCGACCGCGCCTACTCCGGCATGGTCATGAACAACGGCCAGTCGCCGATCGACTGGGTCGTGGTCAAGGAGATGGTGCTGCCCGGCCTGTTCAACATGTTCGGCTACACCGACGACACGGTGAAGTCCCTGGCCCCGCGCATCCAGAAGAGCGACGACCCCGCCGACCTGAAGAAGCTCAACGCGCACCTGGTCGAGCAGGCGTGGTTCGTGCCCTTCTACCGGATGACCTACCTGCACGTCTCCGACGGCAGCGTCGCCATCACCCCGCAGGACGGCATGGCCGTGCCCGCGATCTACAACTACGCCCCCGCCAAGTGACCATGCTCGCCTTCGTCCTGCGCCGGGTCGCGGCGGGCGTGGCGCTGATCGGCGTGATCTCGCTGCTGTCCTACACCCTGCTGTCCATCCCGCACCTCGACGTCGGCCGCCAGCTCCTCGGGCAGAACGCGCCCCAGGAGCTGGTCGACGCCAAGAACGCGGCGCTCGGCCTCGACCGGCCGGTAGCGGTCCGCTACCTCGACTGGCTGGGCGCCGCGCTCCGCGGCGACTTCGGCACCTCCTGGTTCACCAGCGAGAACGTGCTCCAGGCGATCGCCAACCGGCTGCCGGTCACGCTCAGCCTGATGATCGGCGTCACCGTGATCACCGCGCTGCTGTCGTTCGTGCTCGGCGTCTGGGCCGGGGTGCGGCGCGGCGTCGTGGACCGGTTCGTCCAGGTCTTCGCCGTGCTCGGCTACGCGCTGCCCGGCTTCCTGGTCACCCTGGTGATCGTCCTGATCTTCGCGGTCGAGCTGGGCTGGTTCCCGGCGATCGGCTACATCGGCATGGGCGAGTCGCTCACCGGCTGGCTGTCCACGATCACCCTGCCGATCCTCGCCCTGTCCGTCGGCTCGGTCGCCGGCGTCGCCCAGCAGGTGCGCGGCTCGGTGATCGACGTGCTGCGCCAGGACTACATCCGCACGCTGCGCGCCCGCGGGCTGCCGCCGTGGCGGATCGTCCTGCGGCACGTGCTGCGCAACGCCTCCGCGCCCGCGCTGGCCGTGCTCGGCATGCAGTTCGTCGGCCTGCTCGGCGGCGCGGTGCTGGTGGAGCAGATCTTCGGGCTGCCCGGGCTGGGCAGCATGACGGTCGGCTACACCACCCGCGGCGACATCCCGGTGATCATGGCGCTGGTCATGGTCACCGTGGTCGGCGTCATCGTCATCAATCTCGTCACCGACCTGCTGATCGGCTGGCTCAACCCGAAGGCGAGGCTCCGATGAGGCTGGTGCGCCATCCGCTCGGGCTGGTGTCCGGGCTGCTGCTGGCCGCGATCGTGCTCGCTGTCCTGCTCGCGCCGGTGCTCAGCCCGGCCGACCCGGGCGCGGCCAGCCTGCGCCAGGCCTTCGAGGGCCCGGCCGCCGGGCACCCGCTCGGCTTCGACTCCGCCGGCCGCGACATCCTCGCCCGCATCCTGTACGGCGGGCAGAACACCCTCGGCGGCGCGATCATCGCCCTGGCCGTCGGCCTGGCCCTCGGCGTGCCCTCCGGCCTGCTGGCCGGCTACTACGGCGGCTGGTTCGACTCGGCCGCCACCTGGCTGGTCAACCTGGTGATGGCCCTGCCCGCCATGGTCGTGCTGCTCGCCTCCCGCGCCATCCTCGGCTCCACCGTCTGGGTGCTCATGGTGGTGCTCGGCTTCCTGGTCGCGCCCAGCTTCTTCCGCCTGGTGCGCGGCATCGTCGCCGGCGTGCGCGGCGAGCTGTACGTCGACGCCGCCCGCGTCGCCGGGCTGAGCGACCTGCGGATCGTCTCGCGGCACGTGCTCATCGTGGTGCGCGCTCCGATCATCATCCAGGTCGCGCTGGTCGCCGGGATCGCCATCGGGCTGCAGGCCGGGCTGGAGTTCCTCGGCATCGGCAGCGGCAGCGAGCCCACCTGGGGCGCGATGCTGAACGAGGCGTTCAAGAACATCCAGCGCGCGCCGCTGCTGATGTTGTGGCCGGGGCTGGCGCTCGGGCTGACCAGCGGGGCGCTGGTGCTGCTGGCCGCCGCCCTGCGGGACGTGCTCGAAGATCGCGGGCGCAGCGATCCGGCACCGCCCGCCGTACCGGAAGAAGCGCGGGACGAGCCGGACGCGCCGGGCGCGGCCGGGGAGCGGGCCGGGCTGCTGTCGGTGCGCGGCCTGGCCGTCGCCTACGGCGCGCGCGAGGTCGTGCGCGGCGTCGACCTCGACGTGCGCGAGGGGGAGATCGTCGGGCTGGTCGGCGAGTCCGGGTCCGGCAAGACGCAGACCGCCTTCTCCGTCCTCGGCATCCTGCCCGAGGGCGGCCGGGTGGCGCGCGGCAGCATCACCGTCGCCGGACGCGAGATCGTCGGCCTGCCCGAGCGGGCCCACCGCGAGCTGCGCGGAACCGTGATCGCGTACGTGCCGCAGGAGCCGATGAGCAACCTCGACCCGGCCTTCACCGTCGGCAGCCAGCTCGTCGAGCCGCTGCGCGCCAAGCTCGGCCTGGGCCGGGCCGAGGCCCGCCGCCGCGCCCTCGACCTGCTGCACCAGGTCGAGATCGCCGACCCGGAGCGCGTCTTCCGCTCCTACCCGCACGAGATCTCCGGCGGCATGGCCCAGCGGGTGCTCATCGCCGGGGCGATGGCCTGCGAGCCGCGGCTGCTCATCGCCGACGAGCCGACCACCGCGCTCGACGTGCGGGTCCAGGCCGAGATCCTCGGCCTGCTGCGCCGGCTGCAGCGCGACAGCGGGCTCGGCGTGCTGCTGGTGACGCACAACCTCGGCGTCGTCGCCGACCTGTGCGACCGGGTGGCCGTGATGAGCGAGGGGCGGATCGTGGAGAGCGGGCCGGTCGAGCAGGTCCTGCACGCGCCGCGCGAGCCGTACACCCGCCGGCTGCTGGCCGCGGTCCTGGACGGCGCGCCCGCCCGCGAGCCGCTGGAGCCCGCGCCGGACCACGCTCCGGACCAGGCACCGGACCAGGCGCCGGATCACGAACGACTGGAGGCCCCGTGACCGCCCTGCTGACCGTCGAGGACCTGCACGTCGACTTCCCCGGCAAGGGCCGCGGCGCCCCGCGCGTCCAGGTGCTGCGCGGGGTGAGCCTGTCCGTCCGGCCCGGTGAGACGCTCGGCCTGGTGGGGGAGTCGGGGTCGGGCAAGAGCACGCTCGGCCGGGCGATCCTCGGCCTGGCGCCGGTGCGCTCGGGCGCGATCACCTTCGCCGGGGAGCGGCTCGACGGCCTGGGCCGGCGGCGCCGGCGCGAGCTGGCCCGCGAGATCCAGGTGATCTTCCAGGACCCGTACACCTCGCTCAACCCCTCGCGCACGGTCGGCGACACCCTCGCCGAACCGCTGCTCGGCCAGGGGCTGTCCGGCCGGGCGGCACGGGCCCGGGTGGACGAGCTGCTCGACCGGGTGCACCTGCCCGGCGGGGCCGGGGAGCGGCTGCCCCGGGAGTTCTCCGGCGGCCAGCGGCAGCGGGTCGCCATCGCCCGGGCCCTCGCGCTCGGGCCGCGCCTGGTCGTCTGCGACGAGCCGGTCTCCGCGCTGGACCTCACCACCCAGAAGACCGTGCTCGACCTGCTGCTGGAGATCCAGGAGCAGAGCGGGGTGGCCTACCTGTTCGTCTCGCACGACCTGTCGGTGGTGCGGTTCGTCAGCCATCGGGTGGCGGTCATCCACCAGGGCGAGATCGTGGAGAGCGGGCCGGCCGCGGTGGTGACGGCCGAGCCGTCGCACCCCTACACGCGGGCGCTGCTGCTGGCCGCGCCGGTGGCCGACGTGGCCGCGCAGCGGCTGCGCCGCGCGGCCTTCGAGCAGGAGTACGGCTCGGCCGCCCGCTGAGCGCTCGCCCCGGCAGACCCTGACCGGGGCGAGCGTACGGCTCAGCCGAACACGTCGGCCGAGCGCCAGTAGCCGCCCCAGCCGAGCCGCTCCCACCACGGCGCGTGCGCCCGCAGCCGGTCGCGGTGCTCGGCCCACGACGCCGGCCGCGGGCTCCACGCCTTCTCCGCGATGCCCGGCAGCCGCGGCAGCAGCAGGAACGCCAGGTCCTCGAACCCGGTGACGCTCTCGCACCAGATCGCGGCCTCGACCCCGGCCAGCCGGGCCCCGGCGGGGATCTCCGGCAGCTCGCGGGGCTGCCAGCCGTACAGCTCCCGGCAGCTCTTCGGCGTGTAGGCGGGCATGCCGACCTGCTCGCGGCGCGGCGTCTGCGCGGGGTCGGCCGACTCCTCGGCGTAGCGGCGATCCAGGTAGAGCACGCTGCTGGGCGAGGCCAGCACCCACGCGCCCGCCTCGACGGCCTTCGGCGTGTCGGCGGCGGCGTGCTCGAAGCTCTCCGCGGCCACGTCCACCAGCGGGTGGTACTCGGCCGGCACCGACGCCTTGACCCGCTCGGGGTCGAACTCGTCGCCCAGCCCGATCCAGCTCTGCGCCACGTCGCCCGGTTCGAGCGCTCCCGACCGCGCCGCCTCCTGCCAGGCGGCCACCCGCTTGCCGGTGGCCCGGACGGTCGCCAGCGTTTCCGTCACGAACCGCGCGTACAGCCCGGCCGGCATCCCGAACGCCTCGTCGCCGCCCAGGTGCACGAACGGCCCCGGGGTGAGCGCGGCGACCTGGGCGAACACCTCGGCGGTGAAGCGCCGGGCGTGCTCGTTGCGCGGGTCGAGGTAGGAGATCAGCTCGTGCGGCGGCTCGTCCGGGCCGCGCAGCTCCGGGTAGGCTCGCACCGCCGCCTGGGTGTGCCCGGGCACGTCGATCTCCGGGACGACGGTGACGAACCGCTCGGCGGCGTAGGCGACCAGCTCGCGGTAGTCGTCCTGGGTGTAGTACTGCCGGCCCTCGCCGTTGCGCGAGCTCTCGACGGCGTTCTCCGGCGCGGTCAGCCGGGGCCGGCCGTCGATCTCCAGCCGCCACGCCTGGCTGTCGGTCAGGTGCAGGTGCAGCACGTTGAAGCGGTACAGCGCGAGCAGGTCGAGCACCCGCTTGACCTGCTCGACCGGGAAGAAGCGGCGCACCACGTCCAGGGACAGGCCGCGCCAGCGCAGTCCGGGCCCGTCGAGCACCCGCACCGCGGGCACCTCGCCGCCGGGGCCGACGAGTTGGGCGAACGCGGTCGCGCCGCGGAACAGCCCCTCGGCCGCCGTCGCGGTCACCGTCGCCCCCTGCTCGGTGACGACGAGCTCGAAAGCCTCCTGCTCGCCCTCCTCCAGCCCGGTGTGCGGGGACAGCCCGGCCGCCGGGCGCAGGGCGCTCAGGTCCGGCCGGCCCAGGACCAGCCGCAGCTCGGGCACGGGCTCCGAGCCGGGCGGATCCTCCAGGCCGTGCAGGCGGTCCAGCAGGCAGGCGACGACCGGGCGCAGGGCGGGCAGCTCGGCGGGAGCGCTCACCCGGACCTGCCGGCCCAGCCTCAGGGGTGGGCCGGAGGCCGGGGTCAGGGACTGGGGGGAGGGGACGAGCGTCGGCATGCTCCATTTCTTACCACATGGTAAGAAATTTCGCGCTATAGCCGGATCGACGTGGACAAGGCGGGATCGTCATAGCCGCCACCGGCTTCGATGCGGTGCGTGCCCTCGACCGTCCGCCAGCCGTCCGCCCAGACCTGGAAGGCCCGCTCGGCCAGCTCCAGCTCTGCCCGCACGCTCTGCCCGGGCTCCGCCTCGACCACCCCGAACCCGGCCAGCACCCGGTCGGCGCCCTCGCCGGTGTACACCTGCACCACCTCCCGGCCGCGCCGCGCACCGGTGTTGGTCACGGTGACCGCCACCCGCCGGCCCTCGGCCTCGATCGCGTCGTAGGACCACGTGGTGTAGCCCAGGCCGTGCCCGAACCAGAACGCCGGCGCCACGTCGTGCCGGGCCCAGGCGCGGTAGCCGATGTACACCCCCTCGTCGTACGGCACGGCCCCGTCGACCGGCGTGACGTCGGCGACCGGGCAGTCGGCCAGCTTCACCGGCCACGTCGTGGGCAGTCGGCCGCCGGGCTCGGCCTCGCCGTACAGCACCTCCGCCAGCGCGGCGCCCGCCTCCTGCCCGGGGAACCACACCAGCAGCACCGCGGCCACCTCGTCCACCCACGGCATCTCCACCGGCGAGCCGGAGTTCACCACCACGACCGTGCGCGGGTTCGCGCGGGCCACCGCCGAGATCAGCTCGTCCTGGCGGCCCGGCAGCCGCAGGTCCTTGCGGTCGAAGCCCTCGCTCTCCACCGCCATCGTCGTGCCCGCCACCACCACGGCCACCTCGCTGGCCGCCGCCAGCCCGGCCGCCTCGGCGATCAGCGCGTCCTCGTCCGGGCGCGGGTCGGCGTGCCCGAGGCTGAAGACCACCACCCGGCGGCCTCCGTAGTCGTGCGCCACGTTCGAGATCACCAGCTCGTACGGCACGCCGGCCGTCATCGGCACCGCCACCCGCCGCTCCGGCGGGGCGACCAGCACCGCGGCCGGGTCGTCGCCCTCCAGCTCGACGACGCCCTCGTAGACCGTCTCGCCGTCCACCGTCAGGCTGAACGGGCCGATGCCCTGCACCGACAGCAGGTGCTCGCCGGAGACCTCGGGCACGAACCGCACGCGCAGCCGTACCCGGTGCAGCTCGGCGGTGTCCGCGCCCTCCGGCAGCCCGCTGATCCACAGGCCCGTCGCCCGCTCCAGCTCCTCGGCCGCCAGGACCGTGCCCTCGGCGTCCACGAACTCGCCCGTCGCGGGGGCCTTCAGCGGGTTCAGCCTGGGGTTCGGGTCGGTGCCCAGCGCGTAGCGCACCTGCGCGCCGCCGTACTCGCGCAGGCCCTCCAGGGGGGAGACCGTGCGGTCGGGGAAGACCACCGCGCTGCCGCCGCCCATGATCCGGGCCTCGGCCGCGGCGGATCCGATCACCGCCACGCTGCCCGTCCCGGCCGGGAGGGGCAGCACGCCGTTGTTGGTGAGCAGGGTGAAGGACCGCGTCGCCACCTCGCGGGCGAGCGCGACCCCGTCGACGGCCTGCGGAGGCTCAGCGGCGGGGGAGTGCGAGCGCAGGGCGCCGGTCCGCTGGGCCAGGCGCAGGATCCGGCGCACCTTGTCGTCGATCACCGACTCCGGCACCCGCCCGGCGCGGACCGCCTCGGCCAGCTTGTCCCCCCAGGGCGTCTTGGGGCCGGGCATGGCCACGTCGGTGCCGCCGAACGCGGACGGCTCGGTGGTGCGCACCGCGTTCCAGTCCGACACCACGTAGCCGTCGAAGCCCCACTCGTCCTTGAGCACCCCGTTGACCAGCTCGGAGTGCTCCGACATCGTGGTCCCGTTGACCGAGTTGTAGGCGGTCATCAGCCCCCACGCCCCGGCCCGCACGACCCGCTCGAACGGCCGCAGGTACACCTCGCGCAGCACCTTGTCGCTCACCTGGACGCTCACGGTATACCGCTCGGTCTCGAAGTCGTTGGCCACGAAGTGCTTGGGCGTGGTCGCGACCCCGCCCTCCTGGACCCCCTCGACGTAGGCCGCCCCGACCTCGCCGGTCAGGTGCACGTCCTCGGAGTAGCACTCGAAGTGCCGCCCGCCCAGCGGGCTGCGGTGCAGGTTGATCGTCGGGGCCAGCAGCACGTGCACGCCCTTGCGCCTGGCCTCCTGGGCCAGCAGCCGGCCCACCTGCCTGGCCAGGTCGAGGTCCCAGGTCGCGGCGAGAGCCGTCGGGCTGGGCAGGGCGATCGACGGGTCGGCCTGGCTCCAGCCCTCGCCCCGGACCCCGATCGGGCCGTCGCTCATGACCAGCCGGTCCAGGCCGATCTCCGGCAGCGGCGGCAGGGACCAGGTGTCGGCCCCGCTGAGCAGGCTGATCTTGGCGGGCAGGTCGAGATGCTTGATGAGCGCATCGAGGTCGGTGGTCACGCGCGAGCTCCCGGTGGTGCGGTGAAGGGTTGAACGCAATCGTTTACGTAAACCCCTGCCGGGCGCAACCCCCGCCCCGGCTATTTCGCCGCCCGGTCCCGATCCGGCGGCGCGGCGGTGCTCGACCGGACGACCAGCTCGCCGGGCAGCTCCACCCGGGCGGCTCCCGGGTCGCGGCCGGCCAGCCAGTCGAGCAGCAGCCGCCCCGCGCTCGCCCCCATCCGGGCCAGCGGCTGGGCGACGGTGGTGAGCGGGGGCGTCATCAGGGCGGCGGAGTCGTCGTCGAAGCCCACGACCGACAGCTCGCCCGGCACGTCCAGGCCGGACTCGCGGGCCGCCTGCAGCACGCCGAAGGCGATCCGGTCATTGAAGGCGAACACCGCGGTCGGGGGGCGGGGCCCGGCGAGCATCGCCAGGGTGGCGCTCCTGCCCGACTCGGCTCTGCCGTACGAGCCCTGGAAGAGCAGGTCCGGGTCGAGCTCGGCGCCCGCCTCGCGCAGCGCCTCGCGGACGCCGCGCAGGCGCTCGCGGGTGGACAGCAGGCCGGTCTCGCCGGTGACCACGCCGATGCGGCGGTGCCCGAGTCCGAGCAGGTGGGCGGTGGCCAGCCGGCCCGCGCCCGCGTTGTCGAGCGTGACCGAGGGAAACCGGGCCGCGGCGTCGGCCACCGGGTCGACCAGGACGACCGGCAGCCCGGCCGCCTCCAGCCTGGCGTACTCGGCCGGGGCGGAGCGGGGGAGCACCACGACCGCGCCGTCCACGCCGTGCCTGGCCAGGCGTTCCAGCGCGGGCAGCACGCTGCCGCCGTCGGCCACCGTGGTGCCGAGGGCCAGGCTCTGCCCGCCGTCCTGGAGCACCTCGGCGGCGCCGGACAGGATGTGGGCCGCGTAGTCCATGTGCAGCCAGGGGAGGGTCACCGCGATCCTGCCCGTCCGGCCCGACTTCAGGGCTCTGGCCGTCGCGTTGCCGGTGAAGCCCAGCTCGGCGGCCTTGGCCAGGACCGTGGCCCGGGTGCTGTCCGACACTCCCGGCTTGCCGTTCAGCGCCCGCGACACCGACGCCGCCGACAACCCCGTGGCCCGCGCCACATCCAGGATCGTCGCCCCACCGACCTGCCCCCCGCCCTCCCGGCGCTGCCCGGTAGCCGCGGCGGGGGAGTGGCCGGCGGACCCAGCGAGCCCGGCGGGGCCAGCCGGCACGGTGGTCACGGGCCAGGCGTCCTCGGTGACCAGGCCGCGGAAGTACGCCTCCAGGTCCCCGGCCGGATCGACCGAGCGCGGGTCGGCCACCCACTGCGCCCGCAGCCCGTCCATCAGGGCCACCGCCGTCCGGGCCGCCGACGAGGGCTCCACCCCGGCCCGCACCCGCCCCTCGGCCGCCAGCTCGGACAGCGCCCGCGCCACGAAGTCCCGGTACCACCGCCGCCGGGCCTCGACCGGCTCGTGCGCCGGGTGCGCGGGGTCGGCGGCCTCGGCGGCGACCATGACCCCCAGCTCGGCCAGCCCCGGCTGCCCGGTCGCCCGCCGGGCCGCCGCCACCAGCGCGCGCAACGCCGCGACCCCCCGCGGATCGCCGGCCGACACCAGCCCGGCCTCCCGCTCGTCGAAGTCCCGCAGCACGGCCAGCAGCAGCCCCGCCTTGCTCCCGAAGTGGTGCAGCAGCCCGGCCGCGCTCATCCCGGCCAGCTCGGCGATCTCTCGCACCGACCCGCCACGGAACCCGTTCCGCCCGAACACCGGCAGCGCCGCGTCGAGGATCTCCCGCCGCCGCGCCTCGCTCTTGCGGTACGGCCCGCGCCCTTCGGTCATGCCGACCATTGTCCGGCCGCCGCCCCCGCTTGAAAACCATCCATTCGTTCGACTTTCAGCGCCCGTTTCGCCGATGATCACGAAGGGTATCTGGTCGGTTACCTGACCTGATGGGGGATTCATGGCCGACCACAGCCGGAAGCCCGGCCCGCTGCGCCGCGTGCCGCCTCGCGTCTGGGTCGCGCTGGCCCTGCTGATCCTGGCGATCGTCTTCGTGGTGCAGAACCGGCAGGAAGCGCACATCAACCTGCTGATGATCTCCATCTCGGCCCCGATGTGGATCGCGCTGACGGCCTGCGTCCTGCTGGGTCTGCTGATCGCCTGGCTGGGCCGCCGAAGATAGCCGCCGCGATCCCTGGCGTACGGGAACTCGCGCGCGCTAGTTTGGACACATGCCCAAGTCGAACGCCCAAAACCTGGAACGCGGCCAGGCCACCCGCGACCGCCTCCTCGCGGCCGCGGCGGCGCTCATCGGCGAGGCCGGCTGGGGTGCGGTGAGCACCCGGATGGCCGCCGACCGGGCCGGTGTCGCCCCCGGCGTCGTGCACTACCACTTCGGCTCGGTCACCGACCTGCTCGTCACCGCCTCCACCACCCTCGCCCGCGACCTCGTCGAGTCCGTCGGCGCGGGCCTGGAAGCCCAGCTCGACCTCGGCGCCGGCATCGACTGGCTGGCCGCGCAACTGGCCGCCCACCCGCCGGACGACCCCGCCTCCCGGCTGGTCGCCGAGATGTACCTCGCCTCCTCCCGCACCCCGGAACTGCGCGAACAGCTCGCCCTCCTGCTGGACGGCTTCCGCGCCCGCGCCGCCGCCTGGCTGGCGGCCAGGGGGTACGCGGGCGACCCGGCCCCGGCCGCCGCCCTGCTCGCCGCCGTGGTCGACGGCGTGATGCTGCACCGCGGCCTCGACCCCGGACTCGACCCCCGCGGCCTCACCGCCCCGCTGCGCGCGATGGTCGGAGCGCAACCGTGAAGGCGCTCGTCTGCGGAGCCGGCCTCGCCGGGCTCACCCTGACCTGGCACCTCGAACGCGCCGGCTGGCAGGTGGAACTCGTCGAGCGGGCGCCCGCCTTCCGCGACGGCGGCTACATGATCGACTTCTACGGCCCGGGCTACGAGGTGGCCGGCCGGATGGGCCTGCACCCCAGGCTGGAGGAGGTCCGCTACCCCGTCGACGAACTCGGCTACCTCGACGGAGCCGGCCGCCAGACCAGCGGCCTGCGCCTGCCGCCGGACGTCACCGGCGTGGTCAGCCTGCTCCGCGCCGACCTGGCCCGCGCCATCGCCGACGCCGTGCGCACCACGACCCGGTACGGCACCAGCGTCACCGCCGTCGCCCAGCCCCCCGCGGCCCCCGTCCAGGTCACCCTCACCGATGGCAGCGAGCACGAGGTGGACCTGCTGGTCGGCTCGGACGGCACCCACTCGACCGTCCGGGAACTGGTCTTCGGCCCCGAACGCGACCACGTCCGGCACCTGGGCCACCACGTCGCCGCCTACTCGATCCACGCGCCGGAGCTCAGCCGCGAGATCGGCACCCGCTACCGCATGCTCACCGTCCCCGGCCTGATGGCCGGCGCGTACGCGCTGCGCGGCGAGCGGCTCGCCCTGCTGTTCCTGCACCGGGTGAGCGGCCCCGCCCTGCCCGCCGACCCGGTCGCCGTCCTGCGCGAGCGCTTCGGCGGCCTCGGCTGGATCCTGCCCGAGGTGCTCCCCGCCTGCCCGCCGCCGCCCGAGCTCTACTACGACCAGGTCACCCAGGTCGAGCTCGGCGAGTGGAGCCGGGGACGGGTCGTCCTGCTCGGCGACGCCTGCCAGGCGGTGTCGTTGTTCGCCGGGCACGGCGCCTCGATGGCCATGACCGCCGCCCACGTGCTGGCCACCGAACTGGCGGCAGGTGGGCTGGCGGCAGGCGAGATCGGCCCCGCCCTGGCGGGCTACGAGCGGCGGATGCGCCCGGTCATCGAGCGGGTGCAACGCTTCGGGCGGCGCTTCATCCACTGGATGGCGCCGCCCAGCCGGCTCCGCATCACCGCCCGCGACCTGCTGCTGCGGGCCGCCGCCCTGCCGGGAGCCGACCGGCTGCTGGTCGGCTCGCTCTCCCCGGGCGGGCACGGCCGGATTCCCTGACCCCGCCCGCGAAGAACCGGCGACCCCCTCAGCCCGCTCAGCCGCGGGCGGCCCACTTCACCTCGTACGGCGCGAGGCTGACCTCCTGGCCGTCCACGGTGGCGGTGACGTTCTCGTCGGTGGTGTTCACCATGACCATCTGCTCCGGCTGCGCCAGCACCCGCACCCGCTCGTCGGAGCTGGTGACCTTCTCCAGCTTCGCGCCGGCCGGGAACCACTTCACGAAGTTGCTCACCACGTCGCCCGCGGGCCGGGCCGAGCCGTCCTGCGAGTTCCACATGCAGCCGACGCAGTCGCCCTGCTTGGTCTGCGGGTTCCAGTACAGCGCCGTGGCCGTGCCGGAGGAGGCGAACTCCATCAGCGAGGTCGCCAGCACGGCCACCCGCATGTTCTCCGGCCAGTTCGTCTTGCCGTCCTCCGGCATGAAGTAGAACTCCGACCACCAGACCGGCAGGTTGCCCGTCTTCTCGCGTAGCCAGCGCGTCACGTCGCCGAACTTGGCCGTCGCGCCGAAGGCGTCCGGCTGGACCTTGTGGTCGTCGGTGACGGAGGCCCCGTCGATGACGATGAAGTCGGCCCCGCGCTTGTTCTTGTTCCAGTAGTCGAAGGCGTCGAGCACGAGCTGGTCCACCGCGCCCCAGTCGCCCCGCAGGCTGGAGGCGTTGCCGCCGTCGCTGCGAATGCTGTGGAAGCCGATGTACGGCCCGCCGATCAGCGCGTCGGGACGCACGGCCTTCACCGCGTCGTACACCTTGTTGTACAGCTCGGTGTAGCCCTCGATGTCCGGCGGCTGCGAGTGGTCGGGCCAGAAGCCCTTGAGCTCGTTCCACACCATGAAGTACTTCACGTGGTCGTAGCGCTTGGCCACGGCCGCCGACAGCTTGGCGAAGTCGTCGAAGTGCTTGCGCTCGGGCGCCGCCTCCAGGTGCTCCTTCTGCCAGGAGGTCTGGCCGGCCGGTCCGCCCTTCATCCAGTCGGGCGCGCAGCACAGCGTGATGATCGGCAGGCCGCCGGAGCGGTCCATCAGGCGCATCCGGCTGTCGAGGTCCTCGAAGTTGAGCTGGCCGGGCACCTCCTCCGGGTTGCCGACGCCGAACCCCATGATGTGCTGGTTCTGCAGCATCGGCACTCGCGAGAGCGTCGCGGACGAGCCGCTCAGCAGCCGGTCGTCGCCGTTGTTGCCGCTGGTCTGGGTGTGCGTGAGCCCCCAGCGCGGCCAGTTGGCGTCGACGGGCGGGAGCTCGGCCGCGCGCGGCGGACCGCTCTTGGCGCTCTCCCCGGTTTTCGCGGTCTCGGGGGGCTTCGCCCGGGTCGTGCTCTCCGGCACGGCCGCCGTGCACGCCACCGTGGCCGCGACGAGCGCCATCGCCGCCACGACCTTCCCACCCCACCGCATGCTGGTCCTCATCCCGTCCCTTCACTTCCCCGGCCTACTCCGGAGAGTGTCATGCCAGCACGATGGAAGACCAGGTGGAGGCGTGCTTTCTCAGTCAACTTTAATGCAGTCCTCACCTACCCCGGCCCGCCTCTCACCAGGGCCGGGGCGGTGGGCGGGCCGCTCAGCGCAGGACGGTGACCGGCTCGCCGAGCTCGTTGCGCGCGCTCAGTTCGGGCCGCTCGGGCAGCTCCCGGCCGGAGGCGTCACGCCCGGCCACGGACCGGCCGTCGAGGCTGATCCGGGTCACCCGGCGGCTGCCCGCGGCGACGTAGTACCGCTTGCCGGAGGGCGCCTTCCACCACACCCCGGCCACGACGTCGCGCCGCAACCGGCTGCAGTCCCACGAGCCCGGCCGCGCCGGCGTGACGCTCGCCCGCCGTCCGGCCAGCAGCACCCCGCGGACCGTGCTGCCGCCGGAGGCGTCGGCCAGCCGCAGGCAGACCCACCGCCCGGCCACCCCCTCGGGCAGCCGGCCCGCCCAGAACTCCCACGCCATCGCCGACTGGATCTCCCCCTCGGGCCGCTCGACCGCGCAGCCGAGCCCCTTCCACGCCGTGAACCCGCCGGCCGCCTCGTCGAGCTCGTACGGCCCGAACCGGTTGATCTCGGCCGGGGGCGGCGGCTGGTAGAAGGCGTTGGCCAGCGTCAGCGCCCCGAAGTCCAGCATCGTGTACGGCCGGCCGTGCGCGATCTCCGGCGCGCGCAGCCGGACCACCGGGCCCTGCCAGCACGCCCCCTTCCGCGCCGGCGGGACGGCGGCGGTGACCCCGTCGCTGACGGCGACCGCCCGCCAGCGGGGCGCCGAGCCGGTGAGCGGGGCGGTGGAGACCTCGCGCACCCACGGCGGCAGCAGGTAGTGTCCGCCGGCCAGCTCCAGCGGGCTGGCGCCGTCCGGCTTGGTGCGCGGCTCGGGGAAGACCTCCAGCTCCCGGCGCTCGCCGCGCTCGGTGTAGCGGGCGACCTGGCCCGGCCGGCGCAGGAGCACCACCCGCGAGCCGGCCACCTCCCCGGCGTACAGCAGGGCGGTGTCGCCGCCCGGCCAGCGGGCCAGGGCCCGGCCGGTCAGGGCACGGTCGCCGGTGAGGCCGCCGCGGGCCGGCCAGGTGGTCAGGTCGAGGTCGGTCCCGGCCCGCCACGCGCCGGGCGAGGCGGCGATCAGGCGCGGGCCGGCCTGCTGCGGTGTTCCGGCGATGCCGGGCCGCTCGGCGGTGAGGTCCGGCACGACCGCCACCGCGGCCAGCGCGCACACCGTCAGCCCCGCCGCGGCCTTGACCGGCACGCGGGCCGGGCGGCCGTACAGGCGGGCCAGCGTCGGGTCGTAGGCGGGCCTGCCCTCCTCCAGCGCTTCGGCCTCGGCGAGCGCGGCGGCCGGGTCGTCCGCTCCGGCGCCGTCGAGGATGGACACCACCTCCTCGGCGGGCCGCCCCTCCAGCCGGCGCAACGCGTAGGCGGCCCGCCCGGCGGGGGACAGCGCCTGCAGCCGCCGGGTGAACTCCACCGCATCAAGGGACGGCGCGGGCCCCGCGTTACCCGTCAGCGCAGACCCGGGGTTGCCGGTCAGCGAGGGCCCGGGGTTTCCGGTCAGTGCGCGCCCGGGGTCGGCGGTCAGTGCGGGGACCGCCTCGACCGCCGCCAGTCGCCCCGCCCCGGGCACCGCGCGCCACCACCAGGCCCGCCACCGCGCGGCCCGCCCGCCGAGCCGTCCCCAGGGCGTCCGCCCGGGCAGCACCCGGCGCAGGAACACCCGCCGCAGCTCCACCGGATCGGTCGGCCGCCCCCGCCGGGTGAGCGCCGCGGCGGCCAGCCGGTGCGCCAGCACCAGCCGCCGCTCCTCCCCGGCTCCGGCGGGCAGCACCAGGTAGGCGAGCCAGACCAGGTCGCGATAGGGCTGGGCCAGAACCCTGCTGCCCCGGATCGAGCGCCGCACGGCACCCCTCACTTTTCGTAGCAGGTCAAACGCAAATCGTGACTTAGAAGGGTACGGCGGGCCGCCCGTCTCCGCAGGGAGATCGCCGATTCGCCCGGCCCTGTCCGCGGCACCCACCGGAAGAAGGCCACATCACTGCTTTGACCAACCCAGGCGCGACATTGGTGTTGAAAGGGACTCATGGCGGCTATGCCGTAAAGCATGGAAATCCGGCATATGGCGTGGAGGATGTGACATGGGTGCCTGGTCGCCGCTCTCGTTCATGGGCAAGGATGTCGCCGTCGACCTGGGCAGTTCCAGGACACAGATCTACGTACGCGGCCAGGGCGTGGTCGTCGACGAGCCGTCGGCCGTGGCCCGCTGCCGGCGAACCGGCCGGATCATCGCCACCGGCGCGGCGGCCCTCGAAGCGGACACCCCCGAATGGCCCCTCACCCGCGGCACCGTGACCGACTTCGACGGCGGCACCCGGCTGCTGGCCGGGCTCCTGCGCACCGCGCACGGGCACGGCTTCGCCCGGCCCCGGCTGGTGCTCGCGGCGCCGTCCCACCTGGGCGCGGTCCAGGCCGGCACGCTCAAGCGGCTGGCCCAGGAGGCCGGGGCCCGCTCGGTGCGGCTGCTGGACCAGCCGCTGGCCGCCGCCCTGGGCGCGGGGCTGCCGGTGGCCGAGCCGTACGGGCACCTGGTGGTGGACCTGCGCGCCGACACCACCGAGGCGGCGATGATCTCCCTGGGGGAGGTGCTGGTCGTCGAGGCGATCGGGGTCGGGGTCGCCGACTTCGACCGGGCCATCGCCGACCGGGTACGGCGTAGCCACGGCGTGCTGATCAGCCTGGCGGAGGCGGCCCGGCTGCGGAGGGCGCTCGGCGCGGCCGGTCCGTCCGGCGGGCGGTGCGCGCGGGCGGTCGGGCGGCGCAAGGGCGGCGAAGGGGGGTGGAGCGTGCCGGTCTCGGCGCGGCAGGTGCACGAGGCGATGGAGCGGCCCCTGCGGTCCGTGCTGGGCGCGGTCCGCCGGGTGTTCGACCGGATCAGCCCGGAACTCACGGTGGACGTGGGCGCTCACGGCATGGTGCTGACCGGCGGCGGGACGGTGGCGCGCTGGGTGGCGCGGCGGCTGCGGGCGGAGTTCGGCGTGCCCGTGCTGGCCGCCGGCGAGCCGGGCCGCAGCGTCGTGCTGGGACTGGGGCGCTACGTCGAGACGTCCGGCTCACTACAGGCGGCGGGCAGCCCCGCGCTCGGCCGGCCCCGCCTCCGCAGGGAAGGCCGCCCCCTCCTCGCCTGACCACTCGCCTGACCGCTGAGGCAGCAGCCCGCGACCACCTGGTGCACCGCATTCCAGGCCCGGCCTCGCCGGGTCAGGCGGGACTACCTGCCTGGTCGTCCGGCTCGTCGGGGAGCACGCGGTCGAGGCGGTTGGTGGACAGCGAGTCCCACAGCAGCTCCCGGTGGATGTCCCGCTCCGGATCGCCCTCCAGCGGCTCCGGCTCCGGCGGGATCGGCAGTTCGGGCGGCGCGGCCGCGGCCGCGTCGGCCACGATGGTCTCGTCCGCCACGTCCGCCGTGGCGGGCCCGCCGGGGGCCGCCTCGACCGAGCGTGCCGCCTCGGCCACCTCGTCCTGGTTCTCGGTCATCACTTCACCACCGTCAGCAGCACCGCGGCGTCCTCCAGCGCGTCGAGCACGTGCAGCTCGCCGGGAACGATCAGCAGGTCGCCCGACATGCCCTCCCACGAGTGCTCCCCGGCGCTCAGCCGTACCCGGCCGGACAGCACCTGGAGCGTGGCCTCGCCCGGGCCGTGGTGCTCGTCGAGCCGGGCCGGGCTGATGAGGGCGATGAGGGTCTGGCGCAGGCGGCGCTCATGCCCGCCGTACACCGTCCGTGCGCTGCGCCCGGAGCTGGCGGCACGGGCCATCTCCAGCTCGGTGCGGGCCAGCGCGACCAGCGACTGCTTGTTCACGATCAAGGGCTTTCCCGGCGCGGCCTCCGCCCAGAGTCATCCCTTCACCAGGAAGTCTTTGCCCCACGGGGGTTCTACTGCGTGAAGAGGACCCGGCTGTAGGCCGGGCAGGGCTCGCCGCGCCCGTCGAACGTCCGCCCCGGCGCCAGCCGTACCGCGGCGGCCCCGGTCTCCGGGTAGAGCGCCAGGCACCGCCCGCCCGCGTGCAACGTGCGGCGGCCCAGCGAGGTGGCCAGCAGGTCGAGGGACTCGTAGGTGGCGGGGGAGTCGAGGGTGAGCCGGAACACCCCGCCCGGCAGGCTCTCGCGCCGTCCCTCCAGCGCGTAGTAGTCGAGGACGCCGCCGCTGGTGGACACCGCCGCGTACATCGTGAAACGGCGCCCGTGCACCTGGAACAGGTCGGCCGAGGGCGCCTTGTAGACGGAGTGCACGTAGGTGAGGGCGAAGCGCCCGTCGGGCGGTAACGCCAGGCCGTACACGGACGGACGCCCGCCGCCGCTGCCCGCGAGGGCGGCGGCGGCGAGCGTCAGCACCAGGAGAAGCCGGATCAACCGTTCTTCTCCTTGAAGTACCGGGCCGCGCCCGGGTGCAGCGGGATCGGCTCGACCTGCGGGCCGAGCTTGGGGTCGAGGTTCTCGGCCTCGGGGTGCACCTTCACCAGTTCGGCCTTCTTCTCGAAGAGCGTCTTGGTGATGTCGTAGGCGAGCTGCTCGTCCATCTTGTCCGGCACGAGCAGCACGTTGGCCACGCCGACCGTCTTGATGGTCCCGGTCTGCTTGTACTTGGTCAGGTCGATGTCGAGCCCGACGTAGGTCGCCCCGAACTTGGCCGACATGCCCTGCAGCACGTCGCTGGTGTCCAGGAGCTTGATGTCCGGCTTGCTGGTCGCCAGGTCCACCACGCCCGCGGTCGGCACGCCGCCGACCCAGAAGAAGGCGTCGATGGTGCCGTCCTTGACCGCCTGCACCGAGTCGTTGATCGAGAGCTGCTGCTTGCTGACGTCGGTGTCGGGGCTCAGGCCGACCGCCTCCAGCATGCGGCGGGCCACGACCTGGGTGCCGGAGTTGGCCGGGCCCAGCGAGACCTTCTTGCCCTTCAGGTCGGCGAGCTTCGTGACCGCCACCCCCGGGGCGATGACGACCTGCGTGTAGTTGTCGTAGATGCGGGCGATCGCCTTGACCGGCTGCTTGGCGGTGAAGCTGCCGGTGCCGTTGATCGCGTCGGCCGCCGCGTCGGTCTGCGAGAAGCCGATGTGCGCCTTGCCCTCGGCCAGCAGCTTGATGTTCTCCAGCGACGCCGAGGTCACCGAGGCGTTGGCCTGGGTGTTGGGGATGCTGTTCTTGAGCTGGGTGGCCAGGCCGCCGCCGTAGACGTAGTAGACGCCGGTGGTGCTGCCGGTCGCGATGGTCAGCCGGTTGCCCTGACCGCTGCATCCGGCCAGGGCCAGGATGGTGACGGCCGCCCCCGCTATTAACCGTTTCACGCTGTGGTTCTCCTTCTCCTGATGAGATGAACTGCTGCCGCGAGAGCCAGCACGGCCAGGCCCGCGACGATCGGGATGGTGTCGAGGAAGAGCAGCAGGACCGCGGCCACGGCGGCGAGGATCCGCTCGGGCCAGGCGACCATGCCGCCGGTGACCATCGCGAGCGCGGCCACGGCCAGCGCGGAGACGAGAGTCATCGTCAGCACCGTGATGAGCGGCCCCTGGAACAGCAGCGCCTGGCCGTTGGGCGTGAGCACGAAGGCGAACGGCACCAGGAAGGCCGGGAGCGTGTAGCGCCAGGTCATCATCATCGTCTTGTAGGTGTTGCCACCGGTGATCGCGGCCGCGGCCACGGCCGACAGCGCGGTCGGCGGGCTCACCTCCGACAGCACCGCGTAGTAGAAGATGAACATCAGCGCCTCGGCGTCGGAGACGCCCAGGGTGAGGAAGACCGGCTTGATGATGACGGCGGCGATGATGAAGCTCGCCGTCACCGGCACCGCCAGGCCCAGCACCAGGACGGCGACCGCGGCCAGCAGCGTGGTGATCACCAGGCTCCCGGCGGCCACGCCGAGGATGATGTCGCTGAGGCTGAGCCCGAGGCCGGTCTGGGTGATGACGCCGACGATGATGCCCGCCGCCGCGCAGACCGCGGTGACCGGCAGCACCTCCAGCGTGCCGCGGGCCAGGGACTGGCCGATCCGCTTGGGCGTCATCCGGTGCCGCGGGTCGAGGAAGCTCAGCAGGAAGGCGATGAAGGTGGCGATGACCACCGACTGGAAGGCCGAGCGGTCCAGCGCCATCAGCACGATGATCAGGATCAGCGAGCTGAAGTGGTAGCCGAAGCGCAGCAGCAGCCGGCTCGCCTTGGGCGCGTCCACCGGTACGGCATGCGTGCCGAAGCGCCGCGAGTCGATCTCGATCGCCAGGAAGATGCCCAGGTAGTACAGGATCGTGGGGATCGTCGCGTACAGCAGCACGGTCAGGTAGTCGACCCCGAGGTACTCGGCGATGATGAACGCCGCCGCGCCCAGCGTGGGCGGCGACAGGATCGCGCCGATGCCGGCCGCGGCCAGGACGCCGCCCGCCGGCTCCTTCGGGTAGCCCGCCCGCTTGAGCACCGGCCAGGCGACGCTGCCCAGGCTGACCGTGGTGGCCACACCGGAGCCGGAGACGGTGCCGAGCAGGAAGCCCGCGGTGGTCACCGTCCGGCCGGGAGCGGCCCGCGACTTGCGGAAGGCGGCGAAGCTCAGGTCGATGAAGAACTTCGAGGCGCCGGAGTAGTCGAGCACCGCGCCGTAGATGGTGAACAGGATGATGTAGCTGGCCGCCACCTGCATCGGCACGCCGAAGAAGCCCTCGGTGCCGGTGTAGAGCTGGGAGATGATCTGCTCCAGGTCGAAGCCGCCGTGCCCGATGGACCAGCCGACCGGCAGCCGGTGGCCGAAGAAGGCGTAGACCAGGAACAGCCCGCAGATCACCACCAGCGCCCAGCCGACCGTGCGGCGCACCGCCTCCAGGAGCAGCAGGGTCAGCGCCAGGCCCATGACGATGTCGAGGTCGGTCATCGCCGAGCCGGACCCGCGCTCGCGGAAGCCGTCCATGTCCAGCAGCGGATAGACGCAGACGACCAGCGTCACCAGGGCGAGCAGCCAGTCGCCGAGCGTGGGCCGCTCGCCGCGCCGTACCGTGCCGTCCGGATGGGCCACCGCGCGGGCCACGCCGTCCAGCGGCTCGGTGCCCGAGGCGTCCTCGGTCGCCGGGCTGGGCGGCGTCTCCACGGCGGCCGGCCGGCGGCGCGGGCGAAAGCCCGAGCGGTAGCACAGGAACACCAGCGGCAAGGTGACCGCCAGGAAGGTCATCCGGTGCTGCAGCGTCTCCACCGGCCAGAACGCGGTGGTGAGCGAGTAGGCCGACAGCAGGCCGCCCACCACCCACACGCCCAGGCGTAAGCGGCCCCCCAGCTCTCGCGCCGGCCGTTCCTGTTCGTGCGCCGCCACGATCTCCGCGTTGCGGTCGCTGACCTCGGTCACGCTGCCCCCAAGCTCCCAAGCCATTTGCTGGGGGGACTTTACGAGTTGTCGAGGCGGGTATGGAAGAGCCGCGTATCTCGATTCGGTCTCTCAGTCGACATGCGGACGGCATAGCCGGGCAAGCCGGTCGATCGGCACCGCGCCGAGTTGCTCGCCGCCGCGCGCCCGCACCGCCGCGCCTCCTTCGGCGGCCTCCCGCGCGCCCACGACGAGCTGGTACGGCACCAGCCGGTGCTCCCTGATCCGCGCGCCGAGACTGCCCCGGTCGGGTGCCACCAGCTCGGCCCGCAGCCCCGCCGCGACGCACTCGCGCAGCCGGTTCTCGGCGGCCGGAACCTCGGATTCGGTCACCGGCAGCACGACCGCCTGCACCGGCGCGAGCCAGGCCGGGAACGCGCCGCCGTGCACCTCGATCAGGTGCGACAGCAGCCGCTCCATGCTGCCCACCAGGGTGCGGTGCACCATGACCGGCCGCCGGCGGCTCTGGTCGGCCGCGACGTAGCCCAGCTCGAAACGGCCCGGCATGTACAGGTCCACCTGGACGGTCGACAGGGTGGTCTCCCGCTCGGCGGCGTCGGCGATCTGGACGTCGATCTTCGGGCCGTAGAAGGCGCTCTCGCCGCGCTGCTCGTCGAAGGGCACGCCGCGCTCCAGCAGCACCTCGCGCAGGATCCGCTCCGAGCGCTCCCACAGCTCCGGGTCGTCGACGTACTTGCCGCCCTCGCCGCGCAACGACAGCCGGTGGCGCACCGCCCGGATGCCGAGCTGCTCGTGCGCCCGCGCGATCAGGTCGAGCGCCGCGCCCACCTCGGCCGCGGCCTGCTCCGGCGCGCAGAACACGTGCCCGTCGTTGAGCTGGATCGCCCGCACCCGGGTCAGCCCGCCCAGCACCCCCGACAGCTCGCAGCGGTACATCCCGCCCAGCTCGGCCAGCCGCAGCGGCAGGTCACGATGGCTGCGCGGACGGGCACGGTAGATCAGCGCGTGGTGCGGGCACAGGCTCGGCCGCAGCACGAACTCCTCGCCGCCCACCCGCATCGGCGGGAACATGTCCTCGTGGTAGTGGGCCCAGTGCCCGGAGCGCTCGTACAGCTCGCGTTTGGCCAGCACGGGCGAGTTGACGTGCTGGTAGCCGTGGCGCCGCTCCAGCTCCCGCACGTAGTCCTCGACCGCGCCGCGCACCGCCGCCCCGGCGGGCAGCAGGTACGGCAGGCCGGAGCCGACCAGCGGATCGGTGTCGAACAGGTCGAGCTCGCGGCCGAGCCTGCGGTGGTCGTGCATCGGATTCTCCTCGTCGTCGCACGAGGCGAGCACCACGACGAGACAGGCCCCGGGGCGCTCGCCCCGGGGCCTGTGATGATGTCAGCAGTCAGCGCGCCGGGACGGTGTCCGGCGTCGTCGTGACGTTGGCGCGCTGCATGAAGGTCATCCTAGCCCAGCGTTGACGATCCGGGTGGTGGAACGTCCCGGGATCATCTCCATCTCCCAGCACTCCGCGCCCAGCAGCGCGGCGGCCGCGGCCCGGCCGCCGACGTGCGGATCGCCCGCGGTGTGCGCCAGCGCGGCCGGGCGCATCGGCGCGAACAGGTCGATGTAGTCCTCCGGCCCGTGCGCCTCCGGCGGGCCGGCGACGATGAACACGCCCGACACGCAGCGCAGCGCGGCCAGCAGCTCGGCGCGCTCGGCGGCGGGGTTCACCGGCCGGTTGGGGCCCTTCCACGCGCGTACCCGCGCGTCGTCCTCCACCCCCACGACCAGCGGAAGCCCGCGCTCGGCCACCGCCGCCAGGAACCGCGCGTGGCCCACGTGCAGGATGTCGAAGACGCCCGTGACGACCGCGATCCCCGGCCCGTCGTGGGGCCGCACCCAGACCGCTTCCAGCTTGCCCACGACTCTGGTCTCCTCGGTGTCGGACTCCATCCCGATCAGAGGGTACTTGGTCGCCGGCCTTACTCCGTTAGGAGGCTGCCTGTGGTGGCAGAGGGAAGCTCATGCATACCGAAAACGTGACCGGCGCCGCCCGGCGCGCGGCCGACAATCCGTGGCTGGCCAAGGCCGCCCGGGTCGGCTTCGCCGCCCGCGGCGTGCTCTATGCCCTGATCGGCCTGCTGGCGCTGCAAGTCGCCTTCGGCGCCGGTGGCAAGGAAGCCGACAAGAGCGGTGCCATCCACCTGGTGGCCGCGCAGCCGTTCGGCCAGTTACTGCTGTGGGTGATGACCGTCGGGCTGATCGCCCTGGCGTTGTGGCAGGCCGGCGAGGCGTTGTTCAGCCACGGCAAGACGCGTGACCGTGCCGAGTCCGCCTTGCGGGCCGCCTTCTACGCCCTGCTGGTGTTCTCCCTGCTGGGCCTGCTCCTGAAGAACAAACCCGCCGCCTCCACCGACAAGCAGTCGCAGGACGCCACCGCCGCGCTCCTGGAGATGGCCGACCCCCTCGGCCGCATCCTGGTGGGCCTCATCGGGCTCGGGGTCATCGCCCTGGGCGTCTACTGGATCCACGAAGGCTGGACCGCCAAGTTCATGCGGGACATGACCGGCGGCGGGCCGGTCGTGCGCCGCCTCGGCCAGGCCGGCTACGTCGCCCGGGGCGTCGTCGCCATCTCCGCCGGCATCCTGATCGGCAAGGCCGCGGTCACCTACGACGCCAAGGAGGCGGTCGGCATCGACGGCGCGCTCAAGGCGCTCGCCGACGCGCCCGCCGGGCAGATCCTGCTGGTTCTGGTGGCCATCGGCCTGATGCTCTTCGCGGCGTACTGCTTCGCGGAGGCGCGCTGGCACCGGACATGACAGGGACCGGAGGGCCGGAGGTGACCGGGGCGTCCTGCGGGACGCGGCCCGGCCGCCGCCGGTTCCACCGGCAACGGCATTCCTACCTTTTCGCGATACTCCGCACGCCCCCGGCCCCGCGTCTCACAACGCCGTCGCAAGCCGGGGGATCGGGGAGGTCGTGGTGACAACGTCCGAGATGGAGAGCCAAGATCTGGTCGTCAGGCTTCCGGGACGCCCATCGCAGGTGTCCCGGGCCAGGAATCTCGTGACCAGCGCGCTCGGCCGCGAGCACCCGCTGCACGACGACTGCGTCCTGCTGACCAGCGAGCTGGTCACCAACGCGGTCCTGCACTCGCACTCCGGCGACGGGGGCGGCTTCACCCTCGCCGTGCGGGCCACCGCCGACCGCATCCGCGTCTGCGTCGAGGACGACGGCTCCGACGAGCCGCCGTGCGCCTGCCGTACCAACGCGCACGGGACCAGCGGCCGTGGCCTGCCGATCATGGAGGCGCTCAGCCACAGCTGGGGCTTCTCCCGCGCCGGCGGCTGCAACACCGTCTGGTTCGAGCTCGTGCAGGTCACCGTGCCCGCGCAGTGGACCCGCTAGAGCCGGCACAATCCCTCGGCCAGCGCCTTGGTGGTCAGCCGGGTCCGGCTGTCGCAGCCCAGCTTGGCGAAGATGTGCTCCAGGTGCGTCGTCACGGTGCGCACGCTCAGCACCAGCGCCGCGGCGATCTGGGGGTTGGAGTCGCCGGCCGCGACCCGGGTCAGCACCTCCACCTCCCGCCCGGTCAGCTCGTACGGCAGGCCGCACGGCCGCTCGGTCAGCACCGCCCCCTGGATCGTGCCGTTCACCCCCACCGCCGCCCGCACCATCCGCACCTGGTGCCAGCCGCCCTCGGCGTCCTGCCACAACCCCGAGCGGCTCAGCTCGCGCGAGTCGATGAACTCCCTGGCCAGCACGCCCAGCTCCCGCCCGGCCGCCACCGGCTCGCAGCCCGGCACCTCGCGCCGGGTCCCGGCCCGGTCGAAGGCGGTCGCGCGGTAGCCGTCGGGCACCCCGATCGGGTCCACCTTCGGCCGGCTCAGGTCGGTCAGGTGCGCCAGCGTCGGCGCCAGCGCCGCCACCAGGCCCGCCGCCTCCTCGCCGAACGGGGCACTGGCCGCCAGGTGCAGCAGGCCGGTGTAGCGGCCCTCCTTGAGCACCAGCGGGGCGGTCATCGCCGCCGCCCAGGCGCCGCGGAAGCGGCCGGGCATCTCGATCGGCAGCCCGCTGGCCCGCGCCCGGCGGTAGCCCTCCAGGTTGACGTACTCCTCGGTGTCCACGCCGGGGAAGCCGCGGCCGACCAGGCTGCGGTGCCGGCCCGAGGCGGGGTCGTAGGCCACCAGCTCGAACGCCCGGTGCGGCACGATCTTCGTCAGCGCGTCCATCGCGGCGTGCGCGCCACCGCGACCGGCGACCTGGAAACCGACCTCGGCGAATGCCTGCAACAGGGGGATCTGCGGCACGCTCCTTTTATAACACCTGTCCCTCGCCTCGCCCCTCGTGGCGGCGCACCGAACCCCGGCCCTCGTCCTGTCCGCCCGGCCAAGCCCACTACGCTGACCGCCGTGAGGCGGGACGTGACGGGGGAGCCGCCGGCGGCCACGGGGCCCGACCGGCTGGCGCGCTGGGTGACCGAGCTGTTCGCCCCACAGGTGCTGGTGATCGCCATGCCGCCCCTGGCCGGGCTGCTGGCCCAGGGCTGGACGGGCGCGGCCTGGGGGCTGCTGGCCTCGGCGCTGTGCGGCGGCGTGCCGGCCGCGGTGATCGCCATGGGCGTGCGGGCCGGGCGGCTCGACTCCCGGCACCTGGTGGACCGGGCGGGCCGCACCAAGCCGCTCCTGGCCGCCGCCGGAGCCGTGCTGGCCGCGCTGGTGCTGCTGATCGTGCTGGGGGCGCCCACGCTGCTCGTGGCGACGGTGGCGGCCATGCTGGGCGCGCTGGCGGTGACGGTGCCGGTGACGCTGCGCTGGAAGATCTCCTTCCACGCCGCGGTCTCCGGCGGCACCGTCGTGGTCTTCGCCCAGGTGCTGCCGCCGCCGCCCACCCTGGCCGCCGGGGCCGTGCTGCTCGCGCTGGTCTGCTGGGCCAGGGTCCGGCTCGGCCACCACACCACCGCCCAGGTGCTCGCCGGGCTGGTGGTGGGCGTCGCGGTCACCGCCGCCACGCTGGCCGCCTTCGGCGAGCTCTGACCCCGGAGCCCCTGATCCCGCGGCGGGGATCAGCGGTAGCCGGTGGCGTCGGCGGGCTTGCCGGGATCCTGCACCTCGACCAGGTACCGCCACGCGTCGGGCTGCGAGCCGTCGAGGTCGGTGAAGCCGTACTCCCGCGCGAGCTGCCCGCTGGACAGGGACTGGCCGTTCCACCGGGCGACCTGCGGGTCGGCGGCCAGGGCGGCGACCGCCCGGCCGACGTAGCGGGGCGTCTCGGAGATGACGAAGTGCGGCTGCACCTTGGCGGCGTCGAGCCAGTTGTCCTCCCGCACGCCGTAGACGTCGAGCATCATCTCCGACCGCAGCCACCCCGGCGTCAGCGCCACCGCGGTCGCGCCGTGCTCGCGCAGCTCGTGCGCCTGGGCGTAGGCGAGCCGGATGACGGCGCTCTTGGCCTGGTCGTAGAAGAAGGAGACGCGGTAGTTGGCGTCGTTGTAGCTCTTGGTCCCGTCGGTCACCTCCACGACGAGCCCGCCGGGACGGCGGATGAGCAGCGGCAGCGCGAAGTGGCTGGTGATGATGTGCGTGTCGATGGCCAGCCGCAGCAGGCGCAGCCCGGCGTCGAGGTCGTGCTCCCACAGCGGCGTGTCCCACTGCGCGAGGTGCTCGCCGCCCCACACGTCGTTGACCAGCACGTCGAGCCGGCCCTGCTCGCGGTCGATGCGCTCGACCAGGGCGCGCGTCTGGGCCGGGTCGAGGTGGTCCATGGGCACCGCGATGCCGGTGCCGCCGGCCCGGGTGACCAGGTCGGCGGTCTCCTCGATGGTCTCGGGGCGGTTGTACTCCGAGCGGGCCGCGCGGGTGGAGCGGCCGGTCACGTAGACCGTCGCCCCGGCCGCGCCCAGCTCGGTCGCGATGCCGCGGCCCGCGCCGCGGGTGGCCCCGGCGACCAGGGCCACCTTGCCGTCCAGGGAAGAGCCGTCGAGCGGAGTCGAAGTCATGGAACGACCATGTCACGCCCCGCCGACAAAACCCGTCCGCTACGCCGTCAGCAGCCTGGTCAGCACCCGGGTCCCGAACTCCAGGCCGGCCACCGGCACCCGCTCGTCCTTGCCGTGGAACATGCCGAAGTAGTCGAGGTCGGGCCGGAGCATCAGCGGCGCGAAGCCGTAGCCCTGGATCCCGATCCGGGAGAAGGACTTGGCGTCCGTCCCGCCGCTCATCACGTACGGCACCGGCCGCGCCAGCGGGTCCTCGGCGACGAGCGAGGCGGCCAGCGCGTCGAAGAAGGGCGCCGGGTAGGGCGCCGACGGCGCCTCCTCCAGGTTCACGAACTCCCGCGTGATCTTCGGGCCGAGCAGCTCGTCCACGGTGGCCAGGAACTCGTCCTGGAGCCCGGGCAGGTAGCGCCCGTCGATGTGCGCCGAGGCGGTCGAGGGCACCACGTTCACCTTGTACCCGGCCTCCAGCATGGTCGGGTTGGCCGAGTTGCGGATCTGCGCCTTGAACAGGGTGCCGAGCTTGCCCAGCCGCTCGGCCTCGGCGTCGAGCCGGTCGAGGTCGACCGGCTGCCCGGTGATCTCCGCCAGGGACTCGATGAGCGCCGCCACCGACGGCGTCAGCCGTACCGGCCAGGAGTGCGAGGCCAGCCGGGACAGGGCGTGCGCCAGGGTGGCGACGGGGTTGTCGACCGGCGGCCGGGAGCCGTGGCCGGCCACGCCGTGCGCGGTGACCTTCATCCACGCGGTGCCGCGCTCGCCGACCGCGATCGGGTAGACGCGCGCGTCGCCCGAGGGCACGCTGTAGCCGCCGGACTCGGAGATCGCCTCGGTGACGCCGTCGAACAGCTCGCGGTGCTCGTTGACGGCGTAGCGCGAGCCGTAGTCGCCGGTGGCCTCCTCGTCGGCCAGGAAGGCCAGCACGAGGTCGCGCTTCGGCCGCTCACCCCGCTCCAGCATGCCGAGGACGGTGGCGATGGTCATCGCGCACGAGCCCTTCATGTCCACCGCGCCGCGCCCGTAGACGTCCCCGTCGACGATCTCGCCGGAGAAGGGGTGCAGCTTCCACTCGGCGGGGTCGGCGGGCACGACGTCGAGGTGGCCGTGGATGAGCAGCGCGTCGCGCGAATCGCCCTCCAGCCGGGCCACGACGGTGGTGCGCTTGGGCGCGGACTCGAAGACGACCGGCTCCAGCCCCGCGTCGGCCAGCAGCGTGGCGACGTACTCCGCCGCCGGGCGCTCGCCCGCTCCCGGGTTGGTGGTGTCGTACCTGATCAGATCCGAGCAGATCTCCCCGACGGACTTCACGATCTTCCCTTCAGTGTGAGAGGCGGCACCTCGGGGGTCTCGAACCCGAAGATCTGCCCGTAGAAGGCCAGTTCGGCCTCGAGCGCCGCGACGATAGTCTCCTCCCGGCGCCAGCCGTGCTGCTCGCCGGGGAAGGTGAGCAAGGCCCACTCTTTGCCATGCCTGTCCAGTTCGGCGACGAACCGCTCGGCCTGCGCCACGTCGACGATCGCGTCCTCCAGGCCGTGCAGCATCAGGCACGGCCCCGAGGCCGCGCCGGCGTGCAGCAGCGGGGAGCGCTCGGCGTAGCGCGCCAGCGTCTCCGGCAGCGGGCCGACCAGGCCGTCGAGGTAGCGCGACTCGAAGTCGTGCGTCTCGGCCGCCCAGCTCTCCGGGTCGGTGATCGCGTAGTGCGCCACGCCGCCGGCGAAGACGTCGCTGAACACCAGCGCGGCGACGGTGGTCCAGCCGCCCGCGCTGCCGCCGCGGATCGCCACCCGGCCGGCCCGGCCCTGGTCGAGCAGCCACCGGGCAACCGTCTCGCAGTCGCCGACGTCGACGACGCCCCACTGCTCGCGCAGCCGCTCGCGGTAGGCCCTGCCGTACCCGGTGGAGCCGCCGTAGTTGACCACCGCGACGCCCAGGCCGCGGCTGGTGAAGTAGGCCACCTCCAGGTCGAGCACGGGCGCCCGGCTGCTGGTCGGCCCGCCGTGCACGAAGATCAGGTACGGCGCGGCGGCCTCCCGCGCGCCGGCCGGCGCGTACAGGTGCGCGTGCACGCCCTCGATCTCCACGATCTCCGGCACCGGCAGCAGCTCGCGCGCGGGCACCGGCTTGGCCGCCGACAGCGGGAGGTGCGTGCCGCCGGCCAGCTCCACCCCGGTCACCCGCGAGGGCGCGTACGGCGAGCCCGCCACGCCCACGGCCACGCCCTGCGCCACCGAGACGCTGCTCGCCCAGGTCGTGGCCTCGCCGCCCAGGTCGCGCAGCTCGCCGGTCTCCGGGTCGAGCAGCGCGAGCCGCCGCCCGTCGGCCGTGCCGTGCACCAGCACGACCCCGGCCTCGCACGGCGCGAACCAGGTGCCGCCGAGCTTCCACACCGCGTCACCGAACTCCTCCGGCACCGGCGTCAGGTTGCGCGAGGCGCCGTCGAGCCCGACGACGTGCAGGTTCCACCAGCCGGTCGGGTCGGCGACCGCGTACAGCTCCGCCTCGCCACGCCACTCGGCCTGCACCACCGACACGCCCGGCCCGCCCATGACCACCCGGTACGGCAGCGCCGCCCCCGACTCGTCGAGCTCGGCCACGCACAGCTCGGTGCCGTCCCACGGCATGTCCGGGTGGTTCCAGCCGATCCAGGCCAGCCGCCGGCCGTCCGGCGACAGCCGCGGGTTGGTGACGAAGTGCTGCGCCTCGGCCAGCACCCGGACCGGCCCCCCGGTCAGCGGCACGGCGACCAGGGTACGCCGATCGTGCCGCTCGCGCACCGCCCACACCTCCTCCAGGCCCGCGGGCAGGTAGAGGTCGCCGAAGCGGTCGGGGCCCTCGGCGGTCAGCGCGACCGGCTCGCCGCCCGGCTCCAGCCGGTAGAGCCGCTGGTCGGCCCAGTTGGTGAAGACCAGGCCCCCGCCGGGCAGCGGCCGCCAGGACCGCCCGCCGTACTCGATGACGCGGTTGCGCGCGTTCCAGCCCGCGGGCAGGACGTCGGCGACCACGCCGTCAGGCGTGCGCCGCACGACGCAGCGCCGGCCGCCCTCGTGCGGGCGCGGCTCGTCCCACCAGAACTCGGGCCCGTCGTCGGTGGCCACCGCCTCGACCCACAGGGGGCTGCCGTCGGTGCGGGCCACATCGAGTGCTCGGATCGTCATGTGCTTGGTCACCAGCCGTGGGGGAGAGGGACGCCGGGAGGGTGGAGGATGTAGACGATGCCGCCGCTGCCCGAGCTTCTGAGCCAGACGTTCTCGAAAGCTGCCCGGGGATAGACGCGTCTCACCCCGGAGTCGGCGGGCGCGGCCGGATCGTGGGCGACCACGTCGCCGTCAGGCGTGAAGCCGGCGACGACCATGATGTGGCCGCCGGTGGAGTAGCCCGCGCCGGGCAGCTCGTGCTCCTTGAACGACTGCGAGGTGATCACCGGGATGCCGGCGGCGATGAAGTGCTCGAGCTCGGCCAGCGAGGCCAGCCGGGTCACGAAGCCGGTCAGGCCGTAGCGGCCGGCGTAGGCGACGCTGAAGGGCCAGTTGCCGGTGCCCTGGTAGCTGTGGTCGTACATGCCGGCCGCCGCGTGGTCGACCAGCGGGCACGGGTCGTCCTCGCCGACCCACGCCAGCTCCTCGGGGCCGGGGCCGTGCTTCCAGTAGGCCATGACCATCGCGACCGAGGCCGGGCTGCACCAGTTCTGGCCGCCGCCGTCCCACTGCGGGTGATGGCCGGTGTGCGCCTTCTGCGAGTAGGCGGGCAGGTCGAGCACGACGCCGCGGGCCGGCCCAGGCTCGCTGACCGGTACCCCGGCCCGGGGCGGCACGGCCGAGGCGAGCACGGTGACCCGCTCGACGTGCGCGCCGGAACCGTGGGTGGTCACCCGCAGCCGGTAGGCGGTCACCGGGACGGCGGCCACGAAGGTGTCGACCGCCACGTCGCCGTCGGCGTCGCCCTGGCCGGGCACCGAGGTGCGGTGGATGTCGCCGTCGTGCTCGGCCCAGCGGCCCATCACGTACCACCGGCTCCAGCGCTCGGCGCACACCTGCAGCTCGACCTCCAGCCAGGAACCGGGCGGCGTGCGCGCGATCCAGGTGACGACCAGCTCGGTCGCCGGGAAGCCGATCTCGCGGACGGGACCGGTCCGGCGCTCGTACGGCCAGAGCGCGGAGCCGTCGCCGAACGGGTCCGCGTACGCGGCGCTGCCGCGTTCGGCGGGCCCGGCCAGGTCGTGGCGGTGCAGGGCGACGGGGAACACCCGCCAGATTCTGCTATCCGGGCAGGTCCCGGGGCATCGGACGGTTTACGTACTCCGGCCGGGGCGTGCCGGGCGATCCCCCGGGGAGGATTTTGTCGGAGCTGATCTCTACCGTCCCGGACATGACCAACGCGGTACAGGCGTATTCCTACGCCGGCCCCTCCACGCTCGACGGCAGCGGCCTCGGCCTGTCCACCTCCGGCGGCCGGGCGCTGTCCGGCCCCGCCGCCCACCCGCGCTTCTTCAGCGGCCTGATCACCCAGGCGGCTCCGGCGGCGGCCGCGATGCTCGGCCTGTCCGAGGTCGCGATGACCCGCTACCACCAGCCCCGCCCCGGCTGGACCCGCGACCCCGTCGTCACCTGCGACGGCGCCCGGCTGCGGCTGGAGTCCTTCTCCGCCTGCGGCGGCGTCTACGCCCGCCTCGACCTCGACGCCCTCGACGGCGAGGTGCTCGACCGCGGCACCACCAACGTCGACATCAACGGCCCGCTGCGCGAGGCCCTGGCGCGCGTCGGCGGACGCGACCCGCTCCACCTGGGCGTCGGCCCCGACGAGATGGCCGTCACCACCCTCGACGGCGCGGTCATCGAGAAGAAGGTGCCGCTGCCCGACCGCTGGCTGCGCGGCTTCGCCGAGGTGCAGGTGCTGGCCGCCGGCTTCGACCTGCGCGCCGAACTGGCCGGGCCGCACGCCGTGCGCTTCCTGCGCGGCCTGCCGCGCAAGGCCGGCGCCTCGCTCTGGCTCGCGCCCACCGGCCGCGACCTGCGCCCGGTCGGCCAGGGCGCGCGCGGCTCGGTCTGCCTGTCCGGCGTGGGCCGGCTCAAGACCCTCCACCCGCTGCTGCGCTTCGCCAAGACGCTGCGCGTGTACGGCCCGCCCGCGCCCCGCCCGGAGGAGGCCTCGGCCTGGGAGCTGGAACTTCCCGGCATGCGCTACACCCTGGTGCTGTCGCCCGAGGCGTGGCGCGGCTTCTCCGGCGAGGGCGCGGTCCTCGACGACCTGGCCACCGACGAGGCCGGCGCCGACGCCGACGTGCTCGGCATGCTCCTCAACTACGAGCCGGCCGTCGAGCTCGGCCTGCTCGCCGAACGCTCCGGCCTGGCGCTGCCCCGCGTGCGCGCCGCCCTCACCCAGCTCGGCACCTCCGGCCGCGTCGGCTACGACCTGCACGAGGCCGCCCACTTCCACCGCGAGCTGCCCTACGACCGCGACCGCGTGGCCGAGCTCAACCCCCGGCTGTCGGCCGCCCGCCGCCTCGTCGAGGCCGGCGCGGTACGGCTGTCGCCGGGGCAGGCCCGGGTCACCACCGACGGCGGCATCCGCGAGGTGGGCCTGGCCGACGGCTCCTGCACCTGCCCCTGGTGGTGGGACCACCGGGGCTCGCGCGGCCCCTGCAAGCACGTGCTCGCCGCCCGCATCGCCGCCCGCCAGACGGTGGAGGTGTCCCTGTGACCACCGCGCCCGAAGCGGCAACCGCGTGGGAGCGGGTGCGCGCGGCCATCGACGCCGGGGACCCCGGCCTGGTCGCCGACGTGGTGACGACCCTGGACGAGGCCGGCCGCAAGCAGGTCGCCGCCGAACTGCCCGGCTACCTCCCCGTCGCCCGGCAGGCGGCCAACGAGCGGCACCGCCTCGCGTGGGAGGCCAAGGAGAAGGCCGACGAGGAGGCGCGGCAGGCGTTCGTGGCCGCGCTGATCGCCCAGGGCTGGGGCGCGCACGAAGCCCACCACGCCTGGTGGACCTCCGACGAGCACTCGCGGCGCTACGACAGCGACCTCCCGCGCTCCGACGTCTGGGTCGAGCCGATGCGCGTGGCCGGCGCGGCCACCCTGGGCGGCGCCGCGGCGGTCGCCACCTGGCTCTTCCGCCGCGACTACAACCTCTGGCGGCCGCAGCCCGAGACCGGGCCGCTCCTGCGCGCCATCGCCGCCCGCCCCGCCGACTGGCAGGCCGACCTGGCCGGCCGCCTGGCCCTGCGGCTGCGCGGCACCCGCTGGAACGACGACTCCGCCCACCTCGCCCTCCAGCTCCTGCGCCGCACCGGCACCCCGCCGCCCGACCACGAGCCCCTGGTCGTCGCCTGGGTCAGCCAGGCCACCGAGAGCCGGCACGACGGGCAGGCCTGGACGACTCCGCTCGAGAGCGGCGCCCTCGCCGGCGACCCGCTGCTCGACGCCCTGCTGCCCGCCTTCTTCACCGCCGAAGGCGTCGGCCGCGCCGCCCGGGACAGCGCGACCGCCTGGGCGGCCGAGCTCCACCGGCTGGCCGGCACCGGCCGGCTCGACCGCGCCCTGCTCCTGGACGGCTGCCTGAGCCGCTTCCTGCGCGGCGGCACCGGCAACGACCTGCGGGTCTTCGCCCGGTTGCACGACCTGCTCGACCCGAGCCCCGAGGAGGTCGCCGCGCGGCGGCGCGACTACCTCGCCCTGCTGCCCGCCGCCCCCGGACCCGTCGCCGACCTCGCCCTCACCCGGCTGCGCGGCGTCGGGCTGCCCGACCCTGCCGACTTCGCCGAGGCGGTCGAAGGGCTGCTGTTCCGGGCCGAGGCCAAGCTGGTCAAGGCCGGGCTCGGCTGGCTCGACCAGACCGCCCGCGCGGCCGACGGCGACCTCGACCACCTCGCGCCCGCGCTGGGGTCCGCCTTCCTGTGCGAGTCGTACGAGGTGCGGTCACGGGCGGTACGGCTGGCCGTCCGGCACGCGGCCCGCTTCACGCCCCTGGGCGCCGACGCGGTGCGGTCGTCGGCCGAGGTCCTTCCGCCCGACCTGGCCGCTGAGATCGCCGGCGCCTTCGGCGAGGTGCAGGTGACCGCGCCGGAGGACGCCTTCGAGCCCGGCACCCTGCCCGCTGCCCCCGCCCCGGCCCCCGCCTTCCCGCCGCCCGCCGAACTGCCCCACCGTGGCGGGCTCGGCGGGATCGACCTGGAGCGGTGGCTCGACTGGTTCGTCCGCGAAGGCGCCCGGAGCGGTGGCAGCGGGCTGCCGGAACCCGAGCACGAGTACGACCGTCAGCGCTGGGCCGAGCTGTACGACCGGGAGGTGTGGGACCAGACGTCGGAGTGGGCCGAGGCCATGCTCCGCGAGGCCGCCACCCCCGGCCAGGAACCACCCCTCCCAGCCCCGGCCGCCCCTCCTCGCCCCGTCGGAGACCTCCGCCGCAGCTTCTTCGTCACCTCCACCGACCCCGCACCAGCCGACGACCCCGCCTCCGCCATCGAGGACGCCCTTGCTCCCCACGATGTTCCGGGCGTCCGCGCGGTCGTGGAGCTTGCCGGCGAATGGGGCGCGGAGGTGCGGCGCGGGCTGATGGAGGGGCTGGAGCAGATGACCGGCCGGCGGGAGCAGGAGCTGGAGCCGGCACGCGACCGGCTCCCGCGAGAGCGGAGCGTCTCCCGCCCCCACCTGATCATGCTCCGCCGGTGCGCCGAGATCCACGCCGCCCTCAAGGCCGGCACGCTCCCGCCGTACCTTCTGGCCACCCCGACCCGCACGGACGGTCACCTGGACGCGGCCGAGCTGGTGACCCGGCTGGAGGACTACGAACGCACCGGCGTGGACGCCCTCCCGCTGGACCTCCAGCAGGCCCTGCTCCGCCTGCCCCGCCAGGTCACCACCGAGGTGGCCGCCCGAGCCCGGGCCCTCACCTCGGACGCGGGCCGTACCCTGGCCGGCTGGCTGGACAAACGCCCCGAGCCGGTCGTCACCGTCGACTGGCAGATGGCGCACGGCTGGCCCCACCCGACCGCCCGGATCACCGCCCACTCCACCGGCCTGGACCTGGTGGACACGCTCCTGTCCGACCCGTCCACGTGGCGCGACCACTCCCACGGCCGGCACATGGAGTCCTGGCGCCTGGTGGCGCCCACCGAGCCCGACGTGATCGCCGCCTACCTCCTCCCTCACCTGGTCCACGTCTGGGAGCGGCCCTACGTCTTCCACACCCTCGTGGGTGAGCTGTTCGAGCTCGACGGCGTCCCCGGTGAGGTGACGGCGCTGATCGTGGCCTGGCTGCTGGCCGAACGCGCCATGTGGCGGGCGGCCGAACGGGGGACCGAACTGCTCCTCCAGGCCGCTGCCAGCGGCAAGTTCCCCGCGGCCGAGTGCGGCCGGCACCTCGCGCGGGTGCTGCGGGACAGCCCGCTCCGTCCCGTCGAGGCGCTGGCGACGCTGGAGGCCGCCGCCCGGCAGGGGGCGCACCGCGAGGTGTGGGAGCTGCTCACCGCCTTCTTGCCCGCCTACCTGCCCGGCGAGGGCGAACGCGTCCACTCCGGGCACACCCGCGTCCTGGAGTTCGCCGTCGAGGCAGCCGCCTGGGCCGGGGCCACCGGCTACCTCCCCGTGGTCGCCGCGGTAGCGGGCCGTAAGGGATCAAGCGGCTACATCCGAGCCGCCCGCCTCCTCCACACCCGCCTCACCACCTAACCACCCACCCACCTCCGCCCAGCCACCCCACCTCTACCTAGCCACCCTTCCGCCCCCTCCTTGCCTGCCCGGCTCTCCGGCTGTGGGCCACCTCCGGGTGGTCGGGAAGGGGCGCGGGCGGCTCGTGGGTGGGGGAGGCAGGAAGAGGTGGCTGGGTCAGAGGTAGAAGCCGGTGGGTTCGCGCCCGGCGGCGGGGGCGATCTCCTGGTCGCCGCGGGCGGCGTAGAGCTCGGCCAGGGTGCCGCCGGGGTGCGGGGCGCCCAGCCAGGTGGTGGCCTCCTCCCGGGAGAGCTCACCGACCTCGACCTGAGCCAGGCACCGCCCAGGCCGGACGACGGCAGGGTGCAGGCGCGTGAGGTCCTCGTTGGTGGTGATCGCCACAAGGACGTCACGCCCCTGCCCCAGCAGCCCGTCGGTGAGGTTGAGCAGCCGGGAGAGCCCCTGCCCGGCCGCCGACTTGGCCCCGGCGCCGATGAGCTCGTCGCAGTCCTCCAGGACGAGCAGCCGCCAGTGCTCCTCGTCGTGACCGACGGCCACCCGCATCAGGTACCCGGGGCTGGCGAACAGCCGCTCGGGGTCGAGCACGCAGTCGACCTGGCACCAGTCGCGCCACTCACGGGCGAGGGTGCGCAGCAGCGTGGTCTTGCCGGTGCCGGGCGGCCCGTGCAGCAGGAGCAGTCGCCCGGAGACGTTCTCGGGGCGGGCGGCCATCAGCCGGTCGAGCCGGGCACGGGCCTGGGCGGGGTAGTTGGCGGCGATGGCCGACCACGGCTCGGCGGTGATCGGCTTCTCGCGGCGGTGGCCGCCGCTGTCGTCGGCCCACCAGAAGCCCATCGTCACGTGCTCGGTCTTGGGCGGCGGCTCCTCGGCGTCGGTGACCGTCTCCCGCAGGATCGCGTTCGCCAGCTCGTCGGTCGTGGCGGTGACGCTCACGGTGGCGGCGCGGTTGGAGTACAGGATCACGCGCAGGGTCCAGCCGTCGCCGGCCAGGAGCCGCGACACGGTGCCCTTCTCGACGGTGGCGGTCCGGATCACCTCGCCCTCGGCCGGGCGCAGGGGCGCGTCGGGGCGGACCCGTTCGAGGTCGCGCTCGCGGTAGCAGGGCTGTGCGCCGGAGGCGAACGGGGACAGCGCCATGGCGTCGATCAGGTCGACCGCGGAGTCGCTGTCGTCGAGCGTGACCATCATCGGCAGGTCGCCCACCACACCAGGGTCGGCGGGCAGCGCGGAGGGGGCGGGGCGCGGGTGGTGAGGGAAGGCGGCCTCCCGGAGGGTGGACATGCCCGCCATGATCCTCGCCGCCCGGCCGCACGTCCAAAGGATTTTGCCGATTAGCGGTATACCACTAATCTCGACCCATGGCTGATCTGCTGCTGCGCAACGCCCGCCCGTGGGGCGCCGACACCACCACCGACCTGTACATCCGCGACGGCGTGGTGGCCCCTCCGGACGAGGCGCCCGAGGGCGTCGCCACCGAGGACCTCGGCGGCAAGCTCCTGCTGCCCGGCTTCGTCGACGCCCACGCGCACGTCGACAAGACCATGTGGGGCGGCCCCTGGCTCCCGCACACCTCCGGCCCCGGCCTGATGGGCAAGATCATGGGCGGTGTCGAGCGCCGCGCCGAAGCGGGTATCCCGAGCGCCGACTACATCACCGCGCTGCTCACCAACATGATCGTCAGCGGCACCACGCACGTCCGCTCGCATGTCGACATCGACCCCTACCAGGGCCTGGCCGCCGTCGCGGCGGTCCGCGAGGCGGTCGAGCGGCTCGACGGCCGCATCACCATGGAGACCGTCGCCTTCCCGCAGACCGGCCTGCTGATCTCGCCCGGCACCGCCGAGCTGATGGACCAGGGCCTGGCCGAAGGCGTCGACCTGGTCGGCGGCATCGACCCCGCCGGGCTGGAGAACGACCCCGTCCGCCACCTCGACACCGTCTTCGGCCTCGCCGAGAAGCACGGCGTGGGGGTCGACATCCACCTGCACGACCGGGGCGACATGGGCATCTGGCAGTACAAGCTCATCCTGGAGCGCACCCGGGCGCTCGGCCTGGGCGGCAAGGTCACCATCTCGCACGGCTACTGCCTGGGCGAGGCCGCGCCTGCCGTACAGGACCAGATCATCGCGCAGCTCGCCGAGACCGGCGTGGGACTGGCGACCGTCGCGCCGTCCATCTCGCTGCCGCTGGTCAAGCTGCGCGAGGCCGGGGTGCCGGTCGGCGCGGGCAACGACGGCGTGCGCGACCTGTGGAGCCCGTACGGCACCGGCGACATGCTGGAGCGCGCCCTCTTCCTGGCCCAGCGGGCCGGCTTCGTGCGGGACGAGGAGATCGAGATCGCCCTGGAGGCCGCGACGTACGGCGGAGCCCGCCTCACCGGCCGCTCCCACGGCTTCGCCCCCGGCGACACCGGCGACTTCGTCGCCGTCGACACCCGCAACGCCGCCGAGGCGGTCTGCGTGCGGCCGGTGCGCTCGCTCGTCATCAAGGGCGGCAGAATCGTGGCCCGCGAGGGCGAGCTCGTTTAATTCGCGTCAATGGCGCGAGAAAAGGGCATGCCGCAATTCCGGCCGTGAGAATTGATTCCGCAGTGACGGATGAGAATCGCCGCAGGTGATCGCGGAAGCCTGACTCAGGGTGATCGAACGCGAGCCGAATCTGCCTTGTGCCGCTCTCTCCCCCTTCCTAGCATCGTGAAGTCGACTAGAAGGGGAGAGCGTCTTGAAGAGATTCGCCGCCGCGATCGGCCTGGCCGCGATGAGCGTCATGGGGGTGGCCGTAGCCGCGACGCCCGCCGCGGCCAGTCCTGCTGACTGCAGGAACTATCTGCGTAGCGAAGGCTATGTGGTCGGCACCAAAGTGACGAGAGCCTGCAAGAGTTTCGCTCACGGCAATTCCATTGAGTACAATGCCGCTTTTCTTACGCTCCTGGAGCTGGGCGTGACGAAGCCCGACGCCACGCACGCGGCAAGGCTCGCCCGCCTGTAAACGAGAATGGGCGGGCTCACTTTCTCCGGAGGGTGCCCGTCTCTTCCACCATGTTCCAGCCCGGCGTGTCACGCCAGATATAGGTGACGGCGTCGCCCTTGAGTGTCAGCCAGACGGTGCCCGGGATGCACCCGCCCTTGATGTCGCCCAGGGCGAAGACGAGCGTGTCGCCCTCGATCGTGGTGAGGGTGAGGGTGCCCGAGCACTGCACGTCGGAGTCCCGCTCCGACCACTCGGCCGTGGGGGCACCGGCTTTCAGCTCTACGGTGTGAACCGCGCCGGCGGGGTCCAGCACGTTGGTCGAGGTGGTCTCGCCGCTCCAGGTTCCGGCGAAGCTCTTGGGGACGCGCGCCGTGGCCGCGCGGGCCTGCGTGGGTCTGGAGCGGGACGGCGTCGGAGTGGGCTGGTCCGCGGCCAGGCTCGGCACGCCCAGGCTCTCGTCGCCGGGGTTCTGCTCGGCGGTCGCCGGTGGGGTGCTCGCGCCGGTCGCCCCGGTCCCCCCGGGCTGCTTGGTGAACCACACGGCGCCGCCCACCGCCGCGAGGGCCACCACGACCGCTCCCGTCGCGTACACCAGGGCGCGCTTCTTCCGCGGACGGGCCGGGGGCCGCTGGTCGTCGCCGGCGGAAGGGCTCGGCCGGGTCACGGGAGGGCTGATCGGAGCGGCGGTGGCGTTCGGGTTGACGAGGGTGACCATGAGATCGTGGGCGGTCGGTCGTCCCGCCGGGTCCTTGGACAGGGCCGCTCCGATGATCCCCCGCAGCCGCACCGGCAGCGCCGACAGGTCCGGCTCGGCGTACAGCACGCGGTGCATCACCGCCGGCACCGTGTCCGCGCCGAACGGGCTGTGCCCGGTGGCCGCGCACACCACGGTCGCCGCCCACGCGAAGACGTCGGAGGCCGGCGAGGCGGGCGAGCCGGAGATCTGCTCGGGGGCGAGGTAGGCGGGCGTCCCGATGAGTCCCGAGGTCATGGTCGCCGCCCCCTCGGCCCGGGCGATGCCGAAGTCCACGACCCGCGGCCCGTCCGGGCCGAGCAGCACGTTGCCGGGCTTGAAGTCCCGGTGCACCACCCCGGCGGAGTGGATCGCCGCCAGCGCGGTGGCCGTGCCGATCGCCAGCCGCTCCAGTTCGCCGCCGCGCAGCGGGCCGCGCTCGTGCAGCCGCTGGGCCAGCGAGGGCCCGTCCACGAACTCGCTGACCACCCACGGCGTCGGCCCGTCCACCGAGGCGTCCAGGACGCGGGCCGTACAGAAGGAAGCGATGCTTTCCAGAGCCTGAAGTTCGCGCCCCAGCCGGGCCCGGGTCTCCCGGTCGCCACGGCTGAGCATCTTGACCGCGACGCGCTCGCCGGAGGCGTCGAAACCCAGGTAGACCACGCCCTGGCCGCCCTCGCCGAGCCGGCCCGCCAAGCGGTACGGTCCGAGCTGTTGCGGGTCGTCCGGTTCCAGGGGGAAAACCATGGGGACACGCTACACGCCGAAATTGTCGTGATCGTGGCCTATCGTCAGTCGCCGTGCCGGGCATCGGCACACCCCGGATCGCGCGAGTCGGTGACGAAGCCCTTCATTCGTCATTTACCGTATTTTCCGGCAATGTTCCGCCCAACGGGAGGTAACGGGGTGACCAGGGCGACGTTCCGCCAGCGCGCTCGGTATTGGTTCGACAACACCATGGCCAAGGGCACGGGAGCGCTGATCGGCTGGCTCGCGCTCGTGTCGGTGGCGCTGGTGCTGGTCATGGGCGGGCTGGTGATCTGGCTGACGCCGGGCGAACCGGCACCGGACATGAACGCGGGCGAGGTGTTCTGGCTGGCCTTCATCCACGCCCTGAACCCGAGCAAGCTCGCCAGCGACAAGGGCTCCTTCGGCTTCATGGCCATCATGCTCGGCGGTTCGCTGGGCGGCCTGTTCATCGTCAGCATCCTCATCGGCCTGCTGTCCAACGGCATGAAGGCCAAGGTCGACCGGCTGCGCCGCGGCCGCTCCACCATCGTCGAGCGCGGCCACACCGTCGTCCTCGGCTGGTCCGACCAGGTGGCCACCATCGTCAGCGAGCTGGTCAAGGCCCAGGCCAGCCAGCGCGGCTCGGTCATCGCCATCCTCGCCGACCGCGACAAGCCGACCATGGAGGAGGAACTGCGCGAACGGCTCGGCGACACCGGCAAGACCCGCATCGTCTGCCGCACCGGCCGGCCCACCGAGCCACGCGACCTCGCGCTCATGAACCTCGACGCCGCGCGCTCGATCGTCGTCCTGTCGCCCGAGGGCGAGGACCCCGACGCGCACGTCATGAAGATCCTGCTCGCCCTCGCCAAGCGCGCCGGGCAGCACCCGCCGGTGGTCGCCGCGCTCGCCTCCGGCCGCAACCTCGCCGCCGCCCGCCTGGCCGGCGGCCCCGCCGTCCACCTGGTGGACTCCGACGACACCGCCTCGCGGCTGATCGTGCAGTCCTCGCGCCAGTCCGGCATGTCGGTCGTCTGCATGGACCTGCTCAACTTCGACGACGGCGAGATCTACCTGCGCCGCGAGCCCGCCTTGACCGGCCGCACGTACGGCGAGGCCCTCCAGGCCTACCGCACCGCCACCGTCATGGGACTCAAGCGCGCCGCGGGCGTCGTGCTCAACCCGCCCTCCGACACCGTCATCGACGAGAGCGACCAGCTCATCCTGATCTGCCACGACGACTCGGTCATCCACCTGTCCGAGACCCGCCCGGCGGTCAACGAGGCGGCCATCACCAGCACCGAGCACCCGCGCCCCGAACCCGAGCGCACGCTCATCCTCAACTGGAACGGCCGCGCCGAGCAGATCATCCGCTACCTCGACGGCTACGTCGCCCCCGGCTCCCTCCTGGAGATCGCCACCGACCACCCCGACGCCGGCACCGGCGTCCCGCCCGTCGGCAACCTCACCGTCAACGTCAAGGACTGCGACACCACCGACCGCTTCGCCCTCGAAGCGCTCGGCATCGGCCTGTTCGACCACATCATCGTGCTCTCCGACGACCGCTACAGCGCCGACCACGCCGACACCCGCACCCTCATGACCCTGCTGCAGCTCAGGGACATGCAGAGCTCGTACGGCCAGCGGTACTCGATCGTCAGCGAGATGCACGACGAGAACAACCGCGCCCTGGCCGAGGTCACCGAAGCCGACGACATCGTCATCAGCGACACCGTCATCGGCCTGCTCCTGGCCCAGCTCGCCGAGAACCGGCACCTGGCCGACGTCTTCGCCTACCTCTTCGACTCGCGCGGCTCCGAGATCTACCCCCGCCCGGCCGGCGACTACGTCCAGCCCGGCGTCGAGGTGGACTTCGCCACCGTCGTGGAGTCGGCCCGGCGGCGCGGCGAGACCGCCATCGGCTACCGCCTGGCGGCCTACGTCAACAACCCGCCGCACTACGGCATCGTGCTCAACCCGGCCAAGGACAAGCGCCTGTCGCTCAGCCGCCGCGACTCGGTGATCGTCCTCGCCGAACGCTGACCCGCGCCCGGGACCCGCCCGGGGCGCGCCTGGCACGGCGGCTGAGCTACCGTGCCGGGTATGCGGACCATCGACTGGGTCGACGGCGCCATCGAGCTCGTCGACCAGACGCTGCTGCCCGGCCGCCTCACCGTCCTGCGGATCACCACCGTCGACGACCTCATCGACGCCATCCGCCGCCTCGCCGTGCGCGGCGCACCCGCCCTGGGCGTCGCCGGCGCCCTCGGCGTCGTCCTGGCGCGCGGCGACCACGACCAGATCGCCCGGCTGCGCGCCGCCCGCCCCACCGCTGTCAACCTCGCCTGGGGCGTCGACCGCGTCCTGGCCGACCCCGGCGACCCCCTGACCGCCGCGCTCCGCCTGCGCGACGAGGACATCGCCGCCTGCCACGCCATGGGCGAGCGCGGCGCCGACCTGCTCACCGCCGCCGCCGACCGGCCGCTGCGCGTCATGACCATCTGCAACACCGGCGGACTGGCCGCCGTCGAGCGCGGCACCGCCCTGGGCGTCGTCCAGACCCTGCACGAGCGCGGCCGGCTCGCCGAGGTGCTCGCCCTGGAGACCCGGCCGCTCCTGCAAGGGGCCAGGCTCACCGCCTGGGAGCTCGACCGGATGGGCGCGCCGTACCGGCTGATCGCCGACTCCGCCGGGCCGTACCTGCTGACCACGGGCGTGGACGCGGTCCTCATCGGCGCCGACCGCATCGCCGCCAACGGCGACACCGCCAACAAGATCGGCTCCTACTCGCTCGCCCTCGGCGCCCGCCGCGCCGGCGTCCCCTTCTACGTCGTCGCCCCCGAGAGCACCGTCGACCCCGCCACCCCCTCCGGCGCCGCCATCCGCATCGAGGACCGCGACCCCGCCGAACTCCTCTCCCTCCAGGGCGTACGGCTCGCGCCCGGGAGCGCCGCGGCCCTCAACCCCGCCTTCGACGTCACCCCGCACGACCTGATCACCGCAATCATCACCGAACAGCGCCTGATCAGGCCTTAGACCGATTCCGTCAAAACCCAGGCCCGGTGCGTGTGCATCTGACTACTCTCAGCACATGGCCATTGACCTGGTGTTAAGGGGAGAATGGGACGCCCGCCCCCCGTCGGGCGAGTACACCCAGCTCGACTCCACCCGCGGCGTGAAGGTGCACTACACCGGCGGCCACGTCGCCCCCGCCATCCTCCGCGACCACGACGGCTGCATAGCCCTGGTCCGCTCCATCCAGAACCACCACATGGACGCCAACGGCTGGATGGACGTCGGCTACTGCGTGGACGAGGAGACGGAGATCCTCACGCAGGACGGCTGGAAGAGCCACCGGACGCTGCGGGCCGGAGATCCGGTGCTCACCCTCGACCACGAGACCGGGGCGTCGCGGTGGCAGCCGGTGCTCGAAGTCTGCGTCTTCCCGGCGAAGCCGCGCGAGATGATCCTGATGGAGGGCGTCTGCCACTCCTCGCTCACCACGCCCCAGCACCGCTGGCCGGTCGAGCGGATGCGCCGGCGCTCCAGCGGGGGCCCGGTCCGTGATCTGGTCTCCTACGAGCGGCTCTGGGCGACGACCGAGACGCTCGGCTACTGGGACCGCATCCCGATCGCGGCGCCCTGCGCGGACCTGCCTCAGGAGCCGAAGTGGTCCGACGCCTTCGTGGAACTGGCCGCCTGGTTCTGGACCGAGGGCCACATCAGGCCGGTTCGCTCGGGCGAGCGCCAGTCGGGCGTCGTGATCTACCAGTCGCTGAAGAACGCGTCGAACGTGAGCCGGATCCGGGCCGCGCTCACCACGGTCTTCGGCGCGCCCGTCGACGCCTTCCCTCGCACCGGCGGCCGGACCGACGGGGTGCCCAGGTGGCGCGAGTCGATCAACCGCCACCTGGCCGAATTCCACCTGTCCGCCGACGCGGGACGGCGGCTGCTGGAGGTCGCCCCGGACCGGGTGCCCACCCACCCCTTCCTGCTCTCCCTGACGCGTGCCCAGTTGTCGCTGTTCATCGAGACCTCCCTGGCCGCCGACAACGCCGGTCAGGGGGCGCTCGCGCAGAAGAACCGGGCGGCGGCCGAGGCGTTCATGTTCGCCGTCGTGCTCGCCGGTCAGGCGGCGTCGCTGCGCCGCCGGCCACCCACCGCCTCGTGCAAGACCGACATGTGGCACGTCAACATGCGCACGCAGGCCTACTTCAATCCGAGGTCGGCGGCTCAGAAGGCTTCTACGTTCACGATCAGCCGCCAGATGTACGACGGCGAGATCTGGTGCCCGCGTACCGAGGACCAGTCGTGGCTGGCCAGACGCGACGGCACGGTCTACTTCACCGGGAACACCTATCTGGCCTGTCCGCACCGGATGGTCTTCGAGGGGCGGGGGCTGCATCATCTGCCGGCCGCGAACGGGGCCGGGTTGAACGCGGCGCACTACGCGGTGCTCGGGCTGGTGGGGAACTCGGGGCTGGTGCAGCCGCCGGACGGGGTGCTGCACGGGATCCGGGACGCGATCGAGTTCCTGCGCAGTCACGGGCACGCGGGCAACGAGATCAAGGGGCATCGGGACGGGTTCAACACCGACTGCCCGGGCGATGCGCTGTACGCGTGGGTGCGGCGCGGGGCGCCACGGCCGGGGACCGGCGGGGGAGAGGGGGCGCCGCCGTTCCCGGGGCGGCTGCTGAAGTTCCCGCCGGTGATGCGCGGGCAGGACGTGCGGACCTGGCAGGCGCAGATGCGCAGGCGAGGCTGGAACATCCAGGTGGACGGCCTGTTCGGGCCCGACTCGCGCGACGTCGCGCGCCGGTTCCAGCGCAACATGGGCATCGCCGACGACGGCGTCGTCGGGCCCGAGACGTGGCGGCTGGCGTGGGAGTCGCCGCTCCCGTGACCCCGGATTAATCTTCTGCTGGGAATCGGCCTACCATCCGAAGCATGGAACTGGCGTCGGACTTCCCTCCCTCGACGCGCGACGACTGGCGCGCGATGGCCCTGGCCGTGTTGCGCAAGTCCGGCGCGGACGTCGCCGATCCCGAGGCCCACCTGGCCGTCGCCACCTACGACGGGGTCGAGGTGGCCCCGCTGTACGACGCGGGCGACCTGGCCGGGGCGACCGGGCTGCGGCCGGGCGGGCGCGGCTGGGACGTCCGGCAGCGGCACGCCGTCCCGGACCCGGAAGCGGTCCTGGGCGACCTGGAGAACGGCGTCACCTCGCTCTGGCTGGCGCTCGCGCCGCAGGACCTGCCCGCGGTGCTCAAGGACGTCTACCTCGACCTCGCGCCGGTCGTCCTGGAGGCGGGGGAGCGCACCGGCGAGGCGGCCGAGGTCCTGTTCGGGCTGGCCGCCGAGCGCGGCGTGCGGCTGTCCGGCAACCTGGGCGCGTCCGGTACGGCAGGCGGCACCCCCGAGCTGGCCAGGCGCTGCCTCGACGAGCACCCCGGCCTGCGCGCGGTGGTCGTGGACGCCACGCCGTACCACGACCAGGGCGCCGGCGACGTGGAGGAGCTCGGCTGCTCCCTGGCGCTCGGCGTCGCGGCGCTGCGCGCGCTGACTGAGGGCGGGCTGAGCGTCCCCGAGGCGCTGGGGCAGCTCGAGTTCCGGTACGCCGCCACCGCCGAGCAGTTCGCGACCATCGCCAAGCTGCGCGCCGCGCGCCGGCTGTGGGCGCGGGTGGCGCAGGTGTGCGGCGGGCCGGGGGAGCAGCTCCAGCACGCGGTGACCTCCTCGGCCATGATGACGCGGCGCGACCCCTGGGTGAACATGCTGCGCACCACGCTGGCCTGCTTCGGCGCCGGGGTCGGCGGGGCCGACTCGGTGACCGTGCAGCCGTTCGACGCCGCCCTCGGGCTGCCGGACGGCTTCTCGCGGCGGATCGCGCGTAACACGCAGGTGCTCCTGCTGGAGGAGTCGTCGCTCGGCCGGGTGGCCGACGCGGCGGGCGGGTCCTGGTACGTGGAACGGCTCACGCACGAGCTGGCGGTTCGGGGGTGGGAGTGGTTCCAGGAGATCGAGCGCGAGGGCGGGATCGAGCGGGCGGAGCCCCTGGTCTCGGACCGCATCGCGGGCACCCGAGCGCGGCGCGACGCCGACGTGGCCCACCGCCGCCGCCCGATCACCGGCGTGAGCGAGTTCCCCGACCTCGCCGAGAAGCCCGTCCGGGCGGGATCCCTCGGCCTCTCGGCGGAGGACCCCGCCGGCCCGATCGCCACCGGCTCCGCGGGCGTGCTGAGGTACGCGAGGGAGTTCGAGGCGCTGCGTGACCTCGCCGACGCCCAGCCCGAGCGGCCCACGGTCTTCCTCGCCACCCTCGGCCCGGTCGCCGCGCACACCGCGCGCGCCGCCTTCGCCGCGAACCTGTTCGCCGCCGGCGGCATCGCCACCACGACCTCCGGCCCGCTGCTCGACCCCGCCGAGCTGGCCGCCGCCTTCACCGCCTCCGGCTGCGCCGTCGCCTGCCTGTGCGGCACCGACAAGCTGTACGGCGAGCACGCCGAAGCCGTCGCCAAGGCCCTGCGCGAGGCCGGCGCCCGGCGGGTCTGGCTGGCCGGCAAGGGCAGCTACGAGGGCGTCGACGCCACCCTCCACGCCGGGTGCGACGCCCTGGACGTGCTCCGTACCACCTTCGACGACCTGGGAGTGGCCCGATGATTCCCGACTTCTCCGGCATCTCCTTCAGCTCCGCGGAGACCGTCCCGGACGTCGCCGGCGAGCCCTGGGAGACGCCCGAGGGCATCGAGGTCAAGACCGTCTACACCGCCGGCGACCTCGACGGGCTGGACTTCCTGGCCACCTACCCGGGGGCTCCGCCGTACCTGCGGGGTCCCTATCCCACCATGTACGTCAACCAGCCCTGGACGGTCCGCCAGTACGCCGGCTTCTCCACCGCCGAGGAGTCGAACGCCTTCTACCGCCGCAACCTGGCCGCCGGGCAGAAGGGCCTGAGCGTCGCCTTCGACCTGGCCACGCACCGCGGCTACGACTCCGACCACCCGCGCGTCGCGGGCGACGTCGGCATGGCCGGGGTGGCGATCGACTCGATCTACGACATGCGCCAGCTCTTCGACGGCATCCCGCTCGACCGGATGAGCGTGTCGATGACCATGAACGGCGCGGTGCTGCCGATCCTGGCGTTGTACATCGTCGCGGCGGAGGAGCAGGGGGTGGCGCCGGAGCAGCTCGCGGGGACGATCCAGAACGACATCCTCAAGGAGTTCATGGTTCGCAATACCTACATCTATCCGCCCGCGCCCTCCATGCGCATCATCTCCGACATCTTCGCCTACACCAGTGCGAAGATGCCGAAGTTCAACTCCATCAGCATCTCCGGCTACCACATCCAGGAAGCCGGGGCGACCTGCGACCTCGAACTCGCCTACACCCTCGCCGACGGCGTCGAATACCTGCGCGCCGGTGTCGAGGCCGGGCTGGACGTCGACGCCTTCGCGCCGCGGCTGTCGTTCTTCTGGTGCGTCGGCATGAACTTCTTCATGGAAGTCGCCAAACTCCGCGCCGCCCGCCTGCTCTGGGCGAAACTCGTCGCCGGATTCGGGGCCAAGAACCCCAAGTCGCTGTCGCTGCGCACGCACTGCCAGACCTCCGGCTGGTCCCTCACCGCCCAGGACGTCTTCAACAACGTCGCCCGCACCTGCGTCGAGGCCATGGCCGCCACCCAGGGCCACACGCAGTCCCTGCACACCAACGCCCTCGACGAGGCGCTCGCGCTGCCCAGCGACTTCTCCGCCCGCATCGCCCGCAACACCCAGCTCGTCCTGCAGCAGGAGTCGGGCACCACGCGGCCGATCGACCCCTGGGGCGGCAGCTACTACGTCGAACGCCTCACCCACGACCTCGCCGAGAAGGCCTGGGCGCACATCCAGGAGGTCGAGCAGGCCGGCGGCATGGCCCGCGCGATCGACGCCGGGCTGCCCAAGCTCCGCATCGAGGAGGCCGCCGCCCGCACCCAGGCCCGTATCGACTCCGGCCGCCAGCCGGTCATCGGCGTCAACAAGTACCGCCCCGACGCCGACGAGCCCATCGAAGTCCTCAAGGTCGACAACAGCGCCGTCCGCGCCCAGCAGCTCGACAAGCTGCGCCGCCTGCGCGCCGAACGCGACCCCCAGGCGGTCGCCGACGCCCTCGACGCCCTCACCAAGGGCGCCGCCGGCGACGACAACCTCCTCGACCTCGCCATCCGCGCCGCCCGCGCCAAGGCCACCGTGGGAGAGATCTCCGATGCCTTGGAGAAGGTGTACGGCCGGCATGCCGGGCAGATCCGTACCATCTCCGGGGTGTACCGCGACGAGGCAGGACCGGTGGAGAACATCGAGCGCGTACGGCAGGCCTGCGCCGCCTTCGAGGAGGCCGAGGGACGCCGGCCGCGCATCCTCGTGGCCAAGATGGGACAGGACGGGCACGACCGCGGGCAGAAGGTGATCGCCACCGCCTTCGCCGACCTCGGCTTCGACGTCGACGTCGGGCCGCTCTTCCAGACGCCCGAGGAGGTCGCCCGGCAGGCGGTCGAGGCCGACGTCCACATCGTCGGCGTCTCCACCCTCGCCGCGGGCCACCTCACGCTTGTCCCTGCGCTGCGGGCGGCGCTGGCTGAGCTGGACGCTTCGGAGGTGATGGTGGTCGTCGGCGGGGTCATCCCGCCTGCGGACTTCCCGGCCCTTCGGGCTGCCGGGGCCTCGGCGATCTTTCCTCCAGGGACGGTTATCGCTGAGGCGGCGCTGGGGTTGCTGGAGGAGTTGCGGGGGCGGTTGGGGCATCGGGGGTGACGCAGGGGGAGGTGGCGGCGAGATAGAGGTCATCACCTTCGGCCCACCCCAGGGCGAGGATGAAGGAGTCGGGCTTCGACTCGCCGCTCACCCGTGGGTTGTCCTGCCCGCCGACCGCCGTAATGGGGTAACCGCTCTTTTCCCAGAATGCGCGGACTTGGCGGGAGATCGCCATGTTGGCGCTCTTGGGGATGTCCCGCAGCCAGTACTTGCGGTTGAGGACCACCCGATCCTCGTCGGAGAGGCAAAGGTTCGGCGGAACCGATGACGCGATGAGCTCCAGCCGAGGCCGCGGGGTCAGTGTCGCTGCCGTGTCACGAATCAACTGCTCAATTCGTCGTACCGCCTGGTCTTCGGTGTAAGTGTTCACTGCGCATCCGGTGAGGAGGACAACAAGGGCGAGGAGTCGGTACATCGGGGAGTCACCTGCTTGTCAGGAAGTACGATCTCGGGGGCAACTTGAGGCAGGAGAATCTGCGGACGTAGCTGCGCGATTCGATCGCACTGCCCGTTGATGATGTAACCGAGGTTGAACAGCGAGGCGGAGTCGGCGTCCCAATAACTGCTGTGCGAAGCCAGTGGGACCCCCGGCGCCACCGGAAAGCTCTGTGCCCCGAACTCCGGCCGCCCCGGATCCCGCCCGAAGCGCCCAAGCATCGCCACCGGATCCGTCCCAGCCTCCCCCACCCACACCTGCGACCCCCGCATCCCAAGCTCGGACACATGCGACACCCCCACCCCCGGGCTCCCCACGAACACCAACGTGTCCGCCAGCCGCCCGGGCCGGAGGACGGCGGCCTTGCCCGTGGTCAAGGAGCCGTAGCTGTGCCCCACCACCACGGACCGAGCCGTCCCGGAGGGCCGGTGCGAGGCGCGGAGCCCGTCCATGAACCCCGCCAAAGCCACCCCACCCAGGGCAGCGGCACGGTCCAGGGTGACGGACCGAGAGGCCTGGAAGATCCCGGGGTCGAGTTGCGGCGCGTCGTACCCCAGCCAGGTGATCGAGGCGACCGCCCGCCCCCCGGACGTGGTGGAGGACTGCTGCCAGAGGGCCCGCGACCGCTGCACCTCCCCGGCCGCCCCGTCCAGCGAGGAGCTGAGCCCGGACACGCTGGTGACGGTGATGTCGGCCGCGTCGGGGTCGCCCCATGACAGGACCAGCCGCCCCAGCCCGGTGAGGTCGAAGGCCAGGAGGTACTGGGGCGGATGCCCGGCCACCGGCCGCAACACCCGCTCGATGAGCTCGATCCGCCGGAGCCGGTCGTTCAGCGGCTCCCACCCGCCCAGCAGCCGCGGGTCCCGCGCCACCTCGGCCACCCCGGCGTCCCGTTCGCGCAGGAGGCGCGCTTTCTCGGCGGCCAGGTACTCCCGGTTGGCCCGGTCTCGGACCGCACAGGGCAGCCCGTCGAGCAGCCCGAAGCCGGGGAGCCCAGCAGCCCGGGAACGGGCGGGCAGGTCCAGGGTCTGCCACCACGCGCTGACCCGCCCGGCCTGGCCGGGATCGCGCCCGGCCAGCAACTGCCGCAGCGCCTCGGCGTCGCCTCCGGACAGCCGTCCCAGCAGAGCCTGGGTCCCGGCGGTGTCGGGGGCGAAGCCGCCGAACAGGCCGTACGCCACTCCGCTCCCGGACAGCGCCCCGCCGGGCGCCTGCTGCCGGATGCGGGACAGCCGCCGCCGCAGGTCGTCCGCCTGGACGTGGCACCACGCCGCCACCTGCCCGAGGCGGCTCCCGGGCCCGGGGTCCGCGCCCGCGCCGGACAGTTCGGCCGCCAGCCGGGTCCCGGCCGCCGCCAGCGCCTCGCCGCCGGTCCCGAGGGCGGTGATCAGCGAGGTCATCGCCTCCGGCTCGATGCCGCGATACGCGCCCGATGGCGGGTTGGCCACCGCCACGGACGTGCCGAGCCGCGGGACCACCGGGGCCGCTCCGCCGTGCCGTACCACCTGGGTGGCCAGCGCGGCCAGGGCCTCACTCAGCGCGGCCTGGAGGGCGGCCCGCCGCCCGGCCAGTTCCGCGCCGAACGCCGGAGCGCCGCCGCCCACCCACGCGTGCCCGTTCATGAGCCGGACGGCCGGATCCAGCCGGTCCCGGCACCCGGCGGCCAGCGCCGCACCCCGGTTGAACGCCGCGAGCGCGGCCGTATGCTCCGCCATGTCCGAGCCAGGATGGCACGGCCCCCGGACCGCGCTCAGCCGATCGGCAAGTCGTCCGGATTGCTCCTGACCTGCGGAGATATCTCAGGAGTCGGCGGGGTGGGTGGTGTGCACCTTGCCGTTGGCGTCGGCGGCGAGGTAGCCGCCGCCGTACTTGTCGGACAGGTAGACCATGATCGTCGGGCGGCTCGCGGTGGAGAAGGTGGGCCAGGTCGGCTTGACGATGACGTAGCGCGAGGTCGGCTTCTTCACCTTGAGCGTCTGGTCGGCCTTCTTGAGCAGCACCGGCAGCACCGACCAGTCGATCTTCGTCACGTCGAAGGTCTGGCCGCCGTAGGGCCACGGGCCGTCGAGGACGCCGGGCGTGACGGCCCCGTCGCGGTAGTTGAGGGAGTCGTAGGCCTTGGGACGGCCGCGGACCGGGATGTTGACGCTGGCGTACTCCGGATAGATCGTCAGCTCCCACACCTTGGTGCCGCCGGTCTCCTGCTTGACCGCCGCGGTGATGGCCCGGATGCCCTCCGGGGTGATCAGGTCGGCGGGCTGGCGCGGGGTCTCGCGCTCGGCGCTCGGCTCGGGGGTGGGGTCGTCATCGGGCTTGGCGTCGCGGGAGGTCACGGGAGAGGAGCCCGCGCGGGGCGTGCTGGTCGTGCCCGGAGTCTCGCCGATGAGCCGGGGGACCAGCACGACGCCGCCCACCACCAGGGTGGCGGCGACCGCGACGGCGAGCACCGCGACCACCGGGGCCTTGGACTTCGACCCGGTCTGCGTGGCCTGGTTGTACGGCGAGCTGTGCCGGCCCGGGTCGCCCGAGGCGAACGTCTTGCCCCCGCCGAACCCGGGCGAGGTCCCGGTGCCCCCGAAGGCCGGCGGCCCTCCGGGTCCGAAGGCCGGCTGCCCGGACGGTGCCGGGGGTGCTCCGCCGTACGACGGGTGGGGGCCGGAGGCGGACGTCGCCCACGGGGCAGGGCTCTCGCCGGTCACCCGGGCGAGCTCCCGCTCCAGCCACTCGAACGGCGGCCGCGCATCGGGGTCGGGCGTGAGCAGCGCCCGCAACACCGGCTCCAAAGGACCGGCGTTCGTGGCGGGCGGGATGTTCGCGGCCAGGACGGCGGCGAGCGTGGCCATGGTGGTGTCGCGCCGGAACGGGTTGCGCCCCTCGACCGCCACGTACAGCAGCAACCCCAGCGACCAAAGGTCGGAGGCGGCATGCCCCTCCAGCCCGCGAAGCCGCTCGGGCGCCATGTACTCGGGCGAGCCGACCAGTTCCCCGGTCCCGGTGAGGCCGGGGGCGTCCCCGAGCGAGGCGATCCCGAAGTCGGTGAGCACCGGCGTGCCGTCCGGCCGCAGCAGGACGTTGGCCGGCTTGACGTCCCGGTGCAGGATCCCGGCGGCCTGCGCGGTGCGCAGGGCGGCGAGGATGCCCCGGCCCACCCGGGCGGCCTCGGCGGGCGGCATGGGCCCGTAGGCGAGCCGCTGCGCCAGCGACTGCCCGGCGACCAGCTCCATCACCAGCCACGGATGCCCGCCAGGGATGTCCACGATGTGGTGGATGGTCACCACGTTCGGGTGATGCAGCCGCGCCAGCGCCCGAGCCTCGCGCAGCACGCGCTCCCGCATCTGCGGGGAGCCGCCGTCGCGGACCTCCTTGAGCGCGACCTCCCGGTGGAGTGCGACGTCGCGCGCACGCCAGACCGTGCCCATGCCGCCGCTGCCGAGCTGCTCAAGCAGCTCAAAGCGCCCGTCGATGACCATGGCGGACAGCCTAGCGGCATAGCATCGAACCCATGCGTTCGCTGGAGGACTACGTCGAGGGCGTGAAGGCGGGTTCCCGTACCTGGATCGCCCGGGCGATCACACTCGTGGAGTCGGCCCGGCCCGATCACCGGGAGCTGGCGCAGCGCATGCTGGTCGAGCTGACGCCGCTGGCGGGCGGGGCGCGGCGGGTGGGGATCAGCGGGGTGCCCGGCGTGGGCAAGTCGACGTTCATCGACGCGCTGGGCTCGATGCTGACCGGCGAGGGCCGCCGGGTGGCCGTGCTGGCCGTGGATCCGAGCTCGACGCGGACCGGCGGGAGCATCCTGGGGGACAAGACCCGGATGGCGCGGCTGTCGGCGGACGAGGCGGCGTTCGTGCGGCCGTCGCCGACCAGGGGGACGCTCGGCGGGGTCACCAAGGCCACGCGCGAGGCGATGGTCGTGGTCGAGGCGGCCGGGTATGACGTGGTGCTAGTCGAGACGGTCGGCGTCGGGCAGAGCGAGACCGCCGTGGCGGACATGGTGGACAGCTTCCTGGTGCTCAGCCTCGCCCGCACCGGCGACCAGCTGCAGGGCATCAAGAAGGGCGTGCTGGAACTGGCCGACGTGATCGCCGTCAACAAGGCCGACGGCGAGCACGAGCTGGCCGCGCGCAAGGCGGCGCGCGAGCTGGCCGGGGCGTTGCGCATGGTGCACGCCTCGACCCAGGTGCTGACCTGCAGCGGGCTGACCGGGGCGGGGCTGGCGGAGGTGTGGCGGCAGGTCGTCGCCCACCAGGACGGGCTCGACCTGGTCGCCAAGCGCCGCGAGCAGCAGGTGCGGTGGGTGTGGACGCTGGTGGAGAACCGCCTGCTGGACGAGGTGCGGCGGGCCCCGGCGGCGGCCGGGATCGAGCGGGCGGTCCTGGCGGGCGAGCTCACCCCGGCCCTGGCCGCCGACCGGCTCATCGAGGCCCTCCGGGCTCGCCTCTGACGGCCGGGCAAATATAAGCGACCGGTCGGTCTTATTGTCTGCTAGCCTCGTAGGCATGACAGACGGCCGGAAGGTGCGCGGGCAGCGCAGCCGGGAGGCGATCCTGGCCACCGCGGTCGAGCTGGCCTCGGTGGACGGGCTCGACGGCCTGTCCCTGAGCAAGCTCGCCGCCGCCGCGGGGATGAGCAAGTCGGGCTTCTTCTCGCACTGGCGCGACAAGACCGAGCTGCAGCTCGACGCGGTCGAGTGGGCGGCGGCCCAGTGGCGCGACCGGATCGTCGTGCCCGCGCTGCGCCGCCCCAGGGGCGTGCGCCGCCTGTTCGCCCTGCACGAGGAACGGCTGCGTTTCTACGCCGAGGGCGTGCTCCCGGGCGGCTGCTTCTTCTTCGCCGCCGAGGCCGAGTTCGACGACCTGCCCGGCCCGGTCCGCGAGCGGATCGCCGAGGCCAAGCGCGACTGGCACGGGCTGCTGCTGCGCGTCCTCTCCGAGGCCGTGGCGCAGGGCGACCTCGTCCCCGAGACCGACCCCGAGCTGCTGGTGTTCGAGATCAACGCGATCGGCGCCGCGGTGGTCACCTCCGCCCGGCTGCTCGAGTGCGAGCCCAGTTTCCGGCACGGCCGCCAGGCCGTGCTCCAGCGCCTGCGCGCGCTGGCCACCGACCCCGCTTTGCTACCGGAGGATTGAGATGACCCAGATTCGCCCCGTCCAGGTGCACTTCGACGACCTCGACGCCATGGGACTGCTGCACAACTCCCGCTACGCCCTCCTGGTGGAGCGGGCGGTGACCACGTTCTGGACCGAGCAGGGCTGGGCCTTCGACCCGTCGGTCTCGGCGTTCAAGGACGTGTTCATGGCCGTGCGCGAGTTCAAGATCCTCTACAACGCCCCCATCGTGGGCGTCGGCGAGGTGCTGGTGGAGTTCTGGATGGACCGCATGGGCACCACCAGCGGCGTGTACGGCTTCCGCGTGCTGTCGGCCGACCGCTCGGTGGTCCACGCCGAAGGCCACCGGGTGAACGTGAACCTCGACCCGGCGACCTTCCGCCCCACCCCGTTCAGCCAGGAGATCCGGGACGCCGCGTCCACGCTGCTGCTGGCAAGCTAGGCCGTATGGATCTCAAGCACCTGACCGCCGAGGAGCTCCTGCGGCTGGCCGTACCGCACGAGGACGTCAACCCCCTGCTCGCCGGAGCGCCCAGGCCGGGCTCCGAGACGTGGCGGCAGGTCGAGAGCTACGCGGGGCAGCTCGTGGCCGGGACGGGCCGCCCAGGGTCGGAGATCACGCTGCCCGAGGAGGCCACGGCCGAGCACGGCCCGTACTTCTACGCCTACGTCTACCTCGCCGCCCTCCCGTACACCCGGGCCTACCACCGCGAGCACGGCGTCCCGGACGAGGTGAGCTGGCTGACCCTGACCGACCTGGGCCGCCACCTCGCGGTGCACCGGCGCAAGTTCGGCACGGCGGGGCTGCACGCCCCCTGGTGGCACTCGCTGCACCACCGCGGGCTGCTGTACTCGCTGGGGCGGCTGCAGTTCGAGCGCGCGGTGATGAGCAAGACCACCGCCGAGGGGGTGCGTGCGGCCGGCCTGCCGTACGGGGAGGGGGATCCGGTGCTGAGCGTGCACATCCCCGACTTCATGGGCCCGATGAGCCCGGAGGCGTGCGACGCCTCCTACGCCTGGGCCAGGGAGTTCTTCCCCGCCCACTTCCCGGACGAGCGGCACGTGCTCGCGGTCTGCTACTCGTGGCTGCTCGACCGGCAGCTCGCCGAGTACCTGCCGGCCGAGTCCAACATCGTCGCCTTCCAGCGCCGCTTCCGCGAGCTCTACCACCGCGAGGACAACGGGCTGATCGGCTTCATCTACGGCCGCGACCTGCCGCCGGAGGAACTGCCCCGGCGCACCGCGTTGGAGCGGGCCGTGGCCGACCACCTGGCGGCGGGCCGCACCTGGGGTTACGCCGCGGGCTTCCACGAGATCTGAGCGGGTACGTGGCGGGCATGCGGCTGCGATCACACCTGAACAAGCTGGACAAGACGCTGTTCGCCGCGGTGGCCGGGGCGCGCCTGCCGGGCCTGGAGCACGTGCTGCCCCGGCTGTCGCGGGCGGCGGACAACGCGCTGCTGTGGGCGGGCGTCTCGGGCGTGCTGGCGCTCAGCGGCCGGCGGCGGCTGCGCCGGGCCGCGACGCGCGGCATGCTCGCCGTCGGCCTGGCCAGCCCGCTGGTCAACCTGGTCGGCAAGCAGGCCTTCAACCGGCGCCGGCCCACGCCCGACGACCTGCCGCTGGCCCGGCTGCTCAAGACGCCGCTGTCGGCCTCCTTCCCCTCGGGGCACTCCGCCTCGGCCGCCGCCTTCGCGACCGCCGTCGCGCTGGAGGCGCCCGCGCGGATCGCGATCCCGGTCGGCCTGGCCGCCGCCGGCGTCTGCTTCTCGCGCGTCTACACCGGCGTGCACTACCCGGGCGACGTGCTCGCCGGGGCGGCGGTGGGCGTGGTCACCGGCCTGCTCACCCGCCGCATCTGGCCCGAGCCGGGCGAGCCAGGCCGCGCCCGCGCCGCCACCACCGCCCCCGCCGCGCAGCACGACCCGGCCGGCGAGGGCCTGCTCGTGCTCGGCTCGCCGCCGCCCGCGCTGCTGGCCGCCCTGCCCGCCGCCCGCACCCACCAGGACGTACGGCCCAGCGAGCCGATCCCCGACGGGGTGAAGGTGCTCGGCGTGGCCGGCGACGACGCGGCGGTGGCCGAGGCCGCGGGCCTGGCCATCGGGCACGGCGTGCCGCTGCTCACCGTCCCGGCGCCGGGCGCGCGCTTCCCGGTCGAGCTCGGCATCGAGGACGTGGAGGAGGCCGTCTCCGCCTACCGGACCGGCGACGTCGTCGCGGTGGACGTGGGCGAGGTGGTCTCCGGCGCCGGGCGGCGGGCGTTCGTCAACCAGGCGGCCTTCGCGCTCCACCCCGAGCTGGCGCGGCGGGTCGAGGCGGCGCGGCCGGCGGTGGGGACCTGGCCGGCGCTGCTGTGGTCGATGGCCAAGCTGCTGCGGGACGGGGCCGCGCCGGAGGAACTGGTGATCGACGGCGTGCCGTACCGGACGTGGCTGCTGGTGGCGGGCAACTGCCGGCACGAGGGCGGCGGGCCGGTGCCCAGGCATCGGGCGCGGCTGGAGGACGGGCTGCTGGACATCAGGCTGCTGACCGCGGCCGATTCGCTGCCCCGGGTGCGGGTGCTGGTGAGCCTGGTGGGGGCGCGGCTCGGGTTGTCGCGGCACTATCGGCGCTGGCAGGCCGACACGCTGCACGTCGCGGGGGCGGCGGTGGTGGCCTGCGACGGGCGGGAGTGGCGGGGGGAGGGGCCGTTGGTGGTGGGGAAGCGGGCTCGGGCGTTGCAGGTGTTGCGGTGAGGGTTTGGCCATCGCCGACGTCGGCTGGTCGGTCGGCGGGGGCATGGGCCGTCTTACGAGGGCTCGCCGCATAGATGCAGGAAAGCCCCGCGGGCTGGGGACCCGCGGGGGGTTAGCGCGTCAGCGGGGGTTGGCGTCGGTGTAGAAGTCGTCCAGGGTGTCGCCGTAGTGGGTCTCGACGACCTTGCGCTTGACCTTGAGGGAGGCGGTGAGCTCGCCGGTCTCGACCGAGAAGTCCGCGGGCAGGATGGCGAACTTCTTGATCGTCTCGTAGCTGGCCAGCCCGGCGTTGACCGAGTCGATCGCCTTCTGCACCTCGGCCCGCATCCGCTCGTGGTCGCGCAGCTTCTCCGGCTCCTCGGGCAGCCCCTCGGCCTGCGCCCAGGGCTTGACCACGTCGGGGTCGAGGGTGACCAGCGCGGTGCAGTAGTTGCGCCGGTCGCCGTGCACGAAGACGTGCGACAGGTACGGGCAGGCCGCCTTGATCTTGCCCTCGATGTGCGTTGGCGCGACGTACTTGCCGCCGGAGGTCTTGATGAGCTCCTTCTTGCGGTCGGTGATGCGCAGCCGGCCCTGGTCGTCGAGCTCGCCGATGTCGCCGGTGCGCAGCCAGCCGTCCTCGGTCAGCGCCTCGGCGGTGGCCTCGGGCAGGTTGTGGTAGCCGCGCATGATGCCGGGCCCGCCGATGAGCACCTCGCCGTCCTCGGCGATCTTCACCTCGACGCCGGGCAGCGGCGGCCCGACGGTGCCGAAGGCGTTGGACTCGGGGCGGTTCATGAAGCTGCCCGCCGACGACTCGGTCAGGCCGTAGCCCTCCAGGATGGGCAGCCCGGCGGCGTCGAAGAACTCGGCCATCTCGATGGACAGCGGCGCCGAGCCGGAGATGAAGAAGCGGATCCGGCCGCCGAAGCGCGCCTGGAGCTTGCTGAAGACCAGCTTGGTGGCGATCGCGTGCTCGACCCTGGTGGTCAGCGGAACCGACTGGCCGCGCTGGCGGGCCCGGCTGACCCGCAGGCCGGTCTTCTTGGCCCAGTCGAAGATCTTGGCCTTGGCGCCGCCCTCGCGCGCGGTGGTCGCGGCGACGGTGTTGTGCACCTTCTCGAAGATGCGCGGCGCGGCGGCCATGAAGGTGGGCTTGAGCACGCCGAGGTTCTCGACGATCTTGTCCAGCCGGCCGTCGACCGCGGTCGGGACGCCGCAGGAGATCATCGTGACCTGCAGCAGCTTGCCGAAGGAGTGCGACAGCGGCAGCCACAGGAAGTGCAGGTCGGCGGGGCCGAGCAGGTCGAGCTTGGCCACGCTGTCGCCGGTCGCCAGCCAGTTGGCGTGGGTCAGCTCCACGCCCTTGGGCCGGCCGGTGGTGCCGGAGGTGTAGATCAGCGTGGCGAGGTCCTCGGGGGCGATGGCCTCGACCAGGGCGTCGTAGTCGCCCTCGCCGCTCACCTCGTCGAGCCGCAGCACCCAGCCGTCGTCGCTGGCCGAGCCGTCGATGACCAGGACGTGTGCGACGTCGGGCAGGTCCTTCCGCACCGAGAGCAGCTTGGCCACCTGCTCGTCGTTCTCCGCGATGACCAGCCGGGTGCCCGAGTCGTTGATCACGTACGCGCACTCGTCGGCGGTGTTCGACGGGTAGATCGTGGTGGTCGCCGCCCCGGTCGCCAGGACCGCGAGGTCGGCGATGATCCACTCCACCCGGGTGGAGCACAGCAGCGAGACGCGGTGGTCGCGGTTCGCGCCCAGGGCGGCCAGACCCAGCGCGAGCGGCCGGACCCGGCGGTCCACCTCGCTCCAGGTCAGCGAGGTCCAGCCGGACTCGCCCGGATAACGGTACGCCTCGGCGTCCGGGGTCGACGTGACCCGGTCGCGCAGCAGGGCGGGAATGCTTGACATGGGGGGCCTCCCTCTGGGTGACGCTGTGCCGACTCTAGGCTGCCTACCCGCCGTGAGTCGATCCTGTTGCCTGCCGGATCTTCTTCGCCTATCATGACCAGGTCTTATCGCCTAGCCCTGGAGGGCACGAGTGAGGATCTGAGGTCGCGGGAACCGCGCCTGTCTTCGGCGCACCTGTCACCTCACGTCCGGTCTCGGCCGTTCGGCCTGTTCAGGCGCGCCTGCGGTGTTCCCGCCAAGCATCACTGACCATTCGTGATCTTGGGAGCCGCCTCATGTCATATTCCATCGTCGTGGACCGCGTGTCCTTCGGCTGGCCCGACGGCACCACGGTGCTGCGCAGCCTCGACGCCGCCTTCCCCGCCGGCCGTACCGGCCTAATCGGCCGCAACGGCACCGGGAAGTCCACCCTGCTGAAGATCATCGCCGGTGAGCTGCGCCCCCGGTCGGGCACGGTCGCCGTCGCCGGGGAGATCGGCTATCTCCCGCAACACCTGCCCGCCGCCGGCCGGGACGTCTCCGGACTGCTCGGCCTCACCGAGGTACGGCGGGCGCTGCACGCCATCGAGTCCGGCGACGTCGCCGAGGAGCACTTCGCCGCGGTCGGCGAGAACTGGGACGTCGAGGAGCGCGCCCGCGCCGAACTCGACCGCCTGGGCCTCGCCCACGTCGGCCTCGACCGGCCGGTCGAGACGCTCTCCGGCGGCGAGGCCGTCATGGTCGCGCTGGCCGCGCGGTTCCTGCGCCGGCCGGACGTGCTGCTGCTCGACGAGCCGACCAACAACCTCGACCTCGCGGCCCGCGAGCGGCTGTACGCCGCCGTGGAGTCGTGGCCTGGGGTGCTGGTCGTGATCAGCCACGACCGGCTCCTGCTGGAGCTGGTCGACCAGATCGCTGACCTGCACGAGGGCGGGGTCCGTCTCTACGGCGGCACCCTGTCCGACTACGAGGAGATGCTGGCCGCCGAACGCGAGGCCGCCGAGCGCACCGTGCGCAGCGCGGAGGCCGACGTGCGCCGCGAGCGGCGCGAACTGGTCGAGAACGCGACCAAGCTCGACCGCCGCAAGCGCTTCGGCGACAAGATGCAGGCGCAGAAGCGGGTGCCGAAGATCGTCGCCGGCAGCCGCAAGAGGGCCGCGCAGGTCTCGGCGGGCCGGCTGCGCACGACGCACCGGGAGAAGCTCGAGCAGGCGCGCGAGCGGCTGACCGAGGCCGAGGCGGCGGTCAGGGAGGACGCGGAGATCCGGGTCGACCTGCCCGAGACCGAGGTCCCGGCCGGCCGCACGGTCCTGACCCTCCCGCTCGACCCGGCGCAAGCCGTACCGGCCGGGGAGACCGGGCAGTCCGGGCTGGCAGGGGAGACCAAGCAGACCAAGCAGGCCGGGCAGGCCGGGCAGGCCGGGCAGGCCGGGCAGGCCGTCGGCGAGCCGGGCGAGGAGCCGGCCGAGGCCGTGCGGGTCCTGACCGAGCTGCTCGTGCGCGGTCCCGAGCGGATCGCGGTGCTGGGCGCCAACGGCTCGGGCAAGACGACGCTGCTGCGCCGCATCCTGGAGCACGGCGCGCACGTGCCCGTGCGCTACCTGCCGCAGCGGCTCGACCTGCTCGACGACGAGCTGAGCGTGCTCGACAACGTGCGCGCCCTGGCTCCGACGGCCCCGGTGACCGAGGTGCGCGCCCGCCTGGCGCGCTTCCTGTTCCGCGGGCAGACCGTCATGCGCCGGGCCGGCCTGCTGTCGGGCGGGGAGCGCTTCCGCGCCACCCTGGCCGCGCTGCTGGCCGCCGAGCCGCCGCCGCAACTGCTCCTGCTGGACGAGCCGACCAACAACCTCGACCTGGCCAGCGTGCGGCAGCTCTCGCAGGCGCTCAACGCCTACCGGGGCGCGTTGATCGTGGTCAGCCACGATCTGCCGTTCCTGGAAGGGCTCGGGATCACCCGCTGGCTGGAGCAGGACCGGGAGAGGGGGCTGACCGAGTCCTGAATTGACGGCCAGGGATCAATCGGGCGATAGTGTGGCAGATGGCTGGCCCCCGGTTGAAAACCTCAGCGCTCGTTCTCGCGGCGCTGACCCTGAGCGCATGTACCAGTCCGGTCTTCGTGACCGGCTCCCCGGAGATCAGCGGCGTCGCCGGTCAGGGAGGTGCGCAGGGCGCCCAGCCCTCCTCCTCCCCGGCCGGGCCGCAGTCCTCGGCCCCGCCCAGCGCGGCGGCCCTGGCCCCGGAGGACTACAAGGGCAAGCTGCGCGGCGTGGGCGGCCCGGTCCGCGAGTCGCTGGACGGCATCGCCTCGGCCCGGACCGTCAAGACCCTCGACCAGCGGGTGGAACGTGCAGAGCGCGAGCTGCGCGAGGCCGCCGACGGCCTGGCCGCGCTGGTGCCGCCGGCGGAGGTCGCCGCCCAGCACCAGTCCTACGTGAGCGCGATGCGGGACTTCTCCGCCGCGCTCGGCTCCACGCTGGGCAAGGTCGGCAGCCGCGCGGTGTGCACGCCGTCGGCGGTCTTCACCGACCTCGGCGGCAAGCTGAAGGCCCTCGACAGCGCCGGGCAGGCCCTGCAGAAGGCCGGCGGCTACCCGGCCGACGTCGTCTCGGTGAAGGCGGCCGGCAAGCTCAGCCGCCGCCTGGGCAACGGCTCCTTCGTCCGCTCCGGCACCCTCAACGGCCGCAGCTCCCTGCAGATCCACAACGGCGCGAGCCGGGACGCGGTGGTCACGCTGATGCGCGGCGACAGCCGGGCCTTCAGCATCTACGTGCGCCGCAAGGCCAAGTTCAAGGTCCGCGGTGTGCGGGACGGCACGTACCGCATCTTCTTCACCCACGGCGTCGACTGGGACTCCAAGGCCCGCGCCTTCACCCGCGACTGCAGTTTCGAGCGCTTCCAGGACAAGGTGCGGTTCAAGACGACCTACACCTCCACCCGCATCCTGTGGCACGACTGGCGGATCACCCTGCACGCCATCTCCGGCGGCACCGCCAAGACCTCCACGGTCGACCCCGGCGACTTCCCCGGCTGACCTCGCGCCACCTTCGGGCCCGGACGTGGAGAGGGGCCGCACGGAGTGCTCCGTGCGGCCCCTTTCCGTCAGGTCAGGACGAGAACAGCATGTTCACCCAGCTGCGCTGCCTGTGGTGGCCGTAGTGGCCGCCGCCGTGGTGCGGGGCGCCCCAGCCGGGCGCGCCGTGCGCGGGCGGGGGAGGCGGCGGGGCGGCGTTGTAGCTCGCCTCCATCCGGGTCAGGGTCTCGAGCTCGCCATAGTCGAGGAAGATGCCCCGACAGTTGTCGCACTGCTCGATGTGAACCCCGTTACGCTCATATGTCCGCATATTGCCGCGGCACTTGGGGCACTGCATCTTGCTCTCCTTGCCCGAATAGGGGAACCAACTGCGTGCGCCACTATCTCAGGCTTTCCTGAAGCCCGACAATCCTGCCGCACGCCTCGATCAACGATTGCTCCACCTCGTCGAGTTCCCGGCGCTCGCGCAGAGCCTTGTCCACCGCCACCGCGGCCACTTGCGCGGTCAGCGCCCGCGCCGGGACGTCCAGCCGGGCCCAGGGGTCGCCCGTCCCCAGCGCCGGGCCGCCCGCGGCCAGGTAGGCGCCCAGGAACCGCTCCCAGATCGCCGGCTCCAGCAGGCCCGCCGCGTACCACGCGGCCGGCCGCGCCAGGTCCCAGGCGGGGTCGCCCGCGCCCAGGTCGTCCACGTCGATCAGCAGCCAGCGCTCGCGCAGCACGAGCTGGCCCAGGTGCCAGTCGCCGTGCGTCAGCCGGGCCGGGGCCGGCCCGGACGCCTGATCGGGGTCGGGCAGGCCGGCCAGCGCCTGCCGTACCAGCTTCTCGGCGGGGGAGTCGCCGGTCAGCCGGGCCACCGCGCGGGCCGCTCGCGCGGGCCCGCCCGCCGGCGGCAGCGGCGGCAGCGAGGTGAGGGGTACGGCATGCAGCCGCGCCAGCAGCCGCGCGCCCTCCTCCCACGGCGCGTCGGCCGGATCGTCGTCGGCGGAGATCGGCCGGCCCGCCGGCCACACCGTCACGTTGCGGCCCTGCCGTACCAGCACCTCCTCGCTCAGCGGCGCCAGCATCACCTCGCCCAGCCGGGCCGCCGCGCGCAGCCGCAGCGGCAGCTCGCCGGGGTCCTCGCGCACCGAGTGCGCCTTGGCCACCACCTCGCCGCGCCGGACGACCAGCACGTCGGTGCGGGTGGGGAAGGCGATCGGCTCGCCGGTGCCGCCGTACTCGCCGGCCACCTCGGCCAGCATCCGCCCCACGCTGAGTGTTTCCTGACCCTGTGCTTCCTGACCCACTGGGCAAGACTATGGCCATGAGCAGAACTGGCTTCGCCGTCCCGGTGTCCGGTCCTTGGGCCACGCCGGAGAACCTGCGCCGGGTGGCCCAGCGGGCCGAGGAACTCGGCTACGCGTCGTTGTGGACCTTCCAGCGCCTCCTCTACCCGGTCGGGCACCCGATGGGCCCCACCTACCGCAGCGTCCAGGACCCGGTGGTCACCCTGGCCCACCTGTCGGGGCTGACCTCGCGGGCCGAGCTCGGGGTCGCGGTGGTCAACGCCTTCGTCCAGCCGGTCGTCCTGGCCAAGCAACTGGCCACGTTGCAGACCCTGTCCGGCGGGCGGCTCCTGGCGGGTATCGGGCTCGGCTGGCTGCCCGAGGAGTTCGCCGCGGCCGGCGTCGGCTTCGACGGGCGGGGGCGGCGCGGGGAGGAGTTCGTGCAGGTGCTGCGGGCCTGCTGGGAGCAGGAGGTGGTCGCGCACCAGGGGGAGTTCTACACCGTGCCCGAGTCCTACCTCGATCCCAAGCCGCTGCCCGGGCCGCCGCCCGTGCTGCTCGGCGGCGCGGCCGACCGGGCGCTGCGCCGGGCCGGGCGGATCGCCGACGGCTGGATCAGCTCCAGCCGGGAGGACCTGTCGGGGATCGGGGAAAAAATCTACATTGTAAAGGCGGCGGCCGAGAAGGCCGGGCGTGATCCCGAGGCGCTCCGCATCGTCGTCCGCGGGGTCACCAAGCTCGGCGGGCGCGAGCGCGCGCCTCTCGTGGGTACGGCGGAGCAGATCCGGCAGGACGTGGCCGATCTGTTCGGCCAGGGCGTGACCGACGTCTTCCACGACCTCAACTTCGACGCCGACGTGGTCACCGCCGCGCCGCAGGAGGCCCTGCGCCGCGCCGAGGAGACCCTGGACGCCCTCGCCCCCTCAGGACCCGGATCGTAGCGACCGGAGGCCGGGGGAGGATCGGACGTCGGCGGAGGACCCGACGCCGGGGGCGGGCCGGAGGCCGGGGGTGGGCGGCTTCCACGCCCGCCCCCGGCGCGGCCGTCAGCGGGCCGCCTCCTGCGTCGCGACTGCCGCGACGGCGGCCACGGTGGCGACGGCGTGGCGGAGCTCGCGGATGCCGGGCCGGCCCCGCAACGGGTGCACGGCGTTGGTCAGCACCACCACGGTCAGCCGCAGCGACGGCTCGACCACGAGCGAGGTCCCGGTGAATCCGGAGTGCCCGAACCCCCCGGCCAGCGGCCCCACGATGGCCGGATCGCCGAGCCGCACGCCCAGTCCCTGCCGGAAGGCCGCCCCGGTCGCCCCCTGGTCGCGCACCATCTCGGCCACCGTCTCCGGCTTGAGCACCGGCCCTCCGCCCAGCCGCAGCATCTCGCCGAAGCGGAGCACGTCGTCCGCGGTCGAGAAGAGCCCCGCGTGCCCGGCGACGCCGCCGATCGAGGCGGCGGTCTCGTCGTGCACCACGCCCCGCGTGCAGCCGTGCGGGCGGCACTCGGTGGCCGCCACGCGCGGCAGCAGCTCGAGTCCGGGCCGGTAGCAGGTGTCGGCCAGCCCGAGCGGGCCGGTGACCCGCTCGCTCACCAGCCGGTCGAGCGGCGCCCGCCCGGCCAGTTCGGCGATCCGGCCGGCGGTCACCATGCCCACGTCGGTGTAGAGGTACGGCCCGCCCACCGGCTGGGTGATCGGGGTGGACAGCACCAGCTCCAGCCGCTCGTCGTGACCGCCCTGGGGCAGTTCGAGGTCGGGGCGACGGGTGGGCTGCAGGCCGGCGGTGTGCGACAGCAGGTGGCGAAGGGTGATGTGGCGGCGCTCGGCGTAGTGCTCGGGCAGCCACCGCACGACCGGCTCGTCGAGGTCGAGCCGGCCTTCCTCGGCCAGGGAGAGCAGGGCGGCGGTGGTGAACAGCTTGCTGATGGAGGCCAGGTCGAACAGGGAGTCCCGCTGGGCGGGCGGGCGCTGGGTGGCCAGGGTGCCGTCCTCGTCGGTGTAGCGGACGAGCTCGCCGGCCGCGGCGGCGGCCACGACCGTGCCGTCCACCGCGATCAGCGCCACCGCCGCCGGGCAGACCGCCGGCACGGCCTCCGCCAGCACGTCCTCCAACCGGCCCTGCACCCCGTCCCCGGAGCCCTCGCCGCCCGGCGGGGTGCCCGCCGGGGGGGTTGCGGTCTCCGATGGGAGGCGCGGGAGGCCCGGAGCGGGGCCCTCGCCGTCCGAGGTGCGGGGCGTGGCGTCCGTCGGGTCCGTGGAGGCGGCTTCGGTCAGGCCTGCCCTCGTAAGACCCGCGCCGCCCGCTCCCGCCCCAGGTGCACCGGCCCCGGGAAGGTGGCCGGCCGTCAAGTGCCGTTCACCTTCTCCAGGGCGTCGCCCAGGCGCTCGCCGTGCTCCTCCAGGCGGGCGCGGGCGCCGCCGGCGTCCAGGCCGTGCTGGATCATCACCACGGCCACCTTGGCCTGCCCGCCCGCCTCGTCGAGGGCCTTGCGGGCGGTGTCGAGGTCGGCGCCGGTGATGTCGCCCACCATGCGCGCGGCCCGGTCGGCGAGCTTGGAGTTCATGGCCGACACCTCGATCATCCGGTTGCCGTAGGTGCGGCCGAGCCGGACCATCGAGATGGTCGAGATCATGTTGAGCACGAGCTTCTGCGCCGTGCCGGCCTTGAGCCGGGTGGAGCCGGTGACCACCTCGGCGCCGACGACCACCTCGATCGCGTGCGCGGCGGCCGCCGACAGTGGCGAGTCGCTGTTGCACGACAGGCCGACGGTCAGCGCGCCGCGCCGGCCGGCCTCGGTGACCGCGCCGAGCACGAAGGGGGCCCGGCCGCTGGCCGAGATGCCGACGACGGAGTCGAGCGGGCCGACCTCCAGCTCGGCCATGGTGGCCGCGCCGGCGTCGGCGTCGTCCTCGGCGCCTTCGACCGAGCGGGTCAGGGCGTCGGGACCGCCGGCGATGATCCCCTGCACGAGGGAGGGGTCGGTGCCGAAGGTGGGCGGGCATTCGGAGGCGTCCAGGACGGCCAGCCGCCCTGAGGTGCCCGCGCCTACGTAGAGCAGCCGTCCTCCGGCGGCCATCTGGTTCGCGATCGCGTCGATGGCGGCCGAGATCGCCGGGATCGCCACCGCGACGGCGACGGGCACGGCGGCGTCGGCCGCGTTCATGAGCCTGGCGATCTGCTCGGTCGGCAGCCGATCGATCTGGCTGAAGCGCGGATCGCTCTGCTCCGTGGACATCTCGGGAAGCGGATCAACCATGACGCTAATTTCCACCCTCTGGGTTTGTTTTGGCAATAAGTTTCAGAGAATATTAACCATGCGAATCGGAGCAGAGCGGCTGGCCGCGGATCCCACCCTGGTGCAGGGGGAACGCATCGGCCTCATCACCAACCCCACCGGCGTGTTGCCGGACCTCACCCCGACCGCGCAGGCGCTGACGGCCGCCGGGCTGCCGCTGGCGGTCCTGCTCGGCCCCGAGCACGGCCTGCGCGGCACCGCCCAGGCGGGCTTCACCGAGCAGGACTCCACCGACCCGGTGACCGGCCTGCCGGTGCTGGAGACCTACGAGGCCGACCCGGTGGAGGTGCTGGAGCGCTCCGGGGCCGACACCCTGATCTTCGACATCGCCGACATCGGCACCCGCTTCTACACCTTCATCTGGACCATGTACGACTACCTCGCCGCGGCCCGCAAGCTCGGCGTGCGCTTCGTCGTGCTCGACCGCCCCAACCCACTCGGCGGCGAGATCGCCGAAGGCCCCCTGCTCGACCCGGCCTACGCCAGCCCGGTCGGCAAGGCGCCGATCCCGATCCGGCACGGCCTGACCGCCGGCGAGCTCGCGCTGAGCTTCGACCCGTCGGTCCAGGTGATCGAGATGGACGGCTGGCGCCGCGACATGGACTTCGCCGCGACCGGCCTGCCGTGGATCATGCCCTCGGTGAACATGCCCACTCCCGACACCGCCCTGGTCTATCCGGGCACCGGCCTGCTGGAGGGCACGAACCTGTCGGAGGGCCGCGGCACGACCCGCCCGTTCGAGCTGATCGGCGCGCCGTACCTCGACGAGCGGTTCCTGCCCGCGCTCAGGGAGCTCGAGCTGCCCGGCGTGCGCTTCCGCGAGGCGTGGTTCACCCCGACCTTCCACAAGCACGCCGGGGTGCCGGTGCGCGGCGTCCAGCTCCACGTCACCGACGCCGCCGCCTTCCGCCCCGTGCTCACCGGCGTCTGGGTGCTCCACCTGGCCAGGACCCTGTACCCGGACGACTTCGCCTGGTGGGGTCCCGACCGGTTCGAGGAACACCTGTGGGGCTCGGGCACGCTCACCGGCGCTCCGCGCGACCCGCGAGAGCTGTGCCCCGACCCCTCCCACCCCGTCGGTCACCTGCTCTACCCCAGCTCGCGGCGGTAGAGCCAGAAGACCCGCTCGGCACGGGCGCCGACCGCTCTGGAGTAGAACCGGAGCGGTCCCACCCAGCCGATCTGCGCCTGCGCCTGGCCGCTCGCCCGCTGCTCGGCCAGGCACCGGCGCAGCAGCACGCGGCCCAGGCCGAGGCCCTCGGCGTGCGGCGCGGTGCCCATGGGCCCGAACCAGGACGGCCGGGCGCCCCAGGCGGCGAAGGCGACGACCTCGCCGTCGCGCTCGGCGTAGTGCAGCCCGGCCGCCGAGGCGGCCTCCCACGCCCAGCGCTCGTTCCACTCGCGTTCGACGAAGGCCACGACCGCGTCGGTGACGCCGGAGCGCACCCGCACGCCGGCCCGCGCCAGGCGCTCGACGTCCGCCTCGGTGTCCAGGTCGGCGCGTTCCAGGTCGGCGGTCATGTTCCAGGCGACGTGGAAGCGCTCGTAGCCGAGCCGCTCGGCCAGGCAGGCGGCGGCGGTGTAGCGCACGTCGATGCCGGGCCAGGCGTAGCAGGGCGGGTTGCCGGCGAAGCGCGCCTCGGCGGCGCCCTGGCCGCGCAGCCAGGTCTCCGCCTGCCGTACCAGCTCCTTGCCCAGGCCGCGGCCCCGCTCGTCCGGATGGACGGCGAGCAGGTCGAGATGCCCGATGGACGGGTCCTTGCCGGAGACGGAGGCGAAGACGACACCGCCGTCCAGTTCGACGGAGGTCCAGACCCGCTCCTTGGGCGGGCTGGACAGCCGCCGGACCAGCGCCGCGCCCTCACCGGGGTCGAGCGTCAGCGCCGCCTCGGCGATCTCCTCGGCGTTCTGGCCGGCCGCCATCACACCTCCCGGGCGACGACGCTTCGCCGGCGCGGGTGGATGCAGGCGTGCCGCTGCGGGACGCCCTCGGTGAGCTGCAGCGGCGGCGGCGCGGCGGTGCACGCCTCGGTCGCGAACGGGCAGCGGCGGGCGAACAGGCAGCCGGTGTCCTCCTTCGACTCGTCGAGGCCCGAGGTGGGCACGACCGGCTCCTCGCCGGGCACCTCCAGCCCGTGCAGGACCGGGATGGCCGACAGCAGCGCCTGCGTGTAGGGGTGCACCGGATCGGCGATCACGGTGTCCACCTTGCCCTGCTCGACGACCTGGCCGCGGTAGATCACGTACAGGTCGCCGTCGTCGCCGATGTAGCGGGCGGTGGCCACGTCGTGCGTGATGAACAGCACCGACACGTTCAGCCGCTCGCGCAGGTCCTTCAGCAGGGCGAGGATGCCCAGCCGCAGCGAGACGTCGATCATCGAGGTGGCCTCGTCGGCGACCAGCATCTCCGGGTCGACGGTGAGCGCGCGGGCGATGACCACGCGCTGGCGCATGCCGCCGGACAGCTGGTGCGGGTAGCGGCCGAGCACGGTGCCCGGGTCGAGCCCGACCAGGCTCAGCACCTCGGCGGCGCGCTCCTCGATCCACTTGGCGTCGCGCCCGGTCTGCTTGGCCCGCAGTTGCAGCGGCGCGAAGAGCGTCTGCTGGATGGTGCGGGTGGGGTTGAGCGCCGAGTAGGGGTCCTGGTGGATCATCTGGATCCGGCGGAAGTACGGCTGGCGCGCCTTCGGCTTGAGCCCCGACATCGGCACGCCGTCGATGGTGATCTCGCCGCCGTCGTAGCTCTCCAGCCCGGCCAGGATGCGGCCGAGCGTCGTCTTGCCGCAGCCGGACTCGCCGATGAAGGAGGCCGCGCCGCCGCGGGGGATGCTGAAGTCGACCCCGCGCAGCGCGCGCACCTCGCGCTTGTCCAGCACGTTGCCGCGCTGCTTGAAGGTCTTCGTGATGTTCTCGCCCGTGATCACGCGTGCTCCTTGACCTTGACGGCGTGGCAGGCGACCAGGCGGCCGCCGATCGACTGGGTCTCGGGGTCGACGGTGTCGCAGACCTCCATCCGCAGCGGGCAGCGCTCGCGGAAGACGCAGCCCTCGGCCGGCACGGTGGCCAGCGTGGGCGGGCGGCCGGGCAGCGCGCGGGCCTCGTCGATGTCGCCGGTCAGGCGGGGGATGGCGCGGATCAGGCCGCGCGTGTACGGGTGCTGGGGCGAGGCGAGCACCTCGCGGGTGGGGCCCTGCTCGACCAGGCGCCCGCCGTACATGACGGCCAGCCGGTCGGCGACCTCGGCGACCACGCCGATGTCGTGCGTGATGACCATCGTGGTGAGGCCGCGCTCCTCGTGCACCTCGCGGATGATCTTCAGGATGTTGGCCTGGGTGATCATGTCGAGGGCGGTCGTGGGCTCGTCCAGGACGACCAGGTGGGCGTTGAGCACCAGCGCCAGCATGATGCCGACGCGCTGGCGCATGCCGCCCGACAGCTCGTGCTGGTGCGAGTCGAGCACCCGGTTGCCGTCCAGGCCCATCCGGCCCAGCAACTCCTTGGCGTCGCGCACCAGGCCGCGCAGGTCGTCCACGCCGTGCGAGCGGCCCAGGTCGAGCAACTGCTTGCCGACGGTCTTGAGCGGGTTCAGCGAGTTCTGAGCCGCCTGGAAGACGTACCCGATCTTCGCGCCCCGCGCCTTGCGCAGGTCCTCGCCCCGCAGGGCCACGACGTCGCCCAGGCCGTCGATCTCGACGCTGCCGCCGGCGATCCTGCCCGGCGGCTGGACCGCGTTGAGCAGGCTCAGCGCCAGCGTCGACTTGCCCGATCCGGACTCGCCGACGATGCCGGTGATCGTCCCGGCCGCCAGCTCCAGGCTGACCTGGCGGACGGCGGGCAGGTTGTTGTAGGTGACGGTCAGCCCGTCGATGCGCACTCCCGGCGCTTGCTTCGACACGGCTTGTTACTCCTCGCGCAGCCGGGGGTTGAAGATCTCGTCCATGGCGTCCACCACGAGCACGATGCCCAGGGTGAGCAGCAGGATGGCCAGCAGCGGAGCCAGCAGGTACGGCAGAGCCGACGGGGTGGTCATCGCGCCGCCGCCGAACACGGCGAGGTTGAGCATGACGCCCCAGTTGTCCGCCTCGTACGGCAGGACGCCCAGGAAGAAGAGCCCGACCTGCGCGTAGACCGCGCCGGTGACCGCGATGAGCATGTTCATCGCGATGTAGGGCGCCATCGACGGCAGCAGCTCCTTGCCCACGATGTGCGTCGTGGACAGGCCGAGCCCGCGCGCCGCCTCGATGAAGCCGCGCTCGCGCAGGGACAGGGTCTGCGCCCGCACCGCGCGCGCCACCGAGCCCCAGCCGAGCAGGCCGAGCACCAGGCCCATCTCCACCGCGCTGCCGAACTGCCAGACGGTGGTGAGCACCAGCAGCAGGGGCAGGCCGGGGATGGTGAGCTTCATGTCGGTGAGCCGCATGAGCACGGTGTCCCAGCGCCCGCGCTTGAAGCCGGAGAACAGGCCGATGGCCGCGCCGAGCACGACGGTGATCACCGCGGTGACCAGCGCGCTCAGCAGCACGTACCGCGAGCCGGTGACCACCTGGGCGAAGACGTCCTTGCCCTGGCCGTCGGTGCCGAACGGGTGCGCCCAGGTCATCGGACCGTAGGTGTTGCTCACGTCGCGCGGCAGGTGCTCGGGGTAGAACAGCGGCCCGAAGATGCCCATGAAGGCGAAGGCCAGCAGGATGACCACGCCCACCATGCGGCTCGGCTTGCGCTTCATCACGCGCCACACGCCACGCCAGAAGTCGCGGCGGATCGACGCGCTGGAGGTCTCCAGGACGATGGTGCTCATGCGCCCTCCTTCCCGGCCCGCACCCGGGGGTCGATGACGGTGTAGAGCAGGTCGGCGAAGATGTTGGCCACCACGATCGCGACGGTGATCAGCAGGAAGGCCCCGCCCATCAGCGAGTAGTCGCGGTTGGTGACGGCGTCGATCAGCTTCAGGCCGAGCCCGGGGTAGTTGAAGATCTTCTCGATGAAGACCGCGCCGGCGAACAGCAGGCCCAGCGAGAGCGCCAGGATGGTGAACAGCGGCAGGATCGCGTTGCGCGCGATGTAGCGGAAGACGATCGACCGCTTCATGCCGCGCAGCTCGGCGGCGAGGATGAAGTCGTCGCCCAGCACGGTGACCACGCTCGACTTCATCGCCAGCGTCCAGCCGCCGTAGCTGGCCAGGCAGTAGGTCAGCACCGGAAGGGTGGCGTGCTGCGCCAGCGAGGCGATGTAGGGCCCGTTGAAGCCGGGCTCCACCAGGATGTCGGCCACGCCGTCCAGCGGGAGGACCTGCAGGGTGGTGGCGAAGATCGCGGCCAGCAGCAGGGCCATCACGTACTGCGGCACGCCGTGCAGCAGCGAGCCGGAGATGTTGAGGATGTCGCCGAGCTTGCCCGAGCGCTTGATGGCCGCGTAGACGCCCATCGTGACGCCGACCAGGAAGCTGAGCAGGGTGCCGGTGAGGACCGGGATGACGGTCCACTTGGCCGCCTCGAACAGGTCCGTCGTGACCGCGACACCGGGGTTGAGCACCGTCTGGCCCAGGTCGAGGGTGGCCAGGCCGGCCAGGTAGTCGAGGTACTGCGACCAGACCGAGCCCTCCGGCTGGAAGCCGTAGATCACCTTGACCTGCTGGGTGGCGGCCGCCGGGTCCATGCCGGAGGCCACGAACTTCTCGTAGGCGGCCAGCATCGGGTCGCCCGGGATGTTGCGGATGATGAAGAAGCTGATCGAGGCGACGACGAAGATCATGACGAGCCCGCGGGCCAGGTGGCCCGCGAGCTTTCTGACGACTACCGTCATGCCTTCTTCTTCACCATTCCGAGCTGGATCCAGACGCCGGGCGGCTGGCGCAGCAGGTCGTGGTCGTCACCGGGGAAGCCGGTGAAGCGGCTGTGGTTCTGGAACTGCGTGTTGACGTAGTCCCACATCTGGATGACCGGCAGGTCCTGGTTGGCGACCTTGGCGAGCTGGGCCATCAGCGGCTTCTGCTCCTCGGCGGTGACCGAGTTGAGCTTGGCGGTGAGCTCACCGGGGTTGACCTTGCCCAGGCCCTCGACCTCGATCTGCTCGGGCGAGCCCATCCAGTTGCCGTTCTTGCCGGGCGCGTTGTGCGTGACCTTGCCGGCCACGTTGACCCAGCCGTTGGCCGAGCCGTACAGGCGCTGGAAGATGTTGTACGGCGCCGGGCCCAGGGCGATGAGCCAGAAGCCGGTGTCGTACTTGCCCTCGGCCATCTCGGTCTGGTAGAGCGGGAAGTCGGCCGCGGTCACGATCTCGGCGTCGATGCCGGCGTCGATGAGCTGGCTCTTGATGTTCTCCTGGGCGGCGAGCCAGTCGGAGAATCCGGCCGGGGCGTGCATGGAGAGCTTCCACGGCTTGCCGTCGGCCAGGTGCCACTTGCCGTCCTTCTTGGTCAGGCCGGCGGCCTTGAACTCCTCCTCGGCCTTGGCCAGGTCCGTGTTGTACTTCTCCAGGGTGTCGAGCTCGGCGCCCAGCCACTCCTTGGCCGCGGTCTGGTGGATGCCGGTCGTGGTGAGCGCCGGCATGCCGCCCTCGGGCGAGGCGATCTTCTGGACCTCTTCGCGGTTGATCAGGTAGGCCAGGCCCTTACGCACGTGCACGTTGTCGTACGGCTTCTTGGACTGGTTGAACGCCAGGCCCACCGCGACGGGGGAGTAGCCCTTGACGACCACGTTGCCGGGGGCGCCCTTGATCTTGGCCATCGTGTCCGCCGGGACGGCGACGAAGCCGGAGCTGTCCAGCTTGCCGGTGATCAGGTAGTTCCACACCTGCTCGTTGCCGGTGTAGTTGAGCAGCTGCACCGCGTCGGGTCCGACGTTGGCGGCGTTGTAGAAGGTGGGGTTCTTCTTCAGCAGCGCCGCGCCCGGGTTGACCCGCTCCAGCACGTACGGCCCGGCGGAGACGTCCTTGCCGGGGTTGAAGGCGATGACCTTCTTGCCCAGCTCGGTGATCTCGGTGCGGACCGCCTCGGCCTCGGGGCCGGTGCCGCGGGCGGCCTTGATCTTGTCCCAGATGTCGGCGGGCAGCACGCCCTGCCACATGTGCGCCGGGATGACCGCCCAGTCGAGCACGCCGCGGGCGAAGGTGGCGCTCGGGTTGGACATGTCCTGCGAGACCTTGATGGTCTTCTCGTCCACCACCGTGACCTCGGCGGCGGCGCCGGCCGCGCCGGGCTGCAGGGCGAAGGCGGTGCTGCCCTGGGTGTAGGCGATGGCGAGGGAGAGCTTGACGTCCTCGGCGGTCACCGGCTTGCCGTCGGACCACTTGTTGTTGGGCTGCAGCTTGATGGTGATGGAGGAGCCGTCCGGCGCGATCTCCCAGCTCTCCGCGATGCCGGGGTAGAACGCGTTCGCGTCGGTGAGGTGGTTCTTCGTCCACGCCAGCTTCATCGAGTTGAACCCGACGAAGGAGTTGCCCTTGGGCGCCCAGGGGTTGGCGGGGCCGTTCACGTCGATGCCGGGCTTGTTGACGTCGATCGTGGTGTAGACGGCCGGGCTGCCGCCGCCGGCCGAGGCCGCGGGCTTGCTCGAGCTATCAGTGCTACTGCACGCCGAGACGGCGGCGATACCGAGCAGCGCCACAACGGCTGCTAGTCGCTTCATGCTCTGCTCCGAGTGGGGGACCTTGAGATTTGACCCCGACCGTATGGCCGGGTGGAGGCCGCGTCAATAATCTCCAGGAGTTGTGAAGTTAATGTAACTTTCCTTCACGACCGCCTCCGGTGGCGCTGAGCGTCACTCAGCCGAGCGGGTCCCAGGGCAGGGCGTCGAACCGGGCCCGGACCTGGGCGAAGGCCTCCTGGGGCAGCTCCAGGCCGTCGACGGCGCCGACCGGGGAGACACCCCAGGAGTTGCAGACGAAGACGGCGTCGAAGTGCTGGAGGTCGGGCACGCGTAAGGCGCGGCGCTCGTGCGGGCAGGCGCGCGAGAGCAGGAGCATGGTGATGCCGGGCAGCATCGGCGCGTCGGGCCAGACCAGCCGCTCGCCGTCGAGGCAGCCCAGGTTGGTCACCGCGCCCTCGCTGATCCGGCCTCCGGCGTCGGTCAGCAGCACCTCGTCGAAGCCGTCGCGGGCCGCCTGGCGGGCCAGGTGCGCCTGGGGGAAGCCGCCGCCGTGCTTGACGTGCGGCAGGAAGCGGGCGAACGGCACCGTCTTCAGCCGGCGTGGCGCGGCCGGGGCCTCGACCGGGGCGTCGGCGACGGCCAGCACGTGCAGGGCGCCGGTGCGGACCACGTGCACCCGCACCGAGGCGTCGTGCGGGGCCAGGGCCCGCAGCGAGGCGAGCACGACGTCGTGGTCGAGGGGCTCGCCGTACAGCTCCTCGGTGGCGCGCGCCAGGCGCTGCAGGTGGAGGTCGAGGCCGCGCACGCGCCCGCCTCTGACCTGCATGGCGGTGAAGTGGCCCGCCCTGGCGGCGAGGGCCAGGCCGAGATCGGCACCGGTCGCGGGCCTGCCGTCGACGACCGCACGCTCTGTCACCGGGCCAGCTTACGTGCCCGCCCCGGCGAAACCGCCCCGGACGAGCGGCCCCGCCGGGACCGCTCGCCGGGCGGGCAGGGAATCAGTTCTGGGCGGCGGCGAGCTGGGCCAGGCGGGTGTGGGCCAGGTCGGCGTAGAGCGCGGCCCCGTCCGGCAGCACCGCGTCGTCGAACTCCGCCTCCGGCGAGTGGTTGTACGGCGCGCTGCCCGGGTCGCGGTCGGCCGGGCAGGCGCCCAGGAAGACGAAGGCCCCCGGCACCTGCTCCAGCACGTAGGAGAAGTCCTCGGCCCCCATGATCGGCTGCGGCGTGATCATGTACCGGCCCTCGCCGAACAACTCGGTCACCCGCTCCCCGGCGAAGTCCGCCTCGGCCGGGGCGTTGACGGTGACCGGGTAGCCCATGCCGAAGCCCGCCTCGACCGGCAGGCCGTAGGCCGCGCCGATGCCGGTGACCAGCTCCACCAGCCGCCGCTTGACCTTGGTGCGGTTGGCCGCGCTGAAGGTGCGCACGGTGGCCTGGAACATCGCGTCGTCGGGGATGACGTTGTCGGTGGTCCCGGAGTGGAAGTTGCAGACGCTCACCACGACCGGCTCGAAGGTGTCGAACTCCCGCGTCACCAGCGCCTGGATCGCGCCGACCATCTCGCAGGCCGCCGGGATCGGGTCGAGCGCGCGGTGCGGCGCGGAGCCGTGGCCGCCGCGGCCCTTGACCACCACGTTGAAGGTGTCGGCCGCGGCCATGAGCGGCCCGCCGCGGGTGTTGAAGCGCCCGCGCGGGAACAGCGAGGAGGTCACGTGCATGCCGTACGCCGCCACCACCCGCTCGCCGGCCGCGTCCAGGACGCCCTCGTCGATCATGTACTTGGCGCCCTCGTGGCCCTCCTCGCCGGGCTGGAACATGAAGACCACGTCACCGGCCAGCTCCTCCCGCCGCCCCGCCAGCAGGTGCGCCGCCCCGGCCAGCATCGCGGTGTGCAGGTCGTGCCCGCAGGCGTGCATCGCGCCCTCGTACTGCGAGATGTACGGCAGCGCGTTGCGCTCGGTGACCGGCAGGGCGTCCATGTCGCCGCGCAGGAGCACGGCGGGTCCGGGACGCCCGCCGCGCAGCACCGCGGTGACCGAGCTGAGCGCCCGGCCGGTGGTGATCTCCAGCGGAAGACCGTCGAGGGCGGCCAGCACCTTCTCCTGGGTGACCGGCAGGTGGAGCCCGATCTCCGGGGTCTGGTGCAGCGAGTGACGCAGGCGGGTGAGCTCTTCGCGCAGGTCCTGGGCAGCTTCGGTGAACGACATGAGGACATGAAATCACCATGGATGTCACGATTGCGAGGAGGAGGGGGGTCAGCTCGGCGGGGCGCGCGGCAGGTCGGCTAAGCTCGCCTGCCATCCGTCGCTGACCTGTGCGTACGCTCGGGAGCAGGGTCGATCGAGGAGCGAGAGATGAAGAAGAAGATCAGCGTGACCCAGGTCGTCGTGCTGCTCGGGCTGCTGGGCTTCGCCGCCTGGTGCGTCGTCGCCACCGCCAACGGCACCCTGCCGGGGTTCCTGTCGTAGGAGGCCGTGCACGGATCTGTACCATTGATCCGTGACGGAGCGTGAACGCATCGACAGCTGGCTTTCGGACATGGACGGCGTGCTGGTCCACGAGGGCCGGCCGGTCCCGGGGGCCGACGAGTTCATCAAACGGCTGCGCGACTCCGGCAAGGCCTTCCGGGTGCTGACCAACAACTCGATCTACACCCCGCGCGACCTGGCCGTACGGCTGCGCGCGGCCGGGCTGGATGTGCCGCCCGAGTCGATCTGGACCTCCGCCCTGGCCACCGCCCAGTTCCTGGACGACCAGCGCCCCGGCGGCTCGGCCTACGTGGTCGGCGAGGCCGGGCTCACCACCGCGCTGCACGAGGTCGGCTACGTGCTGACCGACCTCGACCCCGACTACGTGGTGCTCGGCGAGACCCGCACCTACAGCTTCACCCAGGTGACCAAGGCGATCCGGCTGATCGACAACGGCGCGCGCTTCATCGCCACCAACCCCGACCCGGTCGGCCCGTCCATCGACGGCGCGCTGCCGGCCACCGGCGCGGTCGCCGCGCTCATCACCAAGGCCACCGGCGTCGAGCCCTACTTCGTCGGCAAGCCCAACCCGATCATGATGCGCACCGCGCTGAACCTGCTCGGCGGGCACAGCGGCACCACCGCGATGATCGGCGACCGGATGGACACCGACATCGTCTGCGGCATGGAGGCCGGGCTCTACACCATCCTGGTGCTCACCGGCGTGGTGCAGCGCGACCAGATCGACCGCTACCCCTACCGGCCCTCGCTGGTGGTCAACTCGGTCGCCGACCTGATCGACCACATCTAGCCCGCCTCCAGCCCGCGTCTAGCCCGACGCGCGGCCCAGCCGCAGCACCACCCCGTCCCCGGCCCGCTCCCACGAACGCACCGGCCACCCCCGGGCCGGCAGCCGGGTGCCGGCGGCGCTGGTGTAGCCGGCCACCTCGACCAGCGCGCCGTGCGGGCCGGTCAGCAGCTCGGCCTCGACCTCGGTCCCGTCGGACAGGCGCAGGTGCAGCGCGGCCGGTTCGGGCTCGGTCAGCCCGTCCACCCGCACCTGCGCGCCGGGGAACAGGTGCGTGTGCTCGGCCCACGCCGGATGCGGTTCCATGATCCCACCGTACGGCGAGGCCGCCCGCGGGCCGGGGACGCGACGCCGTACCTGACGGGATCTGGCAGGTATGCGTGGCACGCTGGAGGCATGCACCGCATCTACCTCGAACTCGGCAGCAAGAGGGTGTTCGCCTGCTCGCTGGACTGGCCCGGCTGGTGCCGGGTGGACAAGTCCGAGGAGCTCGCCGTCGAGCGGCTGCTCGACTACGCCCCGCGCTACGCCGTGGTGGCCGAGCGCGCCGGCCTGGCGTTCCGCCCGGGGAAGGTCAGCGTGACCGAGCGGGTCAAGGGCGGCGCCACCACCGACTTCGGCGCCCCCGAGGCCCAGCCCGACGCCGACGCCGAGCCGTACCCGGTGAAAGTCGCCACCCGGGACGTGAAGCTGATGCGCGCCGCCTGGGAGCTGTTCGACGAGGTCACGGCCGCCAGCCCGGAGGAACTGCGCAAGGGTCCGCGCGGCGGCGGGCGCGACCGGGACAAGATGGTCGCCCACGTCGAGGACGCCGAGCGCAACTACGCCCGCCAGGTCGGCGTCCGGCACCCGCCCTACCGCGAGCCCGGCGACCGCGACGCGTTGCGCGCGGAGCTGGCCGAGGTGCTGGGCCGGGCCTGGGACGGCACGCCGCTGGGCAAGTGGGCGCCGCGCTACGCGGTGCGGCGCGTCACCTGGCACGTCCTGGATCATCTGTGGGAGATGCAGGACCGGAGCCGATGAGCGCGGGCAGCAGCTCGATGCGCGCGGCGAGGTAGCCGGCCAGCGCGGGCGGCACGATCGGGCGCGAGATGATCTCCGCCGGGTCGGCCGCCAGCCGCACCACCTCGTAGTCGCCGCGCGCCGGGTCGTCCACCTCGGGACCGTGCCGCAGCGCCGGATCCATCGTGCGCAGGCGGCAGCCGTACACGTGCTGGACCTTGATCCGGCCGCGCCAGGGGTAGGCCAGCGTGGTGAGCGGCGTGACGCGCTCGACGGTCGCGCCGAGTTCCTCCAGCAGCTCGCGGCGGAGCGTGCCCTCGAGGCCGGCGTCGCCGTCCTCGACGTGCCCGCCTGGCACGCTGAAATAAACGGCACGGCCCGGAACTGTGCGGCGGAACAGGATCAGCCGGTCGGCGGAGTCGAACAGCAGGCCACGGACACTGGGGCGCATTCCGACAGCCTAGGGTAGCGATGTGATCGAATCCCCTTTGCTGATCATCTCCGGCACGCTGAGCTTCGCGGCCGTGGTGGCGGTGCTGGCCATCGCCGCGCAACGGCTGCTGGGCGTGCGGTTCGGCCTGGTCCGGATCCTGGTGGCGACGGTGGTCACGCTGGGGCTGGCCGGCCCGGTGCTGATCCCGGTGCTCAGCGTGTTCCGGTCCACCGATCCGGAGCGCGATCCGGGGACCGGGCCGCTGTGGGTCGTGTTCCTGCTCATGATGGTCGTCGCGCTGATCATGATGGTGGTCCTGGTGATCGCCGAGGCGCTGGTGCCGCCGGGCTCGGTGCCGGGACCGGTGGAGTTCTTCCGCTCGCTGCGCGGGCGGCTGTCGCGTGGCCGGCGCTACTCGCAGATCACCCGCATCGCCGTCCGCCACGGCCTGGGCCCCTACCTGCGCGGGCGCGGCGACCGGGTGGACGACCGCGGCGGCCGCGTCCGGCTGGCCCGCTCGCTGCGCGAGGCCCTCGACGAGGGCGGGGTGACCTTCGTCAAGCTCGGCCAGGTGCTGTCCACCCGGCGCGACCTGCTGCCCGCCGAGTTCGTCGAGGAACTGGGCAGCCTGCAGGACAAGGTCACCCCGGCGCCCTGGTCGGAGATCGAGCCCGTGCTGCTGGCCGAGCTCGGCGCCCCGGTGGACGAGGTGTTCGCCGCCTTCGACCGGGTGCCGCTGGCCGCCGCCTCGATCGCCCAGGCCTACACCGCGCGCCTGCCGGGCGGCGAGGACGTGGTGGTCAAGGTGCAGCGGCCCGGCATCCGCTCGGTGGTGGCCAAGGACCTCGACATCGTCGCCCGGCTGGCCGCCACCCTGGAGACCCGCACCCGCTGGGGCCGCTCGCTGGGCCTGCGCGACCTGGCCGAGGGCTTCGCTGTGGCGCTGCGCGAGGAGCTCGACTTCCGCATCGAGGCGGCCAACATGGCCGCGGTCGCCGCCGCGCCGCCCGGCCCCATCGTCTACCCGGTGCCCTACCCGCGCCACTGCACCGAGCGGGTCCTGGTGATGCAGCGCCTGGAGGGCAAGCCGCTCGCGCAGGCGCCGGCCGACCCCGCGCTCGCCCGCGACCTGCTCGACTGCCTGCTGCGGCAGATCCTCGTCGACGGCGTCTTCCACGCCGACCCGCACCCGGGCAACATCATGGTGCTCACCGGCGGCGGCCTGGGCCTGCTCGACTTCGGCTCGGTCGGCCGACTCGACGGCGCGATGCGCTCGGCGCTGCAGCGCTTCCTGCTGGCCATGAACCGCCAGGACCCGCTCGCCGTCACCGACGCGCTGCTGGAGGTCGTGCCGCGCCCCGAGGAGATCGACGAGGCCGGCCTGCAGCGCGCGCTCGGCCAGTTCATGGCCCGCCACCTGGGCCCCGGCCTGAACAGCGTCGCGATGTTCACCGACCTGTTCCGCATCATCTCCACCTACGGGCTGTCCGTCCCGCCCGAGGTGGCCGCGGTCTTCCGCGCGCTGGCCACCCTGGAGGGCACGCTGGTACGGCTGGCGCCGGGCTTCAACCTGGTCGACGAGGCCCGCGCCTTCGCCGGCGCGCACCTGGCCTCGGCGCTGCAGAGCGGCACGCTCAAGGAGAGCCTGCTGCAGGAGGCGGCGGCGCTGCTGCCGATGGTGCGCCGGCTGCCGCGCCGCCTGGAGCGCATCGCCAGCGCCGCCGAGCACGGGCGGCTGTCGGTCAACGTGCGGCTGCTGGCCGACGAGCGCGACCGCCGCTTCGTCACCGGCCTGCTGCACCAGGTGGTGCTGACCGTGCTGGGCGCCACGTCCGGGCTGATGGGCGTGCTGCTCATCGGCACGCCCGGCGGCCCGGTGGTGCTGCCCCAGGTGATGCGGCTGTACGAGCTGATCGGCTACAACCTGCTGGTGATCAGCGTGATCCTGGTGCTGCGCGTGCTCATCCTGGTCTTCCGCCCGCGCGAATGACCCGGAGCCCGCCGGGCCGCTCTTGACGGCGGCCCGGCGGTGGGTTCACCCGACCGGGGTCAGGGGTTGTGCACGATCTTGACGTCGTCCACGCCCGCCTCCAGCAGGGAGGCGGTCGAGGCGTCGGCCGCCTCGAAGGTGATCGTCACGTTCTGCCCCGCGTAGGCCGACAGGTTCACGCTGGCCACCGCCCAGGCCCCGTTGCGGTTGCTGGCCGCGCCGAGCTGCTGGAAGACCTGCGTGCCGTTGACCTTGACCCGGAAGTAGTCGGCGGTGGAGGAGTTCGAGCCGTGCGCCAGGTACCAGGAGAAGCTCAGCGTGGACGTCCCGGTCGCCGGGATCGCGATGGCGGGTGACTGGATCGATGTCAGCCCGCCGTCCACGTCGTAGTCGCCCGCCGCGGTCCCGGCCAGCCGGCCGGTCACCAGGTCGTTGACGCCGCTGACCGTGGTGCCGAGCTGCTTGGTCCCGGAGGAGGTGGTCGCCGCCGGGTCGCCGCGCTCCCACAGGCCGGTGGTGGCGGTGCCGGGCACGACCGTCCAGCCGGTGGCGGTCTCGAAGGTGTCGGAGTAGATCGTGGTGCCGGGCGTGCCGCCGCAGTACTGGGCCTCCTTGCCGATGATGCGGTAGACGCAGTCGGAGTACTCCAGGAAGCGCAGCACGGCCTCCCGGTTGCGGGTGGTCTGCGGGACGATCTGCTCGTCCGGCGGGTAGAAGCCGCCGCCTCCGCTGGCCGGGTACATCTCGAAGGTGTAGGTGAAGATCTTGAACTGGCCCCACATCCAGTCGTCGATGGTGCCGTCGGTGATGTACAGGTCGCTGGCCTGCTCGGGGGTGTAGTTGTTGGTGGAGGCCATGTTCTGGCCGAGGGTGGCGTGCGCGTCGCGGTCGTCCTGCGTCAGGCCGGGCGCGGTGTCGTTGTAGGTGAAGCCGTAGGGCCACAGAATGAGCTCGCTGTAGGTGTGCCAGTCGATGTGCGACTTGATCTGCTGCACGCCGCCGACGACGCGGCTGCGCACCCAGTCGGCCACCGCCTTGACCTCGACCGCAGACTCGGGGGCCGAGCCGCGGTAGGTGTCGCTGGAGGTGGAGCCGGACGAGCCGCCGCAGCAGCCCCAGTTGTAGGCCCAGTTGCGGTTCATGTCGGTGCCGACGCTGGCCGAGCCGGGGTTGGGCTGGCGGTTCTTGCGCCAGGAGCGGTAGGAACCCGTGGCGATGTCGTACTCGCCGCCGTCGGGGTTCAGGTCGGGCATGATCCAGATCTCGCGGCTGTTGACCAGGTTGGTGATCCGGCTGTCGGTGCCGTAGTTGTCGGCCAGCAGGTGCATGATGTACAGCGCCATCTCGACGGTGAGGTGCTCGCGCGCGTGCTGGTGCGCGGTGAACAGCACCTCGGTCTCGTTCTCGTCGGTGCCGACGTTGTCGCTGATCTTGATGCCGACCAGGTCGCGGCCCTCGTAGGACTTGCCGTAGACGAACTTGCTGGCGATGGCCGGCTTGGCGGCGACCAGCGCGTTGATGTCGGCGTTCATCTCCGCGTAGTTGTGGTAGCCGGAGTCGGCCGGTGGGAAGTCGAAGGCCCGCACGTCCGGCGCCGATAAGCGGGGCAGCTCACGTACCCGGAAGCCGAGCTTGCGGATGGCGGCGATCTCCTCGGCGCTGGCGGTGACCACCACCGCGCCCGCGCTCACCTCGTCGATGGCCGCGCCGGTGGCGGCGACGGCACTGCGCTGGCGGTTGTCGGCCGGGCCCTCCACCCGGTACTGCTTGTTCGGCGGCGGCTCGGCGGTCGCCGAGGTGGCCGAGGTGGGCGGGATCCCGCCCAGCAGGGCCAGCCCCAGCAGGGCGGTCAGCACGACGATCAGTCGGCGTCTCATGGGCGTCTCTTTCGTGGGGGGTGTGAATGAGGCCTGACTCGACGGTGAGGCCAAGCAGTCAAGCCGAGAAGGCCCAATTCCGCGCTAGACGATCTCCAGGTTGGCCATCATGCCCATGTCCTCGTGCTCGGCGTTGTGGCAGTGGAACAGGTACCGGCCGCGATAGCCGTCGAAACGGGTGATGATCTCGGCCGACTCGCCCGGCCGCAGCGCCACGGTGTCCTTCAGTCCCGCGTCGTGCGGCAGCGGCGCCCCGCCGCCGCGCGAGAGCACCCGGAAGGCGGCCAGGTGCAGGTGGATCGGGTGGTGGACGTCGGCGACCAGCCGCCACACCTCGACCGCGCCGAGCCGGGCGGTGACGTCGGTGCGGGCCGGGTCGAACGGCCGGCCGCCGATCACCCAGCCGCGGCCGTGCTCCAGGTGCCCGGCGCGGAAGGAGAAGTCCCGCACGACGCTCGCCTCGTCGCGCCGCCACTCCGGCAGGTCCCCGGCGAGCCGCGCGGGGAGGCGGGAGGTGTCGCGGGCCGTCCGGGCGACGCGGAAGGCCATGACATCGCGGGTGCGCCCGGCGCCGAGCCGGTTCAGCACCCGGACCAGGCTGCCGACCGGCAGGCCGGCGAAGTCGACCAGCACGTCGTAACGCTCGGCCGGCGCGATCGGCAGCCGGGCGTGCGTCACCGGAGCGGCGAGCAGACCCTGGTCGCCCCCGATCTGCACGAGGTCGAGACGGCGGCCGTCGGCGGCGACGGCCTCGAGCTCGTAGTGGCGGGCGTTGGAGGCGTTGAGCAGCCGCAGCCGGTAGCGGGCGGCGTCCACCTCGTGCACCGGCCACGGGGCGCCGTTGACCAGGATGACGTCGCCGAGCACCCCGGCCGAGAAGGGCTCGCTCACCCCGGGCCGGCCGCGCAGCAGCGGGTCGAGCGACGGGTAGGGCATCGAGCCGTCGGCGGCGAAGGCCCGATCGGTGATCATCAGTGGCAGCTCGCGGTCGCCGCGCGGCAGGTCGAGGGCGTCCTCGACGTCGTCGCGCACGACGTGCAGGCCGGCCAGGCCGCGCCAGATCGCCGGTGCGGTGAAGTCCATCCGGTGGTCGTGGTACCACAGCAGCGCGGCCCGCTGGTCGAGCGGGAAGGTGTACTCGCGGGTGAGGCGGCTGGTCACCGCGCGCGGGTCGTGCATCGCCGGGTGCCGGCCGCCGTGCCCCTGCCCGTGCGCTTGCCCCTGCCCGTGCTCCTGCTCCTGCCCGGTGTCCGGCCAACCGTGCGGCAGCACCAGGTCGGTGGGGTAGCCGTCGGAGGCGGCCGGGGTGCGGCCGCCGTGCAGGTGCACCACGGTCGGCACCGGTAGCTCGTTGCGATGCAGCACGGTGACCGGGCGGCCGCGCCTGGACTCGATCGTCGGACCGGGGAAGGTGCCGTCGTAGGTCCACAGCGGAGTCGGCACGCCCGGCACGATCTCCGCCGTCACCGCCCGCTGGGTGATCTCGTAACGGTCGGCGCCGCCGGCGGTGGCGACCGGGCTGAGGACGCGGGGGACCGGCAGGGGCAGGGTGTACGGCTCGGGCAGCGGAACGGCACTGCGCAGCTCGCGGCCGGTGCTCGCGGGCCGGTGCGCCAGCCCGCCGGAGAGCGTGAGCCCACCGGCCGCGACCAGCCCGAGGCTGCCGCCGATCTCGAACACGCGACGGCGCGACACCTCGGCCCCCGCCCACCTGCCCGCCCACCTGCCCGCCCACCTGCCCGCCCGCTCAGCCATCGACGCCCACCAGGGCACGGGCCGGCGGGCGGACCCAGACGACGGTGAACAGGACGGCGAGCGCGGCGACGATGGTGACGCCCAGCGGGAGGTGCGCCCACAGCAGGCCGTTCATCCCCACCACGTACTGCCCGAACTCGGCCACCACGATCAGCGCCGACGCCGCGACCGGCCACCGCCGCCGCGTCCGCGCCGACACCACCACGGCCAGCACCACCTGGGCGAGGCCGGCGTAGGACACCACGTCGGCGATGCGGGCGTGCCAGGTCAGCCCGTCGATGTTCCCGCTCAGGTAGACCCCGGCGAGCGCCGGCTGTGCGAAGGCCGCGACGGTGTGCACGGACACGACCGCGCGGAAGAGCCCGATCGGTGGAGTTCTCGTCATGCGATCCACCTTCGGGCCGCACCCTTCATGACGTCCAAGACGAATATCGCTATGTCCTCATGCCTCCAGCGTTATGGGTTTTGACAAATTGACCAAATATGTCAATCTGGAGAACGTGAGCACCAGCGACCCGGACCGCACGCGAGCGATCCTCGACGCGACAGAGCACCTGCTGCTGCGCCTCGGCTACGACAAGCTGACGATGGCCGACGTCGCCGAGGCGGTCGCCCTGCACCGCGGGCTGGTCTACCTGGTCTTCAAGAGCAAGGACGAGCTCGTCGAGGCGGTGGTCCGCGACGCGCTGCGCCGCTACGCCGACGCCTGGCGCGAGCACCTGGAGGCCGACCCGCGGGCCGGCAGCGTGGCCGCCGTCTACCGGGGCATGATCGGCACGCTGGAGCACCTGCCGCTGGCGGCGGCCGTCGTCGCCCGGGCCGAGGACGTCTTCGGCAAGTACCTGCGCAAGCGCGGCAGCGTCTTCGAGCGCCTGCCGGAGATCAGCGGCAGCCACGACTTCCTGCGCGTGATGCAGGCGGCGGGAGCCGTCGGCCCCGACGTCGACGTGCGGGCCGTGGCCTACGTCCTCGACGCGCTCACCCCGGCCGTCCGGCGCACCTTCGGCGCCGCGCCCGGCGGGCAGGTTCCCTCGCCCGCCGCGGTGCTGACCGTGCTGGAGCGGATGATCGACCGCGCGCTGCCCCCCGGGGACGAGGACCAGCTCGCCGCGGGCAAGGCGGTCCTGCTCGGCCTGCTCACCGACGCGAGAACCACGATGGAGGTCTGATCATGAAGGTTGTGCTCGTCACCGGCGCGTCGTCCGGGATCGGCAAGGCCACGGCGCTCGAACTGCTGCGCGCCGGGCACATCGTCTACGGCGCCGCCCGCCGTCTCGGGCACATGGCCCCGATCAGCGAGGCGGGCGGCCGGATCCTGCCCCTCGACCTGCGCGAGCCGGACGACCCGGCCCGTGTGATCGACACCGTCGTGGCTGAGCAGGGCCGGATCGACGTCCTGGTCAACAACGCCGGCGCCGTCCTGCACGGCGCCGCCGAGGACGTCCCCCTGGACCGGGCCCGCGACCTGTTCGAGGTCAACCTGTACGGCCCGGCCCGGCTGGTCCAGCTCGCCCTGCCGTACATGCGGGAGCGGGGGAGCGGCACGATCGTCAACGTCTCCTCCGTCGGCGGCGAGATCGCGCTCCCGCTCGGCTGCTGGTACTACGCCTCCAAGCACGCGCTGGAGGCCTACTCCGACACGCTGCGGCTGGAGGTCGCGCCGTTCGGCATCGACGTGGTCGTCGTCCAGCCCGGCATCATCAAGACCGAGTTCGAGGACCACACCGCCGGCGACCTGCGGGAGATCTCCGGCGGCACCGCCTACGGCGCCATGGCCGAGGCGATGGCGCGCAGGAGCGAGACGCAGCTCGGCGAGGGGTCGCCGGCCTCCGACCCCGGCGAGGTCGCCGCGGTCATCCGCGAGGCGGCCGAAGCCGCCCGGCCGCAGACCCGCTACGCCGTCGGCTACCTGGCCGACCGGCTGCTGGAGCTCAACCGGACCCTGCCCGACCGCGAATGGGACGCCCTGGCTTCGAGCGCCCTCGGCTAGGAGCCGTCGGGCAGGGACACCGGCGACCGGCCTCAGTCCACCGGCGCGAACCAGGCCTGCAGCGTCTCCATGTCGATCGGCAGCGAGATGTGCTCGTGCGTGATCAGCCACGTGCCGTTCACCCGCCGGCAGCCGACGGTCGAGCGGACCCAGATCGAGGACTCGACCCCGTTCGCGCGCTTGCCCGAGTCGAGGTGCAGCATGTGCGCGAACGCGACGTCGCCGCCGACCGCGACGGTCAGCTCGTGCGTCTCCAGGCCGATCGGGCCGTCGTAGCCGTCGAACCAGCGCAGGAAGTTGCGGCGGACCTCCTCGGTGCCCGCGAACCGCAGCGGGGGAACCGCGTCGTAGTAGACGACCTCGGGGGCATAGTGGGCCATCAGGCGATCGATGTCCTTCACCCGGGCGGCCTCGGCCCGGCTCGCCAGCAGCGCCCGCACCGCGGCATCGGTCGAACTCATCACGTTCTCCTTCTCGTCAGCGGCCGCCGGGCAGGTCCCCGGCGGCCCCGATGATCCGACGAGGCGGCCCGGACAAGTGTGAGCCGGGGTCAGCCGCGGAAGGCCGCCGCGTGCTCGGCGGCCCAGGCGGCGAAGGTGAGCGCGGGCCGGCCCAGGAGCCGCTCCACGGTGTCCGTGGTCGGGCCGGGCTGCCGGGCGTGGTCGGCCAGCGAGCCGAGCAGCCGCTCGGGGATCTCCTCGGCCAGGCCCTGGGCGAGCATCGCCTGCCGTACCCGCTCGGGCGGCAGTTCCTCGAAGGGCAGCTCGCGGCCGAGCGCCTGCCCGAGGATCCGGGCCTTGTCCCGCTGGGTGAGCGACTGCGGGCCGGTGAGCAGGTAGGCCTGGCCCGCGTGCCCGGGAGCCAGCAGCGCCCGCACGGCCACCTCGGCGAGGTCGCGCTCGTGGATCGGCGAGGTCGCCGCGCCGCCGTACGCGCCGCGGACCACGCCGGTCGAGCGGACCTGCGGGGCCCAGGCCAGGGCGTTGGCCGCGAAGTCGGCGCAGCGCAGCAGGGTCCAGTCCGCCCCGGAGGCCCGCACCGCCTCCTCGGCGGCCCGGAAGGCGGCGGCGAACTCGGGCCGGCCCGCCGGGTGCACGACGGTCGCCGCCGACAGCAGCACCACCCGCGCCACCCCGTGCTCGGCGGCCAGCGCCAGCAGCTCCGGCAGGTCGCGCCCCACCGCCCGCGGGCTGACCAGGATCCCGCTCACCCCGGCCAGGTCCGCCTTCAGCCCGGCCACCTCGCCCGCCACTGGACGCACCCCCTCCGGGAAGCCGGCCCGTCCCGGGTCGCGGGTGCCGGCGAGCACCTCCTGCCCGGCCTCCAGCAGCAGGTCCACGGCGCTGCGCCCGACGGTCCCGGTCGCTCCGGTCACCAAGATCATGTCGTTCCCCTTCCGGCGGCTGCATCGAACACCACCTGAGAGCGCTCCCGGCCGCCGGACGTGACGGGATCCCCGCGAATGTGGCGCACCTCTCACACGGTCGTTCACCCGCCGGACCCGGACAGTGGGCGGAGCACGACGAGTGCGAGGAGAGACGAGTGCGAGGAGAGAGGAGCACACCCATGGCCGGAAAGGCCGTCATCAGCCTCACCACCGGGCTGGAAGATCCCGAGAAGGTCACCGTGGCCTTCCTGGTCGCCGTCGGCGCGGCCGAGCAGGGCCGCCCGACGCTGATGTTCCTGACCAAGGAGGCCGCCCGGCTCGCGCTGCCCGGCGTCGCGACCGGCGTGGCCTGCGACGGCTGCCCGCCGCTGGCCGATCTGCTGGCCCGCTACGCCAAGGCGGGCGGCGCCTACCTGGTCTGCCCGCTCTGCTTCGACGCGCGCCGGCTCGACCGCACCACCCTGATCGAGGGGGCCGAGCTGGGCGGGACGGTGCCGATGTGGGAGTGGATCGGCGACGAGGGGGCCACCACCTTCAGCTACTGACCTGCCGCGCAGTCATCTCCAAGCGGGCCGCAAGCGAGCGGGCGTATTCCTGGACGGGTCCCGTTCCCGTCCCATCCTGGAGTCCCCTCATGCGCGCCCGCTCGCTCGGCGTCCTGACCGCCGCCGCCCTGCTCACCCTCGGCCTGTCCGCCCCCGCCGCCTCGGCGGACCCGACCGTGTGGCGCTGGGGCAAGATCCAGTCCACCGACGGCTGGGCCACGGCCTGGGGCAAGGTCTCGGTCGGCCAGTCCGGCTTCGTCGTCACCGGCAACCTCGACGACTCCTACGGCAAGACCTGCTCCTGGCTGCTGCTCAAGTACATGAGCTCGCAGAACGGCCGCTGGCGCACGCACGGCGTCTACAACTGCCAGACCGGCTCGGGCACCTTCCGCAAGAGCGTCGGCGGGGTGCTGCAGATCAAGGCCATGGCCTGCCGCGGCACCTCCAAGCGCCCGGTGAACAAGTGCTCGCGCTGGAAGACCATCTACACCCAGGGCGGCTGACCCCGGAGGCGGGTTCACCAGCGGTTGCGGGCCTCCTCGGCCCAGCCGGTGAGCCCGTCGAGCTCCACCCAGCCCCCCTCGGCACGGAACCGCCCGGAGAAGGTGCCGAAACACTGGTGCGTCTCGCTGGCGACGATCCCTAGGTCGGTCCTGGCCACCTTCTCGTGGAAGGGCGTGAAGTCCACCTCCACGCCCTCGCCGTGGATGCGCCACGGCCGCAGCCAGTCCCGCCGCGAGTACTCCCACGTCAGCTCGGCGCCGATCTTGTGCAGCCGGCCGCCGACGAACACCGCGTTCTCCGTCGAGCCGGTGCCGTCGGTCCACTTGCCGCCGAGCTGCACCGCCACGCCGTCCCCGGCGCCGGCCGCCCAGTTCCAGGTGACCGAGTACGGCCAGCGTCCCCGCCCGTGGTCGAGCACCGCGAACCCGTCCAGGGCGTGCTCGACGCCGTCCAGCCGCAACACGCCGTGCACGGGCCGCCCGACGTCCTTGACCGTGTACTGGAAGCGAGTGGCGCTCCACGGCACGACCACCCCGAGCGACTCGTGCCCGGCGGGCAGCGGCACCTCGGCCGACAGCTCGATGCCCGGCGCCTTGGCCCGGATCGCCGTGCCGTTCGCGTCCTGCCGGATGCCGATCGCCAGCCCGCCGCCCCGCACCGCCACCTCGCCCGCGCCGCTGCGGTCGGGGAAGCGCGTGCCCGCGGCCAGCGGCACGACCGCGTCGGCCGAACGCTCCTGCCCGCTCGCCCGGTCGAGCACGTACAGGCCGTGCACGCCGGCGTAGTCGAGGGAGGAGGCGACCAGCCCGACGATGTGCGTGGGCGTGACCAGACCCCAGTACTCCCAGCGCTTGCCCCGCCCCCAGCCGCGCAGGTTCGCCCGGTGCAGCGGCCGGCGCGTCCAGCCCACCGCCTCGGGGTTGAGCCGGCCGCCGGGCAGGCACAGGTCGACGGGCTCGGTGATCTCGCGCTCGTGGGTCATGACGGCCTTCCTGGCTCGGCGGGTGGTCAGCGGAGGCGGCGCAGCCGGGTCAGCGTGCTGGTCGCGTCGAAGGGCAGGGGCTGGGGCAGGCCGTGGCTCAGCAGCACGGCCCCGTGGTGCACGGCGCCGGTGTCCTCGTCCCGGTAGGCCGCGCCCGGATCCAGGCCGCGCGGCCGTACCGGCGCGGTGGCGGGCAGCAGCGTGCTCGGCCGGCAGATCAGGACCACGACCCGGTCCTCGTGGCTGTACTGCACGGCGTGCTCGCCGAGCCGGTCGAGCCGGCCCCGATGGACCACCGGGCGGATCTCCTTGTAGCGGGCGACCAGGCCGGCCGCCTCCGCCAGCTCCTGCTCGCTCCAGCGCAGCAGGTCGCCGCCCAGGCCGAGCGCGCCGGCCATGGCCACGTGGAAGCGGAAGGCCAGCGGGGTGATCCTGGCCGTCTGCGCGTTCGGGCTGTCGGTCACCCAGGCGCCCATGGTGGCCGCCGGGTACAGGTGGCCGTAGCCGTGCTGGATGGCCAGGCGCTGGGCGGCGTCGGTGTTGTCGGAGGTCCAGATCTGGTCGGTGCGGGCCAGCATGCCCGGGTCGGCCCGGCCGCCGCCGCTGGCGCAGCCCTCGACCAGCAGACCCGGGTGGGCGGCGCGCAGCCGGTCGAGGACGGCGTACACGTTGCGGATGTAGGGGATCCAGACGTCGTCGCCCGCCTCGGTGACCGGGCGGTTCATGTCCCACTTCAGGAACGCCACGCCGTACCGGCCGACCAGGTGGTCCAGCCGGCCCAGCGCCCACTCGGCCACCTCGTCGCGGGAGAAGTCCAGCAGGAGCTGGTTGCGCACCTGGGTGGCGCGGCGGTGCGGCTGGCCCAGGATCCACTCGGGGCGGGTGCGGGCCAGCTCGCTGTCCGGGTTGACCGACTCGGGCTCCACCCACAGGCCGAAGCCCATGCCGAGCGCCCGCACCGCGTCGGCCAGCGGCTCCAGGCCGTCGGGGAAGCGTCCGGGGTCGGCGTGCCAGTCGCCCAGCCCGGCGCGGTCGCTCGAGCGGCCGGCGAACCAGCCGTCGTCCACCACGAAGACCTCGGCGCCGAGCGCGGCGGCCCGCTCGGCCAGCGCGAGCTGCTGGCCGGGGGAGATGGCGAACCCGGTCGCCTCCCAGGAGTTGTAGACCACCGGCCGCAGCCGGTCGTCGCGCAGGTAGTCGTGCCAGCGGTGGCTCGCGCCGCCGAAGCCGTCGGGGGAGTAGACGCCGGCGAACACCGGCGTCTCGGCCCGCCCGCCCGGCTCCAGCCGCCAGGTCAGGCCGTCGTGGCCGTGGCCGCCGCTCCACGTCAGGCCGCCGCCGTGCTCGCGGCGCACCGTCATCCGCCAGCTTCCGCTCCAGGCCAGCGCGGTGCTCCAGACCTCGCCGTGCGCCTCGGTGGCCTCGCCCGCGTCCAGCATCAGCCACGGGTTGACCTCGTGGCCGCTGTGCCCGCGGCGGCTGGTCAGCACCGTCTCGGCCACCGGCAGCGGGGTACGGCGCAGCCGGAACTCCCCGCCCCACTCGCCGCTCACGTGCGTCAGCCGCCACGCCTCCCGCCCCGGCGGGCTCCACGCGGCCGAGTCGCAGCGCAGCAGCGTGATCGGGGTGTCGCCGTGGTTGACCAGCGTGGTGTGCCGTTCCAGCACCTCGCCGCGCAGCCGGTAGTGCAGGCCGATCTCCAGCGGGTAGTGCCGGTCGGCCAGCCGCAGGACCAGGCGCTCGCCGTCGAGCTCCTCACCCAGGAAGCGCCACTCGGCCCCGCGGACGCCGTCGGCGTACCGGAGCTGCAGCGCCGGCACGCCGAAGCGCTCGCCGCCCTCCACCGGCAGCTCCTCCGCGCCCGGCGGCAGGTCGCGGGCCTGGTCGAGGGTGAGGGGCGGGCCCCAGTGGGCGCAGCGCGGCGTGTCGTCCGCGTCGAGGCGGACGACATAGCCGCTGCTCGCGGTGGTGAGCAGCCACAGCCGCCCGGCCGAGACGATCATCGCAGCCACACGGTGGTGTCGGCGGGCAGGAGCGAGCCGTCGAGCGGGCCGCTGGCCAGCAGGACCGCCTCGTGCGAGGGCAGCTCGGCCGCGCCGGGGCCGAAGTTGGTGACCAGGGTGAAGCCGGGCTCGCGGCGGAAGGCCAGCAGGTCCGGGCCCAGGTCCAGCCACTCCAGGTCGCCGTCGCCCAGCGCCGGGTGGGCGCGGCGCTCGGCCAGCGCGCGCCGGTAGAGGGCGAGCGTGGAGCCGGGATCGGCCTCCTGCGCGGCCACGGTCAGCGGCCCCCAGCCCGGCGGCTGCGGCAACCAGGTGCCGAGCTCGGGGGAGTCGCCGGCCGGGAAGCCGTACGGCGGGGCCTCGCCCGACCACGGGAGCGGGACGCGGCAGCCGTCGCGGCCGATGAAGGCCCGCCCGGTGCGCTCGAACATCGGGTCCTGCCGCCGCTCCGCCGGGATCGCCAGATGCTCGGGCAGGCCCAGCTCGTCGCCCTGGTAGAGGTAGGCCGACCCGGGCAGGGCGAGTTGCAGCAGCGCCGCCGCCCGCGCCCGCCGCGTGCCCAGCGCCACGTCCACCTCGACCTGCCCCAGCAGCACCTCGGCGGTCGGCTGCCGGACCAGGTCCTGGTCGATCCCGAAGCGGGTGACCATGCGCGGCACGTCGTGGTTGCCCAGCACCCACGGGATCGACCCGCCGCTGCGCCGGGCCAGCCGGTGCGAGTCGTCGATCACCGCGCGGAAGGCCGCCGCCTCCCACGGGCACGGCATCAGCCGGAAGTCGAACAACTGCGCCAGGCCGTCGCCGCCGAGGTAGGGCTCGGCGTGCTCCGCCGCGTCGAACCAGATCTCCGCCACCGTCGTCCGGTCGCCCGGGTAGCCGTCGAGGATCTTCCGCCACGACCGGTACAGCTCCAGCAGCTCCGGCTGGTTCTCGTACGGCGTCGCCCCCGCCTCCGGCCGCAACGGGGTCAGCCCCGGCGCGGCCACGTCCGGGAGGCCCTCCTGCTTGAACAGCATGTTCGCCACGTCGATGCGGAAGCCCGCCACCCCGCGATCCAGCCAGAAGCGCAGCGTGCGCTCGAAGAGCGCGACGACGTCCGGGTGCCGCCAGTTCCAGTCCGGCTGGGCGGCGTCGAACAGGTGCAGGTACCACTGCCCGTCGGGAGCCTGGCTCCAGGCCGGGCCGCCGAACTTGGAGATCCAGTTGTTGGGCCGGTCGCGGAAGACGAACCGCTCGCGCTCCGGGCTGCCCGGCGGCGCGGCCAGGGCCTGGCGGAACCACGGGTGCTCGGCCGAGCAGTGATTCGGCACGATGTCGACGATCACCCGGATGCCCAGCGCCCCGGCCTCGGCCACCAGCGCGCCGAAGTCGTCCAGGGTGCCGTAGCGCGGGTCCACGCCGCAGTGGTCGGCCACGTCGTAGCCGCCGTCGGCCAGCGGCGAGGGGTAGAACGGGGTGAGCCACACCGCGTCCACGCCCAGCCCGGCCAGGTGGCCCAGCCGCGCCCGCAGGCCGGCGAGCGTGCCCTCCCGGCCGCCGCCCGCGAAGCTGCGCGGGTAGACCTGGTACACGACCGCGCTGCGCCACCACTCACGCGACACCGGAACTCCATTCCTCGGGGAGCACCACGGTAGAACATGACAAGGTGTTATGTTAACGGTGTTATGTTAACCGGGTGGAGATTCCCGGCGTACGGCGGACACCGGTCCAGCAGCGCAGCATCGAACGCGTCGAGCGCATCCTCGACGCCTGCGCCGAACTGCTCGACGAGGTCGGCTTCGACGCCCTGGCCACCGCCGAGGTCGCCCGCCGCGCCGGCGTGCCGGGCGCGACCGTCTACCAGTTCTTCGACGGCAAGGCCGGCATGCTGCGCGCCCTGGCCCTGCGCAACCTCGACCTGCTCCTGGAGCGGCTGCGCCGCCGCGCCGCCGCCGAGCCCGGCCTCACCTGGCCGCGCGCCGCCGAGATCGTCGTCGAGGAGACCGCCGCGATGCGCCGCACCGTGCCCGGCTTCACCGTCGTCGACTTCGCCGACACCCGGCCCGGCGGCGCCTCCTTCCTGCCGCCCGGGCAGGGCGAGGGCGGCGGCGACATCCTGGCCGAGCGGCTGTACGGCTTCGCCGTCGAGGAGGCCGGGCTGCCGCCGCTGCCCGACCCGCTCCGGGTGGTACGGCTGGCCATCGAGGTCACCGGCGTCGCGCTCCGCCTGGCCTTCCAGGGCAGCCGCGAGGGGGACCCGGCGATGCTCGGGCACGCCCGCCTGCTCCTGCGCTCCTTCTTCACCGGCGTCACCGCCCCCTGACCGGTCAGCGGGTCCACAGGTCGTGCGGATGCCGCCCCGGCCGGAACCCGTGCGCCTCGACCAGATCGGCCGCCTCGCCGAAGCGCCGCGCCAGCCCCGAGGGCTCGTGGGCGTCGCTGCCGAAGGACACCTCCCGCCCGCCCTCCTCCCGCCACCACCGCACCAGCTCCGGCCGCAACGGCCGGGAGGTGTTGACCTCCATCGCCCGCCCGGCCCGCGCGGTGGCCCGCAGGGCGTGCCGGAACTCCTCCTCGAACGCCCCCGCCTCCACCGGCTCCCCGGGCCAGTACCGCAGGGGGTAGTCGACGTGCGCCAGCACGGCGAAGACGTCGCTCCCGCCCACCAGCCGCGGAATCTCCGCCAGGTACGCCCGGACCACCTCCTGCGGATCCCGGTGACCGTACAGACCGGGCGGTTCGGCGAACCCGTCCCCGTCCGGCAGGCAGTGCAGCGAGCCCAGCACCCGATCGAACCGCCCCGCCGCCAGGACGGGCGCGATGGCGGCGGCATGCCAGTGCGGCTCGCCCAGCTCCAGCCCGCTCAGGATGCGCAGTCCCGGAAACCGCTCACGGCACTCGGCCACCGCCGCCAGATACCCCTCGGCGTCGAACGCCGGCGGGGTCAGCCGCCCGTCGGGACCGCTCAGCCGGAGCAGGTGGTCGGTGCCGTGCAGGGCGCCGAGGTCGACCGTCCAGACGGTGTGGTCGACGTGCTCGGTGAAGGCGAGCGCCGGCAGGCCCAGCTCCACCGCGCGAGCACAGGCGCCGATCATGGACGCCAGGGGGGCGTCCCACGACCACTCGCTGTGCACGTGGTTGTCGGCGGGGAGCGGGGTCACCTTGCGGTCGTCACGGTGCGCCGCGGAGGCGCTTGAGGTCGGCGCGGTGCTTCTTGGCGGTCAGCCGGCGCTCGACGGAGCCCTTGCTGGGCTTGGTGGCGCGGCGGCGCTTGGGCGGCGGGGCGATCGCCTCGCGCAGCCGCTGGGCCAGGCGCATGGCGGCGGCCTCCCGGTTGCGCAACTGCGAGCGGTGCTCGGAGGCGACGACGGTGAGCACCGGCGTGCCGAGCCGGGCCAGCGCCCGGGCCTTGAGCGGCTCGGGGAAGGCGGTGCTGGCCGCGAGGTCGAAGATGAGCTCGACGCGGGAGTCGGTGGTGTTGACGCCCTGTCCGCCGGGACCCGACGAACGGGAGAAACGCCAGGCGAGCTCGGCGTCGGGGATGACGACCGAGTCGGTGACGTGCAGCGGGCCGGACATGGCGTGGTTCCTCCTCCTGAATGCGAGTGTCACCGTATCCGGGCGACCTATGCCTCGCGCAACGAAATTTCGTGTTAAGCCGGCTGCAATCGGCTGATGCCATGATCACGGGCACACCAGAACAGGGCGAGGGGAGTGGCCGTGGGGGCCATCGTCGGCGTACACGGGATCGGCAAGTACAAGTACTACAAGGCGGCCGGTTGTTCCGCCACCGGCGCGGCCGACGCCATGCGGCTGAAATGGGACCGCTACCTGCACGCCGCCCTGGGCAAGGCCGGCAGCCGCGAGGCCGCCTACATCACCGAGGTCGCCTACTTCGCGCACCTGCTGCGCGACGGCCGCGACGACGGCGACGACGAGACCCCGGTGCCGCCGGAGCGCATGGACGCCGGCACCCAGCGCTTCTTCGTGAGCTGGGCCAAGGAGGCCGGCCTCGGCGAGCAGCTCACCGGGGCGCTGTCGGCCTTCACCGGCTGGCTCCTGCGCCGCCCGGCCGCCGCCGCCTTCGCCCTGCGCTTCGTGCCGGAGGTGGCCACCTACCTGACCGACGAGGCCCGCCGGGCCGACTGCCAGGCCACCGTCGCCGAGGTCATCCGCCGGAACCGGCCCAAGGTCGTGATCGCCCACTCGCTCGGCAGCGTCGTCACCTACGAGACCCTGTGGGCCAACCCCGACCTCGACGTCGACCTGCTGATCACCCTGGGCTCGCCGCTCGGCATGCGCAACGTCGTCTTCGAGCACCTGCTGCCGGCCCCGATCAACGGCCGGGGCGAGCGGCCCAAGGGGGTGCGGCGCTGGGTGAACATCGCCGACCGGCACGACATCGCCGCGATCCCGCCGCAGCTCGCCGGCTGCTTCACCGGCGTCGACCTGGAGCAGCTCGTCAACCTCGACTGGCTCGACTTCCACACGGTGGAGAAGTACCTGGGGTGCGGCGCGCTCAACGACCACCTGCGACCATATCTGGCATGAAGTGGATCGTGTTCGACTACGGCAACGTCATCTCCCTGCACCAGTCGCGAGCCGACAACCACGCCATCGCCGAGCTCGCCGGCGCCGACCCCGAGAGCTTCGAGCAGGCCTACTGGGAGCACCGCCTCGACTTCGACCGGGGTGACCTGACGGCTCCGCAGTACTGGAAGCTGGTGCTGGGCCGCCCGGTGGACGAGGAGGAGAACGCCCGGCTGGTGGAACTCGACGCCGAGAGCTGGTCGAGGCCGAACGAGGGCACCCTGGCGATCATGCGGGAGCTCCAGGACCGGGGCGTCCCGCTCGGGCTGCTGTCGAACGCACCCGCCGAGCTGGCCGAGGCGTGGGACCGGCTGCCGTGGATCTCCGCGCTGGACCGCCGCTTCTACAGCGCCCACCTGGGCCTGGTGAAGCCGGACCGGGCCATCTACGACCACCTGGCGGACGAGCTCGGGACCAGGGAGATCGTCTTCATCGACGACCGGCTGGAGAACGTCGAGGGCGCGGAGAAGGCCGGCCTGACCGGGGTGCACTTCCTCGGGGCGGCCGAATTGCGCGAGAGCTTGTCCCTTATGTGAACTATGGTGACCCGGGTGGAGAATGCGTTCCAAGTCGACCTGCGTGGAGTCGTCGACCTGCTGAGCCGGCACCTGTACTCCAGCCCCCGCGTCTACCTGCGAGAGCTCCTGCAGAACGGAGCCGACGCGATCACCGCCCGGCGCGCGCTCGACCCGGCCGCGCCGGCGCGGGTGCGCATCGAGGTGAGCCCCGGGACGATCCGGGTGCACGACAGCGGCATCGGGCTCACCGAGGACGAGGTGCACACCCTGCTGGCCACCATCGGCCGCTCCTCCAAGCGCGACGAGCTGGGCTTCGCCCGCCACGAGTTCCTCGGCCAGTTCGGGATCGGCCTGCTGTCCGGCTTCCTGGTCGCCGACGAGATCCAGGTCGAGACCCGCTCGGCGCGCGGCGGCCACGCGGTCGGCTGGACCGGACGCGACGACGGCACCTACCGCGTCGAGCCCGCCGCCCGCGAGGAGACGGGCACCACGGTCACCCTGCGGGTGCGGCCCGGCGCGGACGAATGGGTCAGCGAGGCCACCGTGACCGACCTGGCCCGGCTGTACGGCTCGCTGCTGCCGATCGAGGTGACGGTCAACGGCCGCCGCACCACGGAGCCCGCCCTGCCCTGGGCCAAGGCCGACGAGTCGCCCGCCGAGCGCCGCCACCGCCTCCTGGAGTACGGCCGGCAGACCTTCGGCTTCACCCCCTTCGACGTGCTCGACCTGGACGTGCCCGGTGCGGGCCTGACCGGCGTCGCCTTCATCCTGCCCGCCGGAGCCGGCCCCGGCGTGCGCGCCGCGCACCGCGTCTACCTCAAGCGCATGCTCCTCACCGAGCGCGCCGAGGGCCTGCTGCCCGAATGGGCCTTCTTCGCCCGCTGCGTCGTGGACGCCGGCGAGCTGCGCCCGACCGCCAGCCGCGAGGCCCTCTACGAGGACGACCTGCTGGAGCACGTGCGCGAGCAGCTCGGCCGGCAGGTGCGCGACTGGCTGGTGCGCCTGGCCGAGACCGACCCCGCCGCGCTGCGCGGCTTCCTGCGCCTGCACGCGCTCGGCGTCAAGGCCCTGGCGCTGCACGACGACGACCTGCTGCGCCTGGTGGACGGCTGGCTGGAGTACGAGACCAGCGACGGGCCGATGACCCTCGCCCAGTTCCGCACCCGGCACCCGCGCGGCCGCTTCACCACCAGCGTCGAGGAGTTCCGCCAGCTCTCGGCGGTCTCCCAGGCCCAGGGCGTGGCCCTGGTCAACGGCGGCTACGTCTACGACGGCGACATCCTGCGCGGCCTGGCCAGGCTCGACGCCCGCATCGAACCGCTCGACCCGGCCGAGCTGACCACGCGCCTGGCCCCGGTGGACCCCGCCGCCGAGCTCGCCGCCCGCCCGTTCCTGGCCGCCGCGGCCCGCGCCCTGGAGCCGCTCGGCTGCGAGGCGGTGCTGCGCGACTACGACCCGGCCTCGCTGCCCGCCCTCTACGTCACCAGCCGCGCCGCCGACCAGGCCGCCGAACTGCGCCAGGCGCGCGAGGAGGCCGACGAGCTGTGGGCCGACGTGCTCGGCGCGCTGGAGCGCACCGCCGAGCGGCCCCGCCTGGTCCTCAACCACCGCAACCCGCTGGTGCGCCGGCTGGCCGGGCTCGACCCCGAGCTCGCCGCCACCGCGGTGGAGGCCCTGTACGGCATGGCGCTGCTGCACGGCCACCACCCCCTGCGCCCGGCCGACACCGCGGCGCTCAACCGTTCGTTCCTCGGCCTCCTCGACTGGGCGGTGAAGTGAGCATGACCTCGGAAGAGCTCCTCTTCGAGGCCTACGGCCTGCCGTACGGCGAGGCCAGGACCATCCTGCTGGAGCGCGCGGTCAAGGAGGCGGAGGCCGAAGGCGACCCCGAGCGGCTCTTCGACGCCCGCCTGGCCCTCACCGGCGCCTACCAGCACGGCGGCGAGCCCGGCAAGTCGTTCGCGGTCTTCTCCCGCAACGTCGCCGCCCTGGACGCCGAGCCCGGCCGCTACGGCCGCGAGGCGGCCGACACGCTGCTGTGGCACTTCAAGTGGATCGCCGGCGACACCCGCAGCTTCCCCGAGGTGCCGCTGCGCCGCGCCCTGGACGTGCTGGACGACATGGAACGCCGCTACGTCCTGGCCGGGCACGGCCCGCACGCGGTGCACGCGCAACGCTCGGCGCTGGCCCGGCACCTGGGCGACCGGGAGCAGGCCGAGCACCACTACCGGCTGTGGTGCACGACGCCCCGCGACGAGCTGTCGGACTGTGTGGGCTGCGACCCCAGCGGCAAGGTCGCCCACTTGGTGTGGCTCGGCCGCGACGAGGAGGCGGTCGAGCTGGCCGCCCCGGTGCTGGCCGGCGAGCTGACCTGCACCGAGCAGCCGCAGGACATCCTGACCGAGCTGCTGCTGCCCTACCTGCGCACCGGGCGGCACGCCGAGGCCGCCGCGGCCCACCAGCGCGCCTACCGGATCATCGCCGGCAAGGTGCACAACCTCGCCGAGATCGGGCGGCACCTGGAGTTCTGCGCGCTGTCCGGCAACGAGTCGCGCGGGCTGGAGATCCTGGAGCGCGAGCTGCCGCTGCTGGACCGCGCGCCCTCGCCCAGGGCGGCGCTGGAGTTCACCGGCTGCGCCGCGCTGCTGCTGCGCCGGCTGGCGGAGCTCGGCCACCCCGACCCGCGGGCCGCCGGGCTGGAGGCGCGCGCCCGCGAGCTGGCCGCCCGTTTCGACACCCGCAACGGCACCGGCGAGCAGGGCGCGCTGCTGGAGGCGCGGCTGGCCGCCGAGCCGATCGCCGAGTACGTGCCGCTGGTGCCGCACGCGCGCCGGCCCACGCCGCAGCCGCCCGCGCCGGTCGTGCGCGGCGAGTCGCCGCAGGAGCTCATGGACGCCGCGCACCAGGCCTGGGAGCGCGGCGACGTGGAGGGCGCGCTGGCCGCGTGGGAGCGCTACGACGCCGTGGGCGGGCCGCTGACCGCCCGCCGCCTCGACGGGCTCGGGCTGGCGGCAGCCGTACAGGGCGACCGTGAGGCGGCCGAGCGGCACTGGCGCGCGGCGGCCGAGCAGCACGAGGACCCCGCCGAAGGGCAGGCGTCGCTCGGCCGGGTCGCCCAGCTCACCGGCGACCGCGAGCTGGCCGAGCGGGTGCACGCGTATCTGAGCGAGTACGGCACGCCCCGCCAGCGCGGCGGCTCGCTGCGCCGGATGGCCCGGATGCTGGCCCAGGACGGGTCGGTGCGGGAGGCCGCGGCACTGCTGGAAGGCCAGGACGACGGCGGCGCCCTGCTGCTGCTCGCCCAGGTCCAGGGCGAGTACGCGCCCGCGCAGGCGCTGGAGACCGCCCGCCGGGCCTGCCGGGCGCTCAAGGCCGAGGGGGCGGCGGTGCCGCTCGCCGAGGCGGCCATGCTCCTCGCGTACCTGATCGGCAAGGGGTACGGCGGCGACCTGGACGAGCTGCTGGCGGCCTACGGCGACGCCCTCGCCGTCCGCGGCGAGCCGCGGCTGCGGGCGCTGGCGCACGCGGCCCGGGGCGAGGTGCTGCTCGGGATCGGGCGGGGCGAGGAGGCGGCCGAGGACCTCATCGAGGCCGTCGCGCTCTTCACCGCCGTCGGCGAGCGTGAGCGGGCCGCTTTCACCCGTGCCGACCTGGCCTCGGCCTACCTCGACAGCGGCCGTCCGGCCGAGGCCGCCGTCGCCGCCGAGGAGGCGCTGGCGATGATCGACCCCGAGGAGACCGAGGCGCTCAACCAGGCCCGCTGGGCGCGCTCCCACGCCCTGCACCAGCTTGGGGACGTCGATGTGGCTTTGGAGGGGTTCCAGGAGCTCGTGTCCCTGTACCCCACCGCCCTCCAGTCGGCGCGGGCCGCTGACATGGCGGCGCGCCTCCTCGACCAGGTCGACCGGGACGAGGAGGCGGCGCGGTACTTCGCGCTGGCCGCCGAGCGGTATCGCGAGGACGACCCCGAGACCGCGGGGGTCATGGCGCGGCGGGCGGCGTTGTCGTCCTTCTGGGGCGGGGACCCTGAGCGGGCGCTGGCCATTTCGGTGAACGTCGTGGTCGAGGATCCCTTCGAGCAGGCCGTCGTCCTTTATGACCGGGCGCGGTATCTGGCCGCGCTCGGGCGGGAGGGGGAGGCACTGCGGGTTTGCGGGGAGGCTGTGGAGCGGTTCGAGGCCTTGGGGGCCGAGGACGCTGTGGCGACCGCTCGTGACCTTCTGCGGCAGTTGGAGTCCTGAGGCTCGCCGACCCCCCTTCCCGCCGCACTGGAGCATCCCCCACCGACGCCGGCCCTCGCCGCATTGGTTGGACGGGTGGTTGAGGGGCGGCCTGACACCGCCCCTCAACCCGCCACATCCCCGACCACCCGGCCCCCCACCCCAGCCCCCCACCCCAGCCCCCCACCAGCCCCCCACCAGCCCCCCACCAGCCCCCCCACCCCAGCCCCGGCCTCCCCCAGCCCTCCCTGGCTCTCGGCTCCCGGCCTCCAGCCTCCCGACCCGCCGTCCCTGGATCCGTCGGCCACCCACTTCGGGCCTCGGCCACCGCACCTGCTCCGGCCACCCAGCCCCCTCCGCTCCCTGCCTTCCGCCGCCTGCCTCCACGGACAGCCCACCTTCCTCCCGGCCCGCCACGGTCCTCCCATGGGAGCGGAGCCCCCGGAAAGCCGAGATGACCGGGGTTGTTCATAAGGGGTTGTGGCGGGTGTCATAGGGGTGTCAGGGCGGGTGGAGATATCTGGTGCGTGGATCGCAGAGCGTTTCTCGCCGGTGTGGGCCTGGCGCCCCTGATGTCCGACCGTGCCACAGCCAGGAGCCGGAGCGTGGGGGATCCGTTCACGTTGGGGGTGGCGTCGGGTGACCCGTCCAAGGACGGGTTCGTGCTGTGGACCAGGCTGGCCACCGACCCCCTGGGCCTGAACGGGCGCGGGGGGATGGCGGCCAGAGATGTGGACGTGGAGTGGCAGGTCGCCGCCGACGAGCGGTTCGCCTCCGTCGTCAGGTCCGGTACGGCTACCGCCGCCTGGAAGGACGCGCACAGCGTGCACGTGGAGCTGGCCGGCCTCCAACCGGGCCGGGAGTACTTCTACCGCTTCCGAGCCCAAGGCCACCTGTCCCCGACGGGCCGCACCAGAACCACCCCGACCGGGGAGAGCTCGCCCCTGCGGTTCGCGGTCGCCGCCTGCGCCCACTACGAGCACGGCTACTACACCGCCTACCGCCGCCTGGCCGAGGAGGAGCCGGACCTGGTGGTGCACCTGGGCGACTACCTGTACGAGTACGGGCCGAGCGGCTACACCGCCCTGGCCGGCCGCGTCCGCACGCACACGCCTGGCAAGTGCGCCACGCTGGCCGACTACCGGCTGCGGCACGCGCAGTACAAGAGCGACCCCGACCTCCAGCGGGCCCACGCCGCCGCGCCCTGGCTGGTCGCCTTCGACGACCACGAGCTGGAGAACAACTGGGCCGGCCCGGTCTCCAGCACCGGCGCGCCGGCCTTCGCCCGCCGCCGGGCCAGCGCCTTCCGCGCCTACTACGAGAACATGCCGCTACGCCGGGCCTCGCTCCAGGGCGCGGTGCTGCGCGTCAACCGGCGCGTCTCGTGGGGCACCCTGGCCCGCTTCCACCTGCTGGACACCCGGCAGTTCCGCGACGACCAGGCCTGCCTCGACGGGGTGCGGGCCGGGTGCGACGAGCGGCTGTCCGGCGGGCGCACGCTGCTGGGCCGCGCGCAGTGGGACTGGCTGGCCGGCGGGCTGGGCGCGCCGGACGTGCGCTGGAACCTGCTCGGCCAGCAGATCCTGATGATGCAGCGCGACTACCGGCGCGGCCCCGGCCGCGAGGTGAACCTCGACTCCTGGGACGGCTACGCCGCCGAGCGCACCCGCCTGCTGGGCCTGATGACGCGGGCCTCGAACCCGGTCGTGCTGACCGGCGACGCGCACATGCACCACGACGCCGAGCTCAAGCTCGACTTCGACGACCCCGGCTCGCCGGTGGTCGCCCGCGAGCTGGTGACCTCCTCCATCGCCAGCGACGGCGACGGCTACCGCGACCGGGCGTGGATCGCCGAGTCGCTGGCCGAGAACCCGCACCTCAGCTATCTCGACCAGCGCCGCGGCTACCTGGTCTGCCGGGTGGACGGCGAGGGGCTGGCGGCCGACTTCCGCACCTTGGAGTACATCTCCAAGCGCGGCGCCGCCGCCAGGACCACGCACCGCCGGCTCATCCCAGCTGAGCCAGCTCCGCGGCGGTGAGCTCCAGCTCCGCGGCCCGCGCCGAGTCGCGGGCCGACTCGGGCCGGCTCGCGCCCGGGATCGGGATCAGCACCGGCGAGGAGGCCAGCAGCCAGGCCAGGCAGACCTGCTGCGGGCTCACCCCGCGCCCGGCGGCGACCCGGTGGAAGGGGCCGGGCTCGAACGCGGGCGCGCCCGGGTCGAGGGAGCTGCGCGAGATGCCGCCGAGCGGGCTCCACGGCAGGAAGGCCACGCCCAGCTCCTCGCAGGCGCGCAGCACCGGCTCGCTGTCGCGCACCAGCGGCGAGTACTCGTTCTGCACCGACACCAGGTCCTGGCCGAGCACCTCGCGCGCCTGCAGAAGCTGAGCCACGCTGACGTTGGAGAGCCCCGCCGCGCGGATCTTGCCCTCGTCGAGCAGTTCGCGCAGCGTGCCCACGCTCTCGGCCCACGGCACTCGCGGATCCGGCTTGTGTAGCTGGTAGAGGCCGATCGCCTCGACGCCCAGCCGCCGCAACGACGCCTCGCACGCCCGGCGCAGGTGCACCGGCCGCCCGTCCACGCCCCACGACCCGTCGCCGGGCCGGGTGCGGCCGCCCTTGGTGGCGACGAGCACCTGCTCCGTGCGCCCGGCCAGCGCCCTGGCGACCAGCTCCTCGTTGTGGCCCTCCTCACCGGCGTGCCAGTGGTAGGAGTCGGCCGTGTCGATCAGCGTCACGCCGGCCTCGATCGCCGCGTGGATCGTCGCCAGCGCGCGTGCCTCGTCCGGGCGGTTCTCGATCGACAGGGGCATCGCGCCCAGGCCGACCGGCCACACCTTCGTCGCGCCGAGCCGTCTCAGCGGGCCTCCTCGATCGCGCTGTCCAGCCAGTCCCGGGTGTGGGAGAAGGCGAAGCCGAGGCTTTCGGCCCGGGCGTTGGACATGGCGTAGCCCCGGTCGAACGAGAACGGCGAAGCCGGCTCGCCGACGCTGAACCGGGCCGGTCCGATGCGCTCGCACAGGTCGAAGACGTCCAGCTCGCCGTGCGAGCAGGCGTTCACCGGGCCGGTGAAGTCCTCACCGGCCGCCCAGGCCAGCAGGCGGGCGATCTCGGCGTGGTGGATGAACACCGAGCGGCGCGGCTCGGCGTGCACGAGCACCTCGCGGCCGTCGCGGATGTGCTCGACGTAGTGCCGCAGCCGGCCCGTCCACTCCTCGCCGCCCAGCACGTGCGCGGACCGTACGGTCACCACCGGGAAGACCGGGTCGGCCGCCAGCGTCGCCTCGGCCAGCCGCTTGGCCGCGCCGTACTCGAGCTCGCCGGCCGGCACCGGCTCGGTGAGCCAGCGCAGCGGGTCGGTCTCGGCCAGCGGCTCGGCCGTGTCCTGGTCGGCGTAGACCTCGATGGTGGAGGTCATCACGTACCGGCCGACCCGCCCGCCGAACGCCTGCCGGGCCGCGACGGCGTCGGCCGGGGTGTAGCAGACCTGGTCGATCACCACGTCGAACTCCTGCGCGCGCAGCGCCGCCACGTCGCCCCGGTCGGCGACCAGATGCCGCACGCCGGGCGGCGGCTCGGTGGAGCCGCGGTTGACCAGCGTGACCGCCCAGCCCTCGTCCCGCAGCAGCTCGACGACCTGGCGGCCGAAGTACCGGTTCCCGCCGATGACACAAACCCTCTTCATGAGAACATGAGTCTTCCAGGGCTCCGGATCATGTTGAAGGCAGAAAAATGGGTATTGAGGCGATTCCACGAAAAGAACCACGGCAGATCCGCCCCGCCGCCGTGGAATCCCTGGACGGCATCGACGCCCAGCTCCTCGACCTGGTGCAACGGCAGGGCCGCATCACCCTGAGCGAGCTCGGCCGCCGCGTCCGGCTCAGCCCCGCCGCGGTCACCGAACGGATCCGCCGCCTGGAGGAGACCGGCGTGATCACCGGGTACGGCGCGGCCGTCTCCCTGCCCCACCTCGGCTACGGGCTGCAGGCCTTCGTCCGGGTCAACCCGCACGGCGGCTACGGCCTGCGCCACCCGCGCACCCAGCGGCTCACCGAGCGGCCCGAGGTGCTGGAGGCCCACCACGTGGTGGGCGAGGACTGCTGGATCCTCAAGGTCGCCGTCGCCGACACCGTCCACCTGGAGGAGCTGCTGGAGGAGATCTCCCAGCTCGGCCGGACGACGACCTCGATCGTCATGTCCTCCCCGGTGGAGCGGAAGGTCGTCACCCCGCTGGCCCGCTGACCGTCACCGGTCCTCGCGCAGGCGCAGGACGTAGGTTGCGGTGAGCGCGACCGCCCGGTCCTCGTCGCCCGTCAGCTCGGCGAGCGCCCGCGCCGCCGTGGGACCGGGGATGTCGGCGAGCGCCTGGGTCAGCCGCCGGCGCTGCTCCGACCCAGCCCCGGCGGCGAGCCGTTCGGTGAGCCCGGCCGCGATCCGCTCGGCCAGCTCCGGTCGCTCGGCCAGCGCGCTCAGCGCGTCGGCCGCGTCCACGTCGTTGGTGCCCTCCACCACGGTCTCGACCAGCGCCGGAATCGCCTCGGCCACGCCACGGGCCCCGAGCGCCAGCGCCGCCCGCCTGCGCACCACCACGTCGGGGTGGGTGAGCGCCTCGCGCAACACCGCGGTCGCCTCCTCGCCCGGCAGCTCGGCCACGGCCTGGACGGCCCGCTCACGCACCTCGGCCGCCGGGTCGGCGAGGCCGTCGGCCAGCAGCCCGAGTCCGTCCCCCGAGCGGGCCAGCGCCCAGCGCAGCGCCCCGGCGACGTTCGGGTCGGACTCGCTCAGCGCCGCCTCGACCAGCGCCGCCACCGGCACCTCCGCCGCCGGTGACAACACCGCGCTCTGCCGCCGCCCGGCGCTGGCCGACCCCAGTTCCTGCAGGAGCGAGACCACCTGGAGCACGTCCTCCCACCCGGCCGGTCCCGCGGCGTCGATCCGGCTCAGCCGGGTGAGCAGCTCGGTCTCGGCGGCGATCCGCTCCCGCGTCCGGCGGATGAGGTCGTCGACCAGGCCGGCCGGCGTGAACCCTGGATCGTCGAGCGCCCGCCCGACCTCCCGCAGCGACAACCCCAGTGAGCGCAGGCTCTCGATGTGGAAGATCCGGCGGATGTCGTCGGTGGAGTACTCCCGGTAGCCCGCGCCGCTGCGGCCGGTCGGCCGCACCAGGCCGAGCGTCTCGTAGTGCCGGAGCATCCGCGCGCTGACCCCCGAGCGCCGCGCCACCTCGCCGATCAGCACGTCCCCGTCACTCCTCCCGGCCGGCGCCGCCCAGGGCGACCACCCGCTTGGCCTCCTCGATCGCGAACGCGAACCCGGCCTCCGGGTCGCGCAGCAGCCGCTCGGTGGCGATCGCGTGCGCGCGCACCCCCGGCTCGGCCGCCTCCTTCGCCGCGCGCAGCGCGGGCTGGATCACCTCGCCGAGCGCGACCAGCGCCCGGCTCAGGCTGAGCTGCGTCTCCCGCCCGCCCCGGCCGAGCTGTCCGGCCAGCACCGCGGCCAGGCCGCTCTCCTCGCCCTCGGGCACCAGCGCGACCGCCGTGCGCCAGGCGGCTCGCGCCACCTCGTCGTCGGCGTCGGTCAGCAGCTCGCGGGTGATGGACGGCCACGCCCGCGGGTCGCCGATCTTGGACAGCGTGTGCAGGGCCTGGCTCCGGGCCTGCGCTCGCTCCGACCGGAGCTGGACGAGCAGCCGGGGGACGGTCAGGTCCGCCGGCTGGCGGATGAGCGCCCAGGTCAGCATATCGCGCACGAAGAACTCGGGCTCGATCGCGCACCGCTCGACGAGCGGCTCGACCAGCCCGGGGTCGGGGGTCGTCCCGGCCGCCATCGCCGCGCGGAGCCGTACCGACGCGTCGCCGTGGGCCAGGGCCTGGAGAAGGGAGTTGGTGTCTTGCGTCATGGGCCCAGTGAAGGGCTTGTCATCGTGTCAAGGTCAAGCGCCTGACCGGGGGATTCAGCCGAAGGTGTACCCGAACAGGCCGGGTCCGCCGGCCAGCTTGCGCGGAGCGCCGGGGCGCAGACCGGCGTAGGGGCCGGGCCGCCGGGTCCCGGGCAGGACCGAGACCGTGCCCCGGGCCGGCGCGGCGACGACCAGCGAGGCGAGCGGGCGGGCCAGGCCGAGTGCGCGGTAGCCGCGCCCCGACAGGCGGGTGACGGTGAGCGCGGAGCCGAAGTCGGCTCCAGGGCCCTTGAGCAGCAGGTTGCCCCGGCGGGTGAGGCCGCCCGAGCGGGTCCCGGCCAGCACCTGGACGGCGCTCTCGCCGGGGACGCCCACGGCGAGCTCGTCGTCGCCGTCGCCGTTCAGGTCCCCGGCGGCCAGCGAGGTGCCGAACCGGTCGAAGTAGCGCGGCTTGCCGTCCAGGGCGTTCTGGGTCCAGGCCTCCCGGCGGCCGGCGGCCAGGCCGCTCCGCGTGCCGTACAGGACGTGGACCATGCCGTCGCCGTAGTCGAGGGCGCGCTGGTTGGCGGTCAGGCCCTCGCCGGGGGAGCCGACGGCGAGGTCGGCGCGGCCGTCGGCGTCGAAGTCGCCGGTGGTCAGGGCGGCGCCGAAGGCGTCCCACTTCTCGGCGGAGCCCTTGAGCGCGCGGCTGTCCTGGGTCAGCAGCAGGGCGCGGCGGCCGGAGACGATGGTCACCGAGCCCTGGCCGTCGTGGGTGAGGCTGTCGGCGGGCGCGCCGACCGCGAGCTCGGCACGGCCGTCGCCGTCGAAGTCGCCGGTGGCCAGGGCCGCGCCCCACTGGTCGGTGACCCGGCCCTGCTGCCCGATCCAGCCGGTGGCCTGGGTCAGGCGGGTCAGGCCGCGCATGCCGTACAGGAAGACCGCGCCGCCCGAGCCGTGCGTGGGAGCGCCGATGGCCAGCTCGTCGGCGCGGTCGCGGTCGAGGTTCCCGGCGGCCAGGGCCGCGCCGTAGCGGTCGGAGGCGGCTTTGGGCGCGCGCAGCGCAGGGCCGGGCCGCAGGCCGGTGGGCGAGCCGGTGAAGAGCTGGACCACGCCGTGGCCGTCGGCGCCGGCGACGGGCCGGCCGTGGAACTCCTCGGACGCGCCGACGGCCAGGTCGGCACAGCCGTCGCCGTCGAAGTCGCCGGTGGCCAGCGCCGAGCCGAAGGAGTCGCCGGGCTCGGCCTCGCCGGGGACGCCGGGGGAGTCCTGCGACAGCTCGGCGCGCCGGCCCGAGCCGTACAGCAGGGTGACGGCGCCGGCGCGGGCGTGCCCGCCGACGGTGGCGTACGGCGCGGCCACCGCCAGGTCGGCGCGGCCGTCGCCGTCGAAGTCCCCGGCCGCCCCCGAGCAGGCGGCCTCGGCGGCCGGGGAGGAGGTGACGGCGGGGGAGGGGGCCGTGGGGGTGGCGGGCCAGGTGGTGAGGCTGGTGAGCAGCAGGGCGGCGAGAGTCGCACTCATGCTCGGAGGATCCCCGCCCCGTCCCAACCTGGCGTTAACCATCCGGGAACGTGCCAGGATAGACGGGTGGACATCGACCTTGCGGACCTTGCATTCTGGCGCAAACCCCTCAAGGAGCGGCACGAGGCTTTCGCCCGGTTGCGCCAGCTCGACCAGCCGGTGTTCTTCCCCGAGAAGAAGGTGCCGTTCCTGCGCTCGGGCTCGGGCTTCTACGCCCTGGTCCGGCACGCGGACGTGGTCGAGGCCAGCCGGAACGCCAAGGTCTTCTCCAGCGAGCCGGCGGTCACCAACCCCGAGCCGCCGGGCTGGGTGAAGTACGTCTTCGGCGAGTCGATGGTCAACATGGACGACCCGCGCCACGCCCGCCTGCGCCGCATCGTCTCGCGTGCCTTCAGCCCGCGCATGCTCCAGAACCTGCAGAGCGACATCGAGGCGGCCTGCGCCCGGATCGTCGACGACGTGCAGCGCCAGGGCCCGCGCGACTTCGTGACCCAGGTCGCGGCCCGGCTGCCGATCCACGTCATCTGCGACATGATGGGCATCCCGGAGGCCGAGCGCGAGCGCGTGCACAAGCACGTCGACATCTCCACCGCCTACAGCGGCGTACGGCCCAGCCTGTTCCAGAGCGCGAGGATGGCCGGCCAGAACGTGCTGGCCCTGCTGGCGCTGCAGCGCCTGGTGATCCGCCTGGGCCACGAGCGGGTCGGCGACCCGGGCAAGGACCTGGTGTCGGCGCTGGTCACCGCCAACCCCGACGGGGAGAGGCTGAGCGACCGCGAGCTCGGCTCGTTCTTCTCGCTGCTGCTGGTGGCGGGCAACGAGACCGCGCGCAACACCATGGCGCACGGCATCAAGCTGCTCACCGACAACCCGGCCCAGCGCGAGCTGCTGATGAGCGACTTCGACGCGCACATCGGCAACACCATCGAGGAGATGGTCCGCTACGTCTCGCCGATCATGCAGTTCCGCCGTACGGTCACCGAGCCGTACGAGCTGCGCGGGCTGGAGCTGAAGCCGGGCGACAAGGTCGTGCTGTTCTACGGCTCGGCCAACCGCGACGAGGAGGTCTTCGCCGACCCCGACAGCTTCGACATCACCCGTGACACCAAGCCGCACGTGGGCTTCGGCGGTCCGGGTCCGCACTTCTGCCTCGGCGCCAACCTGGCCCGGCAGGAGCTGCGCACGATGTTCCGCGAGCTGCTCACCCGGCTGCCCGAGATCCGCTCGGTGGGGGAGCCCGAACTCCTGGTCTCCAACTTCGACAACAGCGTGCGCCGCCAGCCCTTCGCCATCTAGATCCCTCGGATCGCGCGTTTCCGGACACGGATCGGTAACGCAGGCTTGTCAGTACTATTTCACATTATTATGTTACGCGTCACACTGTTTCTCACAACGGAGTGACGATCATGGCGAAGAAGCTCGGCCTGCTTGCCCTCGCGGTCCTGTTAGGCGCGACCGCCTGCGGAGGGGCCTCCGGTCCCGAGAAGCCCGCGGCCGGCATGGGCACCCAGCCTCCGGTGACCGAGGCGGGCAAGGGCGGCACCCTGACGATCCTGTCCAACCAGGACTTCGAGCACCTCGACCCGGCCCGCAACTGGACGATGCCGCAGATGGACTTCGGCCTGCGCTACCTGTACCGCTCGCTGGTCACCTTCAAGTCGGAGCCGGGCGCGGCCAGCCTGGAGGTCGTCCCCGACCTCGCCACCACCACCGGCGAGATGGCCGACGGCGGCAAGACCTGGACCTTCACCCTCAAGGACGGCCTGAAGTACGAGGACGGCAGCCCGATCAAGGCCGCCGACGTCAAGTACAACCTCGAACGCTCCTTCGCCCCCGAACTGCCCGGCGGCCCGAACTACCACAAGCTCGTCCTGAAGGACGCCGACGCCTACAAGGGCCCGTACAAGAGCGGCGAGCTCGCCTCCATCGAGACACCCGACGACAAGACGATCGTCTTCCGCCTCAAGCGCGCCGTCGCCGAGTTCCCCTACTACGCCACCCTGCCCAGCTTCAGCCCGGTGCCCAAGGCCAAGGACACCAAGGAGCAGTACGACAACCGCGTCTTCTCCTCCGGCCCCTACAAGATCGAGAGCTACACCCGCGGCAAGGAGATGATCCTGGTCCGCAACGAGAACTGGGACCCCGCCTCCGACCCGGCCCGCAAGGCGCTGCCCGACCGCATCGTGGTCAAGCAGGGCCTGAGGCAGAGCGTCATCGACGACCGCCTCATCGCCGACCAGGGCGAGGACCAGACCGCGATCACCTACGCCGACGTCAACGGCGAGAGCTTCGCCAAGATCCTCAACAACCCGAAGGTCAAGGCCCGCTTCCACAACGAGATCCGCGGCTGCACCGACGTGCTGGCCATGAACACCCAGAAGGCGCCCTTCGACAACGCCAAGTTCCGCTTCGCGCTGCAGTACGCCATCGACAAGGAGGCCTACCAGACCGTCAAGGGCGGCCCGGCGGCCGGCGAGATCGCCACCGCCTTCCTGCCGCCGTCGCTGTCCGGCGGCGTCGCCCAGGACACGCTCAAGGTCCCGGCCACCGGCGACGTCGAGAAGGCCAAGCAGCTCATCGCCGAGTCCGGGGTGAGCACCCCGGTCAAGGTCAAGCTGCACACCAGCACCGGCGCCAAGAACGAGGCCACCGCGCTGCAGGAGTCCCTCAAGCGCGTGGGCGTCGAGGTGGAGATCAACACCTACGACCCGGCCGTCTACTACGACACCATCGGCGACACCGCCAAGTTCGACGGCATGGCCTCCTACGGCTGGTGCCAGGACTACCCCTCCGGCTCCTCCTTCATCCCGATGATGTTCGACGGCCGGACCATCACCGAGAAGGGCAACAATGGCAACGTCTCGCTCTTCAAGGACCAGGAGACCATGGACAAGATCGACGAGATCTACGCCATGACCGACCTGAAGGCCGCCGACCAGGCGTGGGTCCAGCTCGACGCGGCGCTCATGCAGAAGGCCCCGATGATCCCGCTGACCTGGGAGCGCAAGCCGCTGCTGGCCGGCTCCAAGGTCGCCGGCGCCTTCGGCCACCTCATCTGGTCCGGGCAGTTCGACTACGCCGCCCTCGGCGTCAAGCAGTGACGGTGGCGATCCGATCCGGCCGCTCGCCCGGCCGGATCGCCCTCGACCGCCTGCGCCGCGACCCGGCGGCGCTGTTCGGCGGCTCCATCGTGGCGCTCTTCGTCGCCGTCGCCCTGGCCGCCCCGCTGCTCACCGCGATCAGCGGGTGGGACACCCAGACCTTCGACAAGAGCGCCATCGACCGCTCGCTGGGCGGCGTGCCGTACGAGACCTTCAGCGCCGAGCACTGGCTCGGCGTGGAGCCCGGCACCGGGCGCGACGTCTTCGCCCGCGTGGTGTACGGCGCGCGGATCTCGCTGCTGATCTCGGTGGCCGCCACCGCGGTGACCGTCGTGGCCGGCACCGCCGCCGGGCTGCTGGCCGGCTACGCCGGCGGGCGGACCGACACGATCCTGTCGCGGCTCATGGACCTGGTCATGTCCTTCCCCAGCCTGATCTTCATGCTCGCGCTGCTGTCGGTCGCGCCGGACGCCAACCGGGTGCTGCTGCTCATCGCGATCATGTCGATGTTCAGCTGGCCGTACGTCGCGCGGATCGTGCGCGGCCAGGCGCTGTCGATCAAGCACCGGGAGTTCGTGGAGGCCGCGCGGGTCGGCGGGGCGAGCGGGGCGCACCTGCTCTTCCGCGAGCTGCTGCCCAACCTGTCCGGGCCGGTGCTGGTCTACGTGACGCTCGCCATCCCGGCCAACATCGGCACCGAGGCGGCGCTCAGCTTCCTGGGCGTCGGGGTCCGGCCGCCCACGCCGAGCTGGGGGCAGATGCTCGACGACTCGCTCAAGTGGTACCAGGTCGTGCCGAGCTACTTCATCGTGCCCAGCCTGTGCCTGTTCCTGACCGTGCTGGCCTTCACCCTGCTGGGCGACGCGCTGCGCGACGCCCTCGACCCCCGCGAGGCCCGCTCATGATCGCTTACCTGGGCCGGCGCGTGCTGGCCGTGGCCGGCGTGCTGCTGGTCATCTGCGCGGTGACCTTCGTCATCTTCTTCGTCCTGCCGAGCGACCCGGCGCTGCACGCCTGCGGCAAGACCTGCACCACCGAGCAGGTCGACGCGGTCCGCGCCGAGATGGGCCTCGACCGGCCGGTGCACGAGCAGTTCGCCGGATACGTGGCCAAGGCCTTCACCGGCGACCTCGGCTACTCATACCAGAACTCGCTGCCGGTCTGGGACCTGCTGGCCGACCGGCTGCCGGTCAGCGTCTCCCTCGCCCTCGGCGCGGCGGTGCTCTGGCTGAGCGGCGGCGTGCTGGTCGGGCTGGTGTCGGCGCTGCGGCGCGGCACCGGGCTCGACCGCGTGCTCATGGCCGGCACGCTGGCCTCGGCCTCGGTGCCGGTCTACTTCACCGCGATGATGCTCCTGCTCGTCGTCGTGCAGCACTTCGAGCTGCTGCCCTACCCCGACTACGTGGCGATCACCGAGGACCCGGGCGCGTGGGCGGGCAACCTGCTGCTGCCCTGGCTCACCCTGGCCAGCCTCTACGCCGCCATGTACGCCCGGCAGACCCGCTCGTCCATGATCGAGACGATGGGCGAGCCGTACATCCGCACCGCCCGCGCCAAGGGCCTGCCGGAACGGACGGTCGTCGTCAAGCACGGCATGCGCGCCGGGCTCACCCCGATCGTCACCATCTTCGGCATGGACCTCGGCGGGCTGCTGGCCGGAGCGGTCATCACCGAGCACGTCTTCGGGCTGCCGGGCATCGGCCAGCTCACCTACGACGCCATCTTCAAGGCCGACCAGCCGGTCGTGCTCGGCGTCACGCTCCTGGCCGCCTTCTTCATCACCGTCGCCAACCTGGTCGTCGACCTGGTCTACGCGGTGATCGACCCCCGGGTGAGGTACGCATGATCCTCCAGGTCTCCGGCCTGACCGTCGGCTTCGGCCCCGTCACCGTGGTCGACGGGGTGGACTTCGGCGTCGAGCGCGGGCGCACGCTGGGCATCGTCGGCGAGTCCGGCTCGGGCAAGTCGGTCTCCTCGCTGGCCGTCATGGGCCTGCACCGTACGGCACGCGTCTCGGGGTCCATCCGCTTCGACGGCGAGGAACTCGTCGGCGCCCCGGCCGAGCGGCTGCGCGCGCTGCGCGGCCGCCGGATGGGGATGATCTTCCAGGACCCGCTGTCGTGCCTGCACCCCTTCTACACCGTCGGCGAGCAGATCGCCGAGGCCTACCGGCTGCACTTCCGCGCCTCCCGCCGGGCGGCGCGCGAGCGGGCCGTCGAGATGCTGGCCGAGGTCGGCATCCCCGCGCCCCGCCGGCGGGCCGCCGAGCACCCGCACCGCTTCTCCGGCGGCATGCGGCAGCGCGTGATGATCGCCATGGCCCTGGCCTGCGAGCCCGACCTGCTCATCGCCGACGAGCCGACCACCGCGCTCGACGTCACCGTGCAGGCGCAGATCCTGGAGCTCATCCAGCGCATCCAGGCCGAGCGTGGGCTTGCCGTCATCATGATCACGCACGACCTCGGCGTGGTCGCGCGGATCGCCGACGAGGTGCTCGTCATGTACGGCGGGCGTACGGTCGAGCACGCGCCGGCCCGGCCGCTCTTCAAGGACCCGCGCCACCCTTACACCCGCGGCCTCCTCGCCTCCGTCCCCGGCCTCGCCCCCTCGGTCCCCGGCCTGGCCTCCGGCGTCCCCGGCTTGGCCCCCGGGGCCCCCGGCCTGGACTCGGGGGAGCCCGGCCTGGTTCCGGGAGCCCTCGGCCTGGCTTCAGAGGAGCCCGGGCTGGTTCCGGGGCCGCTCGGTCCGGCTTCGGCGTCGCCCGGCTCCGGGCCGGAGGGCGGTGTGGAATCCGGATCCGGGCGGGCGGCCGGGGGACGCGGCTCGGGGCGGCTGCCGGCGATCCCCGGCAGCCCGCCCTCGCCGTCGGCCTTCCCGCCCGGATGCCGGTTCCACCCCCGCTGCCCCTCCGCCCTGCCCGCCTGTACGGCGGAGCAGCCCCCGCTGCGCCCGGCCGCCGGCGACCGCAAGGTGGCCTGCCACCTGGAAGGAGCGCTCCGATGAACCCCCTCGACACCCGTCCCGCCCCAGAAACCCACGACGGACCGCCCACCCCGGCCCCGCTCCTGTCGGTCCGCGACCTGCGCATGACCTTCGGCAGCGGCGTCCGAGCCGTCGACGGCGTCAGCTTCGACCTCCGCCCCGGCGAGACCCTGGGCCTGGTCGGCGAGTCCGGCTGTGGCAAGTCCACCACCGGCCGCATGATCGTCCGCCTGCTGCAGCCCACCGGCGGCACGATCGCCTTCGACGGCCACGACCTGACCCGGTTGCCGCCGAGGGCCATGCTGCCCTTCCGCCGCGACCTCCAGATGATCTTCCAGGACCCGTTCGCCTCGCTGAACCCCCGCCAGACGGTCCAGCAGATCGTCTCAGGCCCGCGCAAACTCCTCACCCGCCCGCAGGTGATCGAGCTGCTGGAACGCGTGGGCCTGGCCGCCGAGCACGCCGACCGCTACCCGCACGAGTTCTCCGGCGGCCAGGCCCAGCGCATCGGCATCGCCCGCGCCCTGGCCTCCGGCCCTCGGCTGGTGGTCTGCGACGAGCCGGTCTCCGCCCTGGACGTCTCCATCCAGGCCCAGATCGTCAACCTCCTGGCCGACCTGCAGGACGAACGCGGCCTGGCCTACCTGTTCATCGCCCACGACCTGTCGGTGGTGCGGCACATGAGCGACCGGGTGGCCGTCATGTACCTCGGCCGGATCGTCGAACTCGGCTCCCGGGCCGCCCTCTACGACGACCCGGCCCACCCCTACACCCGGGCCCTGCTGTCGGCGGTCCCGGTCGCCGACCCGGACGTCGAGGCCACCCGCGAACGCATCGTCCTGCGCGGCGACCCGCCCAGCCCGGCCGCACCCCCGCCGGGCTGCTCCTTCCACCCCCGCTGCGCCCTGGCCCAGGACCTGTGCCGTACGGCTCCGCCACCGCTGCGCGAGGTCCGCGGCCGCCAGGTGTCCTGCCACTTCGCCGAGGCAACCCCTTGACCTATGGAAGGCCAGGTCCGGGGCCGCGCAGGACGTCGCCGCGGAGGGTGCGTTCAGGTTCGGGGACCGGGCGGAACGTTGGAGCGGCCGGCGAGGTCAGGTCCGAGGATCCCGGAGGCCGCCGCTGCGATGGGTCAGTTCTGGGGATCCCGCAGGACGTTGGTGCGGATGGTCAGGAAGGTGATCAACGCCGACACCCCCATCAACCCGGCGCTGATCAACATCGCCAGCCGATAGCCCACGTCGAACACCGCCGGCTGATCGAAGGCCGTGCCCACCAGCCCCACCATGGGCGGCAGCGCGGCAACGAGGAGCAGGCTGCCGGTGCGGGCCACCGCGTTGTTGATGCCGCTGGCCGTCCCGGCGTACCGCTCGTCGGCGGTGGCCAGCACGGTCGCGGTCAACGGCGCGACCGCCGCCGACAGCCCCAGCCCGAACAGGCTCACCGCGGGCAGCACCTGCAACCAGTAGTCGGAGCCCTCGCCGATCGAGGCCATCCAGAGGAACCCCAGCCCGGCCACCAGGATGCCCAGCGTCATCGGCCACCGCGGCCCGATGCGTTTGGCCAGCTCACCCGCGGGAGCGGAGAGCACCATCATCAGCAGCGTCACCGGCAGCAGCGCCGATCCGGCCGCGATCGGCCCGAACTGCGACACCACCTGGAGCTGCAGGCCCAGCAGGAAGAAGGCGACGCCCATCGCGCCGTACATGATCAGGGTCACCACGTTCACCGCGGTGAAGACGTGGTTCTTGAACAACCCGACCGGCACCAGCGCGTCGGGGGAGCGGCGGATCTCCAGCGCCACGAACGCCACGCCGAGCACGATGCCGGCGATCAGCGGCAGCGGGGTGCCGAGGTCGATCAGCCCGTAGGTCACCCCCGCCAGCGCCAGGGCGGCCAGCGCCGACCCGGCCACGTCGAACTTGCCCGTGGACTGCTCGTCGCGGGTCTCCGGCACGTGCCGCAGGGTCACGAGCACCACCAGCGCCGCGAACGGCAGGTTGATCAGGAACGCCCACCGCCAGCCCGGCCCCTGCACCAGCCAGCCGCCCACCAGCGGCCCGATCGCGCTGGCCACACCGCCCAGACCCGACCACGCGCCCACCGCCCGGGGCCGGTCGTCCCGGCAGAAGGACGCCTGGATGATCGCCAGCGACCCCGGCGTCAGCAGCGCGCCGCCCACGCCTTGGAGCGCGCGGGCCGCGATCAGCACCTCGATGTTGGGCGCGAGGCCGCACATCAGCGACGCCAGCGCGAACCAGACCGTGCCGATCAGGAAGATCTTCCGCCTGCCGTACCGGTCGCCGAGACCACCACCCAGCAGAATCAGGCCGGCCAGGGTGAGGGTGTAGGCGTTGACCGACCACTGCAGGCCCGACATGTCAGTTTTCAGGTCCCGGCCCAGGAACGGCAGCGCCACGTTGACCACGGTGGAGTCGAGCATCGTCAGCCCCGAGCCCAGCACGGTGGCGGCCAGGATCCAGCGGCCACGCGCGGTCTTCAGGTGCACCTGGGCAAAAGACATGACGCCCATCTTGTCACCGGCCCCCGACAAGATCCCCGCAGGGATCGCCCCCGCCAGACAGCCACGACTGCCAAGACGAACCCGCCGACCAGATCCCGCCACCACGCGGCCAGACCCCGCTCACGAAGCCAGCACATGATCCCGCCGCCACATGGCCGGGAGCGCAGAGTGACCTGGGCGACCACGATCACCCACATCAGGCAGCCGGGCAGAGAAAGAGCCCGGCGACCGCGGGCGGCGGTGCCAGGTGATCAGGCACGCTGGACGAGCCCGACAAGGCCATGAGGGTCTGTGCCACGGAGCCCGAGGCACGCACGGCGGGGCCAACGACCCTAAGTGGGCGGTGTCAGGCGCCCCGGCAAGCAGGGGCGAGCCAACGACCCTAGATGACGATGTCAGGCGGCCAAGGCGCGCAGGACGAAGCCGGTGACCATGGCCGAGGCGTCCTCCAGGGCGATGGTCCCGCTGATCAGCGGCACCCGCTCGGCCCCGATCACCGCCAGCACCATCCGGGCGGTCGCTGCCACGTCCGGCGCGTGGAAGTCACCCGACTCCACCCCGTCGGCGATGATGCCCACCAGGATGGCCTGCATGGGCGCGACATGCTCGGCGAGCTGCTGGTAGGCGTCGGGCCCCAGGGTGGCCGACAGGTCGGCGGCACCGGGGTGAGGATGGGCCAGCAGCCCCGCGAGCTGGAGCCGCACGAACGCCCGCAGCCGCTCGGCGGGCGAGGCGTCGGCGGGCAGCTCGCGCTCGAAGCTCTCGATGAAGTAGTGGGTCACCCGCTCGGTGAAGGCCAGCAGCAGCGCGGCCTTGTCGGGGTAGTAGTTGTACAGCACCGTGCGGGTGATGCCGGCCTCGGAGGCGACGTCGGTCATCGAGATCGCGTCGATGCCCTGGACACGCGACAGCCGCGAGACCGCCTGCAGGATGCGATCGCGCGTCTGGGCGCGGTGCTCGCCGATCGTCGCGGCGGTGATCCGGGGCATTTGACCAGTCTAGGCCGCTGCCTTGACCACGTGCAGCAGCTCGGCCAGTACCTCGGTGTTGAGCTGGTAGGCCAGCTTCACCTCGGCGATGATCCGCCGCTGCTCGGCCTCGGACGGCTCCAGCGCGTCCAGCCGGGCGCGGTAGTCGTTCTTGAACCGCGGCAGGCTGCCGACCTCGTCGAAGAAGTAGAAGTCCACCCCGCCGCCCTTGGTGTAGCCGTAGATCTTCTGCAGCTCCATGCGGATGAACTGGCCGCCGGACAGGTCGCCCATGTACCGGGTGTAGTGGTGGGCGATGTACCCGCCGGGCCAGTCGGCGACCTGCTCGATGCGGGCCACCAGGGTGCGCGTGGCCTTGGAGGGCGCGATGCGCTCCCGCCACCCGGCGCCGTAGATCGTCTCCAGGTCACGCTCCAGCGCCGCCTCCCGATACAGCTCCGGGAAGACGAAGCGGCCCGCGACCGGGTGGTCGGCCAGTGCCCTGGAGGCGCCGTCGAGGGCGACGTAGGCGAAGTAGTGCTGCGCCACCATCTCGCCGTACTCCTGCTCCGACAGCCGGCCCCCCATCAGCTCCTTGAGGTAGCTCTCGTCCTCGGCCGACTCGTGGTCGCCCCAGGTCGCGGTCTTGAGAATCTCGGAGAAGGCGGTCACGGCTGGCTCCATGGGGGCGCGAGTGGTTATATGACGAAGTGTCACAAACGACGGAGCCGTTCGTCAAACTGTTGACGACACCATGTCATTAAACCTGCCGTCGCGACGAGCGCCAAGACCAGCACCGGCACCCACACCAGCCGCCCGGCCACCCACCCGAGATCATCGGGCCTCCCGAGCAACCCCACCCAGCCCAGCTCGTCCGGCCCGCCGTACCCCACTCGACCTGGACTCTCGGGCCCGCCATCCAACCCCTCCCGCCCCAGCTCGTCGGGCCCGCCATGCCCCACCCGCCCGAGATCATCGGGCCCGCCATGCAACCCGTTCCCGCCCAACTCGTCGGACCTGTCCCGCTCTACCCGGCCCAGCTCGCCGGACCTGCCGTGCAACCCCTCCCGGCCCGGAGCAGCGGGCCCGCCCTGTACTTCCCGGCCCGGAACGTCAGGCCCGCCCTGTCCTTGGCCCAGATCGTCGGGCCCGTCCCGCCCTTGCCGGCCCGGGTCGTCGGGCCTGTGGTTCAGCCCCAGCCAGCCGAGACCGTCGGGCCTGCCGTACAGGACGGCGGCGCAGACCACCAGCGCGACGAGTACCGTCTGGTGCCAGAGGAAGATCCGCATCGCGTTCAGGTTGACCAGCGCCACGACCGCCCACACCCGCGTTCGTCGCATGAGCCGGCCCAGTGGTTCGCGCGCCAGCATCGCCAGCCCGGCCTGGGCCAGGCCGAAGCTCACCGAGGCCAGGGTGGGCGGGCTGAGGTTGGACACGTCCGCGCCGGGCACGCCGACCATGCTCGCCGGATAGCCTGCCCAGCCGACCAGAACCGCCGTCACCGCGGCGCCGCCGCCGAGCAGCCACCAGGCCATGCTCGGGCGGACCGTCCCGCGGGCCCAGGACAGGCCCAGCAAGTACGGCACCAGCCAGGCCGCCCCGGCGTTCAGCCAGCCCACCCATGCGGGCGCGTCCAGCCCGAACCTGGCCAGATCGACCACGGCCACCACCGCGACCATCACGGGGACGCCGTGCCGTACTCGCATCAGCAGGGGAGTGGCCGAGGTCAGCAGTACGAAGACGCCCAGGAACCACAACGGCCCCAGCGCCGGCTTCCCCAGGGCCTCCAGCGTCGGCCAGGGCATGAACGCCGCCACCACCGCCCAGCACACCACCAGCGGCACCACCGGCCCTAGCAGCCGCCGTAGCCGCCCGCCCACCCACGTGCGGTACGGCTCGCGCACCCCCAGCGCGGCCACATACCCGCCGACCAGGAAGAAGACGGCCAGCGTCTGCAGCACCCAGGACGCCGGGGCGAGGTGTGGCAGGTGCACGAGCGGGCTGGAGATCCGTGGCCCGGGCTCCCACGCGGTCACCAGCCAGTGCCCCAGCACCACCCCGCCGATCGCCAGCGCCCGCAGAGCGTCGATCCCTCGGTCGCGGCTGGGCGGGGTCGCGCGATCCAACCGCCGCACCGCTGCAGCGAGGTCACCCACGGCTCACCTCGCTTGTCCGGCCGCGCGCGATGTGGTGACTGCGGCTCGCCTCGCTTGTCGGGTTGGGGGCGGTGCGGTCGCTCTGGTTCAGATCGCCGGGTGGGTTCGGGGAGGTGCGGTCGTCACGGCTCGCCTTGTCTGTTGGGCTTGGTGCGCTGCGACTCGCCTCGCCAAATGGGCTCAGAGTGCTGAGGTCAGCCACGGCTCACCTCGGCAGTTCGGCCCAAGGTGATGAGGGCGAGGTTGCGCAGTGAGGGGGTGCCTGAGTTGAAGTAGTCGCTGTGCCCGCCCGGGCCGGTCTCGAAGACGTGGCCGGTGTGCATCGGGTCGGTGCCGAATCCGAGCGGTCCGAGTCGCACGCCTGGGACGAAGCGGACCCAGTCGTTCAGTCCGCGTCCGGCCCACAATCGGGGGAGGGCGCCGGGTGGGTCGCCCAGGCCGGGGCTGCCTATCACGGCCAGTTCGTCCACCCGCGCGCCCGGTGCGCCCTGTGCGCAGACCACCGAGCCGTAGCTGTGGCACACCAGCGTGATCGGCACCTGGGGCAGGCTGCGCAGGTAGGTGCGCAATGCGGTCCCGCCGCGCCGGGCCGCTGTGTCGGTCAGGACGTCGGTGCTGAAGGTGGCCGGGCTGTCGTAGCCCAGCCATGCCACGACCGCCAGCCGTACCCCGGGTGACAGCGCGCCGGCCTCGGCGAGCAGGGCCCGGGCGGCGCCGCCGGGGCGGTGGGTGGCCTGCTCGAAGGTGGCCACCCGGGTGTCCGAGCCGGGCACGATCACTGCGATTCGGGTGGCGGTTTCCAGCTCGCCGTACACGCGCACTAGCCGTTCGGGCGGGCTCGGTGAGGGGTGGGCGGAGAGGGCCAGCAGGAGCGCGGTAGTCAAGGTCAGCGGCTTGAACATGCTGTGACGCTAGAAATCGGCGTCTGTAGTCCGCGTCCCGCCGCCGGGTGAAGCCGCGGCCTCCCTCCAAAGGGGGACGAGGCAGAGGGAGGGCGGGACTGAGGGGGCGGGGCTGAGGGGGCGGGGCTGAGGGGCGAGACACAGGGGCGGCTGGACAGAGGGAGGGCGAGGATTGCTCGCCGGGCTAGGTCGTCCCGCGCCCTCCCACGAAGGGGGCCCGGGAAAGGGGACCGGGAAGGGGATGGGGCTTGTAAGCCGGTCGACCGGTGCTCGCCGGAGGGGCAAGCCGCCTTCCGCGCAAGGAAAGGTGGCGGTGGCTCGGGTCGGTTCCGCCTTCTCCCCGTGAAAGGGGAGCACTGTTGAAGGGGGAGCCTGGCGCCGTGACTGGCGGTACGGCAGGCGCGGTGGGGAAGAGGGGGTTACTCGCCGGGGCGGATCAGGCCGGTTTCGTAGGCGTAGACGATTGCCTGGGCGCGGTCGCGGAGGCCGAGCTTCATCAGCACCCGTCCGACATGCGTCTTGACCGTCTGCTCGGACAGGATCAGCTCGGCGGCGATCTCCTGGTTGGAGCGCCCGCGCGAGACCAGCACGAGCACCTCGGTCTCCCGCTCGGTCAGCTCGGCCAGGCGGCGGCGGGTGGGGGCGCGCGGGCCGCCGAGCCGGGCGAACTCGTGGATGAGGCGCTTGGTGACCACGGGCGCGAGCAGGGCGTCGCCGCCCGCGACCACGCGCACCGCCTCGGCGAGCTGGGCGGCGGAGGCGTCCTTGAGCAGGAAGCCGCTGGCTCCGGCGCGCAGGGCCTCGTAGACGTAGTCGTCGAGGTCGAACGTGGTCAGGATGAGGATCTTGGCGGAGATGTCGGGGTGCGCGGAGATCTGCCGGGTGGCTTCCAGGCCGTCCATGTGGGGCATGCGCACGTCCATCAGGACCACGTCGGGTTGGAGGGCGGCGGCCTGGTCGACCGCCTCGCGGCCGTCGGCGGCCTCGCCGACCACGCGGATGTCCGGCTGGGTGTCCAGGAAGGTGGTGAACCCGGTGCGGACCATGCCCTGATCGTCGGCGATCAGTACCCGGATCATGTGGTCCCCTCGGCGGCCATCAGCACCCTGAGCATGTGGTCTCCTCAGCCGTGATCAGCACTCGGATCACGGCGTCTCCTCGGCCGTGGTCAGCACTCGGATCACGGCGTCTCCTCAGCGGCGATCAGCACTCTGATCACGTTGTCCCTCCGGCAGCGAGCAGCATCCGGATCACGTCGAACTCCCCGGTTGAGCAGGTGCCGCCGCACCCCGTCCCATGTCACGCCGGTTCCACCGGTAGCCGGGCCTCCACCGAGAAGCCGCCTTCCGGTGTCGGGCCGGTGGTGAGCGTACCGCCGACCAGTGCGACCCGCTCGCGCATCCCCGCCAGCCCCTGCCCCGCCCCGCCCACCGGGGGCGGGACGACCCGCGGCGCGGCGTTGACCACGCAGACCCGGACCTCGGCGGGCTCACGCACGACGGCCACCGCCACCGGCGAGCCGGGCGCGTGCCGCATGACGTTGCTGAGCGACTCCTGCACGATCCGGTAGGCCGTCAACTGCACCGCCTGCGGCACCCCGTCGGCGGATCCCGACCAGGTGAGGGCCACGGTCAGCCCGGCCGTCCGGGCGTTGGCGACGAGCTCGCCCACCCGGTCCAGCCCGGGCTGGGGAGCCGTCTCGGTACGCCCCTCGGGATCGCGCAGGACGCCGAGCACCCGCCGCAGCTCGGCGATGGCCTCCAGCGACAGGCCCCGGATGTCGGCCATGCCGGATTCGAGCTGGGCGGCGTCGCCCTGGGCGCGCAGGGGCACGGCCTCGGCCTGGATGGCGATCACCGACATGTGGTGGGCCACCACGTCGTGCAGTTCGCGCGCGATGCGCGCCCGTTCGGCCAGCGCGGCCTGCGCGCCTTCGGCCAGCCGGGTGCGTTCCTCCTCCTCGGCGAGCTTCTCGGTGGCGCTGCGCCGGGTGCGCACGTTGTAGCCGAACAGGGCGGCCACGGTGAGCCCGATGCCGCCGGCGCCGAGGGTGTAGGCGTGCTGGTCGACGCTCCACATGAACACGATCGAGACGACCCAGACGGCCAGGGTGATCTGGCGCTCGCACCGCACCGCGACCGAGTAGAGGCACATCACGGCCGCCACTCCCACGCCGGGCAGGAAGACCGGCTGCGCGAAGCGGTGCAGCTCCAGCGGGACGACGACGGTGGACAGGGTGCCCAGCAGGAGGATCCGCCAGGCGGCCAGCGGCCAGCGGTGGCGCAGCACGATGGGCAGCGCCGTGGAGATCGCGGTGAGGTAGATCATGCCGATCCCGGCGTCCAGCGGTCGCCGGTCGTGCTCGGAGATCATCATGTTGAGCGCGGTGCCGAAGACCACCCAGGCGATCACGAAGTCGGCCAGGAAGGCCAGGTGGAGACGGTGCACCGGCAGCAGGCCGAGCCAGCGGGGGGTGGTGACGGTGAAGGCCGGCCGCGCGGGCGCGGGATCGGCGGAACCCTTGACCAGCGCCAGCGTGAACGGCCGTACGAGGTCGGCGAGCACCCTGCCAGCGTAGGAGACGACGGCGTAACCCGCGTCCCTCGAAAGTAGCATCCCAATCTGGCCGATTACCTGATTACATTCGCTCACAGCGAACTCACTCAGCTTCGGGAACAACCCTCGACTCCTCTAAGTTGAGCCCGTATAACTCAACCCTTTGGAGTTCAGATGAGTGAGAGCTTGATCCTGCCGGTGCTGCCGCTCGACGACGAGGTCGTCCTCCCGGGCATGGTGGTTCCGCTGGACCTGTCCGACTCCGAGGTGCGTGCGGCCATCGACGCCGCCCAGGCATCCGGTGGCAACAAGCCCAGGGTTCTGCTCGTTCCCCGGATCGACGGCCGGTATGGAGCGGTCGGCGTGCAGGCGGTGGTCGAGCAGGTCGGCCGCCTGCCCGGAGGCGAGCCCGCGGCGGTGGTGCGCGGCGTCAGCCGGGCCCGCGTGGGCCAGGGCACCACGGGCCCCGGCGCGGCCCTGTGGGTGGAGGCGCACGTCCTGGAGGCGACCAGGACCGCCGACCCCGAGGTGGTCAAGGAGTACAAGGCGCTGACCACCACGATCCTGCAGAAGCGCGGCGCGTGGCAGGTCGTCGACCAGGTGAACCAGATCGACGACGGCGCCGTGCTCGCCGACACGGCCGGCTACGCCCCGTGGCTGAGCACCGAGCGCAAGGTCGAGCTGCTGGAGACCCCCGAGCCGGGCGACCGCCTGGCGCGGCTGGTCGAGTGGGCGCGCGAGCACCTCGCCGAGCTCGACGTGGCCGAGACGATCCGCAAGGACGTCCAGGAGGGCATGGAGAAGCAGCAGCGCGAGTTCCTGCTCCGCCAGCAGCTCGCCGCGGTCCGCAAGGAGCTCAAGGAGCTCAACGGCGACACCGACGGCACCGAGGAGGAGGACTACCGCGCCCGCGTCGAGGCCGCGGACCTGCCCGAGAAGGTGCGCGAGGCCGCGCTCAAGGAGGTCGACAAGCTCGAGCGCACCTCCGACCAGTCGCCCGAGACCGGCTGGATCCGCACCTGGCTCGACACCGTGCTCGACATCCCCTGGAACGAGCGTTCCGAGGACACCTACGACATCTCCGGCGCGCGGGCCGTGCTCGACGCCGACCACACCGGGCTCGACGACGTGAAGGACCGCATCATCGAGCACCTGGCCGTGCGCAAGCGCCGCCAGGACAAGGGCCTCGGCGTCGTCGGCGGCCGGCGCAGCGGCGCCGTCCTCGCCCTCGCCGGCCCGCCCGGAGTGGGCAAGACCTCGCTCGGCGAGTCGGTCGCGCGGGCCATGGGCCGCAAGTTCGTCCGCGTCGCCCTCGGCGGCGTCCGCGACGAGGCCGAGATCCGCGGGCACCGCCGTACCTACGTCGGCGCGCAGTCCGGCCGCATCGTCCGTGCCATCCGCGAGGCGGGCTCGATGAACCCGGTCGTGCTGCTCGACGAGATCGACAAGGTCGGCGCCGACTACCGGGGCGACCCCACCGCCGCCCTGCTGGAGGTCCTCGACCCGGCCCAGAACCACACCTTCCGCGACCACTACCTCGAGGTCGAGCTCGACCTGTCCGACGTGCTCTTCCTGGCGACCGCCAACGTCCTGGAGGCCATCCCCGGGCCGCTGCTCGACCGCATGGAGATCGTCACCCTCGACGGCTACACCGAGGACGAGAAGGTCTCCATCGCCCGCGACCACCTGCTGCCCAAGCAGCTCAAGCAGGCCGGTTTCGAGCCCGAGGAGATCACCTTCGAGGACGCCTCGCTGCGCCGCCTGGCCGCCGAGTACACCCGCGAGGCGGGCGTGCGCTCCCTGGAGCGGGCGGTCGGCCGGGTGATCCGCAAGGTCGCCGCCAAGGACGAGGTGCCCGTCACCGTGACCGCCGAGTCGCTCGTCGACTACCTCGGCCGGCCCCGGTTCGTGCCCGAGTCCTCCCTGCCCGAGTCCAAGCAGCGCACCAGCGTGCCCGGTGTGGCCACCGGCCTGGCGGTCACCGGCGCGGGCGGCGACGTCCTGTACGTCGAGGCCTCGCTGGCCGACCCCGAGACCGGCGACACCGGCCTGACCCTGACCGGTCAGCTCGGCGACGTCATGAAGGAGTCGGCGCGGATCGCGCTCAGCTACCTGCGCTCCCACGGCGCGGAGCTGGAGCTGCCGGTCGGCTCGTTCAAGGACCGCGCGGTCCACGTGCACTTCCCCGCGGGCGCCGTGCCCAAGGACGGCCCCTCGGCGGGTGTCACGCTGACCACCGCGCTCGCCTCGCTCCTGTCGGGCCGCCAGGTCCGCCCGGACGTGGCGATGACCGGCGAGATCTCGCTCACCGGGCGGGTCCTGCCGATCGGCGGCGTCAAGCAGAAGCTGCTGGCGGCGCACCGGGCGGGCATCACCACGGTGCTCATCCCGGCGCGTAACGAGCCCGACCTGGACGACGTGCCCCAGGAGGTGCGCGACCAGCTCACCATCCACGCGGTCAGCGACGTGCGCGAGGTGCTGGAGATCGCGCTCACCTCGGCGAAGGTGGCCGCCCCCGCCGCGGCCTGACCGGCCGCGCCGCGGCGCCGCCGGTCAGGCCCGCCGCACCGCTGCCCCGCCGTACCCGATCAGGTACGGCGGGGCAGCGTCATGTCTGGCGGCCGGCCGCTAGCCGCGGAAGACGAAGACGCCTTCGAAGTCGGTCTGCAGGTAGCGGTGGAAGCGCTCGGCGCGGGTCTTCTCCGCCTGCGCGCCGGTGACGACGGTGGCGACGACGTAGCGGCCGGTGCTGTTGTAGCGGATCTTGCCGTAGGCGAAGTCCTTGTGCAGCAGGTCCATCCGCCAGCGGATCGTGGTGTTGGAGTCGACCGCGATGCCCTTGAGGGCGGCCTTGGCCTGCTCCTCGTCGGGGAAGGCGAGCAGGACGACGTTCGCCTTGATCTTGCCGCCGTAGCCGGAGTAGGCCATCAGGACGCCGTGGTCGCAGTCGTTCTTGGACAGCGGCTTGTTCTTGCCGTCCAGGGGTCCGCAGGTGTCGTGCCGCCAGCCGCCGACGCGTTCGGCCTGGAAGGCGGTCTCGCCCAGGCGGAAGTTCCAGTCGGCGCCGAACTCCTCGACGGTGAGCGGCTTGCCCTGGGTGGTGGTGCTCGGGGTCTCCGAGGGCTCCTCGGCAGGGGTGGTGCTCTCCTCCGGGCTCGGCTCGGGGGTGGTCTCCTCGGGGGCGGGCTCGGTGGCGGGCTCGGTGGGGATCTTGGTGGCCTCGGGGTGGGCCACCACGGTGGTGGACGGCTTGTCGTCGAGGGCGTAGATCAGGGCGACCACCCCGCCGCCGCCGAGCAGGACCACGGCGAAGCCGATGATCAGGCCGATGACCAGGCCGTTGCTCTTGCGCGGGGGAGGGGGCGGCTGGGTGTAGCCGGGGGGCTGGCCGTACCCGGGGGGTCCGCCCGGTCCGGGTGGCTGTCCGTAACCCGGGCCGCCCTGAGGGCCGGGACCGTAAACAGGACCGGGACCGTGAGCAGGACCGGGGCCGTGAGCAGGACCGGGGCCGTGAGCAGGGCCGGGGCCGTGAGCAGGGCCGGGACCGTAAGGACCGGGGCCCTGAGCGGGACCAGGGCCGGGGCCGTAGCCGGGAGGTGGCGGGGGCTGGCCGGGAGCGCCCTGGGGCGGGCCGTAACCGGGTGGGGGAGGAGGGGGACCGCCGGGGACCTGCCCTGGTTGACGGGGGCCGTTGGGGTGGCCGGGCGGAGGTGGCGGCGGGTAAGACATGCCCTCCATTGTGCGACATGTCAGAACATGCGACTCAGCCGTCCCACGGAGTACCGCGAATGATCCACAGCGCGCGAGGGTATCGTCACGCACCGTGACCACACCACTCCTCCGCAAGGTCCGCCGCCGCCTCCTGCCGCTGGTGATCGCCTCCTACGTCATCTGCTACATCGACCGCACCAACATCGGCATGGCCCAGCTCCGCATGGGCGAGGAGATCGGCCTGGACCCGGCCGGCTTCGGCCTGGCCGCGGGCGCGTTCTTCGTCGGCTACGCGCTCTGCGAGATCCCCAGCAACCTCGTCCTGCACCGCGTCGGCGCCCGCCGGTGGATCGCCCGGATCATGGTCACCTGGGGCCTGCTGTCCGGCGCGACCGCCCTGGTGTCCACCCCCGAGCAGCTCTACGTGGTGCGCTTCCTGCTCGGCATGGCCGAGGCCGGCTTCTTCCCGGGCGTCATCCTCTACTTCTCCTACTGGTTCCCGCAGCGCGAGCGCGCCCGGCTGATCGCGATGCTGATGGCCGGCATCCCGGTCTCCTTCCTGATCGCCAACCCGGTGTCCGGCTGGCTGGTGGAGCAGGTGAGCTGGCAGGCGATGTTCGTGGTCGAGGCGCTCCCGGCGGTCGTCCTCGGCGTGGCGGTCTGGTTCGTGCTGCCCGACCGGCCCGCCCAGGCCCGCTGGCTGACCGAGGCCGAGCGCGCCGAACTGCTGGCGGACCTCGCGCGGGAGACCCCGCCGGAGCGCCCGGCCCGCGCCGGCCTGCTCAACCGGCGGGTGCTGGCCATCGCCTTCGTCTCCAGCGGCAGCGTCTTCGGCGCCTACCTGCTCAGCCTCTTCCTCCCGCAGATGGTCGAGCAGCTCTGGCCGCACGCGGGGGAGACCGGGATCGGCCTGATCTGCGCCATCCCGTACGGCTTCGCCGTCCTGGCCATGCTGGCCTGGGGCGCGCACTCCGACCGGACCGGCGACCGGGCCGGGCACCTGCTGGCCGCCTGCCTGCTCAGCGCCGCCGGTTTCGCGCTCGCCGGACTGGCCTCGGCGCCGTTGCTGGTCCTGGCCGGGCTGGTGCTCGCCGCGATGGGCAAGTTCGCCGCCGTGCCGATCACCTACAGCCTGCCCACCGAGTTCCTGTCCGGCCGGGCCGCGGCGGCGGGCATCGCGCTGGTCAACTCGCTGGCCCACCTCGCCGCCATCGCCGGCCCGCCCGTGATCGGCTGGCTGCGGCAGAGCACCGGCGCCTTCTCCGCGCCGCTGCTGCTCGCGGGCGGCTACGTGTTGCTCACCACGGTCGTGGTGGCCGGGCTGGGTGCCACCCGGCCGGACACGGTGAGGCAGATCACACCAGATGTCCGGAATAGCGGCAGGTAAAGGGACTGTTAGCACGAGCGTGAACGAGGCATACGCGAAAACCATGAGCGCCCACGGCGACCTCATGTGTCGCGTCATGCGTATGGGGCGAATGCCGAGCATGCGCGCCACCGGCGGCCTGATGTGCTGCCGACCGGCCCGCTGACCCGCCCCATCCGTTCTCCGCGAAAGTTCTGACGAACCGTGATTCCTCCCAGCTTCGTGCTGCGTCGCCTGACCCACCTGCCCTTTCCCCCGGGTACGCGGTAGCCGTACCGGCTGCGGCTCTGTTGACGTTCCATCCAACTCACGTGGGGAAATTTCGTGATCCAGGCTTCCGGCCTGCGCAAGTCGTACGGCTCGGCCGTCGCGCTCGACGGCGTCGACCTGCACGTGCGCCAGGGCGAGATCTTCGGTGTGCTCGGCCAGAGCGGCGCGGGCAAGTCGACGCTGCTGCGCTGCGTCAACCTGCTGGAGCGGCCTGACGCCGGTACGGTCACCGTCGCCGGCCAGGACCTGACCGGCCTCGGCGAGCGCGAGCTCAACCGCGCCCGGCAGCGCATCGGCATGGTCCACCAGCACTTCGCGCTGCTCAGCTCCCGCACGGTCGCGGGCAACGTGGCCTTCCCGCTGGAGGTCATGGGGGTGCCCAGGGCCGAGCGCGAGCGCCGCGTGGCCGACCTGCTGGAGCTGGTCGGGCTCGGCGGGCGAGGCAAGGACCATCCGCGCCAGTTGTCCGGCGGGCAGAAGCAGCGGGTGGGCATCGCTCGCGCGCTGGCCGGCCGGCCGGAGGTGCTGCTGTCGGACGAGGCCACCTCGGCGCTCGACCCGGCCACCACCGAGTCGATCCTGGAGCTGCTCCGCTCGCTCAACCACGAGCTGGGGCTGACCATCCTGCTGATCACCCACGAGATGAACGTCGTCAAGAGCATCTGCGACTCCGCCGCCATCATGGCCGACGGCCGCATCCTGGAGCAGGGCACCATCGCGAGCCTGCTCCGCACCCCCGGCTCGCGGCTGACCAGGGAGATCTTCCCCCTGCCCGCCGCCCGCCCGGGCGAGGTCACCGTGACCTTCACCGGCGACCCCGAGGAGCCGGTCATCTCCGCGGTCGTGCGCAAGTACGACGTGGACGTGAACATCCTCGGCGGCGCGATCGAGGAGCTGGCCGCCGGTTCGGTGGGCCGGCTGCGCATCGAGCTGGCCGGCGAGGAGCGCGAGAGTGCCCTCACCTACCTGCGCGAGCGCGGGCTGCTGGTGGAGGTGGCCGCATGACCTGGGATGAGCTGATGCCGCTGCTGGCCGAGGAGACCGGCAACACCGCCCTGATGGTCGGCTGGGCCACGCTCTTCACCGTGCTCATCGGGCTGCCGCTGGGCATCAGCCTGGTGGCTCTCGACCGCGACGGGCTGCGCCCGATGCCGGCGCTCAAGGGCGTCCTCGGGCTGGTCGTCAACGTGGGGCGCTCGCTCCCGTTCATCGTGCTCATGATCGCGCTCATCCCGTTCACCCGGCTGGTGGTCGGGACCACGCTCGGCACCGCGGCCATGGTCGTGCCGCTGACCGTGGGCGCCGCGCCGTTCTTCGCCAGGCTCGTCGAGACCGCGCTGCGCGAGGTCGGCCGGGACGTGGTGCAGGCGGCGCAGGCGATGGGCGCGAGCCGGGGCCGGATCATCGCCAGGGTGCTGCTGCCCGAGGCGCTGCCCGGCCTGGTCGCGGGGCTGACGGTCACCGTCGTCGCGCTGATCGGCTACTCGGCGATGGCCGGCACGATCGGCGGCGGCGGCCTGGGTGACCTGGCCAAACGCTACGGGTATGAGCGCTTCGAGACCGGCGTGATGATCGCCACGGTGGTCGTCCTCATCATCATCGTTCAACTGATCCAGAGCGCGGGCGACCGGGTCGCCCGCCGCCTGAGCCACAAGTAAGGAAATCTCATGAAGATCCCCGCCATCGTAGGCGCTGCCGCTCTTGCCCTGTTGCTCACCGCATGCGGCTCGTCACAGCCCGAGACGACGCCGGCCGCGGCCAAGGACGGCGCCAGCCCGGCGGCCGTGCTGAAGGTCGGCGCCTCGCCGGTGCCGCACGCCGAGATCCTGACCTTCGTCAAGGACAACCTGGCCGCCAAGGCCGGCCTGAACCTGGAGATCGTGGAGTTCGGCGACTACGTGCAGCCGAACGTGCAGCTCGACGAGGGCCAGCTCGGCGCCAACTTCTTCCAGCACAAGCCCTACCTGGACGACTTCAACGCCTCCAAGGGCACCAAGCTGTCCTTCGTCACCCCGGTGCACCTGGAGCCGCTCGGCCTGTACTCCAAGAAGATCACCGACGTGAACGCGCTGGCCAGTGGAGCCACCGTGGCCGTGCCGAGCGACGCCACCAACCAGGGCCGCGCGCTCAAGCTGCTCGCCGACAACGGCGTCATCAAGCTCAAGGACGGCGTAGGCACCGCCGCCACCGAGCGGGACGTCACCGACAACCCCAAGCAGCTCACCTTCAAGCCGATCGAGGCCGCCCAGCTGCCGCGCTCGCTGGAGGACGTCGACGCCGCGGTGATCAACGGCAACTACGCGATCGAGGGCGGCCTCAAGCCGGGCTCCGACGCGCTGGTCCTGGAGAAGACCGAGGCCAACCCCTACGTCAACGGCCTGGTCGTGCAGACCGGCCACGAGAAGGACGCCGCGGTCGTCAAGCTCGGCGAGCTCCTGCGCAGCAAGGAGGTCAAGGACTTCATCGCGCAGAAGTACGCCGGCGCGGTGATCGCCGCCGAATAGGGCCGAATTTCAGCTTTCTTTCAGGTAGGCACTTGGATAAGCTGCCTTACCTGCGGCGGGACTTCAGCGTGATCATCCGTGTTAAGTGAATGGAAAGCGTGCTGCAATCCTCGGGGCATAGGAATTGCTTTGACAAATACCTCGTCCCGAGGAGAACACCAGCCATGCGATTCGTTTCACGAATCATGATCGGCGTCGCGGCTGCCACCGCGGTAGCCGTGGGCGCGCCTGTCGCGGCGAGCGCGGCGCCCTCGAGCACGTACCCCGTCGAGGCCAAATGGGGTCCGTACTCATCGCCCAGCGGCAAGTCCACCGCAGAAGGAATCGTCAAGGTGGACAAGGTCGTCGACAAGTACAAGGTCTACAAGAAGAAGTGGAAGAAGGTCCTCGTCTGCAAGAAGAAGGACGGGAAGCTCTACTGCAAGAAGGTCTGGCGCCTGGTCAAGGTGCCGGTGTGGGTGAAGAAGACCACCTACCCCTTCGTCGTGCACAGCACTCTCCACAACAAGAAGTGGTGGGGCAAGTACGGCTGTGCGTGGGAGACCTTCAAGGTCGTCGGGCTCGACGGCTCGACCTACCACAAGTCCTTCAAGAACTGCGGCAAGCACCCGAAGGAGTACTCCTTCTCCGGTAAGAACGCCGCCCACATCACCGTCGATGTGAGCCGCGGCAACCCGTTCGAGCCGAAGACCGACCACTCCGGTTTCAAGGACGTCTACCACGCCTGACCGGAAACAACGCCGAAGCCGTGATCCCGTTTAGGGATCACGGCTTCGCCGTATCTGTGCTTCATGAGAACAATGCTGGCGGTGTGGCTCCTGATGATGCCGCAACCGCCTGTGGCGCGTGCTGTTCAGCAAAGCGAGGAAATCGTCTCGCCCGGCGTTTTCGTCCGGCGCGGCGAGCGCGAGGAGGCCGTCTGGACCGGGCCCGAGCGCCGGTTGCCGTTCGCCGCCGACGAGATCGTGCCGTCCTGGACCGCCGACACCCCGCCCGGTACGCGGCTGCGGGTGGAGCTGAAGGTGCCCGGCTCGCGGTGGTACGTCCTGGGCCGCTGGTCCTATCACGGGCCGCGCACCACCGTGGCGGGCCAGTCCGACGCGCACGGCCGGGTCCGGGCCGACGTGTTCAGCGCCCGCCGGCCGGTCACCTCCTACCGGTTGCGCGTCACGCTGAGCAGGCCGTACGGCTCCGCCGTACAGCCGGTGGTCAGGACGCTGGGCGCGGTGGCCTCGGCGCGCGGGGTGGCGTCGGCGGAGCGCGGCGGCCAGGCGTGGGGGCGGGAGCTGGCGGTGCCGCGCAAGTCGCAACTCGCCCACGCCGGGCACGGCGGCCGCGGCTGGTGCAGCCCGACCGCGACCGCGATGGTGCTGCACTACTGGCGCAAGGGCCCGCCGCCCGCCGAGCTCGCCTGGGTGGCGGCCGGCGACCCCGACCCCCGGGTCGACCACGCGGCCCGGCATACCTACGACCGCGGCTACCGGGGGACCGGGAACTGGGCGTTCAACACCGCCTACGCCGGCCGGTTCGGGCTCGACGCGCGGGTCGAGCGCTTCACCTCGCTGGCCGCGCTGGAGCGGCTGATCGTGCAGGGCGTCCCGCCGGTCGTCTCGCTCGCCTTCACCCGGGACGAGCTCGGCTACGGCAGCGAGGGGCACCTCATGGTCGTCACCGGCTTCACCCGGAACGGCAAGGTGATCGTGAACGACCCGGCCGCCTCCGGCGTGCGCGCGGTCTATCCGCGGGCCGCCTTCGAGCGGGCGTGGCTGCGCGCGAGCACCGGAACCACTTACGTGATCCGGCCCTAACAGAATACTGTTCGGTCATGTACCCCGGAGCCATCGCAGCCGTGACCCCCGACAAGCCCGCTGTGATCCTGGCGGGTTCCGGCGAGGTCGTCACCTACCGCCGGCTGGACGAGGAGTCCAACCGGCTGGCCCAGCTCTTCCGCGCCAACGGCCTCAAACCGGGCGACCACATCGCCTTCATGCTCGGCAACCACCCGCTCTTCCTGGTGATCGCCTGGGCGGCGCACCGGTCGGGCCTGTACTACACCGCGATCAGCCCCCGCCTCCAGGCCGAGGAACTGGCCTACATCGTCGAGAACTGCGAGGCCCGTGCCTTCATCACCTCGGCGGACCTGGCCGAGGTCGCCGCCGCCGTGCCCGAGGTCGAGCTCCGGCTCATGATCGACGGGGTGGCCGAGGGCTACTCCTCCTACGAGGAGGCGGTCGCCGCCCAGCCGGCCATGCCGATCCCGGACGAGTGCCAGGGCGCGGACATGCTCTACTCCTCCGGGACCACCGGGCGGCCGAAGGGCGTCAAACCCGCCCTCTCACGGGCCGAGATGAGCGAGCCCGGGGTGCTCCTGCAGCTCATCCAGTTTCTGTTCGCGCCCTCGGCCGACAGCGTCTACCTCTCGCCGGCGCCGCTCTACCACGCCGCCCCGCTGCGGTACTGCATGGCCTTCCAGAAGCTCGGGGCCACCGTCGTGGTCATGGAGAAGTTCGAGCCGGAGGCCTACCTCGCCGCCGTGGAGCGCTACCGGGCCACGCACAGCCAGCTCGTGCCGACCATGTTCATCAAGATGCTCAAGCTGCCGGAGGAGCGGCGGGCCAAGTACGACCTGTCCTCGCTGCAGTGCGCCGTGCACGCCGCCGCGCCCTGCCCGGTGCCGGTCAAGCAGCAGATGCTCGACTGGTGGGGCCCGATCGTGCACGAGTACTACGCCGGCACCGAGGGCAACGGCTTCCTGTACGTCAGCCCGGCCGACTGGCTCGCCCACCCCGGCACGGTCGGCCGCGCGTTGCTCGGCAAGGTGCACATCCTCGACGAGGACGGCAACGACGTGCCCCCGCGCACCCACGGCACCGTCTTCTTCGCCGACGGGCCCCGCTTCGAGTACCACGGCGACCCGGACAAGACGCGCGCCGCCCAGGACCCCCGGGGACGCGGGTGGACGACGCTCGGCGACATCGGCTACCTGGACGAGGAAGGCTTCCTCTACCTCACCGACCGGCGCAGCTACATGATCATCTCCGGTGGGGTGAACATCTACCCGCAGGAGGCCGAGAACGTGCTCGCCGTCCACCCCCTCGTCGCCGACGTGGCCGTCTTCGGCATCCCGGACGAGGAGATGGGCGAGCAGGTCAAGGCGGTCGTCCAGCCGGTGGACCCGGACCAGGCGGGGCCGGCGCTGGAGGCCGAACTGATCGAGTACTGCCGGTCGAAGCTGGCGCACTACAAGTGCCCCAAATCCATCGACTTCCGGGACGAACTGCCGCGCCATCCCACCGGCAAGCTCTACAAGCGGCTGCTCCGGGACGAGTACTGGGCCTGAGCCGACGCCTCCCGGGTAGGGGGTGCGTATGAAGCTGATGGATCGTTTGCGCAGATATCTCCAGAGCCCCCAGGGCCGCCGGCAGGTGGAGCAGGTGAAGCGGGCGGCTCGCGACCCGAGGAACCAGGCGAGGGTCCGCGGCTGGTTCAGCAGGTTGCGACGCCGCTGACGCGAAGTCCGTGCCCCCGGATTTCCGGCGGAGGACCACGTCCCGAGCAGGGCGGATAAGCCGTCCGTCAGCCGGACGGGCCCGGGACGATCACCGGCTTAAGCAGCTCTTATCGCACACACACCTGTGTCGTGGCCTCACTATATGCAGGTAGGCCCCCACCTGTATCGGCGACTGTTATACGGGCTATCGCCGATCTTGTGGGGGCGAGGCATCGCCGCAGGTCACGAATTAGTGCAAGGGGCGTGCGAGAGAAGCGGACGCCCGTTAGGCGTCTTCGTCGGCAGGCTCGGGGCCCACGAAAGATCCCAGGTTCGGCCGGGTGTAGATCAGGCCAGCCTCGCGCAGCGCCTTGATCGCCTTGCGCGAGGTGTTGCCGGCGACGCCGAACTCTTCCTGGATGGCGCGCTCGGAGATGAGCCGGCCGGGCGGCCACTCGCCGGACTCGATGCGTCGCCGTACGACGCGGACGATCTGCTCCCACCTGGGCAGGTCATCGCGGAAATCGAACACGTCCGCAGCGTAGGTGATCATGGTCCGGGGCCCGTCGGCGGCTGTACCCAGGGGCAGGCATGGGTACCCATAGGGCGGGGTAGTGCAGTGATCACGGCGTGGCCGGTGCGACGTCACTCGCACCGGTCCGCCGGCTACTCCGAAGGCGGCGCCACGAAGGTGCCGATGCCCCGCACCGAGTAGGCCGCGCCCTCTTCGCGCAATCTCGTCAACACCTTCTGGGCGGTGTTGGGTGCGATCTCGAACTCGGTAACCAGCTCATGCTGCGACGGGAGCTGGCTGTCGGGCGGGTAGGTGCCGTCGGCAATTCGCGCCTTCAATACCTCGGCCACCTGCTGCCACTTCGGCGCATTTGCCCGCCACTCGATCGACATGATCCAAACGTATGCAACCATGCTGACCTGCGGATACGCACGCACTACCAAGGTTGAGCATGGTTAACCACGGTCAAGCGGCGTACCATCCGATCTGAAGGCCTGCATAAGTCGGGCCCGGTAGGCGCTGACACGCCGGATCCGGGCCCTCGACCGCACGGGAAGGTGCGACCTAATGGGACACGATACGGCCACCGCGACGGTCTGCCGATACTGCGGACACGAGCTCGTCCTCAACGACATGCGCACCCGCTGGCTCCGCAAGCACGCCCCGGCCGCCGAAGACGCGGTGGTGTGCCCCCAGAGCCCGATCAAGGCCGTCGGCTTCCGCCGCCACGAGCCGCGCGAGGACCTGGCCGAGTGACCACTCCGACCGCCATCGCCTGGGTCCAGTCCGAACGTGTCCCGGAGTGGACGTACGGCTACGTCGGCAAGGTCAGGGCGTTCTGCATCGAGAACCTGTACTCCAGGGCGAGTCTCCAGCCGCACCTGCCCGGGCCGACCGGCTACCCGGCCCAGGAGATCCATCCGTCGGTGGAGGCGGCCAAGGCGCGGGCGGTCGAGATCCTGCGCGACTTCCTCGTCCACTTGGGCGAGGCGTAGACCGCGCGGCCGGCCGGTCGACCTTGCATCTCTCCCGGCCGGTCGCGCCCCCAACACGAAGAAGCCCCGCCCCGGCGGCAACCGGAGCGGGGTCCTTCCGACCCAGACACCAATCTGACCTTGGAGTCCGAGACATGACCGACCTTACGATCGCGGCCCCCGCCGCGCCAGCCGTACCGCGAGCGCCCCGCCGCTGGCCGCTCATCCTCCTCGCCCTCCCCGCCGCCGTCGCCACCTGGTCCGGCTGGGTAGGCCTCGGCGAGAAGACCGGCTTCGGCGTCGTCAAGCCACTCCCCGGCATCCTCGACGACGTCGCCATCAACACCGCGGTGATGCTCCCCATCGGCGTCGAGGCCTACGCCGCCTTCGCCCTGTCCGCGTGGCTCAACACCCACCCCGCGCTGAGCGCGAGCACCCGCCGGTTCGCCGGAGTCAGCGCGCTCGGCTCGCTGCTACTCGGCATGCTGGGCCAGATCGCCTACCACCTGCTCGCCACCCACGGGTACACCACCGCCCCCGCGTGGGTCACCACCGCCGTCTCCTGCCTGCCCGTGCTCGTCCTCGGGATGGGCGCCGGACTCGGCCACATGATCTCCCGCGACCTGCACGCCGCACCCGCCCCCGAACCCGCCGCCCTCCCCGCCGTCGAGGCCTCCGTGGAGCCCGTGAGCGAGGCCTTCGCCGAGGCTCCCGCGCCGGGTACGGCAGAGGCCCCCGCCGAGCCCGCGCAGCCCGTGCACGTACCCGCGCCGAACCCGCTCCTGCCTGCGGAGATCGCCGTCCTCGGACCCGTCCCCGACGCGCTCTATTCGACCGCCGCGTTCAGGTACGCCGAGGAGCTCGGGGCGGGCAAGACGCCCGCGCTGGCCCGGCTGAAGCGGGAACTGCGCATCGGCCAGGAGCGCGCGACCGGCCTGCGCGCGTACCTCGGGATGCTCGCCAAGGCGACCTCATGACCGACACGTTCACGCGCCCACAGACGTCACCCGAGTTCTGGACCCGGCCCCGGCGCGGCGTTCGGTTTGTCTTCCAGAAGGCGCGGCAGGGCCAGTACGTCAGCCGTACCGGCCGGGCCCTCTACCGGGCGAGCACCACCCCGGCGGCCGGAACCAGCCTGCTGGCCAAGACCGCCTGGCGGTGGATCCGCGCCGACGACTACGCCAAGACCGACGACCTCAAGTTCCTGGAGAGCGTCAGGACGCGGCGGCGCCGTACGGCGTGGCTGGCGGCGTCCGGCTACGTCGCCGTGGCCAGCATGGGCGCCTACATGGCCGGCACCACCGCGGCCCTCGTCGCCGCCGGCGCGGTCGTCACGGCCGGCACGGTCGCCGAGACGGCCAGGCGGGTCAAGCACCGCCCGGCCCGGCCGCTCGCCGGGCTCGGCAAGGGCAAGACCCCGAAGGAGGACGTCGTCGTGCGCGCTGCCATCGCGGCGAAGCTCGGCCGGCCCGAGGGGATGCGGCTCGCCGAGCCGGTCATCAGCGAAGACGGCGGCTGGGCGACCATCCTCCAGCTCACCCCCGGCGACAGGGCCCGCGCCTGCCTCGGCAAGGAAGGCGACTTCGCGTCCGCGCTGGGAGTCGGCGAGTCGCAGGTGGTGTTCGACACGATCGACGGCAACGCCGGGCAGCTGCCCATCTTCGTCGCCAAGGCCGACCCGTTCCTGAAGGTCCACCCGTCCCCGCTGCTCGGCTGTACGGAGCCGCTCGACTTCTGGGCGGGCATCGCGGCGGGGGTCAACGCGCGCGGCCGGGAGGTGCGCCTACGGCTCGTGGACGCCTCCCTCCTGGTCGCGGGGGAGCCGCGCGCCGGGAAGAGCGCCGCGGTGAACGGCATCATCGGCACCGCCGCCCTCGCGGTCACGCCGAAGATCCACCTGTGGGACGGCAAGGGCGCCGGCGACCACCGCGCCTGGCGGAAGATCGCCCACACGGCGGAGAAGCGGAACGCGGCCGGCCTGCTGGCGCACCTGCGCAAGATGCAGGCCCAGATGGAGCGCGTCTTCGACCTGCTTGACGACGCCGGCGGCTCGACCAAGCTGTCTCCCGGGCTGTGCCGCCAGCTCGGCGTCGACATCGAGCTCACCATCGTGGACGAGACCCGCTACTACGTGACCTCGCCGCACGGCCAGGAGATCGTCGAGCTGATGGTGGACATCGCCTCGCGCGGCCCGGCCGCGGGGATCCTGCTGGTGCTCGCCTCGCAGCGGATGACGGTGGACGCGATCCCCGGCCCGCTCAAGGGCGTGTGCAGCTTGAGGTGGGCGATGCGCTGCCCGGACAAGACGGCCTCCAACGCGGTGCTCGGCCAGGGGGCGGCGGGCGCCGGGTACGACGCCTCCGAGATCCCGCGCTCGCACCGTGGCGTCGGCATCCTGGACGCGGACGGCGCCGACCCGGTGAAGCTGCGCTCGTACTTCCTGGACGACACGGGCACGGACCTGGCCGACGTGGCGGCGGTGGCGTACGAGCTGCGCCGGGCGGCCGGGATGCTGCCGCCCGCTGTGCAGGCGGTGGCGACGGATCCGGTCGAGGAGATCCTGGCCGCGTTCGGCGAGGCGGACCGGATGCACACCGGCGAGCTGGTCGAGCATCTCGGCCCGGGCTGGTCGGCCGCCCGGATCGCGCAGGTGCTCAAGCCGCACGGCGTGGCTCCAGGCCAGGTTGTGATCGACGGCATCAACCGCAACGGCTACCGACGCCAGGACATCGAGCAGCTCTACGCGGCAGCCTGAGCCGGGGTCTATCCCGGCCTCTACCCGCCGAAGAGGGTCTACCCCGCCTCTACCGCCGCTGACCTGCGAGGTAGAGGCGGTAGACCCTGCGGCGGCACCCCCTGATTCGCCTTCTCCGGGCCCCGCGGAGGGCTGGAAGGAACACGCCATGGAGCTGATGCTCGCCCTCGTGACGCTGGCTTTCGCCTACTGGTGCTGGGACCGGCGGCGCCACCCGATGAAGGCGTGCCCGCGCTGCCGTCGCTCGCCCGGCCGGAAGGTCAGCTCGTGGAACGGGCAGGCGTACGGCACGTGCCGGCGCTGCGATGGCCGCGGCGAGGTGCGGCGCGCGGGCCTGAGATAGGGAGGGCGTCCGGACCCTTCCCCGAGACCGGACGCCCGGTCCCAGGCTACAGGGGCATTCGAAGCCCTGTTCGCATAGCCGACTACCGGGTCGGTTTAGATTTAGATCGGTACAGATTTGGACTGGTCTAAATCTGTACCGTATGCTCTGGGGTAGCCGATCACAGACACGGAGCAGAACATGACCTGGAACCAGCTCAGCAAGGCCCAGCAGAACACCGCCCGCAAGCTCTCCGCCGAACTGGTGGCCGCGGGTGTCGAAGACGCCACCGTCTCCCAGGTCGCCAAGCACTTCGACCAGGCGATGAGGTGGAAGCGTGGGCAGCTCGCCCTCGACCAGCTCGCCGAGACCACCGGCTGGTCTCTTCGTCGGATAGAGCCCGTCATCGAGGTCGGGAAGGCCGCTCAGGCCGAGTTCGAGAGTGCCACCGAGAAGGCCGCTCGATCCGACATCGCAACCGCCGCCGAGAAGGCCGCTAGGACAGATTTCACGCCCGCTGTCGACAAGGCCGCCGCGGAGCTCGCCGAGGCCGTCACCACCACCATCCGCGACGCAGACACCGCCATCCGCGACGCCATCCGCGCGGCCCAGGCTGCGGGCGTGTCCGCCAACGAGATCGCTCGTCGTGCGAGCTACGCGGCCACTGGCGTGCGTGGCTACAGTCGCTCGCTGGTGCTGGAGATCCTCGGTGCGGAAGACATCCTCGCCAGCGCCGTGACCGCCCTTCGCGAAGCCGAGATCAGTGTCGGCGGGCAGTACGCCGAGGAGGTGGAGGCGTGGGCCTGGCGTGACGCCTCCCGTCGCGTCCTGGTCCGCCTGTCCGACGAGATGATGCAGCGGGCGTCGGCTACTCGCTACAACCTGGCCAGCGGGATCGAGAAGGCGATTTCGCAGGCCGGTCTGATGATGTCTCAAGGGGATTACAGCCTGGACATGTGGCAGTGCATAGCCAGGGGTGAGACGGCCGAGATCAGCCGCTCCTGAGCACGACGAAAGCGCCCCCGCCCGTCCCGGAGGACGAGCGGGGGCGATCTTCCCAAGGCGAGCGGTGTAGCGAGGTCCACGGTACGCCTCGGACGTGCGTACGGCTAGAACGCCTTGTCGGAGTGCACACCCGGGTGATAGCCCGGCGTCCGGTCCGGCGCCTTGCCGTACGTCGGGGCGGCCTTCCAGCCGAGCAGCACGCCGGCGCCGGGCCAGACGGCCTCCAGGAGGCGGACGACGGTGTAGTAGCCGGAGATCGCCAGGGAGACGAGGACGACGCTGGCGGGCGCGACGGGGAGGTCGACGCCGTAGGAGGCGAGCCAGGCGGCGAGGGACGGGATCCAGGCGGCGACGTTGGTGCGCAGCCAGGAGACGAGCCAGTCGGACAGGGACATGTGCCTCTCCTTCGGAGATGACGAAGCCCCGGCCGGGAGGCTCGGGGCGGGGTTGACCCTCGAGGGTCGGGGAGCGTTGACCCTCGAGGGTCAGGGACTGGTAGGCGACGAGCTCGGGGCCGGGGTGGGGGTCGCCTTGACGCAGGCGAACTTGGGCAGTCCGGAGGTGCCGGTGCCGCCCGGCTTGCAGACGGCGGTGACGCCGTCGAAGGTGAGCTCGAAGCCCTTGAGCGGCTTGACGAGCTTGTCGACGCCCGCGCGGCTGTAGAAGGTGAGCTTTCTCTCCCGGCTGTTGCACGCGCCGTCCACCGACTTCGCCAGGTTGTCGCGCTCGAGCACTCGGAGCTGGCCGGTGCTCTTGGCGACGCACCCGCCGTACGAGCCCGCGGGCTCCTTCCAGGCGGCCGACGCGGCGCCCGCGCCGAGCAGGAGCACGGCGGCGCCGGCCGATGCGGCGATGGTCTTCTTACCGATCATGAGGGGTTCTCCTTGTCGAGTACGGCCCAGCAGGCGGCGGTCCAGCCGTAGCCGGTGCCGAGCTTGTGCTTGGCCTTGAACCGCGTGACGAGCGTCATCAGGTCGTAGTCCTCAGGCGTGTAGTCCCGGGAGGTCTGGTTGGCGGCGCCGAGCGCCTTCCGGATGCGGATCACGTGCGGGGAGGAGTCGCCCGGCTGGAGCTCGGGACGGCGCGGCGCGGCGGGCCGGGCGGGCTTGGGGGTATCAACGGGCATGCCGTCGTCGACCCAGGCGGCCAGGCGCGGGCCTGGGCAGGCGGTGGCGTACCGGTCGCCGTGGCCCAGCATCCGGAGCTTCCGGCCGGCGCGGCGGCATGCCTCCTCGTACAGCCAGCGGATCGCGCGCAGCGCGGCCGGGGAGGGGCTGTTGTCGCCGATGTACGCGACGCTGACACCGCTGCGGTTGTGCCCGGGGCAGTGCGCGCCGACGGCCAGCCAGCCGCGGCCCTCGAATAGCCGTCCGCGGTCGTCGACGAGGAAGTTGTAGCCCACGTCTGCCCAGCCGCGCTGCGGGCCCTGATGGAACGCCTGGATGCTGCGCACGGTCTGCGTAGTGGGGCCGGTCGTGTGGTGGACGAAGAACTCCGTCCTGCTCGCCCAGGGGACCGTGTAGACGGGCCCCTCAGGGGAGCGGGCGTCCCACTCGGCGCGGGTGACGACGTTCATGGTCAGCCTCCGATCCCGTTCATGACTGCGACGTTCAAGATGCCGATGACGAAGGCCAGCGCTGCGGCGATGAGCGCCGACAGCACCATGCGCCGGTCGGCCGCCCGCCCGTCCTTCTCCCGCTTCTGCTCCTCGCGGATCTGCGAGAGGTCCTCCAGGAGGGCGGTGCGGTGGGCCTCGTACAGGTCGCGGGTGACCATGAGGGAGATGCTGGTGGCGAGAGAGGCAAACCGGTCGCTTGAGTTCCGCTCGAACCTCTCCAGCGTTCGGGCGACCTCACCGAGGGTGGGCTCTTCAACGGACATGCTCAAACACGGCTCCTCGCAGGTGATACGGCAAAGCGCCGCGGCGGGTGGGAAGCGGGCCGCCCGCCCCGCGCATCCTCCAATGGGAGGGCGGGCGGCCACGATCAGGGGTTAGGCGAAGTCCATGAGCCCGGCGCTCTTGAGCGCGTCGAGGGTCGCGACCAGCCGGTTGCCGACGGAGAACAGGCCGTCGACGAGCGCCTGGCTGTGGGAGGAGCTGTAGCTGCCGGGCGCGTTGGAGACGTTGTAGCCGACCGGGTCGAACACAGCGCCGGCGGACGGGACCTCGGGCGGGATGCCGCTGTACTCGCTGCCGTCGCTGCTGCGCCACCAGAAGTCCCCGCCGCTGGCGAACAGGTAGATGCCGCCTGACGGGGTGGATGGCACGCCGTTCGGCAGGAACAGCGGCCCGCTCGTCTTCGTGACCGGGACTCCTGGCCGCTGGCCCAGCAGCTGCTCGACCCTGGACATGCGCGTCGACAGCTCTTGCAGCATCCGGACCGGGTCGTGCACTGCGGTGCCGGCGAACGGGTCCATCGGCATACCCATCTACAGGGCCTCCTGTTCGAGGGTGAGGGTGAGGGTGTCGCGGCCCTCGTTGCGCTGGGCGGGGGTGAGGGACCAGCCGATGATCCGCATCCGCTTGTTGAACGACGGGCTGCCGTTGCGGAGCGGGTAGCGCGGGTTGTTCAGGGTGATGCGCGCGTACTGGCCCAGGCAGTTCGGCGTCCAACTGGAGCCCTTGCCGAGTAGCACCGTGCACTCGAACACGCGGGGCGAGCCCTGTGTGCGGCTGGCCCAGTAGGAGGCGTAGGCGTCGACCTCGGCCTGGTCCGCCGAGTCGTGCCGCAGTCTCTTGTCGATGATGGGCCAGCCGGCCGCGCGGTGAGCGGTCGCGGTCAGCAGCTCGGACCGGGTGGGCGGTGACGCGGTGGTGATGTCGGTCTGCTCGGGGGTGCCGCCGACGACGGCCAGGCGGGTGTGGCCGGACAGCGCGCTGATGGTGCGCGACCAGGACACGATGGTGCCGCCGGATTCGCCTTCGACGAACTCGTGCTCGACCTCGGGGTGGTCGATCTTGGGGGATCCCCATTCCCAGGAGCGGAGCAGGTTGCCGCCCACGATGCGCGGGTTGATCACCGACTCGAAGCCGCCGTCGACGCGGGCGTAGTTCTGCAGGATCTGGCCGATGTAGGCGTCCTGGTCGGCGACGAGCGGCCGGTCCGTCCCGGACAGGCCGGCCTGGAGGGTGAGCCCGATGTTGGAGCCGGGGTCGTCCATCGCGATCTGCAGCAGCGCGCGAGCGTTGGCGATCTGGTCGCCCTCTTCGAGGTTGATGCCGGCCAGCAGGGCGACGTGGGCGAGGTAGCCGTCCAGAGTGACGCCCTGCAAGCCGAGGGCGACCCCGCCGCGGGCGCCGCGCTGCTCGACCGCGGTGTGGATCCAGTAGATGCCGGTCAGCTGGTCGTCGCGCCAGCAGTGGATCACCGTGCGTCCCGGGCCCGACGAGAGGTTCGTCTCGTCCTCGGGGATGATGTCCCGGATCTGCCGGGCGGCGCGGGCCGACCCCAGCGGGATCTCGCCGGCGAACGCGCCGACGTCGCCGATACGCCGGTCGTAGCCGCGCACGGCCATGGACGTCAGGTCCCCGCGGAACTCTCCGGTGAGCAGGTCGTGGGCGGTGTAGCGGGCGAGGGACAGGCCCTTGGCTGGCGCGTAGACCGGGAACGGCTGCGGTGTGGGAGTATTTCCGCCACCCGATCCTCCGCCCGTGTCCGTCGAGCGGATGAGCAGCGTGACGGCCCGTTGGGCGGTGGGGGTGGGGGTAGCCAGCATCCCGGCTGCGTCCAGCTCGGAGGTGGAGGCGTAGGGGCGGGCGGCGAGGGTGGCGGTGATCGCCCCGGTCTGGACCTGGTCCTGGGTGTAGCCGGGCAGGGCCGCCCACGTGGTCGCGCCGAAGGATTGGATGCCGGCCGAGTAGCGGATCTCGATTCCTGAGGGGCTGGAGGGGGTCAGGCCCGGCGCCATGTTGCTGGTGTCGAAGGTGACCTGGAGGCCGGCCAGGGTGGCGTTGCGGATGACGTGCAAGATGACGACGCCATCAGCCAGGGGGTCCTGGGTGACCGTGTACTCCTCCGGCTCATCCGGGCCGATCGTCTTGCCCCAGACGCGGGCTCCCGCCCAGGAGGTGGCCGGGAAGTCGCCGATCGGCTGCCAGGTGCCGCCGCCCGTGATGGTCAGGTCCGCGTTGGCCCCGAAACTCGCGGTGCTCCAGGCGAGGATGATGTCGCCCGGCTGGGCGGCGCCGCGCGCCACCGCGCCGGGGGCGACGCGGGAGACGAGAGAGCGAGTCTCGGCCGGCACGAGCTCACCCCCTTGGGTTGCTGGCTGCTCTACAGGTAGGCGTGTTTCCAGAGGACGACCGCGGGCGGGGCGCTGCCGGTCTCGCTCTCGTAGGCGATCGTGCTGATCCCCTTGCCGAGCACCATGTCCGGGATGCTGACGGATTGGTTCGTCCTGGCTTGGGACTCGTTGACCTCGCCGAGGGCGACGGTGCCGAGCGCCACATCGATCACCAACGCCTGCCCGGCCGGGATTTCGACGTCGTACTCCAGCACGCGCACGTCCTCGGTGCCGTCGGGCAGCATGCGGGTGATCTCGATCAGCGGCTGGTTGGCCGGGCCTGGGATCCGGATCAGCGGCCTGGTCGGCGTGTTGCCGGCGTTGTTGACGTCGACGTCGCCGCCGTCGGGCACGGTGGCGCTCAGCAACTGGCGGCTGTAGAAGCGCGGGTCGGCCATGGCGAACTGGGCGCTGGCCGGGATGAAGCCCAGGACGGCGAGCTGTTCGACAGGGGCGTCCCGGTTGATGCAGGCGCCGTACCCGATGAAGACCGTGTTGTAGATCTGGATCGCGATCGGGAGCTGCTCGTCCGCGTCCGGGACGGGCAGGCCGTCCAGGAAGGCGAGCGCGGCCGCCTCGGCCGCCTCGGTGTCGTTGGGGCAGGTGATCTGGAACTCGGCGGTGACGATCCGCTCCTGGGCGAGCTTCTGGCCCGCCAGCGCTCCGTGCGCGCTGGGATGGGGCACGTCGCCGTTGTCGAGCGGGGCCATGTCCCACGGCGTGCCGGTCAGCCGCATCAGTGTGTACGTGCCGGCGGAGAGCTTGAACCCGTTGTAGGACAGCTCGCCGTGCCCGGTCAGGTCGTCGCCCGGGTTAACCGGGACGGAAACCGTCGGAGCCGGGACGAGCGCGCGGGCGGCGATGAGCGGCGCCGCCACGGCCACGTTCTTGACTGTGCTGACGTCCGGTGCGGGCACCGCGGCGGTGCCGACGATCCGGGGTGCTTCGACGGGAGTGACGCCGCCGCCGACGAAGATGCTCGGTGTCGGCACCGATGAGGTGCCGCCGATGAGCGGAGCTGCGACGTTCCGGCCCAGCGAGATCGCCGGGGTGGGGACGCTCGCCACGCCGGTGATCAGTGGGGGTGTCGCCTCGGCGGGGACCTCACCGGGCAGGAAGATCCGCCGGTGGCCTTGCCTCCAGGGGATGCCGGGCCCGTCGTCCTGCGCCGCGCCGGTCCCGCCGGTCAGGGTGTTGCCGTTGCCGGACAGGTCGGCCAGGTCGGTGGTGCGGATGAGCGGGTACCAGCCGCGCAGCCCGGCCGTACGGCTGGGCATCTGCCGGAAGCACTCGGCCTCCAGCTCGGCCTGCGACAGGCTGGCCGACCACCAGCGGAAGGCCGCGAGCGACCCGTCCATGGGGACGCCGCCCTCGTAGTGGTCGCCGAGCGCTAGCCGGGAGAACTGGTTGCTGCTGGCGCTGCCGTCCGACCAGGTCAGGACAGTGAAGCTGGTGGCGGTGAGGGTGCGGATCACCCAGATGCCGTTGACGCCGTTGTTGCTGTAGCCGACGTAGTGCCACACGCCGGCGGCCGCCGCCGGCCCGGTGTGGCCGGTGTCGCCGGCGATGAGCCGGAACTCGCCCGTCTCGCTGAACAGCATCTCATCGGCGCCGGTGGAGGCGTTGTTGAGCGACCAGATACGGCCCGTCGCCACGACCGGTTTGATCCAGAACGCTACCGACCACTGGTTGCTGGTCGGCGGGCTGGCGATAGTAGCCCTGTACCGGTTGGCCTCGGCCGAGATCCGGACCGCCATCTGCTGCCTCCTAGGAGTCGGAGTAGGAGATGCGGACCTGGACGAGGGCGGCGTCGTTGGCGAGGGTGTCGGCGCCGTTGGAGCCGATCCGTCGGACGCGGAGTGCGACCCAGTCGCCCGCGGCCACGCTGTCGAGGTTGGACAAGGTCACGGTGGCCTTGTGCAGCCGCTTGCTGGTGGTGCCGAGGTGGGCGTCGTCGACCGTCTGCTCGGTGGCCAGCGCTTTGGTCTCGATGTCCTGGCTGTCGGACTCGGGGGTGATCGCGGCCAGGGACACGCCCCACCGGACGGTGCCGGTGGTGGCGTTGACCGCGTACCAGATCAGCTCCACGGTCCAGTTGCCCGACCCGTAGTTGACGGCCTCCAACGACCAGAACGCGGCCTCGTCCGCCGTGGCGTCGTACAGCAGCCGGGAGACGGGGAGGTTGGTGCCGTTGACCTTGTCGTAGGGGGCGATGTTGCTGCCTAGGTGCAGCGCCTCCTCTGGCAGGAGGACCTGCTTGACCGTTGCCACACACGCCCCCTACGGAGTCAGGTCCAGGGCGTAGATGCCGCCCGGATCGTGAGTGACGAGGAACGTGCCGTCCTGGGTCTCCTCGACCGCCCCGAACCAGGTGGCCCACAGGGCGCGGTCGGCGTGCGCGTCGTCGTAGCCCAGGTAGCCCTCGGCGGTGATCGTGCTGGACGGGATGCTGATGTTGTTCGCGTCGAACACCGCGCTCCCAGAACCGGCCAGGAACGTTGTCCCGGTCAGGACCAGACCGCCGGCGGTGTAGCCCGCGCCGGCCGCTTCGTTCGCGAGCAGCCACGTGCCCGCGTTGTAGGCGGTGTCGGTGGTGAAGTTCGGGGTGACGGTGGACTTGAAGAACGCGGCCTTGATGTCGGTCTCGCTGGTCATGTCCGTGGCGAGCTGGGTGTCGTCCCACTTGTCCACGTAGGACGCCACCATGATCCCCGAGGCGCTCCACGCCATGTCAGATCCCCTCCCCGACGTTCGTCTGCGCTCGCGCGGTCGACGGCTGCACGTTGACTGACCCCGGCGGCAGTTCTGTCGCCGGGCTCTGCGGCATCCCGGCGCCGAGCTCAGCCATCGCCTCGATGAGCGGGCCGTGCTTGGCGTGCAGCTCGGCCAGGCGCTCCTGCAGCGCCTCCCGCGCCTCGACCGCCTCGCGGTCGGAGCGGCCGTCGAGCTCGGCCAGCGCCAGGTCGGCCTTGCGGATCGCCTCCAGGGCGCGCAGCCAGCGGCGGGTCTCAGCCAGCGACTCCATCGCCGCGCGCTTGGCCGCCCTCGACTCCTCGCTGCCCTGTTCGGCGTGGGCGTCTTTGGCGTCCAGGAGCACGCCCAGCTCGTCCTCGACCGCCAGCTCCAGCAGCAGCCCGGCCCGGCGCCGCTCGTGTGCTCGCACCATCAGCGTCTCCCTCCCAGCCGGGCCCGGATCAGCGGCACCCGGACCTCCACGTCCTTGTGATCTCCGTGCACCCGGTGGTACTCGCGCGTCAGCACGAGCACCCCGGGCGCGTCAGTGCGCCGCCGTACGATCCGGACGCGGCGGCCGTTGACGATCGGCTCGCGCACATCCGGCTTGGTGGCGCCGGCGTTGGTCTGGATGCTCTTCAGCCGGGCCAGGTCGGCCGGCGTGTATCCCTGCAACCCCATCCGGGGCCTCCCTACATGCGAGGGGCGCGCAGGCCGACCTCCATGCCGACGCCCTTGATGATTCGGTTGAGGTCGGCTTCCGACCGGACGACGGCGCCGGCCAGGTTGACGTTGATGGTGATGCCGCCCGGGCCCGTCATCTGCATGCCACCCGGCCCCACTCCTCCAGCCGAGGCCGCGGCCATGGCCGGGGCGGAGAACCGGACCTGCTGCGGGCGGCTCTCGCGCGCGACGTTCCGCACGCCGGGCAGCGCGGCCTCGGCCTGGCGGAGCATCGCCCGGCCGCGCAGCGGATCCGTGAGCGGGATGACCGCCTCGGCTCCCCGCTCGCCGACCCAGGCCAGGGTGGGCGAGGTGACGATCCCGCCTCTGGCGTAGGCCGCGATCCGCGGTTCGATCGGGCGCGGCTTGGGCTTGAGGGTCCCGGTGATCGAGCTGATCTCGCCCGTGATGCTGCCGGTGTTGCTCTTCTTCTTGGGCTTCTTCTTCGACTTCGGGCCGCTGCCGGCGATCCAGCCGGGATCGTCGTCGTCCTTGCCCTTGGTCCCGGAGATGCTGCCCTGCTCCTCGGCCGCCGCCTTCGCGCCGGTCACCGCGCTGGCCAGTGCCGAAACCGACCCGGTCAGCCCGTCGATCTCGCCCGCCACGGTGTCGCCCATCCCGGTGACCGCCTCGCCCAGGGCGGCCGAGCCTTCGACCCAGCCGCCCGTCATGGCCTCGCCGATCTCACCGACGCGCTCGATCGTCCCGGTCAGAGAGCCGGTCGCACCGAGGGTGCCGGTCAGCTCACCAGTCGCCCGGGACAGCTCGCCCGTGATGCTCGCGCGGGTGGATTCCAGGGTGCCGGTCAGCTCTCCGGTCTGCTTGGAGGCCTTCGCGCTGTAGACCTCCAGGCCGAAGTCGCTGGCGACGTTGCTAAGGAGATCGATCGCGCGTTTCCGGTAGCGGGACTCGTACGGGATGAAGGCTTCCGGGGCGGCGCCCTCGCCGTACAACACGGTCGGCTTGTTGACGATGTGCGGACCCGGCCGCTTCCCGCCCGCCGCGTACGCCTCAATGCCGCCGGCCTCGTACCGGAGGATGCCGCCCGCGCGCTGGGCCTTCTTGATGAGCTGTTCGCGGGTGTATCGAACAGTCGTCTGCTGGATCGTCGTGCTGACGACCTTGCCGTCGAGCTCCTTCAGCTTCCGCTGGTACTCCTTGAGGAGCTCGTTCGCCTCCTTGCCGCCCGGCAACTTGACGTCCGTTTTCACCGCGCCGGGCACCAGGCCGAGGGCGGTTGCCAGGTTGGCGGCCTCCTTCTTCGAGAAGCCCATCGCATCGGCGGTCTTCATGAATGCCGCGCGCTGGCTCTCCAACTTGGCCGCGACCTCAGCCATCGGCGTACCCGCGTCCATCAGGGACTGCCGGTAGCTGTTCGCTGCGGTGGCCAGGTCGATCAAAGCTTGTTTGTTCGCCCGGCCCTTCTCGGTGGTCGTCGAGGTGGCCTCGCCGTTCTTCTTCGCCGCCTCCGTTGCCCGGTCGAGCGCGGCCTGCCAACCGATCTCCGTCTGGATCGCCCCCGACGTGAGCGACACCAGGCTGCTGATTTTGCCGGAGAGGTTGTCGTACTCCCGCGCCGCCTGAGCAGCACTGATCGACATTTTGCCCGTCGACCCGGCGTTCTGCTCGGCCGCGATCTGGGCTTTGGTGATGGCGAGGGAGGCTTCGCTGACGGCACCGGTCAGGTTCTTGACCGTAGTGTGCGACCGCTCCATCTCCTCCGGCAGTGAGCCGCCGAGGAAGAACTTGGACAGCCAGTTGCCGGTCCCCTCCGGATCGAGCGGAGACATGGCGATGGCCTTGACGTCATCCGCCCAGGCGAGCACCTCCGCGCCGACTTTGAGCAGATCCGTCGCATCCTGTACGAGGTCCGCGAGCATGCGCGGGTCCTCGTCAAGCTGCTTGGCGAAGAACTCGAAGGTCTCACCCAGGGTGGTCATGATCTCAGGCATCTGCTGACCCAGCGCCGTCAGCATTTTGCCGAAGCTCCCGCTGACCTTCTCCAGGGGGGGCATCAGCTGCTGGATCCCCTTGGCCACGCCGGCAAGGAACGCGTCGATATCGGGGACAAGGCCCTTGAAGATCCGCGCCAGGGCAGGCTTGATCTTCTGGAAGGTAGAAAGTGCCAGGTCAGCGGCACGAAGCAGGCTGCCTTCCAGCGGCTGCGCGGCGTCGGCCAGCTCGCGCTTGATGACGATGCCCACCCGTCCCCACCGGTTGGCCACCTGCTCCGACTGGGCGGCCGACTGGATGCCCACGGCAGCCAGGCCAGCTCCCAGCGCGAAGACGATGCCGCTGGCTGCTACCTGGGCGACGGTCGGTAGCAGCGCGATGGCGGCACCGACCTTGGCCACCTGACCGGGGCCCACCGAGCCGAGCGTCTCCAGCCCGGCCACGGCCTGGGGGCCGATCGCGCTGGCGGCCTTGCCGAGCAGGCCGAGGGACTGCAGGGCGAGGTTGGTGTCGACGTCTACGTTGACGTCGAGGGTCTGGCCGTCGATGCGCCGCATCTCTGCGAGCACCGTGCCCAGCTCAGCCATGGCCTGCCCGACCTGTGCGCGCACCTCGAACGATGCGCCGTCCTGGACGACGGCGAGCTCGGCCTCCAGCTCGGCTAGCTCGGACATCGCCGGGCCGGCGTCGATATCGACGCCGATCTTCTTCTGGGCCAGCTTCTCCATCCGATCGCGCAGTGCGGCGACCTTGACGTCCGCAGGGCTGGAGTCCGCGTCGATCTTGATGGGCGGCATCTTCCGAACCGCTGCCTCCAGCTTGGACCGGAACCCGCTGGCAAACCCCGCTGTCTCCGTGAACTGGGCGTTCATCGACTTCAAGTCCCGCTTGACGGTCGACGCCCCGGCGGTGAAGCCGCTCACCCCGAGCTTGAGGTGGGTGGTCACGGTGCGATCGGCCATAGGAGCACCCCCTCATTTGTGTCGAATGTCTCGCATGGGACGGAAGGGGCGTGTCATCATCGCCGATGGATCGGGGGGTCCCCGCTGGCGAGACGGAGCCCAACATGACGCACCAGCAGCAGCCGTACGGTCAGCCCGGCCCGGACGGGCAGCAGTCGCCGTACGGCGCACCCTCGCCCGCTTACGACCAGCCGGCCGCACCGCAGAAGGCTGCGGGCAGCAGCAACTGGATCGCCCACTTGACCGCGATCCTCGGCGTCGCCGGCGTGCTCGCGATAGCTCGCGAGAGCAAGGACGCCGCAATCGCTGGCGCCTTCATGGCCAGCCTCGCGGTGATCATCGGCCTATGCGGACTCGTCGCGTTGAAGCGAGGCACCGCGACCAACCGAAACCAGATGATCGGAAGCATCGCAGTCGCTGCGATCATGCTGGCCTACATGATCTTCGCGCTGATCGTCAGGTGATCTCGCGGGCCCGGACGCTGTAGAGCAATCCCGGCTCGCGGCGGCCGGTTTCCGCCTCCCACGCCGCCATCTCCGCTTGACGGCGGTGGACCGCCTCGCAGGCGTGGCATTGGCGCGGAGGCGGCGCTTCCCATCGGCCGGCGTTGTGCTCGCCGGTGGTCTCATCCGTCGGCAGGCCGCACTTGTCGCACCTCGACAGTTGATCGTGGTAGTCGGCCAGAGCCCAGTCTCTGTCGTCGTCGAGCCACTCGGGGTCGTGCCGCGTGACGGCCCGGGCCAGGCGGCCCTCCCCGTCGTACTCGTACGTGGTGACCGAGACGCGTCGTCGGCCGAGCCAGATCGAGCGCGGCACGCCGTACATCCGAGAAAGAGCTATCTCCTGCTGGTGCTCGACAGAATCTCGGATGCGACGAAGGAGAAAGGGACCTCACCCGACCCCGCATTCAGGGCGGCGACCTTTCCCCACAGCTCGTTCCACTGGCCGGCCGTGATCTGGTCGATCACGCGGCCTGCCTGCTCCTCGGTCATGCGCGGGCGGACGCTGCAGGCCGCCAGCGCCGCCACCGGGAACGTCTCGGGGTTGAACGCCGCGCCGGCTCCATCCTCCTTCCGCGGAGGATGGAGCTTGATGAGGTCGGACCACTCCTTCCGGGTCTTCGCCCGCAGGAGGAAGACCCGGACGTGCTCCTTCATCTCGGTGCGCAGCGCCTCCATCTGCTCGGCGACCACGCGAGTGGGATCGACGGCGCCGAGCGAGTCGTTCTTGGGCTGGCGGCGGAGGAACTCCAGCCGCTGCTCCAGCTCTTCCCACTGGGCCTGCAGATCGCCGCGCATGCAGATCGGCATGGGGGCCTCGGGCAGCTTGAGCCCGGCGAGGAAGGCGTCGACGTCGTCGACGTACTGGGTCTGCTCGCTCTGTTCGGTCATCAGACGACGACCGCCTCGGTGTCGGCGTCGGAATGGTTGAACATCGTCTGGACGATCTTCTGGACCTCGTTGAGGACCGGGGGCTGGCGCTTGTAGATGCCGCACTCCAGCGGGTAGATCTCGGCCGGGTCGCCCGCGGCCCAGGCCAGCTCGTGGTCCTTGTTCCGGCGGACCGCGAGGATGATGTCGGTCTTCGGAGTGAGGGTGTTGAAGGCGATGTCGTCCGCCTCCAGCTTCTTCCTCTTGTAGGTCAGCTCGGTGGGGTGCTTGGCCGTACCGCCGCGCTCGGTTTCGCTCCTGGAGCCCAGTGCGGTGGTGTCCACGGAGGCCTGCTCCGGGGTGACGCCGAGGCCTTCCTTGGTCAGCAGCATCTGGATGTCGATGCCGGCGTTGAGCTCGGCGGCGGGCGGCGAGCTGATCGACGACAGAGTGAGGCAGACGGTCACCTTCACCATTCCGTCGCCGAGGAGATCCTCATTGGCCATGATCTACTCCTTCTCCTTCGGCGCCGCACGGCGCGAGGTGGTCTTCGCGGGGTCGGGCTGGGCCGGCTCGTCCGGCTGGGGGGCGGGCTGGTCCAGGCGCTCGTAGTTGCCGGCGAACGCGGCGAACGCCTTCTCGTTGATCACGGCAGTGAGGCCGGTGAGCTTGGACCGGACAGTGATCATGCGGGCAGGCATCAGAGCACCGCCCAGGTGAGCGTGGATCCGGGCGTCGCCGACCAGCCGAGCTCGATGAGGTTGGAGTCCGCGGGGTCGCGGAAGCCGGGCAGCAGCCTGAGCCGGTAGAAGCCCACGGGGATGTTCCACGGCTTGGGCGGGTTGGCGACGCCGTACCCGGTGGTGCCGGGTGGCGTGACGGTGAGGGTCACGGCACCGGCGGTGGCGTTGTTGACGATCAACGTGGTCTCGCGGGTGATGCCGGAGACCTTGTCGTCCGCGGCGGCGTTGTGCATCGTCAGCGCGCCGCCAGCGACCGTAGACGGCTGTGGTGCTCGCGTGGGCATGGGCTCCTCCAGGGCATGCCGGACGCCCCGTGCACGTCACGTGCCGGGCGTGGGCGGGTGATGAGTCAGGCGCGGTCGGAGCGCGCCAGGTACTGGGCGGTCGCGAAGAACAGCTCGCCCGCGGTGTCGTCCCGCTGGACCGGCTGCGTCCCCTCCTGCCGGATCGGCCGCACTCGGCGGCCGGGGACCGACGGGACGGCGGTCAGCAGGATGAGCGCGGTTTTGTCGGCGACGAGCGCGGCCTGCTCCGGCGTCGCGCCCACCGCCGTGATCTGGAACCGCAGATCGGTCGGCACGTCGTCGGCCAGGGACCGGTCGGCCGGCGACTCCATCCCGCCGTCCGGGTACAGCACGGCGTACGGCGGGGTCGCGCCCTGCGGCGCCATCCCCCAGAAGATGCCGATCGTGTTCGGCAGGCCCGCGTCGAGCATCGCGACGATCGCGAGCACCAGCGGCCGGGACTCCAGAGGCGGCGGGGTCACAGGAAGTCCTTCATCAGCTTGTCGACCGCGGCGTTGAACTCCGGGCCGACCTTCTCGACCGCGCGGGCGCCGTCCAGGTGGGGCGGCTGCTTCACGCTGCCGTACTCGAAGCCGCGGCCCATCGAGCCCTGCTTCTTGGCCCTGTCGGGGCCGATCTCCCACTCCGGGCCGGACGTGCTGTAGAGCTGCTCGGAGGTGATCGAGTTCGGGTAGTGGCGTCCGTGCCGGCCCGCCGTCTTGCGGGCGTTGGCCCGCCACTCCTTCTCGACCTTCTTCGCGTACTCCTCGACCAGCGGATACGCCCGCCGGGCGATCTCCTCCGCTTCGTACTCGATGTACTCGATCTCGTCGAGCAGCGCGGAGAAGTCGAGCTCGGCGTCAGCCACGGTCACCCCTCCTTGTCCTCGACGAGGATGCGGCGCGTTGTGGACGTGCCGGCGAGGCTGATCGCCACGACCTCCAGCGGGCGGCCGACCAGCCATCCGTCGTCCGACGTGAGCACCGTCAGCCGGTCCTCACGCTGGATGACCGGCCCGGTGTCCCAGGGCAGGCTGACCGCGTACTGGTGGAGGGTGACCTCATGCTCGCCCCACTCCGTCTCGCTGGAGGCACGGGGCTTCACCCGGCAAATGCCGGCGTGTACGGTCGCCCAGTTCTGCACGTACAGGCCGGTATCCGGGTCGAGGACCGGCGGGCCGTCCTTGCGTTCCACCTCGCAGGTGTCGCGCATCAGCTTGAGCGCCGCCGCCCGGCCGGCCGCCAGCACGCCCTCGACGCTCACGACAGCCTCAGCGAGGTGAGGCCACCGCAGTAGCTGCGCAGCGCGTCCTTATGGTCCTTGGTGAGGCGGGCGTTGCCGACAGTCTCGGTCGCGTACGTCACCTGGTAGTCGTCGATCGACTCCGACCGCAAGCCCGCCACGTTCGTGACGTTCACCGAGGCGAGGTCGAGCACGACGTCCACGATGTCGTCCGGGATCTCGGCGTAGCCGTGGCTGTAGGTCAGCCGCACCCGGGGCGCCCACACGCCGCGCACTCTGCTGTACGGCCAGCCCATCGTCCGGGTGCCCCAGTGAGAGGGGTGGCCGCGCGTGAGCTCGTTGCCGAGCCGGGTGTAGTCGACGTCCTCGGCGAGGGTGAGGTCGATCGCGCCGAAGTCGCCCAGCTCGATCACCGTGAGCGGGTGGTCGCCGTCGACGACGAGAGGGCGCTGCGGGACACGGAGGACCCGGTCGCCGCCCTCAACATCGACGGTGTCGCCGACCACGAGCGTGAGGACCTGCCGGGTGTACTTCCGGACCCGGGCCGAGGCGCGCCGGATGGCGAGCTCCGCCTGGGCGGTCGGCAGGGTCGTCTGCAGGTGGGTGTTGAGGTCGGCCACCGTGGCAAGCGGGGGCAGGGACACGGTGGCCTCCCGTCAGTCGTTGATGATCTCGGCGAGCTTGGCCAGCAGCGTGGAGCGCGGCTTGTCCTTGGCCTGCTCGGCGGCGTGCGCCTCGGCGGCCCGGCCGGGGTCGTCGCCGACCCAGGCGAGCACCTCGTCGATCGTTCCCGTAGCGTCGAGGTCGCCGTCGGCGGGGTCGCCCGGCTGGTCGAGGATCTCGACGCGCGGGTCGCCGGCCAGGTGCTCGGCCAGGCCGCCCTTGACGACCTGCCCCTCCTCAAGCTCGTGGACCTGGTAGTTGAAGTACGCCTTAACCGGCTGGAGTGCTCGGATACGCATCCGTGCCCCCGGCTCAGCCGTGCTCGACGACGACTGCGCGCTTATACAGCGAGGCGTCGCCGTTGGCGAGAGAGTCGGTCGGGATGCCGAAGTCGCCGACCCACGACCAGGTGGTGGACAGGTTCTGCTGGAGGCGGTCGGACGGCGGGCGCACGATCAGCGCGACGCTGACGCCAGGCGCCGCCGGCACCATCGAGATCTCCGGCACGTCGTCCACACCGGTCCCGCCCAGGAGCGAGCCCATCTCGGAGAACGGGGCCGCGATGAGCGCGCTGCCGCCCATCACGATCGGCCGGTGCACGGTCACGTTGCCGGCCGAGCCGCCCAGCACGGTCGGCACCTCGTTGTTGCGGACCCAGTCGATGCCGCCGAACCGGCCGATCGACAGGTCCCGGTAGATCGGGGAGTCGACGCGGCCCTGCAGCGCCTGCTTGAAGTCGGCGTCGGAGAAGAGCTGGGCCTCGGTGTCGGGGTCGATGTGCGCGACGTAGTGGCCGCCGAACGTGGGCACGTTCATCTTCCGCAGGCGGGTGACCGCGGCGCGGAAGAGCGCGAACGTCGCGACGTTGCTCGTGGTGAGGTCGTAGGCGGTGTCGCCGGTCGGCCGGATGGTGACCGGCGCATTGGAGGCCACCACGTAGTCGCCGGCCACGTCCACCCGGGCCGAGCCGAGGGTCAGCGTGTTGGTGCCGGTGTTGACCGCGGTGACGGTGTTCGCGACGCCCTCGATCGTGACCGCGAGCGGGTTGGTCGGGCTGACCGGGGTGGGGACCCCGTTGACCATGACGTGCGTGAAGCCGTTGACCGACTGCACGATGATCGAGCTGTCGGAGGCCGCCGCCGTGGTGCACCAGGTGCGCCCGCCCGCGTAGGCCGCGTACAGCTTGTTGCGGCAGATCTGGTTCAGCGACTGGCCGGCGTTGATGCCGAGCGTCTGCACGTCGGCCGCGTACTTGCTGGCCAGCGCGTGCGCCGAGATCAGCATGTTGGTGTCGACCGAGTTGCCGTACTGGTCCATGGTGACGGACCACTGCTCGATCGAGTACGTGGCCGCGGAGGCGTCGGAGCCGGTGATCGCGTTGGTGACGGGGGCGAGCAGGCCCTTGCGGGTGAAGGTCTTGGTGTCGCCCAGGCCGCCGCCCCACGCCTCGCTGTCGGCCAGCGCCGGGAACAGGAAGTCGGGGCGCAGCGCCTCCTGGAACGTCCGGTCGAGCAGGCCGTTCTGCAGCATGGCGCGGATCGCGGCCGGGACGGTGGACCGCACGTCGTGGCGGTCGAGCTTGAACGCCCAACGGGCGGTCGAGGTGTTCATGTCACTCCTCAGTGATCGTGATGGACACGAGGTCCGGGTGCTGCTGGGCGATCGCTTCGAGCCCGAGCAGCGCGGTCTGTGTGATGGCCGACACCGCGGCGCACACGCGGCCCTGCTCGGCGTGGCCCTCGTGTCCGTCCACCTCGATGGAGGTGTGTCCGGCCCCCAGTCGGGCGCGGATGCGGATCATCGGGCGCGGATGCCCAGCTTGGCCATCTCGGCGTCGTAGGTGGCCTTGTCGACGGTGCGGAAGTCGACGGGGCCTGGTCCCGGGCGGGAGCCCTGGGAGGGGTCCGGCCGCGGCGTGCGCGGGCCTGCCTGCTTGCGCAGGTGCGGCTTGCGCTCCAGGAGCTCGTCCAGGTCGGCCTTGATCTGGACGGTGTCCACGTTGCCGTCGTCGGTGGCGTACTTGGACAGGTCGCCGAGCAGGTCAGCGTCGGTCGGGTCGGCGAACGCGTCACTCGCGAGGGCCTTCACTTCGGCCTTGACCGCTCGGGCGGTCGCGGCCTGGGCGCGCTGCTCGGCCTGCTCAGCGCGGGCGGCGAGCTTCTCGGCCTCGGACTTGTTGCGGTCCTCGAACTCGGCCACCTTCGCGGCCAGCTCGTCGGCGCGCTTCTTCTCCGCGGCGGCTTCCCGCTTGGCGGCGGCGCGCTCGGCCTTCATGGCGTCGAGCGCCCTCTTGCCCTTGTCGCCGAGGTCTTCCGGTTCCGGCTCAGGATCCTGGTTGCCAGGGTCCGGCACCGGCGGCGGGTCCTCATCGAAGCGGGCGAGGTCGAAGCGCCAGGGGGCGGTGTGCATGGTGGGCTCCCGTTGCGGGATCGGCCCGGCCGCCGTTGCGGCGCCGGGGTGAGCTGGGCATGAGAAAGCCCCGACCGGAATGCCCGGCCGGGGCTGCGGTGAAGTAGCGGGTCAGTCGCGTTTGACCATGGCGTAGCCGTTCGACCAGCCGTCCGCGCGGAGTGCTCGGATGGCGTCGGTTTCGGACGCGCCGGTCGCGCGCATCTGGCGCATGACCGCGGAGCGGGCGCTCGGCCCGCCCTCGTAGGTGATGGTGCCGTCATCGCCCAGTGTGACGCGGGACAGCAGGGAGCCGGACGCGACGGAGACGAGTTCCACGACGGTCATGGCGTCACCGTACCCCGGCGACCAGCGGCCGGTCACCGGCCGCATCCTGGGCGAGCAGGTCGAGGACACGCAGCGAGTACTCGAGCCACTCTTCCCGGCCAAGGTGCGCGAAGTCCGGGCGAAGCTGCTGCAGCCGCGTGCGAACTTCGTCGACGTCGCCAGGCGTGAGCGGGTTCCCGCCGCCGCGGGTGTACGGCTCGGAGAACTCCGAGTTGACGTACTCCAGAGTCGCGTCCCAGCCGGGGGTGATGGTCTCGCCGTACGCGAGGCCGTGGTCGATCGGCACCAGCGTGCCGTCCGGCCGCAACATCCAGTTGCCGGCGTTCCGGTCCGCGTTCTGGGTGAGCGCGTCGACCAGGCCCACGAGCATGCCCTGGTCGGAGCGGACCGCCGCCTGGAAGCGCGGGTCGAGGTCACCGCCCCAGGGGCTGGCGTCCTCGGCCGTCTGCCCGTCGGCGACGTACTCCATCCACACTTCGCCGGCGGAACGGCGGTACACCGCGGGCGCGGCCAGTCCGAGCGCCTTGGCCACCAGGCTCGTCAGGTGCTCGGCGTCGGCGTCTTGCAGCTCAGCCGTACCGGTCCTCGCCCGTTTGCGGATGACCTTGGCGCCGCCCTTCAGGGTGACGAGCTCGGTCTGTGCGCTGGCCCCGCCCAGGCGCTTCGTCTCGGCGGGCGGTTGCCCGGCCTCGACCGCTGCGGCCAGGTCGGCGATGCCGTCGAGGCTGCGGTGGTAGCGGCTGGCGGCCTTGGTCAGCTTCTGCGGAGCCGGCTCAGGGATCGGATCCGGTTCGGGGCGCGGCGCAGGGATGACGACCTGCGGCCGGTCCTGCTTCGGCTGCCGGTCGGGCTCGGCGCGAAGGATGTAGCCGTACTGCCGTAGCAGCCGGATCGCTTCCTCGCGGTTGTCGCCCGCGTCGGCGAGGATCTGCTCCGGCATCGGCCGGATCTTCTTCGACCGGCGGTAGCGCTCCCCGGCCAGCCGCCCGGCGTTGAAGTCGCGCATCTGCTTGCCGGCGATGCCGCGGACGGTGGTCCCCTCCGTGGTCACCTTCCGGCCGCCCATGACGGTGCGGATGCCGCGCCGGGCGTTGACGACCTGGCCCAGGTCGGCGCCGAGCCGGATGGCCTCCGCGCCACCGACGGTGAAGGCTCTGGCCTGCTCCTGCTCGGACATCTGGTCGAAGAGTTCCTGCGGGGTCGGCGGTGGGGTGTCGCCCTCCCGATAGGGGACCATCGTGCAGTCGCACTGCTCGTGCCGCGCGAACCCCATCGACCACGAGTAGGTGCGCCCGGCCAGGATGATGCACCGCCCGCACGCCGGCAGCGTGACGTGCCGGACGTACATGACCCACTCCCGGCGGGCGGTGATCCCGACCTGGTCAGCGGTACGGGATGCGTCCGAGATCTCGGTGTCGACGATCCGCACCAGGCTGGCCAGCCCGGCCCGGAGCGCATCCTGATCGTCGGCGCCGCGCGCCAGCAGCCCCAAAGTGCGCAGCGCTGGCTGCTTGAGCAGGCTCGCCAGCGGGCGGCCGTCGGCGGCGACGCCCGCCAACGCGGCCGGGTCCACCACGAGCGGCGCCGGTGGCAGGCCCTGGGCGGCGGCGAGCGCGTCCAGGTACGGCTGGGCCTGCCCCGCGGCGGCGAGCTGGCCGCCGGTCAGCACCCTGATCACGTCGTCGAGGACGGCGAGCCAAGAGTCGAGCACGCCGCGGGAGTCGACCTGCCCCCACAGCTCTTGCGCCTGCTGGGCGGCCTGCCGGGAGATCGCCTGCTGCAGCCTGTAGTGGGCGGCGATGATCTGCTCAACGCTGGCCATCGGCTACCCCACAGGCTCAGGCTCCGGCTCGTCCCGGGGCGGCTTAGGGCCGGTCAGCGCAGCCAGGTCGCCGGCCATCACGCGCGCGAACGCGTCCTCGGCGGCCTTCTCGTCCTCGGCTTCCATCCGCTCGATCTGGACCTGGGTGTAGCCCAGGTCCTCGCGCGTCTGCCGCAAGGGGATGATCTTCGCGGTGTGGAGCTTGACCGCGGCGTCGGCCTTCTGCGCGATCGTCGGCGTGGACGCATCCCGCCACAGCGTCTCCAGGCTCTGAATGTCGTCGCCGACCTGCTCGCCGCGCACCTTGAACACCAGCCGCTTGACCCGCTCCCACGAGCCGCCGAACGACCGCTGCCGACGCTCCGCACGCTTGATCAGCCGCGTCTCGTCCGACCGGATCGCATCCGCGCTGGCCGGGTTGTCCGTGGCGTGCCCGAGGAACCGGGACGGCAGACCGCCGAGCGAGGCGACCAGCATGGCCAGCAACCTGAGCGTCTCGTGGAAGTTCTTCAGGTCAGCCTCGGCGAACTGGCCGATCTCGACCCCGTCTTCCTGCTTGTGCTTCGGGATGGCCCAGATCCGGCCGATGATGCGCTTCAGCGCGGAGACCTTGTTGCCGTTCTCGTCGCGGAAGTCGTCGTCGTCGACCCCGATCGCGTACCGGCGCGGCGCGGCGTGGAACTCCCCGCTGACCATCATGTCCGTGGCCATCTTGCAGGCCGCGTCCGAGAGCGGCACGATCGGCTTCAGCTCGGAAACTCCGTTGGGCCGCTGCGTCCGCGGCCGGTTGACAATCGGCACGACCGGCACTTCGTCCACGCCGTGCTCATCCCGGGGGTAGGCAGCGTCTTCCTCCCAGGTGTCCTCGCCCTTCACCCACCACGACGTCGCCTCGGGCAGGTACAGCGTCGCGTGCTCAACCTGCTTGTCCCCGTCCTGCTCGGTCCACCGCTTGACGGCGGCGACAACCTGCCGGGTGCGCGGGTCGTGCTCGGCGTACACCTCCAGTGGCGACTCGACCGTCACGATCGGCGTCCGCTTGTCGTCCTCGTTCGAGCCGACGATCACGTAGGAGCGGCCCATCACGAGCGCGTCGACATGCGCCTGCTGAGAGCGCTCGTCCAGGTCGTTCGCCTGCCAGATCCGCCACAGCTCGTCGTCGGCGTCGGCCTGCTTGCCGTACCGGAAGCCCTCGACATCGAGCCGCTCCTCCAACGAGTCGACGACCAGGCGCGGCCACTCGATGACCACCTGCTGGATCCGCTCGTCGAGCTCCTGGATCAGCTCGGGCGCCATGTAGGCCAGCGGCTGCTCGCCCTCGTAGTAGGCGTCCCACTTCCGCAGCTCGGGCAGGTCCTTGTCGTGGCAGGCGATGAGGTGCTTCAGCCATTCCAGGTCCGTGCGGGCCATGTCCACCTCACCTCATCGCATCACAATCACCTTGGAGGAGCGGTTCTTCTTCTTCGCGCCGGCCGCGACCGCGTCGCACCGGGCCTCCCACGACAGGCACCCGCCCATGGCGGCGTCGATCTTCTTCGGCGAGTCGGGCCGTTCCTTGCGGATGACCCACAGGGGCTGGCCTCGCTCGTCGAGCTGCTTCAGCTTGTGCTTGCGGGCGTTGCCGACGTGCTGGGCGAATACCGGGTCGCCGCTGTTGGTTACCTCGCCGGCAGCCATCGCGGTCGCGTAGTTGCGCAGCGAGTGGGCCATCTGCAGCATGCGGTTCGTCCACCACTCGATGACCCGCTTCTCGCCGTACTTGCCGCGCCAGACGTTGATGGTGCCGTCCCAGTAGGGCGGGTCGGCGTAGACGCGCCACACCTGCCACCGGTCGAACGCTTCCTCGAGCGCCGCCGACACCTCGTGCTCGGGACACTCCCAGTCCTCGACCCCGACCGGCCGCTCCCAGATGCCGAGCGGCCACTGGAAGCCGGAAACCACGTCGGTGGCGATCAGGCCGGTCGCGTCGTGGAACTGGGCGCCGTCGAACCCGATCGTGATCAGCTCGCCGTCCGGGATGACGAGCCCCGGCCGGGACAGCTCCTTCCAGCGCGCGGCGTCGAACGCCTGCTGCCCGGCCTGCACTCGCCGGTTGAGCCAGACCCGCTCCCAGTAGGAGCGGTCGGTGTCCGGCTGGTTGTACAGCGACACGATCGCGTCGACCTGACCCTCGAAATCGGGCCACCCGGCAATCGCCGGCCCGGACGCCTCGGCGACTGCGGCCCGGATCGTGTCCGGGTCCGACAGGTCTTCCTCTGGGACCGGTGTGGCCTCGCGGTGGAAGAAGAACAGCGTCCGGTCCTGAGCCTTGCCGCGGTCGACGAGCTCGGCGTACTCGTGCGTCCCCTCGGCCACCGAGCCTTCGCCGGGCGTGTACGTCGTCGTCGTCTCCAACGACCACGGATCGGCCAGCATCCGCTTGGGGATGTTGGCCAGCATCGTCTGATGGGCCTGCTTCAACCTCGGCAGGATGAACCGGTGGGTCTCGTCGAAGTGCTGGAACGTCGTCCGCGCGCCGTCGCGGGAGTCCGGGGCCGCGGCCAGCGCGACCGCCTTCCCGTCGCCGCCGGCGCGCATGATGCGCTCCAGGCCCGGGTCGAACAGGTCGACATCCTCACCCTCCAGCACCATCACCAGCAGCGCCGCGTAGGCCAGGTCCTCGGTCTGCTCCTCGGTGTAGGCGACCATCGGAATGTACGGGTCGATCACCGGCACCCCGACCGGCTGGCCGTGGGCGTCGAACCCGTCGCAGCGAACCGGCCCCTCGGGGTGGAGCTCGGCGAACGCGACCGCCGCGGCCAGCTCGGTCTTCGCGGTGCCCTTCCGCACGCTCAGCCCGACCCGCTTGAACCGCCGCTTGCCCGCGCGCGGGTGCGTGCGCGGATACACCTCGTACCAGCGGTAGATCAGCGCCCGCTTCTCCGCATCCAGCCGGTACGGCCTCCCGCGAAGGTCGCCAGGCCCGTGCACGGCCCGCTCTTCGAGCAGGTCGCACACCTGCGGGCCCAGCGTCGGCCACGACTCTTCATCGGCGCGCGGGACGATCAGCAGCCCCACGGCCTACACCGCGTGCAGGATCGAGCGCGGATCCACGGCAGGCGCGTCGGCCTTCGCCGGGGCGGTCCGCCGCTTCTTCGTCCGGGAGGCGGCTTCGTCCCCGCGGTCGATCTCCCACTGCAGCCGCCGGCGGTCGATCGGCGACAGGCCGAACGACTGGCGCTGGAGCCGGATCTCCCCGGCGAGGTCCTTGCTCGGCTTCGTCCAGAACTCGTCGATGAGCACGGCCAGCACGAACAGGCCGTGCCGGTCGGAGGCGTCGAACTCGGGCGCCATCGGCGACGCCCACACGTCCGCCCACCAGGCGAGCGTCATCGGGTGCCACTCGCGCTCGGGCAGCTCGGGGGCACGGAGCTTGGGGTCGGCCTGCAGCTTTGCGCTCGTCGAGGCCTTGTTTCGGCGCTGGCGCATGTGCGCCGGCTTCGGTGCTGGGGGCATGACAGGACCTCATCCCGTTGCGGGGCAACCACCCCTTGCGGGCGGTCACAGAGGGTGACAGATCTCGGGGAGGAAAGTCGGGGGGTTCCGTACGCCCAGAAATCCGCCTCCCCGGCGGTCCCTGAGAATCGGACATTCGGGGGCATCCCCCCAGGGCTCTGACCTGCGGAAACGTGCGACGCTCTGACCTGCGGAGATGTGAGCGCTGGTGTCACGGTGTGTGACTGGTCTGGGCGTGCTACCTGGCGTTCCATCCGCCTGGTTGGTCGCGTGCCGTCCTGCGTGAGTGGCATGCGTGTGCGAGGGCTCGCAGGTTGTCGGGGTCGTGGCCGCGTGGCCCGTTGGGTCCGAGGCCGTCGATGTGGTCGACGTCGGTGGCCTTGGGGCGCTGGCGCAGGGGCAGGGCTGCGCAGGTAGGGCACTCGCAGTGTGGGTGGTCTCGGAGGTAGCGGGCTCTGGTGCGTCGCCATGCTGCGTCGTATCCGCGCTGTGCTGCGCTGCCTCGGGAGCGCTCGGCCTCGGCCTGGCAGGGGGTGCATCGGCCGCCTGTGCAGAGGGTGGGGCAGCCGGGGGTGGTGCACACCTTGAGGGAGGGGGGCATGGTCACCCCCTGAACATGCGAAAGCCCCGCTCGGTGGCGGGGCTGTGGGAGGGCATACCTCCGGTTGGGAGGCATCCTAGATCAGCTTGTGGATAACTGTCCACTCTTGCAGGTCAGGGGCTCTTTCGGGCGTGTCCTCAGACCCCGTAGGCGATGAGGTGGCGGGGGCCGCGGCCGAGGGTGAGGGCGGCGTCCCAGTCGGCCGGGGTGAGGCTCTTCTGGTTGCCTTCGGGGATGAGGATGGCTCCGGCGCGCGTCGCTTGGACGAGCGCAGCGTCCTGCTGGCCGCGAGTGGTGAGCCCGCGACGGTCGAGCTCATCGCGGAGGACGGCCAGGCTGACCCACTCGCAGTTGGTGCGGACCGAGTCGTAAGCGGCACGGACCGGGTCGTCCTTGCGGGCGGCGGCCTCCAAGTAGCGGAGGGACGCGAGCGAGTCCAGGTCGCCGTTCTCCTCGGCGCGGGCGATGGCCCTGGTGATCTGCTCGGTGCTCAGCATGTCGTTCTCCCTGCTAAAAGTGGCTTTCTCTTTTGCGATGACGCAACCCTAGCACAGCCCACTGGAAATTAGGAAGCCACTTCTGGCAGGATCTTCACATGGCCTCCCAGCACGAGCTCACGACCAGCACCTTCCGCCCCGAGCGCGACGAGCTCACCGCAGCCGCCGCCCAACTCCCCGCCGGCCGCACCATGGACGCCTTCCTGCGCGCCTGCCTCCGCACCCTGCGCGACGACCCCCAGCAGCTCCTCGACCTCGTCGGCCCGCGCTTCCCCGAGGAGAAGAAGCGAGGCCGGCCGAAGAAGACCGCGCCGGACGCCTGAGTCACGCCCGCCCGCTCCCGCCCGCCGGCACATCGCCCACCTCGCGCGGCCGGTCGGGCAACTTCGCCAGCCGCTCGATCGCATCCTCGGTGAGCAGCCCGGCGATCACGTCGTCGTGCACCACGCCCGCCCGCCGTCGCATCACCCTGCGCAGCCGCTGCACCCGCTGCGCGACGCCTTCGGGCAGGCGCTTGGCCAGGGCCTCCCACTGCCCGATCGGCCAGCACGGCTGACCGCGCCACCACGCGCCCACCTGGTCGGCCGGGGGGTCGCACAGGCCCTGGCACACGATGGCCACCTGCGCGTTGGGCATGTCGACCACGCGCCATGTCTGCGCGCCCCCGGCCGGGGTCTCGGGGGTGCGCCCGTTGCACCAGGGGCAGAGGACGGGGATGACCTGGCCGGTGTAGGCCATGCCGAGCGCGCGGGCGGCCTGCTCGTACATGGCGTGCACGGTTGGGGCGGCCCAGTCCTGCCACTCGGTGCCGAGCTCGATGAGGTAGCCGCGGATGCGCTGGCAGCGGACGTCCGCGCCGAGGGCACCGTGCCGGAGTGGCGGGTGCGGGGGCCGGCCGAGGGCGTTGGCGAGTTCGGCTTGGAGGTCATCGGCGCGCACGGTGATGTCGAGCGCGGTCTGGAGCACGCTGATGTCGAGCGGGGTGGGGGTCTCGCCGGGTGCTTCGGGGGTGCGCAGGAGGCGTTCCAGGCGGGCTTCGGCGTCGCGTACGGCTCGCGCCTGGGGGCTGATCTCCGACTGGGTCCAGGGCCGGCGGGTGGCCATGGGGTCGCGGGCGTCGAGGAGGTCGGGCCAGTACGAGATGAGCCAGTCGAGGGTCTCGATCGTCGGGTGGGTCACGCGTTCCCCTGGGGTGGTTGTGCTGGTTAGTGGACGCGGTAGCGGGTCTTGCCGCACCAGGCGCACCGCTGGAGGTGGATGAGGCCGTGGGTCTCGGTGGTGATCCAGCGGTGCCGGTGGAAGATGCTCACGACGGAGCCGCTCCAGGCCAGTCGTCTTCGAGGTGGTAGCAGTTGTGGTGGTCGGCGTGTCCGAACGGTCGACGGCACCAGCGGCGGTCGTCGCGCGGGTCGACGATGCCGCACTCGTTCGGCTGGGCGTTGGGGTGCCAGGTTTCGCCGTTCGCGATGAGGGAGAGCACCTGGTCGCCGGTCATGCCGTAGGGGGCCCCGGTTTGGGCGGCGGGATGGTGGAGATCATCAGCCACGGTTGGCCTCCGAGGCGTCGAGGGCGGCGAGCAGCAGTTCAGCACAGTGGCCTGGCATGTCTCGGGGACTGACGCGGTACGGCAAGCCCCAGATCTTGGTGCGCTCGGCGAAGGCGCGTACGCGGGCGATGGCGGCTTCGGCCTGCGCTGCGCGGGCCTGGGGCTCCAGACAGGTGTGGTCCGGGAGGTCGATGTTCGCCCCGGGCATCTGCTCGGTGCGCAACACCTGCTCGCCACAGATCATGCATGCGGCGTCGACGGCGAGGGTGTAGTCAGCCACGGCCGACCACCGCGTTCTCGTTGGCGGCCAGTTGGTAGCGGCGTGCCGGCACGCGCTGGTCGCTGGGGTACCGCGTGCCGTCGACCTGCTTGGCGACGCCTTCGGCGACGAGTTGCCTGAGGACGCGGCGCACGCTGGCGTCGCAGAGGCCGAGCACCCGGCCCAGGTCCCACGCCGAGAAGAGGGAGCTGGGCCAGGTGAGCAGGTGGCCGAGGACTGCTTCTCTGGCCGCGTCACGACGAGGTTCCTGAGGTGGGGGGGTGGGTTTGGGAGGGCGTGCTGGAGGGAGGTCGCCGTTTTCGCGCAGGGCTTTTGCGTACCAGCGGATCGCGTCGCGTGTGACGCCCATTTCGGCTGCGGCCTGGTCGTAGGTGAGGTGGCGTTCGCGTAGGGAGCGGTAGGTGGCGAGGCGTGCGGCCATCCCTGGCCCGTTCTTGGGGCGGCTCATGCGTTGTACCTCGCGTCCTTGAGGTAGTCGTCGACGGCCAGCTCGCTGACGCGGAAGGAGCGGCCGACGCGGATGGCGGGGAGGGAGCCGGAGTGGATGAGGCGGTAGACGGTCATCCGGCAGACGCGCATGGCGGCGGCGACCTCGTGGACCTTGAGGTAGGTGTCCTGCTCGCGCGCGGCGGCGGGGGGCAACGTTGGCCGGGTGGTGGTCATGTTTGGGGCTCCTTGATGTTGAGGAGGTAGGGCCGGCCGCAGGGTGCGGTTCGCCAGGGGTGGTCTTGGGGTGCGTGTCGGTGGGGGTTGTGGCAGTGGGGGCAGTCGCGGACGAGGAGGTGCATGTCTCCGGTGTTGGGCGAGAAGACGATGTGGGCGTCGACGCGGGTGAGGGTGATGCAGACGTCGGCTTTGTAGGGGTCGTTGGTGTGCTTGCAGGTGGTGAGGCAGGGGTTGCAGTAGCCCTCGCTGTCGGCGCGTCCGCAGGTGATGCAGTGGGGTTCGCAGTCGCCTGTGATGGGGGTTTTGGGGAGGGCTCGGTGGCGGGTGCGGGTGTCCCGGTCTGGGGCTGTCCGGGACCCCGTCCTCTCTGTAGAGAGGAGAGGACGGGGACAGGTCCCGGCCACGCTGCCCGGCTCAAGATCGTCTAGCTGTCCGGACGCTGTCCGGGACAGGTGTGAGCTGGTCTTTTCGTGGTGATCGTCTTGGGGCGCGGACAGGTCAAAAAGGGCCTCAACACCCTCGGGGGGTACTTGGACGGTTCGGCGCTGTGACCTGCGGGTACGCGTAACAGACATTTGTTCTGCCTCCTGTCCGGGACAGCTCGGACGGCAGGTCACAGCGTTGCGACACACCTGCCGGGGGGTATATAGCGATCTTGATAGGGGTCCTGTCCCGGACAGTTCCAAGATCTTTAGACAGGTCTGGACGCTGTCCCGGACAGCCGCCGCGACGCTCACGACAACCCCGCCCGACGCGCACCGATCGCAGCCGAGATCGTCTCGTTCGACGCCTTGAACCCCGCCGCCGCGAGCTCCTCCCGGATCGCGTCACGGCCCGCGTCCAACGGCACCAGCAACTGCTCCAGGAGCTCCACGAGCTGCGCAACCTTCGGCGGCAGACCGGAGCCGCCCACGGCCAGCTCGTGACGCAACGGCTCAGCCCGCCGCCGCAGCTCGATCAACGGCACGCCGTGGTTGGCCCGGGACATCTCCCGCTTCAGGTACAGCGACGTCTCCGACACCTTCACCAGCAGCCAGACCGCGTCCACGTCGGCGCCCTTGGCGGACGAGCCGCGCTGACCCTTCTCCAGGTCCTTGCCGGAGTGGTCGAGGCGGATCACGGAGATGCCGGCGCCCTTCAACGGGGCGAGAGCGTGCCGGTAGAGGTTGGCGAAGGTGTCGGCGTCGTTCTCCGACCCTTCGATCACCCGGGAGACGGTGTCGATGATGACGAGGGCGGGCTGGTGGTGCTTGGCCAGCGCGAGCAGGTGCTGGCCGCCCGCGGCCGAGTCGAGGACGGGCAGGCTCGGGAAGGAGAAGTAGATGAGGTTCCGCTGGAGCAGTTCCAGGTCGTCGGGGCCGTAGCCGAGGTTGCCGAGCCGCTCCACGATGTCGGACTGGCTGTTCTCGATGTCGACGTACACGACGACCTCGGGCGGCCGGGCGGGCTGGCCGAGGACGGGCCGGCCGGTGGCGAGGGCAGCCGCGATCTCCAGCGTGAGGAGGCTCTTGCCTGCCTTGGGCGGGCTGTAGATGGCGATGGAACGGCCGCGCTCGATGAGGTTCTCGACGAGCCAGGGGATGTCCTCGGGCTGGGCGGAGAACGCCGCGGTCCAGTCGATGGGGGTGTAGAGGCCGGCGAGGGCGTTGGCGGCGCTGGTGTTGTTCCCTGCGATGTCGCCGAGGGCTTTGCCGAGCTCGTCTTGGGCGGCGGCGAGGGCGTCGTGGACGTTGTCGGCGTCGGAGGCGTTGGTGACCCATTGGAGGCCGCGCTGGAGGGCGTGGAGGGCGCGGCGGGTGGTGGCGTGGCGGGCGACGATGCCGGCGTGCCAGGCGGGGTCTCCGGCGATGGGGGCGTTGCGGAAGAGGTCGAGGAGGTAGAGCTGGCCGCCGTCGTGGTCGAGCTGGTTGAGGGTGCCGTCGCGGGTGAGTTTGTCGGCGACGATGACGGGGTCGGTGGGGCCGTCGGCGTCGGCGAGGTCGAGGATGGCCTGGTAGATGGTGCGGTGGCCGGGGTGGAAGAACGAGGCAGGGTCGGGGAGCGCGGTTCGGATGTGTCTGACCACGTAGGGGGTGGTCATGCAGATGCCGAGCACGGCCTGCTCTGCGGCGCGGTCCCAGAGCTTGGAGTCCTGCTCGGTGATGGTCAACGGGCTCTCCGTGGCGCTTAGAAGAGGGTGTCGGGGGCGGGGCGGGGGGGGCTCTGGTGGGCTACGGCGGGGATTCGCGGGCGTGGCGTTCGAGGTGGGGCAGGTCTTCGGCGGGGATGTCGGGGATGGTCCGGCCGGTGGTGCGTGCGCGCTGCCGGGTGAGGAAGCGCTGGACGACGTCCTTGGGGACGTCGGGGTCGTGGATGAGGTCCCAGAGGTTGATCACGTAGGTCATGAGCTGCTCCTGAGCCTGCGGTTGCGCTCCTGCTGCTCGGCGACGGTGGCCTTGGCCGCGGCGTACTGCTCGGGGGAGGAGCGGCGCTTGCCGGAGGCGATGGCGCGGGCGTCGGTGACCCAGGAGTCGGAGAGGCCGGGGTAGTGGTTGACGGGCGTCCACCAGGGGCAGTCGCCGCAGTAGCAGCGCTTGGGCGCGCAGTACTGGCCGGTCGGCTCGGGCTGGCCGGCGAGGGCGGCCGGGGTGTGGGCGGGGCAGCGCATGCCGGGCAGGTAGTGGCGTGCCGGTACGGCGCCGCAGCGGGTTGCTGTGGCGCCGTACCAGTGGGTGCACGGCCCGGTCACGCCGGCACCGGGGTGAGCTCGTACGTCTCGGTGGGTTGGCCGAGCGCGAGCCGTACGAGGGCGGCGGTGCCGGGGCAGCCGTCCCAGATCGACACGACGACGTGGCCGCCCTGGCGTTCGGTCAGGGTGATGGTGGCGCGTGGCCGTGGGGGGACGGGCCCGGCCGTGCGGCCGGGCCCGATGGTGCTCGTGGTCACGGGGTGGCGCTCCACGAGTTGTCCTGGTCGTCGCGGTGGTCGCCGCCGTGGCCGAGCAGGCGGGTGCACCCGGCGGTCGGCAGGGGGCTCTTGGTGTTGCGGCAGCGGGTGGTGACGTCCTTGTCGCGGAAGACGGCCACGATGACCGGCTGGTCACGGAACTCGTCGAGCGAGTCGGTCTCGGTGTCCCAATCCTCCTGGCGCAGCTCGTCGATGAGCTTGCCGAGCACTCTCCGGGTGATCTCCTCGCTCGCGTTGGCGTCGAGGAGCGCCCGGGCGACGGGGTCGAAGATGCGGTAGCCCGCGGATCCCCAGCCCATCAGGCGCTCGCCGGGGTGCTGGTGTGATCGGAGAAGGTGGTCACTGGAGTCCTTCCAGATCGGTGGTGGTGATGAGGACAAGGCGCATGCCGAGCGCGCGGGCGATGGCGTCGGCCTCGGCCAGGGTGGTCTTGGAGGCGCCGGTCTCCCGGTCGCGGAGCTGGTGCGGGGTGAGGCCGGCGAGCCGGGCGACGGCGCCTTGGGGGTTGCCGAGGACGAGGCGGCGCGCACGCAGCTCGTGGACGAGCGGGTGCACCCGGTGGCGGCGGGCCATCACGCGACCGCCTGCCGCTGCGTGCGGAGGGCGGCGGCGTAGCGCTGCACGGTCCGCTCGGTCACCCCGAGCTCCCAGGCGATCCGGCGCGTGCTGAGCGGCGGCCGGATCGCGGCGAGCTCGGCGTACTGCTCCATGAACCGGCGGGCGGCCGGCCTGGTCGGCCGCCACGTCGAGGGCTGGATGCGGCGGGGGAACCGCTCGATGGTGCCGTGCTCCTGGTGGCGCTCGTAGCAGGCCAGGATCAGGCCGCGCCCCTGGTGGCGGCCGGTCTTACCGCAGCAGGCGCAGGTGATGGTGGGGCGGACGCGATCCATCAGCGCGGCTCCTCGGGGAGAGGTTGGCCGTACCCGGCGGCGCGCAGCAGGGTGCAAGCGTCGGCGAGCAGCATCCGGGCGCGTATGTCACCGACCTGCCTGTCGGCCACCAGGTGACCGGTGGCGACCCAGGCGGTCTGCCACGTGGGCATGTAGGCCCACCACAGGTGCGCGTTGGCGGCGCCGACGCCGTGCCGCTGGATGACCAGCACGCCGATGTCCGCGCGGGCGTTGATCCGCTCGGCCTCGGTCTCGGCCATCCACTGGGCGACGGTCAGATCGGACGGGCGCGGGTGCTTGGTCTGCTGGCCGCCCTTCACCTCCCAGCACACGCCGGGCGTGCCGGTGACGTCGCCCAGGTCGTGGGCACCCGCGAGCGCACGCCGTTCGGCGTGCGGGAAGCCCAGACGCCGGAGGGCGCGGACGACGGCGGTCTCGGCGGCGGTGCCGATGTCCTTCGGGCGGGCCGTCACCGCTGACCTGCCCAGTGCTCGACGACCTCGCGGGCCTGGCCCATCGCCTGGTTGAAGTCGCCCAGAGTCGGGGCCCCGATGAGCCGGTCGAGGACGTGCCGGTAGGCGTTGCGCTCGTCCAGAACGTCGTTGAGCACGGGCTGCTCGGCCGGCGCGGTGAGGCCGTGCTCGGCCTCCAGCACGCTGGCCGCGGTCGTCGCCGCGGTGGCCAGCTCGCGCGCCCACACCGGGTCATCGAGCAGCAGCTCCTGGGTGGCCGAGAGCGTGAGCGGCACGGCGGGCCGCCCTTCGGCGACGTACTCCAGGGCGCCGGCGTGCGGCTTGCCCAGGAGGGGGTGGCGTACGGTGCGCACGAGGTGCGTCATGACGAGGACTCCTGCCGCTGGGTCTCGATGGCGTCGAGGGCGGCGTCCCACGCGGTGATCAGGCCGTCGCAGTCGCGGAGGATGTCGGCGACGTCCACCAGCTCCTGGTCGGTCAGGTCCGCGGGCCCGGTGATGGGCCGGCCGAGCAGGCGGGACAGGTCACGCAGCCGGTCCGGGCCCGACAGGCGCGTGTCCATGCCGTCGAACAGGGAGCCGATCTGGGTCTCCATCTCGGCCCGCCGGCGTGCGTCCTGGACCTGCTGCTGACGCAGGTGGGCAATCGCGGCGTCGGCCTGGTCGGCGGTGAGGGACTTGGTCGTGCCGCTCACCTCGACGCCGAGGAAGTCGGTGAGCCAGGCGAACCGGGCCTGGTCGTTGAGCGTGGTGGAGCCCTTGCCGGTGTTCGCGGTGATGCCGCACGCCGTCATAAGCACGCTCAAGTCGCGGAGCTGGCTGTTGCTCGCCGCTCGCGGGACGTCGGGGGCGGCTGGGTTGGGCTGGCCGCGGCCGCGCAGCACCTCCTCGGAGGTGACCCGGCCGCCGGGGACGACCTCAGCGGTGTAGAAGGTGGCGTCGGTCTCCAGCTCTTCGGCGGCGTACGGCATGGCGTGGAGCACGTCGGAGGCGATGAGGCGGCAGATCTCGCCCGTCGCGCGGGCGATCAGCATCGTCTTCGGCTGCTTCTTCCACTGGTCCTTGCCGGTCAGCCCCATCTGGGCGGCGCGGTCGATCGTCCACTCGACCTCCTGCCACTCCTGCTCGCCGCGGCGCTGGCCGCGCATCACGCACCGGGTGTCGGTGGACTCGGCCAGCACGACCCGGTGCCCGCGGGCCTGGATCAGGCCGCGCATGGCGTGAGCGCGCAGGCCGGGCGTCCCCTGGATGACGTCGATCGAGCGGAGGGTGGCCATCGGCGCCAGGCCCAGCTCCTGCCCGGCGAGGATGGCGGCGGTGACGTCCTCGGGCTTGCCCCGGAACGACGCGGGCACGAACGACGTCCTGGCCAGAGACTCGGCGATCTGGGCGGCCTGGCGGGCTTCGAGCGCCCACTGCACCAGCGGGCTGGCCGGGGCAGGCGGTGCGGCGGCGGCCAGCTCCTGGCCGTGGTGGTCGGGGATGGCGAGCTCGGTCACAGAGTCTCCTCGTAGACGGTGGTGGCCCAGCGGGGCAGCGTGATGTCGTGGATCTCGTCGCCGTAGCCGGGCCAGATGCCGGTGGCGACGCAGTCGGCGTACAGGTCGAGGGCGCGGCGGTTCAGCTCGCGGCCGGCCCGGACGGCGTCGGGGTCGATGGCGACGACGTTGACCAGGTAGGGGGCGGTCTTCTCCTGGAAGATGAAGACCATGACGGGCTGCTCGGCCAGGCCGAGCGCTTCGACGCCGTCGAGGTACCAGGGCTGCTGGCAGTGGTAGCCGTAGGCGGCGACCGACTTGGCGACGTCGTGGGGGGCGGCGGACGCGGTGGTCTTGTAGTCGGCGACGATGAGGCGGCCGTCCCCGGGGTGGGGCAGCCAGTCGAGGCGGGCTCGCCGCCAGACGCCGGTGGCGGGGTCCTGCCAGATGAGCGTCTTCTCGGGCTGGCCGTGGTCGGGGTCGAGCAGCGCGGAGGCGAGCGGGTGCCGGCGGAGGGCGGCGGCCATGTCGTGGACCGCCTGGTGGTCGGCGGGCTTGAGCGGGATCGCGCCGCGCTCGCGCACGGCGGCGACCTCCTCCTTGATCTTGTTGGTGCGCCATTCGTCGGCGTCGATCAGGACGAGCTCGGGGCCGGCGCCGAGGACGAGCTGGTGCGCGGCGGAGCCGATCTCGAAGGTCTTCTTGGGGGCGGGCGCGTGGTCCTGCTCCCACCGGTACTTGGCGGGCCCGGCGGGCTGCAGGAGCCGCCGGGCGCTGGAGGAGGACAGCGAGCCGCCGGGGATCGGGTCGGCGTGGTAGGTGTCCTCGGGGATGTCGTAGATGCCGGGCTGGGTGATGACCAGCTCGGCCGTGGTGGTGGTCACGGGCGGCTGCTTTCGGTGGCCGTGAGCTCGCCCGAGCGGGTGCCCTTCGGCGCGTCGTAGGGGTGGGCCCCCGCGCGGTGCGCGGGGGCGGAGATGGCGGCGAGGTAGTCGGTGATCTCGGCGTCGCTGGGGACGTCAAGGCGGCGGCCCTGGAGGCAGGCGAGCAGGCCGGTCACGACGACGCCTCGCGGCGCACGAGAGCGAACGGGCCGAACGGCTGAACGACGTTCTCGGGGCGCTCCGGGGCCCCGGCCTCGCCGAGGTGGCTGGGTACGAGCACCGTGCGGAAGCCGTCGCCGTTGATGCCCCGCGAGTCCTCGTGGTTGTCGTAGTCCGGGATGTGCCGGGCGGCGAACCACAGGTTGCCGCGACCGTCCCGCCACAGGTCGCCGGGCTGGGGCGGCCACTCCTCGGGGGCGACGCGCTCGACCGTTACGCCCGGGGCGTCGGCCCAGATCGCGCTCGGCCATGACTCGCCGGTCTTGGACTCGTAGCGGAAGCGGAGGTCGTCGCCGTTGCCGTCACCGTGGCGGCAGACCTCGACGACGCGAGCACCCTTGATCGTGATGTCGACGATCTCGCCGGGAACGAAGTAGCTCATCGGCCACCGCCGAAGCATCCGCCCGACACGAGGTCCAGCTCCATCCCGACCGGCACGACCACGACCTGCGCGCGGGTACGGCAGCGCACGTCCTGGAAGCACACCGCCACCACGCCCGGCACCGGCGCGTGCACGCGGTCCACGCGGACAGGGTCGCCGCCGTTCCACTCCGGGGCGGAGACGACGAGCTGCGACTGGAGGTCGAAGGCCACCATCACGCACCCGCCACGGGCTGCTTGGTCCGCGCGACCGCGAGAAGCTCGGCCGGGAGCGTGGACTCGCGGCCGGGGGAGTTGCCGCAGGTGTCGCACGACGACAAGGGCCGGTGCTCGCAGACATCCTCCGCCCGGAGGTACAGGTCGAGGGGCATCCCGTGGATGCGGCCCTCGACTCGGATCTGGAAGGGGCCGGACTCCCGGAGCGACACGACGGGCGGCTCGTCCATCGTGGCGATGTACGTGAGCGCGTCGGCGAGCGCGTTGGCGCCGCTGAAGAAGACGTACTGCTCGACGCAGCCCCCGTGGTAGGGCAGGGGGATGGTGTGCTCGGCCTCCAGGAAGTCGGCGAGCTTGCGGAGGCCGCGGATGTATTCGACGCGGGTCTGGGGGATGATGGTCATGACTCGTGTCCCTTCAGGACGGTTGGGGGATTGCGGGTCTGCGAGGTCCGGCCCTGCACGGCTGGGCCTCGCCGTGGTTCAGGAGCTATGCGGAGCGGCGCAGCCCCTCGGGCTGCGGCTTCTGGCTACGGCGGCGGCGGGCGTCGGCCGCCTTCAGCGACATCCGGCGCATGTGGGCGCGGTAGTAGCTCTCGGCGGCGGCCTGGACGTCCTGCTCGCGCACGACGCCCTCGGCGCGCACCTTGGCGACCCAGTAGTCGATGTGCATGGGGGAGGCCCGACGAGCGGGCTCGGTGCGCTCGCTCCGGTTCGCGGTGCGCGCCCACGAGATGTCCGAGGCGATGGACATCTGGGCCGACTTGCGGCTGCTGTCGCTGGCCATCAGCTGGCCTCGGCGAGCGGGGCGCGGTGGGTGCGGCGGTAAGCGCGCACACTGTCGGCCGTGATGAAGACATGGTGGCCGCGCTTCTCGGCCTTCAAAACGCCGGCCTTGATGAGGCGGCGGACGGTCCAGCGGGAGCGTTCGATCTGCTCACAGGTCTGCTGGATGGTGAGGTACTTGGTCATGGTCTGGGGGACCTTCCGAATGTTGCACTCTGCGTTTCGTGCAACAAGACGCTACAACCATCAACGGCCTACGCGCAACAACGTTCACCAAGTCGCCACATTGACATGCCCTGTGGAGTGATTTGCGTCTGCCTGGGGTCCCGGAAATCCTCATGTGTGCTACAACTTGCAACATGGATGACAGCGGACTTCCCCCCGCGCGTCGCCTTTGGGAGCGCATCGAAGCTGAACGCAATTCGCGAGGCTGGACCACCCTTGAGCTGGAAGAACGCTCCGGAGTGGATCGCTCGACGGTGCACCGATGGCAGAGCGCCAAACGTGCACCCCTGGCGGATTCCGTCGTGCGGATCGCAGATGCCCTTGGGGTGCCGCGCAACGACCTGTTGCAACTCGCCGGTCATGCAGCACTGTCAGATGTCGAGCCGGTCGCGGCCCCCAGTATCGGTGACGTGGAGGGCGATGCTGAGACCGAGGCCCTACTCGCTCGTCTGCCTGAATCGCGGCGCCGCCGGCTGGAGGAGTTCCGGGAGTCTGAGCGGCGACGACTCCAGCGCATGGTGCAAGATGTGGCGCGTGAGGCCAGTGTGGCCAATGAACGATTTGCCGAGTTTGTCCGTCAAGAGGCGAATGATCCGGACTTATCGTGACATGCTAATCACTGAAAGTAGTTGAAAAACTACACCATGAGTTACTTTCATGATACTTAGGGGAAAATCTTCAACCACTGAGCGTTCCTGTGGTCTCCTGTGCCTGCCACAAGGTGCAACATCCCTGATATCGGGGATCAGCACAAACAGGTTCAAGCACGGCAAGGGGGCCCATCCATGCACAAGCTGCTGCCCGCCCTGACGATCCTCCTCTGGATCGCCAACGTCGCCGTCGTGGCCATCGAACATCTCGTATGGCCACAGATCGACGAGTACGACACGGGCCAGCGGCTCCTGCTCGGCATCACGATTACCATCACCATCGCCTGGCTGCTGCACAAGCGCGGCATCGAGTACAAGATCGGATATCGCCAAGGCCGGCAAGACCGCAGCAAGTAGTCCCACCGTCCACCCTCAACCCAGGCGGCCGGCCGCGCGTAGGTGACGATGCGCGCGACCCACCAGCCACCACCCTCCGCGACGAGAAAGCCCGGACCCTGCCGGTGAGGCTCCGGGCCATTCGCTTCTCTAGACCCGATCGCTGGGGGAGCAGCTCAGGTGCGCCGCCCGAGCGCGCTCGTTCGACAGCTCCTCCGTGTAGTGCCGAAGCATGCGATCCGACTTCCAGCCGAGATTCCGCCGGACGTTGTCGGGGTGCGCCCCAGCTTCGAGCTGCTCGTGCGCCGAGGTCCCCCGGAAGCGGTGCGGGTGAACGTTCTCGACGCCGGCGGCGGCGCCGCGGCGCTTCAGCATGTCCTGCACGCCGGCCTGGCGCAGGCGCGGGTGCTTGTACCCCCGGATGCCGAGCCACAGCCACGGCACATCAGCCCGGGCGTGCCGACTGCGAGCGCGCAGGTAGCGGTCGATCGCCTGGACGGTCTTGTGGCCAATCGGCACCCAGTGCTCGTCGCCGCCCTTGAGCGTGACGCGCAGCCGCCGCCCTCGCAGATCTACATCGTCACGGCGCAGGCCCACGAGCCCAGAGAGGCGCACGCCGTTGTCGAGCAGCACTCGGATGATCGCGGCATCGCGCAAGTCGGCGAAGTCCCTGCTGTTGCAGGTCGCCAGGAGTGCGCCGACCTCTTCGAGCGTGAGGTACTTGCGAGCCTTGCTGGGCAGGTGCGGCCGGTCGTCCTTCAGGACCGGAGAGGCGAGCGTCCGGGCGCCGTCGGAGATGAGCCAGGTGAACCAGACGCCGAGGTAGGCGTGCGCGGAGGCCGAGGTGGGCAGGCCGGCTCGCTCGCGCTCGTGTACGAGGAACCCGCGGATCTGGTCTGGTCCCACGGAGTCGGCTTCGGCCGGCTGCCCGGTGTCGTTGAGGTAGGCGACGAAGCGGCGGGCGACGCGCACGTACATCTGGATGGTGGCCGTCGCCTTGTTGGCTGCGAGCAGCGCCAGCTCCCAGGAGTCGATCAGCGTCGTGAGCGGCGTGCTTTCCGGAACGGCGGCGGTGCGACGGCGGGGGCGAGTTGTCCGGCCGCCGTGCGGGAACTCGATGACGTTTTCGGTCACGTCCTGGGTCCTCTCTCGTCTCGTCGGCGTGGTGTGCGCGGAGGAGGGTGGACGACGATTAAACGAGCCCTCATCTGTATCCATGAGCGTGACCAAAGATTTCCGATGAAGCGCCGTTCTCCACCCACGTCCCGAGCAGGGCGGATAAGCCGTCCGTCAGCCGGACGGGCCCGGGACGATCACCGGCTTAAGCAGCTCTTACGCGGGTGTTGGCACTCTTGAGTCATCGGGACTTGAGGGAGTAGACAATGAACGCGAACGAGCCGCGCGAGCCGGGCAACGAGGACCGCACCGAACAACTGCCGGCGGCGGGTGGTGGCTGGACCCAGTTCGGCGCCACCCCGCCCGCGGCGGGCGGGTTCGGACGCACTGACAGCACCACCCCGGCCGGGCCCGCAGGTCCGCCCCCGGCCGGTCCCCCCCGGACGCCGGGGTTCGCCGCGCCGCCCGCGGCGGACACGCTGATCCAGCCGCGGCCCGGGGCGGCCTTCGGGCAGCAGCCGCCGTTCGGCGCCGACCAGCCCAAGCCGAAGCGCGCCGCCTTCAGCGCCGGCCAGAAGGCGATCGCCGGTCTGGCGCTGGCCGCCATGGCCCTCGGCGGCGGCGCGGCCGGGGCGGCGATCGCCACCAGCACGGTGACCGCCAACCGCCCGGCGGCCGAGAGCCCGGTGTTCAAGCAGGCCAGCACCTCCCTGACCGTCGCCGACGTGGCCCAGAAGGTGCAGCCGTCCGTGGTCACCATCGAGGGCCGCACCGGCTCCGGCTCGGGCGTGGTGCTCTCGGCCGACGGCCTGATCCTCACCAACAACCACGTCGTCCAGGGCGCGGGCGGCGACGGCATGACGGTCAAGTTCAGCGACGGCAAGACCGCCAAGGCCACCGTCGTCGGCACCGACCCCAGCACCGACATCGCGGTGATCAGGGCGGCGGACGTCTCCGGCCTGCAGCCGGCCGCCCTCGGCGACAGCGACAAGCTGCGGGTGGGCGACCCGGTGCTGGCGATCGGCAGCCCGCTCGGCCTCGACGGCTCGGTGAGCGCGGGCATCGTCAGCGCCAAGGACCGCACCTTCAGCGTCGGCGACGACGCGCCGCAGGAGCAGTTCCCGTGGGGCAACCCGCAGCAGTCCCAGCAGCAGAGCAGCCGGACGACCATCGCCGGGGCCATCCAGACCGACGCGGCCATCAACTCCGGCAACTCGGGCGGCGCGCTGGTCAACGCCGCGGGCCAGGTGATCGGCATCAACACCGCCATCGCCACCGCGGGCAGCAACGGCAACATCGGCGTCGGCTTCGCCGTACCGATCAACACCGCCAAGAAGGTCGCCGACGAGCTGATCACTTCGGGCAAGGTCAAGCACGCCTACCTCGGGGTCAGCGTCACCGACGCCACCGGGGACGTGCCCGGCGCGCTCATCCGCCAGGTCCTGAAGGACAGCCCCGCCGCGGAGGCCGGACTGCAGGAAGGGGACCTCATCACCAAAATCGGCGACAAGCCGGTCCAGGACGGCGATACGGTGGTAGGAGCGGTAAGAGGTTTCAAAGTCGGCGAGAAGGTCAAGATCACATATATGAGGGACGGCCAGAGCCACGACGTGGAGGTCACCCTCAAGGAGAAGACCCAGTAGAGAATTCCCCCTCGCTGAACGGGTGTGCCGTCGAGATCGCTGCGGACTCGGCGGCACACCCCCCCTTTTCAGCTGAAGCGGCGGCCCTCGTCGCGCCGGTAGGCCCAGGCGGCCAGCGCCCCCAGCACCACGGTCCAGACGCCGAGCATGATGATCGGCAGCCAGTCGACCGGGAAGTCGGTGGTCGCCGCCCAGATGAGCTGCACCGCCCCCCGGCTCGGCACGTACGGCGAGACCGCCGCGATGAAGGCCGGCATGTGCGTCGGATCGCCCATCAGCCCGCCGAGCACCGCGATCGGAAAGAACAGCACCTGTGCCACCCCGATCGCCGCCTTCGACGGCAGCAGGTACCCGACCGTCAGGCCCATCAGCACGAACGGCACCGTCGCCAGCAGCGCCGCCACCAGGCCGAGCAGCAACCGCAGCGGCGGCACGGAGGCGTCGGTGAGCGCGCCGGCGATGATCAGCACCGGCAGCATCGCCAGCAACGAGATCAACGCGTTCGCGATCAGCCGGGCGGCCAGCCGGGGCCCCGGACCGGCGGGCAGCGTGCGCAGGTAGGGGTCCCACGGCAGCTCGCGGTCGGAGGCCACGCCGATGCCCAGGCCCATCAGCGACATCGACATCAGCGTGAACAGCAGCATCGACCCGGTCGCCATGGTCGCCTGAAGCTGGCCGGAGACGTTCGGGACCACGAAGGCCAGCATCGCCGCCGACGGGAAGAACGCGCTGGCCACCAGGCCGATCGGGACGCGCAACTGCTCCAGGATCTGCACCCGGGTGTGCGCCATGACCAGGCTATACATGGCTCGCCTCCGTCGTGGTGATGGCCAGGAAGGCCTCTTCGAGCGAGGTCGGGGCGACCTCCAGGTCGCTGAACGGCGCGCCGCTGCGCACCAGGGCGGTGACGAGGGCGTCGGAGTCGCTGGTCACCAGGTGCACGCGGCCGTTCTGGTGCTCGACGTCGAGCACGCCCGGCAGCTCGGGCAGGGCCGGGGTGCGGAGTGAGACCTTCTTCACCCCGACGATGCCCCGGATCGCCTGGACGGTGTCGTCGGCCAGCACCCGGCCGCCGCCGATCACCACCACGCGTTCCGCCAGCGCCTCGATCTCCTCCAGGTAGTGGCTGGTCAGCAGCACGGTCCCGCCGGAGGCGTGGAAGGCGCGGATGCCGTCCCACAGCGCGCGGCGGGCCTCCACGTCGAGCCCGGTGGTGGGCTCGTCGAGGAAGACCAGGCGCGGATCGCCGACGAAGGCCAGGGCGACGCCGAGGCGCCTGCGCTGGCCGCCGGACAACGAGCCGACCTGCCTGCGGACCAGGCCGTCGAGGCCGAAGCGGCCCAGGAGCTCGTCCTTGGCGACGGCGGCGGGGTAGTGGCGGGCCACGAAGTCGACGATCTCGCCGACGCGCAGCGAGCTGGGCAGGCCGGTCTCCTGCGGGGTGACGCCGATGCCTCGCCGTACCCGGGGGTCGGCGGGGGAGCCGCCCAGGACCTCGACCGTGCCGCTGGTCGGGCGGCGCAGGCCCACCAGCAGGTTGATCAGCGTGGACTTGCCGGCGCCGTTGGGGCCGAGCAGGCCCACGAGTTCGCCCTGCCGTACCTCCAGGGAGACCCCGTCCAGGGCGAGCACGTCCCCGTAGCGCCTGGTCACCTCGACGGTCTTCACTAATGCCGTCATGTCAGTCCTTCCCCGTGTCGAGCAGCGCGCGCAGCGCCGCGTTGTACTCCTCGAAGGCGAGCCGCCCGCGCCTGCTCAGGCAGACGTAGGTGACCGGAGTACGGCCCTTGTGGGTCTTCTCGATCTCGACGTAGCCGGCTTCCTCCAGCTTGGTGAGGTGCACCGAGAGGTTGCCCGCGGTCATGCCCAGGACGTCCTTCAGGCTCGGGAAGGCGAGGTGGTCGCCGTCGGCGAGCTTGCTCAGCGTGACCATCACGCGCAGCCTGGCCTGTGCGTGGATCACCGGGTCGAGGTCCGGGAGCTGCGCCGTCATGGGCGGTGCCTGCCGAGGACCCCGATGGTGATGAACGCACCGCCCAGCAGGAGGGAGAAGAGCAGCCACGCGATGCCCGGGCCGGCGATGGCGCCCGCCGAGACGACGACCGCGGTCCAGGCGCCGAGGAAGAACATCCGCTGGTCGCCCCAGACCGCCGAGCCCGCCATGTAGAGCACCGCGACCAGCACCAGGGTGAGGCAGGTGTAGAACAGCCCGATCTCGGCCGGCGGCAGCAGCGGGCCGAAGCGGGAGGCGGCGGCCATCGCCGTGGGGTAGGAGATGCCCCACGCCATGCCGAACATCGCCGACTTCCGCGCCGACCTGCCCTTGACCCGCAGGCTCGACCGGGTCATGCCGTAGAACATCACCCCGAAGGCGAGCAACTGCAGGGCCAGCAGGACCGCCAGCGCCCACCCCCACGGGATCGGCAGGATCGGCGTCCCGTCCAGCCCGTAGGACAGGAAGAACAGGCCGTAACCGACCAGCCAGGAGACTCCCCAGGGGGTGTAGGTGAACAAGGGGTTCGGCACCAGCCGGTGAATGGTGGCGGCCTCTTGCTGGCGGATGAGGCTGAGGCTCTCCTCGGGCGTCATCCGGGCTTCGTCTTCCATTGTCGACCCTCCAAACTAGTTTGTATCTTAAACCAGCTTGCCGGGCCAACTCCACCCCTGAACGGGTCCGGATTTATCGGAGCAAGTCCTCCAGAGCCTCCGGCAGGCTCGGGTGCCGGAACTCGAACCCCGCCGCGGCCAGCCTCGCCGGCACGCACCGGCGGCCGGTCAACGCCAGCGCCGGGTCCGTCCGCAGCACCAGCGCCCCCAGCCTGACCAGGAACTCCGGCGTCGGCGGGCTGGCCGGCCGGCGCACCGCCCGGCGGAAGGCGGCCATCAGCTCGGCGTTGCGCACCGGCTCAGGGCTGGTCACGTGCAGCACGCCCGACAGCTCCGGGTCCTCGGCCGTCCGGCGGACCACCGCGAGGAAGTCGTCGATGTGCAGCCAGCTCACCCACTGCCGCCCGCTGCCCACCCGGCCGCCCAGCCCCCACCGGGCCAGCCCGGCCAGCCGGTTCAGCGCCGGGGTGTCGCGGTCGAACACCACAGCCGTGCGCAGCACCGCCTGCCGCCCGCACGGCGCCCCCTCGGCCGCCGCCTCCCACGCCCTGGCCACCCCCGCCATCTGCGGCGGGCCCGCGGCCGGCGGCGCCTCCTCGGTCAGGACGGCTTCGCCCGCGTCGCCGTAGATCGCCAGCGTGCTGAGCTGGATCCACACCGCCGGCGGAGCCTCGGCCGCCGCCTCGGCGAGCTTCCGCGTCGGCTCGACCCTGGAGCGGGTCAGCAGCTCGATGTTCGCCGGCGTCGGGCGGCGGTCCACGAGCTCGCCCGCCAGGTTCACCAGCACCGCGCCGCCCAGCTCCTCGGCCAGGCCGGCCCGGTCCCACCCGATCGTCCGGTACGGCCCGCGGCCGTCCGGCCGCCTGGACACCACGACCACCTCGTGGCCGCGCGCGGTGAGATCCTTCGACAGGCTTCGCCCCAGAGCGCCGGTGCCACCGGCGAGCACGAACTTCATGCTTCGAGTATCACGACGCAACCACCCCCACCCCCCACCGGCTCCCTCCCCGGCGCCGCTCTCCTCCTTGCGGCCGGTCAAGCCGTACTTTCGCCCGATCCGCGCCCCTGCCCGGCCTGTCTAACCTCGTCGCTCATGACCCGGATCGCCACCCTCGACGTGCTGCGCGGCTTCGCCCTCTGCGGGATCCTGCCGGCCAACCTCGTCCCGATCGCCCAGGTGCCCCCGCCGCCGGACGGCGTCGCGCTCAACCTCCTCGTGGACCAGCGCTTCTTCCCGATCTTCGCCTTCCTCTTCGGCGTCGGCTTCACCCTGTTCCTCGACGGCTCCGCGCGACGTCACCCGCGCCCGCGGCTGCTCCTGGTCCGGCGGCTGGCCGCGCTGGCGGTGCTCGGCGCGCTCCATCACCTCGGGCAGCCGGGCGAGGCGCTGCTGCCGTACGCGATCTGCGGGCTCGTCGTGCTCCTGCCCGCCTCCTACCTGCCCCGCGCCGTGGCCCTCGCCGCCGGCCTGGCCGCGACCGCGGCCTCGCTGGCCGTCACGCAGGGCGGGATCGGGCTGATACCTGGGATGTTCCTGCTCGGCCTGGCCGCCACCCGGTACGGCCTGCCGTACCGGCTCGACAGCCTGGGCCGGCCTCTGGCGGTGGCGTTCGCCCTCTTCCTGGCCGCGGCCGTGCCCGCCGTGGCGTGGCAATGGAGCGAGGTCGAGCTCACCGGCTTCAGCCTGTCGGGCGCGGTGGCCGGACTGCTGATGGCGGGCGCCTACGTGACCGGGCTGGCTCTCCTGATGCGCACCCGGCTCGCCCCCGGCCTGGAGGCGGTGTTCGCGCCGCTCGGACGGCTGGCGCTGACCAACTACCTGGGCGCCACGCTGCTCGTCCTCGGCGCCGCCCGCCTGGCCGGCCTCGCCACCTGGGGGCACGTCCTCGGCCTGGCCGCTCTGGTGCTGGCCGTGCAGTGGCTCTTCAGCGTGCTGTGGCTCAGATCCTTCCCGGCCGGGCCGCTCGAATGGTGCTGGCGCCGGGTCACCTGGTGGGGCCGCCCACTCCCGCACCGGCCGGCGAGCGAGGTGCGTGGCTAGTGTTCAATGCAGGTAGTCGACTAGGTGAGTAGGTGGAGTCCGGTGCATCCCTTCCGCGCGGCCGTCGAGGCCCGAGACGGCGCGGCCCTTGAGGCGTTGCTGGCCGAGGACGTGGTTTTCACCAGTCCCGTGGCCTTCAAGCCCTACCCCGGCAAGGCGATCACCGCCGCCATCCTGCGCGGGGTGCTGCGGGTGTTCGAGGACTTCGAGTACGTGCGCGAGATCGGTGACGGGGCCGACCACGCGCTGGTGTTCACCGCCACGGTCAACGGCAAGCGGATCCACGGGTGCGACTTCCTGCACGTCAACGAGGACGGCCTGATCGACGACCTCACCGTGATGGTGAGGCCGCTCTCCGGGGCGCAGGCTCTGGCGGAGGCGATGGGCGCCCAGTTCGACCGCATCCAGCAGGAAGCCCTCTCCTCGTCCTGAGGGGACGGGGTCGCGGCTAGCCGAAGGCCCGGCCGATGACCTCGGTGGCCAGCAGCTTGCTCCACGGCCGGACGAGCCCGCGCAGCTCGGTGCAGGCGTCCTCGCCCAGTGCCTCGTAGGGGCGGGCCGAGCGCCGATCGGTGAGGTCTTCGATCTCCTGGCGGACCCGGGCCCCTTCCGGGGTGAGGTGCGGCTCGCTCCCGGAAGCAGCCGGGCTCAGCAGGCCACGTGCCCGCAAGCCGTCCAGCGCCTTCGCCCACCGCTGGGCCGTCCACCCGCGGCTGAGGCGGAGCACCTCGGCCGGTGGCCCGCCGGCGGCCGCGTGCGTGACGAGCGACTCGATCCCGTTGAGGCCTGCCGCCAGGAGCGCGGCGAGGTGCGCGTCGCCGCGATACTCCCGCAGCAACGTCTGCGCCTGCCAGAGCACCAGGTGGGGCGCGTCCGCCCAGGGAAGCGCCGCATGCGCGGCGTACAGCGGCCGGGCCACGGAATCGTCCCCGATGGCCTCGGCCGCCTGCCGGGCGAGCGTCGCGGCGCGCGCCATCTCGGCCGAGGCCACCGCCTCGCCCAGGACCCGCCGCAAGGTGGCGTCGACCGCCTCGAGCCGCGCGGCGAGGAGCTGCTCGGGGCCGGCGATGCCCCACGCGGCGGGTATCGCCTGCCGTACGAGCTCGGGGTTGAAGTTCGCGAACGTCGCGACGACCACCTCGGCCGAGACCGCGCCCATGGCGGCGGACCTGGAGGCGAAGTAGCCCATCCGCCCGCTCAGCCCGAGGTCGCGATAGGCGGCCTCCGCCTCGGGGGAGAAGTAGATCATCCCGTGGTACGGCTCCAGCGTGCGCCAGGTCTTGCGTGCGAGCGTCATGGGGTGAAGATACCGACCAGTAGGTATGGTGTCCATGCCGGCAGGCACTCCAGCGCGCGGACTCACCGCTGCAGGAAGCCGCCCACGACCATCGGCAGCGACGCGTCCAGCCCGGCGAGGTTCAGCACGCCGTCGTCCTCAGGATCGGCGATCGTGAGGCCGTTGGCGGCCAGGGACGCCACCACGACCCGCGCGTGTCCGGCCAGCGTCTGGCGGTAGGCGGTCAGGGCCTGGGAGGCGTGCCTGTGCCCGGCCCAGGTCTCGCTGTCGGTGAAGACCACGATGCCGTCCACCTCCATCCGCTCCTGCTGGGCCCACGAGAACGGCAGGCTGAGGTCGGTGCCGCCGCCCGAGGGGGTCCAGGAGGCGATCTCGCGCAGGTTCGTGCGCGGCGTCACCCTGGAGGCGTGCACCTGGGTGTCCACCTCGATCACGTGGGCGTCGCCGCGCTCGATCCGGCTGAGCATGACCGCCATCGCGCACCCCACCTCGTACGGCGAGCCGATGGGCGAGCCGCCGGCGTGCAGGTTCGCCCAGGTCATGGACCCGGAGGAGTCCACGGCGATCAGCAGCCGCTTGCCGGACGGCGCGACCGCGCCGAAGGCGAGCTCGTAGGTCTCCTCCAAGGCGTCGCGGATCGCCGGGACCGGCTGCCACGTCTGGACGGTGGCCCGCGGGCTCGGCTGCGATCGGCCGGAGCCGTACACCCGCAGCGCGAGCCACGCGTCCATCGGGTGGATGCGCGCCTTGCTGATCGCGTCAGCGTCGGTGAGCCGCGACACCGCACGGGCAGTGGCGTCGGCCATCGGCGCGAGGGTGCCGATGCGGGTCATCCGGGCCAGGTTCCGGATCAGGGCGGTCATGCCGATCGTGTCGACCAGCGCCTCCCAGACCGCGGGCTCCTTCAGCATGGCGTCCGGGAGGAACTCCCACGGCACCCGCGCCTCGGTGACCACCCGGACCGTCTGCTCGACGGTGGTGACCGCCTTCGCGGTCAGGAACCGGTCGACGGCCGGGAGCTCGTCGCGGGCCTCGTCGTCGGAGACGTTCCCGGCGATCCAGCCGAACAGCGCCTTGCGCTGGGCGGTGTCGGCGACCGGGTGCGCGATGCGGAGCACGTCCCGCAGGTCGAACGCCTCGCCCTGCGGTGTCTTCCGCTGCCGGGCCTTGACCGCCTTGAACGCCACCGCGTCGGGCTCGCCCTGCAAGAACCAGGAGCCGAGCGCCGTGCGCAACGACCGGCCGGCGCGCGGTGCCGTACCGCCGCGCGGGCTGGGCTTGCCGCCGAGGTTCTTGTAGTAGCCGAAGAACTGGGCCAGGTGGTCGGTGGTCCGTGCCACCTTCGCGAGCACCGCCTTGGCCGCCTGCCGGGTGCCGGCGTCGCCCTGGGCGTAGGCCGCGGCGAGCGCGAACAGGGCGGGGCGCTGCTTCGGCGCGCGGGGCGGCCGGGCGGTGGAGACGGCGGTGACCAGCTCCACGACCCGCACGCCGTCCTCGCGGATGGCCTGGAACAGGGTGCCCGCGTTGTCGGCGGTCAGCCGGTCCTGGCCGAGGTAGTACGTGCCGCCGGCGGTGCCGAGGATGAGGAAGTCCTCGACCTGCTGCCACAGGTCCTTGGCGAAGACGTAGCCGCCCGCGTTGTCGCGCACCTGCTCGTGCTCGCGGCCGGGGATCGGCTGCGACTGCGGGGTGGCGCTCGCGGAGAGCGCGGCGAGAGGATCGGTGCGGGCCATCAGGTACACCTCCATACGTCACGGTCCGACCCGCCCGTGGCGGGTCTGGTCGTCAGTCCTGCCGGAGGCGCGGATGTGGGGATACCGACCGGTCGTGAGACGTGCTGGGCCGCTGCACCACACCACCCGAAGGTGGCGCCGGGATTCGAACCCGGGTCGTCGCTATTGGAGAGCGATAACCGATCGAGATTCGACCCGCGCCACCGGCAGGACTGACGAGCTTGGACCCACCGGGCCTCGCGCTCAGGGTCCGCGGAGGGGTTGATCAAGATTCACGGTAGCGCGGGATTCGACGGGTTAGCGACCGTTTATCACCGCGGGGGCCGGGGTCAGCGGCGGGTGAGGGCCTCCGACTCCCACAGGTCCCGGTAGTAGCCGTCCCGCGCGACCAGCTCCGCGTGCGTGCCGCGCTGCACGACCCGGCCCTGCTCCAGCACGACGATCTCGTCCACCTGCTCCAGGCCGGTCAGGCGGTGGGTCACCAGCAAGGTGGTCCGGCCGTGGGTGGCGTCGAGCAGGTCGGCCATCAGCTCGTCGGCGGTCTGCTCGTCGAGCGCCTCGGCGGGCTCGTCGAGCAGGAGCACCGGCGGGTCGTTGAGCAGGGCCCGGGCCAGGGCGAGGCGCTGGAGCTGGCCGCCGGAGACCGTACGGGCGTCCTCGCCCAGCTCGGCGTCCCAGCCGACGCGTTCGATCCAGCCGTCGAGCCTGGCCTTCCGGACCGCCTGCTCCAGCTCCTCGTCACCCGCTTCCGGGCCGGCGAGCAGGAGGTTGGCGCGGACGGTGGTCTGGAAGAGGTACGGGTCCTGGGTGAGGCCGGTCATCAGCTCGCGGACCCGGTCGGAGTCGAGCTCGCGGACGTCCACGCCGTTCACCCGGATCGTGCCCGATTCGGGCTCGACCAGCCGCATCAGTGCGGCGAGCAGGGTGCTCTTGCCCGCACCGCTCGGGCCCACCAGCGCGACCCGCTTGCCCGGGACCAGGGTGAGGGAGACGCCGTCGAGCGCTGCGGCGCCGGCTGGCTCCGCCCCCGGCGTGGGGGAGGCGGCGGTCCCGGCCGGCCGGGTGGCGGGGCGGGGGGCCGGGGCGTCCGGTACGGCGTGGCGGACGACGAGGTCGCGGACCTCGACGGTGAGCGGGCCGGTGGGCGGGGAAGCCGGCCGGGAGGGTTCGGTGACGGCGGGGCGGGCGGCGCTGACCTCGCGGAGGCGGCGAACCGCGGCGAGGATGCCGGCCAGCCGCTCGCCCGCGGCGGCCAGGGGCAGCACCGGCTCGAAGGCGACCAGAGACATCAGGGCGAGTACGGCGGTGCCCACCGAACCGACGCCGGAGCGCTGGGCGAGCAGGACGATGGCGGCCACGGTCAAGCCCTGGACGAGGACCCCGAAGCCCAGGGCGGCGGCGTGGACGCGGGCCTGGCGGCGTTCGAGATCGGCCAGGTGGGCGTCGGCGTCGAGGGCGGCCTGGAGGGCGCGGCCCGTGGCGCCGTAGGCGGCCAGGTCGGCGGCGCCGTGCACCACGTCGGCGGTACGGGCGGCCAGGCCGGCTCGGGCCGGGGCGATGCGGGCCGCCCAGCGGCGGGCCGCGCCTGCCGTACCGGCGGGGAGGGCCAGCCCGGCCAGGGCCAGGCCCGCGAGCAGGACCAGCGCGGCGGCGGGGAGGATCGTGAGGCCGATGGTGACGGCGGCCAGCGCGGTGATCAGCGCCGCGGCGGCCGGGAGGAGGCAGCGGACCAGCAGGTCCTGGACCGCCTCGGTGTCGTCGACCATCCGGCTCAGCAGGTCGGCTCCGCCGTGGCGGGGGGACTGCGGCGGGATGAGGGCTTCGTAGAGGCGCTCGCGGGTGGTGGCCTGGGCGCGCAGGGCCACGTCGTGGCCGGTCAGGCGTTCGGCGTAGCGGAAGACGCCCCGGCTGGTGGCGAAGGCGCGCACCGCGACGATGGCCACGCTCAGGGCGGCCAGCTCCGGCTGCTGGGCGGCTCGGGTGATCAGCCAGGCCGCGGCGGCGATCAGGCCGAGCCCGGCCAGCTCGGCCGCCGCCCCGGACAGCACCGCCCAGAGCAGGCGGACGCCCATGCGCGGACTCTCCGCGACGGCCCGGGTCGCGCCCTGGACGCCGGTGTCGGCGGGAGGAGCGGCGGGGCCCTCGCCGGCGGCGGGACCGGGGGTGGCCGCACCGGAAGCCGGTTCGGCGGGAGGGGTGCTGCCCTCGCCAGGGCTCGGCCTGGTGGGGGCGGGGGTGCCGTCGGGGTCGGGTGGGGTGGGCGGCCGGGTCACTGGGCGTTCCTCGTGGGCGTGGGCTGGGCGAGGGGGGCGGTGGTCCGGGTGGTGTCGGAGACGATGCGGCCTCGGTGGATGCGGATGACGCGGTCGGCGAGGTCGATCATGGCCGGGCGGTGGGCGACGATGATGGCGGTGCGATCGTGGGCGAGGTCGCCGGTGGCGGCGACGATCGCGGCCTCGCTCCGGCCGTCGAGGCGGGCGGTGGGCTCGTCGAGCAGCAGGATCGAGGTGTCCGGGCGGCAGAAGGCACGGGCCAGGGCGATGCGCTGGCGTTGCCCGGCCGACAGGTTGGCGGCGCGTTCGCCGACCAGGGTGTCGTAGCCGTGGGGGAGGGCCTCGATGAAGTCGCTCGCGTGGGCGTGGGCCGCGGCTTGCCGTACGGCGGGGAGCGGGGCCTCCGGGGCGCCCAGGCGGATGTTGTCGGCGACCGAGACGGTGAACAGGTGGGGGCGCTGGGGGACGTAGGCCGTGCGGGCCCGCCACTCGGTGAGGTCGAGGTCCTGGAGGTCGGTGCCGTCGACCAGGATCCGGCCGCTGGTGGGGGTGAGGAAGCCGAGGAGGAGGTTGAGCAGGGTGCTCTTGCCGCCGCCGCTCTCGCCGACCAGGGCCACGCGTTCGCCGGGGGAGATGGTGAGGGTGACGTCCGAGAGGGCGGGCTCGTCCTGGCCGGGGTAGGTGGCGGTGACGTGCTCCAGGCGGATCTCGGGCGGGGCCGGATCGGCGGCCGGTGCCTGCTCGGGACGAGCCCGGCCCAAGGCGGGTCGGCGGTCGTCGGCGGGCTCGCCCGGAGTGGGGCGACCGTCCTCGGGGGGCTCGCCGACAGCGGGGGTGCTCGGCTTGGGGAGCTCGGTGTCGAGTCGCGCGGGGTGGGTGTCAGGACGCGTGGGGTCGGTGTCGTCCAGGACGGCGAAGGCGGCGTCGGCGGCGGCGACGCCCTCCATGGAGGCGTGGAAGCGGGTGCCCATGACCCGCAACGGAAGGTAGGCCTCCGGAGCGAGGAGCAGCACCAGCAGCGCGGTGGTGAGGTCGAGGTTGCCGCCGAGCAGCCGCAGCCCCACGGGGACGGCGACGAGCGCCAGGGACAGGGAGGCGCAGAGCTCCAGCACCAGGGCGGAGAGGAAGGCGACCCGAAGGGTGCGCATGGTGGCGCTGCGGTGGGCGTCGGCGACGGAGCGGATGACGGTGGCCTGGTGACGGGCCCGGCCGAAGGCCCGCAGGGTGGGCAGGCCGCGGACGACGTCGAGGAAGTGGCCGCCGAGCCGCGACAACGCGTGGAACTGGCGCTCGGTGACCGTCTTGGTGTGCATGCCGACCAGCGCGCCGAAGATCGGGATGAGCGGCAGCGTGACCAGGACGATGACGGCACTCGCCAGGTCGGAGGTGAACAGCCGGATGAGGACCGCCAGCGGCACCACCGCGGCGACGGCGACGGCCGGGAGGTAGCCGGTCAGGTAGGGGTCGAGCCGGTCGAGCCCGCGGCCGACGAGGGTGAGGAGCTCGCCGGAGCGCCGGGAGGAGAGCCGCACCGGGCCGAGCCGCCCGAAGCGGTCGAGGAGGCGGCGGCGCAGCTCGGACTTGGCGCCGGTGGCCAGCCGCCCGCCGTACACGCCCTGGAACCAGCCGAGCAGGGCACGCAGGCCGACGACGAGGGCGAGCCCGAGCAGGACGGCGGCCGGGAAGCGGCCGGAGAGCACCCCGGCCAGCAGTTCGGCCTGGACCAGCACGAGCACTCCGGCGAGCACGGCGGAGCCGAGCACGACCAGCAGGTGCCCCCGCACCGTGGCCCGGAGCAGCCGCATGAGGTCCTTGTGCACGTCCCCCCTAGAAGAACGACGGTTGGCGGTCGGCGCGGCGGAAGGTGCGCCACACCCATACTTGCGCCCCGACCATGATCGGCGCGAACGGCACCACCATAAGACCGAGGGTGACCAGCGTCGACGACGGGGCCGAGTGGTTGAGAAGGTATCCTGCCCCACCGACGACCACGGCCAGCGCGGGCAGGGCGGCCAGCGCCCCGGTCGCCAGGAACATCCACAGGGTGACCGGCTTGACGGCCACCATGCCCGAGGCGGCCTCGGGCGTGCGCCAGGCCAGGAAGGTACGGCCGTGCAGGGTGAACAGCAGGACCAGGACGACGCCGATCGCCAGCCCCAGCAGGCCGGGTGAGCCGGTGACCAGCGCGCCCAGCACGAGCCCCCAGCCCAGCGTGAGCCCGAGCGAGCCGAGGCCGATCGCCAGGTCCCAGGCCGCCCGCCAGCCGTCCCCGGGCAGCCGCCGCCGGAACCACAGGCCGGCGTCGCGCAGCACCCAGCTCAGGAGCATGCCCACCACGATCGGGTAGAGCGCGAAGACGACCGAGGACTCGAGCTGCGGGTAGACGCCGAACATCGCTCCGGCCAGGGCGATGAGCCAGACCTCGTTGGCCAGCACGAAGGGGGCCATCGCGGCGACCATCTCGTCCCGTTGCCCGCGCGGCCGGCCCAGCAGGTGCATGCCGACGCCCAGATCGAAGCCCTCCAGGGCGAAATATCCCACCAGCAGCCCGCCGAAGACGACGAACCAGATGATGTCCATACCGTGTTCCACCTCCACCGATGTCACTGAGTGAGCGCTAGGCGCCGAGGGCCAGCTCGACCGGGCCCCGCCGGACGATGCGCACGATGATCACGTAGTCGATCACCGCCAAAAGCCCCAATATCCCGACAAATCCCGCAAAAGAGCCGGTGATCATCCCAGGGGTGAGCCCGGGAGACATCGCGTCCTCCACGGTCAGCCGCTCCCAGATCAGCCAGGGCTGGCGGCCGATCTCCCGCGCCATCCACCCCAGGATCGAGATCACGAACGGCAGCGGCGTGAGCCCGATGAGCAGCGACTGCGCCCACCCCCACCGCGGCATCCGGCTCACCGCCGCCCCGAAGAACAGCAGCAGCGGGAACAGCACCATCTCGCCGAGCAGGATCATGAACCCGAGCCCGATCCCCGCCCCCGCGTTCCCCTCGAACTTGCCCGGCTGGATCAGCCCGAACTGCGCGTGCCCCGAGGCCACCGCGACGAAGATGCCCACCGCGGCCGTCACCACCCCGATCCGCAGCGACCGGGTGAACAGCTCCACCTCGGCGGTACGGCGCCGCAACTGGTAGGAGCTGGCCGCCGCCACCACCATCCCGCCGGTGAGCAGCGCCGCCCCGATGACGTGCGGCAGCGCCCCGACCAGGGCCGGATTGCTCACCAGTGCCCCGAAGTCGGCCAGTTCCAGCCGCCCGCCCCGCTCGACCGCCCCCACCGGGTTCTGCAGGAACGAATTGGCGATCATGATGAAGAACGCGCTCGCGTAGGCCGTGAGCACGACCATCCAGATGCACGCCACGTGCAGCCACTTGGGCAGCCGCCGCCAGCCGAAGATCCACAACCCGAGGAACGTGGACTCCAGGAAGAAGGCGACGAGCGTCTCCATGGCCAGCGGCGCCCCGAAGACGTCGCCCGCGTAGTGGGACAACCCGCTCCAGGAGAGCCCGAACTGGAACTCCATCACCAGCCCGGTGACGATGCCGAGCGCGTAGTTGACCACGTAGATCTGGCCCCAGAAGCGGGTCATCCCCTCGAAGACCGGCCGGCCGGAGCGGGCCCAGCGGGTGTTCATGATCGCGACGAGCGGGGCCAGGCCGAGGGTGAGGACGACGAAGAGGAAGTGCAGGCTGCCGGTGACCGCGAACTGCAGGCGGGCCAGATCGAGCACGTCCATGGCGGAACTCCCTTATTGAGTCTGTCTACATATAGAGAGTCTACATACAATGAGGGAGTGAACTCAGACGCGCTCCGCGGCCACATGGACGCCCTGATCCTCGCGGTCCTGGAGGATGCGCCCCTGCACGGCTACGCGATCATCGAGGCGCTCCAGGAGCGCAGCGGCGGCACGCTCAACGTGCCGACCGGCACCGTCTACCCCGCGCTCCGGCGGCTGGAGCGCACCGGGTTCCTGGCCAGCGAGTGGGCCACCGTCGGGGGGCGCAAGCGGCGCACCTACCGCCTCACCGCCTCGGGCGCCGGCCACCTGGCCGGGGAACGCACGGCCTGGGGCGAGTTCGTCCGCACCATCGGCGGCGTCCTCCAGCCCCGGACGGAGAGTTAGGACAACGCGGTCGCTCGCGTCACCCGCAGGCAGCGGGCCGCCCCGACGACCTGCGCCGCGGTGAACGCCAGGCTCGCCGCCGAGATCAGCATGCCGGGCGGGTACCCCCCGAACCCGGCCGGTCCACGCGAGCCGAACATCAGGCACAACGACAGCACGCCGGTGCACGCCAGCAGCGTCCAGGTGAAGATCCCCAGCCGGCGGGTGAGCCGCTGCGGAGGCCGGCGCCGCAGCAGGAGGATGGTCACCCCCGCGACCATCCCGGCGGCGAGCTGCAGGATGTCCAGGGCCCGGGCGACCGGGACGAACCACTCGGGCCGCTCGGTCCACTCCGCGACCGGGTAGGGGAAGACCTGCCACACCAGCGTCCAGCAGAGCGCGGTGGCCGGGACGCCGAGGAAGAGCAGCCACGCCTGCCGCCGCCCGGCGCAGGCGACGAGCTCCTCCTGGAAGCCGGGCGCGATCTCGCCCACCGGCCCGAACTCCTCCACCGCCAGCCGCTCGGCCTCGGCGCGGGCCAGACCCCCGGCCTCCAGGGCCTCGGCGGCGTCGCAGAGCCCGTCCCTGGCCTCGACGACGAGGTCGCGCTTGACCCTCGCGGGGCCGACGAGCGCGCGTTCGAGCTCGGCCACGTAGTCGTCGATGAGCACGACGCCCAGCGTAGACGCGCCGGGTGGGGCGCGGATCGGGGATGTCCCTGAGATGTCCCCAGAGCTCAGGGCGCCGGCGACCGCCACCAGCGCCGCCCGGCCTTGCGCGGCGGTTGCGTCCCGTCCAGGGCGACGCCGGAAGCCGTGTCCCGGTCGTCGATCGAGGCGCGGAGCGAGGCCTGCCCCTCCGTCGTGACCACGACCTCGACCGGTTTGCTCCACCCGCGCCAGCCGTACTCGTCGGCCAGGTGGCGACGGCGGGTGAACCAGCGCAGCGGCGGCCAGCCGAGGCTGAGCCGTACCCCGCGCGGGGTCAGCGGGAAGGAGCACTCGCGCACCCGCAGCCCGCCCGGGTGGGCCAGCCCGGCGAAGCGGCAGGTGGACAGGTCGAGCCCGGTCAGGCTCAGCTCGGGAGCCACCACCCGGCGCAGCGAGTCCAGCCCGGCCAGGCCCCGCCCGCTGAGCGCGGCCCGCCCGCGCAGGACCGCGCCCTCGAGGTCGGCCCGGGAGTCGGTCAGCCGCACGCGCACCGGCCCGTCCACGACGGCGTGCCGCAGGTCCACCCCGCCGCCGCGGACCGCGAGGTCCACCCCCGCGCCGGCCTGGGCGTGCGCGAACGACAACCGCCCGGTCACGGAGGCGTACACCGGCCCGAGCAGCCGCGCCCGCTCGAAGCAGGCCCCGCCCCGCAGCTTGCGCAGCGAGAGGGTGTGCCCGAACCGGGCCCCGCGCAGCGAGGCCGTCTCGCCCAGGACCGCCCCGTCGAAGCTGGTGTGCCCGTCGAAGTGGGCGCGCTCGGCCGACAGCCCGCGGGCGAAGACCGCCTCGCTGAACAACGCGTCGCGGGCGACGCCGGCCGCGTCGAGGCAGAGGTGGCCGAGCACCCGCGCGCCGTGGAAGGACAGCTCGCGGCCGAAGCCGGCGCCGACCAGCGAGACGTTGCCCAGGAATCGGCTGCCGTAGAAGCTGGCCAGCCGGTCGAAGCGAGCGCCGTTCAGCGACACGTCGCCGGCGAACTCCACCTCCGCCAGCCGCGCCTCGCCGGGGAAGCGGGCGTGGTCCAGGCGGGTCCGGCCGGGCCGGTGACGGACGGCGGCCAGCACGCGGGCCAGGAGGTCTGGATCGAGCCGGGTGCCCCGCAGGTCGAGCAGCCGGGCGGGGGCGAGGGCGGCCAGCTCGGCGTCGAGCCGGTCGGGCGGGAGGTGGAACAGGCAGAGACCGTACGGCGGGCGCGCGATCCCCGTGCAGGCAGCGGCGTGCGAGCAGGTGACCCAATCCATGCTGCAGTCATACCCGCCACGAGCTGCTGTCAAGGTTAGATGAATTAACGCTCTATCAACCGTTTTGTCGAAAATTGTGAGGTAAAACCGCCGTAAAGTGCAGCCCATGCGTGTTCTGTCCAGGGCCTTCGCCGCCCTCGTCGCCGTCGGCGTCAGCGCCGCCGGCCTGACGGCACTTTCCGCCCTACCGGCCTCCGCCACGCCGGGTGACGTCGTCATCAGCCAGGTCTACGGAGGTGGCGGCAACACCGGCGCCCCGTACACCCACGACTTCGTGGAGCTGTTCAACCGCAGCTCCGCGCCCGTCTCCCTGAACGGCTGGTCGGTGCAGTACGCCAGCGCCACCGGATCCGGCCACTTCGCCGCCAACACCGTCGCCATCAGCGGTTCCCTCGCCGCCGGCCAGCGTTACCTGGTCCGTATGGGCGGCGGCAGCACCGGCAGCGAACTGCCCACCCCCGACGCCACCGCCTCCATCCTGATGGGCGCGGGCGGCGGGAAGGTCGCCCTCGTCAAGTCCGACACCGGCCTCGCCTGCAACGGCGCGCCGGTCGCGTGCACGCCGGAGCAGCTCGCCCAGGTCGCCGACCTGGTCGGGTACGGCAACGCCACCTTCGGCGAAGGGAGCGCGGCCCCGACCCCCTCGGCCACGCTCGCCGCGCTGCGCAAGTCCGGCGGCTGCCTCGACACCGACGCCAACAACGCCGACTTCGAGACCGGCGCCCCCGCCCCTCGCAACACCGCGAGCGCCGCCACTCCCTGCGGCGGCAGCTCCCCCTCGCCCAGCCCGAGCACCAGCCCCACGACCAGCCCGAGCCCGAGCCCCAGCCCCACCGCCGACCCCTGCGAGGCGCCGGCGACGCACCAGATCGCGCAGGTGCAGGGCAGCGGTGACGCCAGCCCGCTGGCCGGGCAGAACGTCCGCGTCGAGGGCGTCGTCACCGGTGACTTCCAGAAGAGCACCCAGCTCAGCGGCTTCTACCTCCAGGACCCGACCCCGGACAACGACCCCAAGACCTCCGAGGGCCTGTTCGTCTTCGCGCGCGACACCTTCAAGGACGTCAAGGTCGGCGACCGCGTCCTGGTCAGCGGCAAGGCCATCGAGTTCAACGGGCTGACCGAGCTGTCCCCGGTCACCTCGGTCGGCGTCTGCGGCACCGGCACCGTCGCGGCCCAGCCGTACGAGCTGCCCCGGCCGGCCGGCGTCACCTTCGAGCCGGTCGAGAACATGCTCCTCACCTTCCCCGAGACGCTCACCGTCTCCGAGCACTACAACGTCGGCCGCTTCGGCGAGGTGCTGCTGTCCTCCGAGGGCCGGCTGTACCACCAGAACGACCGTCCCGGCGTGACCGTCGAGGCCAACCTGGCCCGCTCGCTGCTGCTCGACGACGGCTCCGGCGACTCCGACCCGCAGACCGTCCCCTACTCGGTCCGCAACGGCGACACCGTCAAGGGCCTGACCGGCGTGCTCGGCTACAGCTTCAACCTCTACCGCCTGCAGCCGGTCAAGCCGGTCGACTTCGCCGCGACCAACCCGCGCCCGGCGCAGCCGGCCAAGGTCGGCGGCAACGTCACCGTGGCCAGCATCAACACCCTCAACTGGTTCACCACCCTCGGCTCGCGCGGCGCCAGGACGCCCGAGGAGCAGAAGCGCCAGCTCACCAAGCTGGTGGCCGCGCTCAAGGGTCTCGACGCCGACGTCGTCGGCCTCATGGAGGTCGAGAACAACGGCCAGGTCGCCCTCCAGGCCCTGGTCGACGCGGTCAACGCCGAGGTCGGCGCCGGCACCTACGCCGCGCTGAAGCACCCCTTCCCGGGCACCGACGTGATCCAGGTCGGCGCGATCTACAAGCCGGCCAAGGTCAAGCCGGTCGGCGAGACCCTCTCCTCCGAGGACCCGGTCAACAACCGCCCGCCGCTGATCCAGACCTTCCGCCGCGTCTCGGGCGGCCAGCCGTTCACCATCGCGGTCAACCACCTCAAGTCCAAGCAGAGCTGCCCGGCCTCCGGCCCCGACACCGACCAGGGCCAGGGCTGCTGGAACCCCACGCGGGTACGGCAGGCGGAGGCCCTGGTGAAGCTGCTGGACACGCTGGACGTCCCGCACCCGATCATCCTCGGCGACATCAACGCCTACAGCGAGGAGGACCCGATCCACACGCTGGAGAGCGCCTCCTACACCAGCCTCACCAAGAAGTTCGTGCCGCTGGCCGACCGCTACAGCTACGTCTTCGAGGGCCGCTCCGGCGAGCTCGACCACGCCCTGGTCGGCAAGCAGCTCCTCAAGCGGGTCACCGGCGCGACCATCTGGCACATCAACGCCGACGAGCCGCGCATCCTGGCTCCGTACGGCACCGGCCACCGGCCTGACCTCTACCAGGCCAACGCCTTCCGCTCCTCCGACCACGACCCGGTCCTGATCGGGCTCGACATGCCCGGCGGCAAGTAGCCTCCACCCGGCACCGCGGCGGCCCCCCTCCCCAGCTCGGGGAGGGGGGCCGTTGTGGAATGCGTTCAGTGGGTAGGTGGTTGAGTAGGGCAAGACCGATAGACCGTGACCGAGTAACGAGGAGCCACGCGTGGCGACCATCGAAGTAACCGAGCAGAACTTCAACGAGATCGCCGACAAGGGCATCGTGCTGCTGGACTTCTGGGCCGAATGGTGCGGACCGTGCCGGGTGTTCGGCCCGATCTTCGAGAAGGCCTCGAACAAGCACGAGGACGTGACCTTCGGCAAGATCGACACCGAGGCTCAGCAGGCGCTCGCGCAGGGCTTCCAGATCACCTCGATCCCCACCATCATGGCCATCCGCGACGGCATCGTCGTCTTCGCGCAGCCGGGCGCGCTGCCCGAGCCGGCGCTGGAGGACCTGATCGGCCAGGTCAAGGGGCTCGACATGGACGCGATCCGCGCTGAGCTGGCCGACGAGATGCAGCAGGCCGCCGAGCAGAACTGAGGCCCGGCCAACCGAAAAGACCCCGCCGCGGCGGGGTCTTTCGTGTGTCCAGGGGTGTTCTGGGGATCCGGTCAGGCCTTGAAGCCGACGCCCGCGTACCCGATCGGCGGCGTCTTCTCCGGCTCGCCCTCGGGCCGCCAGTCCTTGGGGTGCACCAGCCCGGGCTCGACCAGGTGATAGCCCTCGAAGAAGCGCCCGATCTGGCTCTCGGTGCGCAGGTTCAGCCCGGCGGTGGAGCGCCGGTAGATCTCCATCGCCTCGGCCGTCAGATCGGGCGCGGCGTCGATGGCGTGGCTGACGACCAGCGCGCTGCCCGGCACGCTGACCTCGCGCAGCCGGTCGGTGAGCGCGTAGGCGGGCTCGTCGGGGATGAAGTGCAGCAGGCAGAGCATGACGAAACCGACCGGCTCGCTGAAGTCGACGTGCTCGCCGAGCTTGGCGAGCAGGTCCTCCGGCTGCCTGACGTCCGCCTGCACCACGCTGACCTGCGAGCCGGCCAGCAGCGCGCGGGCGTGGGCGCAGACGATGGCGTCGTAGTCGACGTACACCACGCGCGCCTCGGGGGCGGTCTCGTGGGTGTTGCCCTGCGTGGGCAGGCCGGAGCCCAGGTCGACGATCTGCCGCACCCCGGAGTCCACCAGGTGCCGTACGGCCCGCCGCAGGAAGGACCGGTTCTCCAGCGCCGAGTCCCGGGTGTTCGGGAACAGCCGCAGGATCTGGTCGGCGGCGGCGCGGTCGGAGGCGAAGTTGTCCTTGCCGCCGAGGTAGTAGTCGTACATCCGCGCGACGTTGGGGACGCTGGGGTCCACGCCTTCCGGAACCTGCTCGCTCACGATTTCTCCCGAAATATCACGGCATTCGGGGATGATCATACGGCTTGCGCCCCCCTCTCCGAGGGCGCAAGCCGTACAAAGTCACACCGAACGGTAGAGCTCGGCCACCCGGAAGGCGAGGTCGAGCGACTGCCCCCGGTTGAGCCGCGGGTCGCAGGCCGTCTCGTAGCGCAGGGCCAGGTCGTCCTCGAGGATCTCGGCCCCGCCGCCCACGCACTCGGTCACGTCGTCGCCGGTGAACTCGATGTGCACGCCGCCCGGGTGGGTGCCGAGCGCCCGGTGCACCTCGAAGAAGCCGCTGACCTCGTCGAGCACGTCGTCGAGGCGCCGGGTCTTGTAGCCGCCCGCGGCCTCGAAGGTGTTGCCGTGCATCGGGTCGCAGATCCAGGCGACCTGCGCGCCGCTGCCCGAGACCTTCTCCACCAGCGTGGGCAGGTGGTCGCGGATCTTGCTCGCGCCCATCCGGGTGATGAAGGTGAGCCGGCCCGCCTCGTTGTCCGGGTTCAGCTTCTCCACCAGCGCCAGCGCCTCCTCGGGCGAGGTCGTCGGGCCGAGCTTCACGCCGATCGGGTTGCGGATGCGCGAGAAGAACTCCACGTGCGCCCCGTCGAGCTGGCGGGTGCGCTCGCCGATCCAGACCATGTGCGCCGACACGTCGTACGGCAGGCCGGTGCGCGAGTCGATGCGGGTGAGCGCCTGGTCGTAGTCGAGGATGAGCGCCTCGTGCGAGGAGTAGAACTCGACGGTGTGGAACTCCTCGGGGTCGGCCCCGCAGGCGCGCATGAAGGCCAGCGCCTGGTCGATCTCCCGGGCGAGCTGCTCGTAGCGGCGCCCGGCGGGCGACTCGGCCACGAAGTCCTGGTTCCAGGCGTGCACCTGGCGCAGGTCGGCGTACCCGCCCTTGGTGAAGGCGCGGGCCAGGTTCAGGGTCACGGCGCTGGAGTGGTAGGCGCGCAGCAGGCGCTGCGGGTCGGGCGTGCGCGACTCCTCGGTGAAGTCGAACCCGTTGACCATGTCGCCGCGGTAGGCCGGCAGCGTCACCTCGCCCCGGGTCTCGGTGCCCTTGGACCGCGGCTTGGCGAACTGCCCGGCCAGCCGGCCGATCTTCACCACCGGCACCCGGCCGGCGTAGGTGAGCACGATCGCCATCTGCAGCAACGTCTTGAGCTTGTTGCGCACGTTGTCGGCGGTCGCCCCGGCGAAGGTCTCGGCGCAGTCGCCGCCCTGCAGGACGAAGGCCTCGCCCCTGGCCACCGCGGCCAGATCGGACTTGAGCTGGTCGCACTCGCCAGCGAAGACCAGCGGCGGCAGGGTGTTGAGCTCGGCGACGACGCGCCCGAGCGCGGCGGGGTCGGGCCACTCGGGCTGTTGCGCCGCGGGCAGGTCACGCCAGGAGTCGAGGTTAGAGAGTGCGCTCACGAGATACGAGGGTATTCCACCCGCTGAGCCGGTCGGCCGAGTTGTCCACGTTCTGAGAAGGGATTTTCACGTTGTGGTCGACGGAGCGTCCGGCCCGGGGGGAGGCGCGCTCGTCCGGCGCCTGCGCGTGGCCAGGGCCAGCGTGCCGGCGACGATCAGCAGGCCCACGCCGGCGGCCAGCAGCCCGCCGTACCCCGCGGTGAGCAGGGGGTCGGGCCGGACCGCCTCGATGCGGCCGGCCGGGCCGGCCACGAAGCGGCTGCCGGGGGACAGGCCGGCGGCGGGCGGGGCCGCGGTCAGCCGGTCGGCCGCCTCCAGCGCGCCCGCCGGGTTGACCAGGCCGAAGCCGAGGGCGTCGTCGTGTTCGTAGCCGTCCTGGTCCAGCCAGCCGCCGTCCGCGCCGGGGAGCCGGGCGGAGGCGAGCAGCGACTCGACGACGCGGCCCGGCCTCAGCTCGGGGGCGTGCGAGCGCACGAGCGCCGCCGCCGCGGCGACGTAGGCGTTGGACACGGGCGCTCCGGTCAGCTCCCAGAGCCGCTCGCCGGGCCCCGGCAGGGTGGTGCGCCGGCCGGGGGCGGCGAGCAGGACGCCCCCGGCGCCGGCGGCGTACTCCGGCGCCGTGGGCTCGCCCTTGTCGGTGAGGGGGGTCACGCCGATCACCCCCGGCAGGCCCGCAGGGTAGGTCTCGCCCGGGCACTTCCAGCCGGCGGGGCAGACCGGGGCGGGCGCGACGACCACGGCGCCGCGCTTCGTGGCCTCCGCGACGGCGGCCATCATGTCGGAGCCGGGCCGTTCCCAGTAGGTCTCCACGACGATCACGTCGGCGGACTGCTCCGCCGCCCACCTGATGGCGGTGCTGTCGGCCTGGTGGGGCCGCTTGTTCTTCCACCAGTCGTCGTAGGCGGCCGTGGTGGGGAAGTCCTCGGGTTCGAGGTCGACCTGCGCCGACAGGAAGCTGACGCCCGGGGCCAGGCGCTTGATCAGCGTGGCCACGGCGGTGCCGCCGATGTTCGCGGTGCCGCTGCGCCCGGTGAGGTTCTCGCGCGCCTTGACCGACCCGGCCAGGGCGGGGATCTCGGCGATGCCGCTGGAGACGAGGGCGACGCGGACGCCCTGGCCGGTGCTGCGCTCGGCGGCGGCGGTGAAGTCGGCGCCGGCGCTCTCGTAGGGGTCGCCGGCCGGGCCGAGGGCCAGCGTGGCGAGCAGGACCGCCGCGACGCTCTTGATCAGCATGTGACGAGCTCCTTGAGCGTGCAGGGGTCGGCCTTGGCCGTCATGCCCTCGGCCAGCTCGGTGGCCAGCCGGTGGGCGAACCGCGCGGCCACCCCGGACTCCAGGGCGTGCTCTGGCCGGGCGTCGGTGTAGGCCGCGGTGGCGAGCACCAGGTAGGGGCCGCCGGCCGCCACCCCGGTCTCCCGCACCTGCTCCTCCGCCAGCCGCGCGGCAGCGGTGCCGGGCACGCCGAACGGGAGCACGCCCGCCCCGGCCTCCCTGAGCTCGGCGGGCAGCGCCGAGGAGTCGTGGCCGTCCAGCACCACGAGGGCGACGTTGGCGGCGAGGGTCTGGCCCGGGTCGGCGTAGGTGGCCAGCAGCACGCTCGCGCAGGACTGCCGGAGCGCCGTGGCCGCCGCGGGCGTGAGGGAGACGGCGCAGTCGCCGCGCCCGGTGACGGCCAGTCGCTCGGCCCCGGTGGTCAGGGCGGGGAAGACCTCGCCCGCGGTCCGCGTGTACCAGCGGGCCGCGACCTCGGCCCGCTGGGCGCGCTGGATCTCGGCCACGGTGGGCGGCCTGCCGTACTCGGCGGCCAGGGCCCAGGCCCCGCCTCCGGTGAGGACGAGGCCGAGCACGGCGATCAACACAATGGCGATAAATCTGCCTTTATGTGTTGAAAGTCCCTCTTCGTTCACGAAGAGGGACAGTAGGGGATGAAAGTCTCTGAACGGTCACGTGCTCCGGCCGGACGCCGAGGCCGATGAAGCGCCTGACCAGGCGGCCGAGCACCGGGATGCGCGAGATGTCCGGCGGGACGGGCGGCCGGCCGCCGAGGGTGGGACGGATGACCCGGTTCTGGGTGACGACCTGGGCGAACTGGGTCACCTTGGTCGGCCACAGCCGCCGCTTCTGCACCAGCGCGAGCGTCGAGTCGGGGATCGGCGCGCCCGAGCGCAGCGAGCCGGCCAGCAGGTTGGCCGCGGCGACCGCGTCCTGGACCGCCAGGTTGATGCCCACCCCGAAGATCGGCGACATCGCGTGCGCGGCGTCGCCGATGCACAGCAGGCCGGGCACGTGCCAGCGGCGCAGCCGGTTGACCGCGACGGTGAGCACGCTGACGTCCTCGAAGCCGGCGATCTCGCCCAGCCGGTCGGTCAGGAACGGCAGCAGCCGCGCCAGCGGCTCGTGCAGGGCCCGGATGCCGCCGGCCTTGAGCTCGTCGAAGCCGCCCTTGGGGATGACGTAGGCGAGCTGCCAGTAGCTGTCGCGGTTGATCGCGACCATGAAGTGCCCGGCCGACAGGCGCAGGAAGGTCTCGTCCGGATCGCCGGGCAGCCGGGAGGCGCGGAACCACACCACGTCCATCGGCGCGCCCAGCTCCTCCGGGACCAGCCCGGCCGCCACGCGCAGGGCGGAGGTGCGGCCGTCGGCGGCCACCACCAGGTCGGCGCGGATCTCGTGCTCGCCTTCCGGGGTGCGGTAGCGGACGCCGCGCACCACGCCGTCCTCCCGGATCAGGCCATGGGCCTCCGCCTTCATGATCAGCCGGAAGGTGGGGCACTCCTTGGCCGCCTCGGTCACCAGGGTGAGGAAGTCCCACTGCGGGACGAAGGCGATGTAGTCGTAGTTTCCCGGCAGCCCGCGCAGGCTGGCCAGGTCGGCGGTGCCGCGGTCGGTCCACAGCCGGATCGCGCGGGTCTTGCGGTGGGGCAGGTCGTGGAAGCGCTCGGCCAGGCCGAGCTCCTCCAGCACCTGCAGGGTGGACGGGTGGATGGTGTCACCGCGGAAGTCGCGCAGGAAGTCGGCGTGCTTCTCCAGGAGGGTCACCTCCACGCCGGCTCGGGCGAGGATCAGGGCCAGGACGGCTCCGGCGGGTCCGCCGCCGGCGATCACACAAGTCATAATTCATCACCTAGTGAAATTATGCCATCGGCCACCGCAATCCGACAGCCCCGCCGCGCCGAATCACCGGTGTGACCAAGCCAACCGCGCACCCGCTGACCCCGGTGCCACGGGAGCCCGGCCTGGAAGAGCTGCTCACCGCCGTGGCGGCGGGCGGCGAACAGGCCTTCGAACGGCTCTACGACCGGCTCGCCGGCCCGGTGTACGGGCTGGTCCTGCGCGTGCTGCGGGACCCGGCCCAGGCCGAGGAGGTGGCCCAGGAGGTGCTCGTCGAGGTCTGGCGCACCGCCGCCCGCTTCGACGCCGCCCGCGGGTCCGGCCTGTCCTGGGTGATGACCATGGCCCACCGCCGCGCGGTCGACCGGGTCCGCTCGGCCCAGGCCGCCGCCGACCGCGAGCACCGCGCCGGGACGCGCTCGGCCGAGGTGCCGCACGACCACGTCGTCGAGGAGGTGACCGTCCGGCTCGAGGGGGAGCGGGTCCGGCGGTGCCTGGGCGGGCTCACCGAGGTCCAGCGGCAGGCCGTCACGCTGGCCTTCTACGGTGGCTACAGCTATCCCGAGGTGGCGGGCCTGCTGCGCGTCCCGCTCGGGACGATCAAGACCAGGATGCGCGACGGGCTGGTCCGGCTGCGCGACTGCATGGGAGTGGAACGATGAACCCCGAGATCCACGCCCTGTCCGGCGCCTACGCCCTCAACGCGCTCGGCAAGGCGGAGGAGACCGAGTTCGAGCGGCACCTGTCCGGCTGCTCGGCGTGCTCGGCCGAGGTGCGCGGGCTGCGCGAGACCGCGGCGCTGCTGGCCCTGGACGCCGCCGCGGCGCCGCCCCCGGACCTGCGCGCCCGCGTGCTCGCCGCCGCCCGGCACGTACGGCAGGCGCCCCCCGACCTGACCCCGGCCACGCGGGTCGAGCAGCGCACCGGCCCCCTTCCGCGACGCGCCCGCGCGGGAGGACGGACCGGCCCCGGCAAGCGCCGCCCCCGCCGGTCGTGGCCGGTGCGGCTGGCGCTGGGACTCACGGCTGCCGCGACGGTCGCGGCGGCGGTGCTCGGCGTGGTGGCCTTCGACGGGCTGCGCGACCTGGAGCGGGTCCGCGAGACCCAGCGGGAGCTGGTCGAGGTGCTCGCCGCCCCCGACGCCAGGACGCTGCGCCGCCCGGTCACCTCGGGCGGGACGGCGACGCTGGTGGTCTCCCGCGAACGCGGCCGCCTGCTGTTCGCCGCGCACGGCCTGCCCGCCCTGCCGGAGGGCCGCGTCTACGAGCTGTGGCTGATGGGACCGGGCGGCGCCCGGCCCGCCGGGCTGCTCACCGACGACGGCGCGGGGCAGACCCTGCCCCTGCTGACCAGCCCGGAAGCCGACGACCGCCACCTCGGGCTGACCGTCGAGCCCGCGGGCGGCTCCGCGCAGCCCACCACGGTCCCGCTCCTGCTCGCCGAGCTGCCCGGGACCTAGGCGCACCGGACCGCGGGGATCTGGAGAATGTGACATGGTTCGGCGATGATCGGGACGTCCGGAACACCCCCGAAAGGTCCCGCCCATGCGCCGAACCCTCGCCGCGCTCCTGCTGTTAGCCCTCGCCGTCACCCCCGCCGCACCCGCCCAGGCCGAGACCGCGCTTCCGAGCGCGGGGCCGGGCAGCGCCACGGTCGTCCCGGTCCAGGTGACCGGCAGCCCCGCCAAGCGCTTCAACGTCATCGTGATGGGCGACGGCTACACCGAGAGCCAGTTGCCCGCCTTCGCCGCCGACGTCGACCGCCACCTGAACGTCATGTGGTCCATCGAGCCGTTCAAGTCCTACCGCAACTACATCAACGTCTACCGGCTCGACATCGTCTCGGCCGAGTCGGGCATCGACTGCGACCCCGACCTCGGCTCGCCCCGCCGCGACACCCCGCTCAACATGGGCTTCTGGGGCGGCTGCAACCCGGCCAGCGTCCAGCGCCTGGTCACCATGAGCAACTCCGCCGCCAACACCTACGCCAACCTCGTCACCGGCACCTCCTCGGCCAACCGGCAGATCCTCGCCCTCGGCAACAGCGGCACCTACGGCGGTGCGGGCGGCGCCTACGCCACCGCGACCGGCAGCAACGCGATGTCCGCCCTGATCAGCCCGCACGAGCTGGGCCACTCGCTGGGCGGGCTCCAGGACGAGTACGACTACTACCAGCGCGGCGTGCCCGGCGGCGCCTACTCCGGCGCCGAGCCCTCCAGCCCCCACCACACGCTGCTCACCGAGGCCCAGATGGCCGAGCAGCGCCGCAAGTGGTGGCGCTGGCTCGGCGAGGAGAGCGAGTCGGGCGGCCCGATCGGCCGTTACGAGGGCGGCCTGTACTACTCCACCGGCGTCTGGCGGCCCAGCCGGCACTCGATGATGAAGACGCTCGGCTACTACTTCGACCAGGTCAGCCGCGAGATCATGGTCCGTCGGATCTCCGCGAAGACCGACCTGGTGCAGAGCTCCACCCCGGCCGGCGCGCCGGTGGGCGCCGACCGCGTGCTCTGGGTCGAGCCGATGCACCCGGTCTCGCACGCCCTCACCGTCACCTGGTCGCTCGACGGCGCCGAACTGCCCGCCACGGGCGTCGCGCTCGACCTACGCACCCTCGGGCTGAGCCCCGGCACGCACACCGTCCAGGCGGTCGTCGCCGACCCCACCGGCTTCGTGCGCGACCCGGCGATCAAGGCGGCGCTCAGCCGTACCGTCTCCTGGACCGTGGACACCGCGCTGAGCACCCCGCCGGACGGCGTCGAGCCGGGCATCGTGGCCTCGACCCCCACCGAGCGGCCGGTCGGCGGCACCGATGTGGTCTACGTCGAGACCACCCACCCCGCGCGGAGCGTCCCGCGGGTGACCTGGACGCTCGACGGCACGCCGGTCGGCGACGGCGGGCCCGCCCTCGACCTGGAGCCGCTCGCCCTGAAGCCGGGCACGCACACGCTCACCGCCACCGCCGGCGGGCAGAGCCGTACCTGGACCGTGGACGCCACCGCGCCCGCGACCGCCTACGAGCTGTCGGCGCCGCTGGTGCGCTCCGGCGACACCTACGTCTACAACGGCCCGGTCGAGATGCGGCTGACCGGCGCCGACGAGCACCCCGGCTACGTAGTCTCCGAGTCGCGGGTGGACGGCGACGGCTGGTTCAACTACTTCGGCTGGCCCACCTCCTCCGAGCTGCCCTGGCGCTTCACCGAGACCGGCACCACCATCGACCACCTGGTCTTCGGCCGGCTGCCGCGCGGCCGGCACGTCATCGACTACCGCTCCATCGACGCGGCCGGCAACGCCGGCGCGGAAAAATCGTTCACCGTGACCACCATCGCGCCGCCGCCCGCGTGCACCCGCACCGTCACCGGCGCCCACACCGGCCCGCTCACCGTCGCCTCCGGGGTGACCTGCCTGAACGGCGCCCAGGTCAAGGGCCCGGTGACGGTACGGCGAGGCGCCTCCCTGATCGTGTCCGGCGGCTCGGTCACCGGCGCCGTCACCGCCACCGGCGCGGCCGACGTCCAGGTGCTCAACGCCCGGATCACCGGCGCGCTCAGCGTGCACGGCACCACCGGCTCGCTGGTGCTGGCCGGGATGGAGCTGCGCGGCGCGGCGACGCTGACCGGCAACGCGGATCCGATCCTGACCGGCACTACGATCAACGGTGCGCTGTCGTGCGCGGGCAACACCCCGGCCCCGGTCGATCTCGGCGTCCCCAACCGCCTCACCGGAGCCGGCCAGTGCGCAGCCATCCAGGCTGCAGCCGATGCCAAGCGAGCGGCAAGCGAGCCGTACGAGGCTGTGATCAACTCCGCAGCTCCCGAGAAGGGCACCGATGACCATCTACACGACTGACCGGCTGACCGTCCGCATGTGGACCGACAGCCCGGCCGACGTCAAGCGCCTGGACGACATCATGAGCCGGGAGGAGGTCACCCGCTGGCTGCCCGGCGCGGTGCCGCCCGCGGCCGATCTCGTGCCGCGCTACCGCGCGCACAGCGAGCCCGACCCGACCCTGGGCGTCTGGGCGATCGAGGAGCGCGAGACCGGCGTCGTGGCCGGGACGATCCTGCTCAAGCGGCTGCCCAACGGCGACGACGAGGTGGAGGTCGGCTGGCACCTGCACCCGGACATGTGGGGCCGCGGCTACGCCACCGAGGCCGCCCGCGGCGCGCTGGAGCGGGCGTGGGCGGCCGGGATCGGCGAGGTCTACGCGCTGACCTTCCCCGACAACCACCCCTCGCAGGCCGTCTGCCGCCGCATCGGGATGAGCCACATCGGTCAGACCGACCGCTGGTACGGCGTGCAGGCCGAGCTGTTCAGAGTCGAGCGAGCGCTCTGACCAGCGACTCGGTGGTCAGTGCCCGGAGCGGGGCGTAGTCCTCCTCCGGGTACTGCCGCGGGCCGTTCTCCACCAGCATGATCAGGTAGAGGTAGACCCGGTAGAGCGCCAGCCGGGTCTGGTCCACCTCCAGGGGCGCCACCTCGCGGTAGCCGGCCAGCACCGGGTCGTCCTCGGCCAGCTCGCCGAAGAGCGTCGGGGTGACCAGGTCGGCCAGCGGATCGCCCCAGAAGGCGCGTTCGAGGTCGATCACGGCCTGGATGCGCGGCTCGCCGGTCAGGTCGAGGAAGACGTTGCCCGGCCACAGGTCGAAGTGCACCAGCCGCGGCTCGCGCACCGCGTCGAGGGCGGGCGCGGCCCGGTGCACCAGCGCGCGGATCTCCTCCACCGGCGCGGGCAGCGGCGTGGGATAGCGCTCGGTGTCCTTCAGCAGCGCCTCGACCATCGCCAGGTAGCCCGCCCGCCAGCTCGGCGCGGCGATCCACGGGTAGCCGAAGCTGTCGCCGCGCACCGAGTTGAGCCGGGCCAGGTGGCCGCCCAGCTCCCGGCGCAGGGCGAGCTGCCGGTCCGGGTCGAGCCGGGCGTGGTTCCAGGGCACGCCGTCGAGCTCCCGCAGCAGCAGGTAGTCGCCGCCCAGCACCGGGTCGTCGAACCCGGCCGCCAGCAGTCCGGCGAGCGGAACGCCCGCCGCGGCGGCCAGCTCGTAGGCGTGGGCCTCCATGCGCAGCAAGCCGCGCTCGTAGGTGAGCTGATCGAGGTCCGGTGAAGGTGACAGTTTCAGCACCACCCGGCGACCGTCATGGAGGCTCAGCCGCCACACCGCGTTGGCGAAGCCGTCGGTGAGCTCTTCAGAGAGGTTCACCCCGGCGCCGAGCGCGCGGCGGGCCAGCGCGTCGAGCTGCTCGGGGGTCAGACGGCGCTTGGTCCGGCTGTGCATGATCGTACGATACCGGGGCCATACACATTTCATGGTCATTCACGACTTACCGGACCCCGTGACGGAGACGAAGGGGACCAGCCACCGGCCGGTCCTCGCCGCGGGCAGCAGGCTCGCCATGGTGTGGAAGGGCCAGCGCGAGGACCGCGGGCTGTGGTTCGCGCTCTGGCAGGACAGGGAACGCCGCTGGTCGCCCCAGCAACCCGTGCGGGTGAGCGGCGGCGCGCCGGACACCCGCCACGCCCCGGGGCTGTGGTGGTCGGCCGAGGACGAGCTCACCCTCGCCTGGACCGACGCCGCCACCGCCCGCATCCAGGTCGCCAGGGCAGCCGTGGCCAGGGGGAGCACGGCCGACGAGGTGACGTGGACCGGACGGCTCGACCTCGGGCCCGACTACGTCGCCGAAGGCGGCCCGGTGCTCGGCCGCTTCCCCGGCGGCGCGCTGCACCTGGCCTGGCGGGCCAGGACCGGCACGCAGATCCGCTTCAAGCGCCGCGCCGCCGACGGGAGCTGGGGGAGCGGGCCCAAGGCCGTGCCCTCCGCCCGCTCCGACGCCGACCCGGCGATCGTGCTCGCCGACCTGGACAGCCGTCCCGGCCTGCTCTACCGCGCGCCCGACACCGGCCAGCTCAAGTACCGCTCGCTGCACGAGGCGGCCGACACCCCGAGCACCGTCAGCCTGGCCAGCGTCACGGGCGTGCCCGCCTGGGCCGAGATCCCGCACTCCTGGCAGGGCGACTACCTTCGGCTGATGGCGTGGATCCCGCAGGGCGCCGACGACGTGCAGCTCTCGACCAGCTCCGAGACCGGCGGCTGGTCGACGCCGGTCGTGGCCAAGGGCATCCGGCCGACCAAGGCCGGGCTCAGCGCGGCCGGCTACCGGGGCCGGATCTTCCTGGCGTGGTCCGGCGCCGCGCACCAGATGATCGAGTACCTCCGGCTCACTCCGGCCGAGCTGACCTGATCGTCCAGCTCGCGCTGTGGCTCTGCCCCGGCGCAAGCGTGATCAGGTCGTCGCCGGAGTTGAAGGCGTCCGGCGGGCAGGTCATCGGCTCGACCGCCACCCCGCGGTAGCCGAGCTGCGCCCCGGTGCAGACCTGCACCCACGGCAGCACGGCGGGGTCCCACTCCATCAGGACCCCGCCCACCCGGGCCCGGCCCTCGGCCAGCCCGGTGAAGGCGTGGTCCACGTCCACCCCGGCCGTCGTCCTGGCCTGCCCGAAGTCGTACGGCGTCGCCGCCACCTCGGCCAGCTCGGCCGGCAGCAGCGCCGCGTCGGTCAGGAGCACCCGCCCGGCGGGCAGCTCCAGCTCCTCGCCCACCAGCCACGGATGCGGCCCGCAGCCGTAGGGAGCCGGGTCGGCGCCCCGGTTGGCCGCGGTGAGCGTGGTGGTCAGGCCGCCGGCGTCGAGCCGGTGGGTGACCTCCAGGTCGAGGGTGAACGGATACCCCGCCACCGGCGTGACGGCGTGGGCCAGCCGGACCCACGCCTGCTCCTCCTCGACCGCGACCTGCTCCACCGGCCGCCAGTCGGCGGTGGCGACCAGCCCGTGCAGCGCATGGCCGCGGTCGGGCTCGGTCACCTCCAGGTGGTGCTCGCGCCCGCCGAAGCGGTAGCTCGCCTGCCCCACCCGGTTGGGCCAGGGGGCCAGGATCGTCCCGGCGTAGAAGGGCACCGGGCCCTCGGCGGGCCAGCTCGTGATCAGGTCGCGGTCACCGTGGCGCAGGGCGCGCACGGCGGCGCCGCGCACGCTCCACTCGGCGGTGTACCCGGCGGCGATAAGGGGGGATCCTTGCACGGTGCCAGGATACGGGCAGCTCAGGCGCTACCGCGCGGCACCAGGTGGGTGTCGAGGATGACCACCTGGTGCTGCGGCTGCTCGCCGTTGATCCGCGCCACCAGGAGCTGGGCCATCTGCCGGCCCATCGCCTCGGTCGGCTGGTGCACGGTGGTCAGCGGGGGATCGGTGTGCAACGCCACCTTGGCGTCCTCGAACCCGACCACCGCCACGTCCCCCGGCACGCGCCGGCCGGCCGTCTTCAGCGCCCGCATCGCGCCCACGGCCATCAGGTCGGAGGCGGCGAAGACCGCGTCGAGATCGGGATCGGCCTCCAGCAGCGCCGCCATCGCGGTGGCGCCGCTGGCCTCGGAGAAGTCGCCGTAGGCGACCAGCTCCCGGCGGCCGGCCGCCGACAGGGCGTCGCGGTAGCCGGCCAGCCGGTCGACGCCCACCCCCATGTCCTGCGGGCCGGCGATGGTCGCGATGCGCTCGCGGCCCAGGCCCAGCAGGTGCTTGGCGGCCTGCCGGGCGCCGGTGCGGTTGTCGATGTCGATGTAGCTCAGCCGCTGGAACTGCGCCGGGTCGAGGCCGACCGGCCGGCCGCCGAGCACCGTCGGCACGCCGCGGTCCTCCAGCCGGCCCGGCAGCGGGTCGGCGCCGTGCAGCGACAGCAGCAGCACGCCGTCGACGTGCTGGCCGGTGAGGTACTCCTCCAGCCGCTTGTGCTCCGAGCGCGACTGCGACATCGCCAGGATGAGCTGCAGCCCGGTCTCGGCCAGGTAGGTCGCGATGCCGCGGATGGTGCCGGCGAAGTACGGCTCGTCGAAGACCCGCAGCTCCGACTCCGAGACCACCAGGGCCACGGTGTCGGTGCGGCGGGTCACCAGCGTGCGGGCGGCCCGGTTCGGCACGTAGCCGAGCTGGTCGATCGCGTCGAGGACGGCGCGGCGAGCCTTCTCGCTGACGTTCGGCGAGCCGTTGATCACCCTCGACACCGTGCCGCGGCCCACGCCGGCCAGCGCGGCCACGGCTTCGAGTGTCGGTCGGTTCATGCGGACATTATGGTCCGCGAATACCAGTGGGCGCTGTCCTTGAGGATGCGCTTCTGGGTCGGGAAGTCCACGTAGACCAGGCCGAACCGCTTGCCGTACCCCCAGGCCCACTCGAAGTTGTCCATCAGCGACCAGGCGAAGTAGCCCTCCAGCGGCACGCCGGCCTCGATCGCCTCGCTGCAGGCGCGCAGGTGGCCCTCCAGGAAGGCGACGCGCTCGGTGTCGTGCACGGCGCCGTCCTCCAGCACGTCGTCGTAGGCCGCGCCGTTCTCCGAGACCACCAGCGGGATGGCCGGGTAGTCGCGCTTGAGGCGCAGCAGCGTGCGCTTGAGGCCGTCGGGCTCGACCTCCCAGCCCATCGAGGTGGTCGGCAGGCCGTCGCCGAGGAAGGAGACGTGCTCGTTGCCCACCCACGGCGAGCCGGTGTCGGTCGGCGCGGCCGAGGCCGAGGCCTTGCCGCCGGGTGCGCCGGAGACCGTGTACGGGCTGTAGTAGTTGATCAGCAGCAGGTCGATCGGCGCGCCGACCAGCTCCTGGTCCTCCTGGCTGAAGGAGACGCCCCAGTCGTCCAGCACGTCCTGCGGGTAGGCGCCCTTGAGCAGCCCGTCCAGGAAGAAACGGTTCTGGGCGCCGTCGATGCGCCGCGCGGCGTCCACGTCGCGGGGGTCGTCGCTGGCCGGCCGTACCGGGTAGAGGTTGACGCAGCCGCCGACCCGCGAGCCGGTCAGCCGCCGGGCGGCCAGGCCGTGGGCCAGGTTGAGGTGGTGAGCCGCCTGGACGGCCTGCGCGGGCTCGCGCCGGCCGGGGGCGTGCTCGCCGGAGGCGTAGCCGAGGAAGGCCGCGCACCAGGGCTCGTTGACCGTCGCCCAGGTGTGCACCCGGTCCTTGAGCGCGTCGTGCACCGCCTCGGCGTAGTCGGCGAAGCGGTAGGCGGTGTCGCGGTTCGGCCAGCCGCCGGCCTCCTCCAGCGCCTGGGGCAGGTCCCAGTGGTAGAGGGTGAGCCAGGGCTGGATGCCGTGCTCCAGCAGGTCGTCGGTGAGCCTGCGGTAGAAGTCGAGGCCCTTGGCGTTGATCCGCCCGGCGCCGTCGGGCTGCACGCGCGGCCAGGACACGGAGAAGCGGTAGGCCTTCAGGCCCAGCTCCGCCATGATCTGGACGTCCTCGCGGTAGCGGTTGTAGTGGTCGATCGCGACCTGCGCGTGGTCGCCGGCGACCACGCGGCCCGGCTGGGCGGTGAAGGTGTCCCAGATGGAGACGCCGCGACCGTCGGCCGTGGTCGAACCCTCGATCTGGTAGGCGGAGGTGGCGGCGCCCCAGACGAAGTTGGCCGGAAATTTCATGCCTTGACAGCACCTTCCATGATTCCGCCGACAATCTGGCGGCCAAACGCGACGAAAACCACGATGAGCGGAATGATAGACAGCGCGGTCCCCGCGAAGATCAATGTGTAGTTCGTGGCGAAACGCATGTTGAGCTGGGTGATGGCGATCTGCACCGTCGGGTTCTCCCCGGTCAGCACGATCAGGGGCCACATGAAGTCGTTCCACATGAGCATGAAGGTGTTGATCCCGAGCACGGCCATGCCCGGCCGTACCGCCGGGAGCACCACGCTCCACCACACCCGCAGCGTGGAGGCCCCGTCCACGCGCGCCGCCTCCACCAGCTCGTTCGGCACCGCCTGGGTGGTGTACTGCGTCATCAGGAAGACGCCGAAACCGTTGAGCAGGTAGGGCAGGATCACCGCCTGCAGCGTGCCGGTCCACTCCAGGCTGACCATCAGCCGGTAGAGCGGCACCACGCCCATCTGCTGCAGCGGCACCATCATGGTCAGCAGCACCGCCATCAGCAGGATCTTGCTGCCCTTGAAGCGCAGCCGTGCGAAGGCGAAGCCGGCCAGGGTCGAGATCAGCACGACCGAGACGGTCACCGTCGTGGCCACGATCATCGAGTTGAGCAGGCCGGTCAGGAACTTGGCGTCCTCGTGCTGGAGCACCGCCATGATGTTCTCGCCCAGGTTGCCGCCGGGCAGCAGCGGCGGAGGCACGGCCACCGCCTCGGAGTTGGAGCGCGAGGCGATGACGAGCATCCAGTACAGCGGGAAGACGGAGAGGATCACCGTGAAGGCCAGCATGACCCGCGTCATGACGGCCGGCTTCCAGTTCGTCACCTGATCCTCCTCACGAGCACGAAGTTGATCGCCGCGCCGACCAGGATCAGCAGGAACAACATCCACGCCGCGGCGGCGGCGTAGCCGTAGTCGAACTCGCGGAAGCCCTGCTTGACGATGAACATCGCCACCGTCTGGAACTGGCCCTGCGAGCCGCCGTCCACGTTGCCGTTGTAGAACGTCGTCGGCTCGGCGAACAGGGTCAGGCCGCCGATCGTGGAGTTCAGCACGACGAAGATCATCGTGGGCTTGAGCATCGGCAGCGTGATCTGCCAGAACTGCCGGCGGCGCGAGGCGCCGTCGATCGCGGCCGCCTCGTACAGGTCCTTCGGGATGGTCTGCATCCCGGCCAGGAAGATGATCGCGTTGTAGCCGGTCCAGCGCCAGTCCACCATCAGCGCGATGGCGATCCAGCTCGGCAGCCGCTCGGCCCGCCAGTTGATCGGCTCGACGCCGACCAGGCCGAGCAGCCAGTTGGCCAGGCCCCAGTCGCGCGCGAAGAGCTGGCTGAACACGATCGCCACCGCCACCACCGAGGTGACCAGCGGGAACAGCACGCTCATCCGGATCGCCAGCCGGAAACGCAGCCGCTTGTTCAGCGCGTTGGCCAGCATCAGCGCGATCAGCATCTGCGGCACGGTGGCCAGGAAGAAGATGCCCGTCGTGTTGGTGACGGCGTTCCAGAAGTCCTCGTCGGCCAGCAGCTTGGCGTAGTTGTCCAGGCCCGCCCACTCCGTGGTGCCGGCCAGGTCGTAGTCGTAGAGCGAGTACCAGAGCGTGAAGACCAGCGGGAACAGCCCGAAGGCGGCGAACAGCAGGAAGTAGGGGGAGACCAGCAGGTACGGCACGGCCTTGAGGTCGAAGGCGGACCAGCCCCGCCGGCCGGTGGAGGGCGTTCTGCGGCGCGAACCGCGGGGAGGCCGGTGGGCCGCGGGCGGCGGCGCCACGTTGAGGCTCATGGGAGACCTTTCCAGACGGGTCGGGAACGATCCGGTACGGCGGGGCGGCCGGGCCCCCGCTCGGCGAGTCGGCGGGCCGCGCCGCCGTACCGGAGTCCGGGATCTAGGTCAGCCCGCGGCCTTCACCGCGTCGTCCACCAGCTGCTGCCAGGCCTTGTCGTGCGGCACGGAGCCGTCGTCCATGCCCTGGATGACCGACTCGATGGCGTTCTTGACCTGGGCGTGCTTGACGCCGAGGAAGACCGGCTGGAGCGAGGCGGCGGACTTGGCGAAGATCTCGCCGGAGGGCGCGTTGTCGAAGAACTCGCTCTTGGCGCCCTGCACCTTCGGGTCGGCCTGGGCCTTGGTGTTGCTCGGCATGTTGCCGAACTCGGCGAAGACGTCGGCCTGGACGGCGGCGCTGGTCAGGTAGTCGGCGACCTGCGCGGCCTCCTTCGGGTGCTTGCTCTGCTTGGGCACCGCGAGCCAGGAGCCGCCCCAGTTGCCGCCGCCGCCCGGGACCGCGGCGACGTCCCACTTGCCCTTGCCGGCGTCACCGGCGTTGCCCTGGACCACGCCGAGCATCCAGGAGGGGCAGCCGAGGGTGGCGAAGGAGCCCTTCTGGGTGCCGGTCGCCCACTCGTCGGTGAAGTTGCGCAGCTTGGCGGTCAGGCCCCCCTGGCTCATCTTCTGGGCGAAGTCGAACGCCGTCCTGACCGCCGGGTTCTTGTCGACGATCAGGTTGTTGTCCTTGTCGAAGTAGGTGACGTTGCCGTTCTTGGCCGCCTCCTGGTAGAGCAGCACCTGGTAGAGGGTGTTGGTGCCGTCGGTGAACTTCGTGTCGGGCACCTTGGCCTGGAACTGCTGGCCCACCTTCATGAACTCGTCCCAGGTCGGCCACAGGGCGCTGACCTCGTCGCGCTCGGAGGGCAGGCCGGCCTTCTTGAACAGATCCTTGCGGTAGCAGAGGCTCATGCCGCCGATGTCGGTGCCGAGGGCGAAGACCTTGCCGTCGCCGGCGACGCCGTTCTCCCACTTCCAGGCGGGGAAGTCGGCCTGGCGCTTGTCGAGCCCGAACTCCTTCAGGTCGGCCCACCAGGCGCTGTTGGCCTTCGCCAGGCCCATGCCGCCCTCGTCGATGCCCACCACGTCGCCCGCGCCGCTGCCGGCCTGCAGCCACTGGATCATCTGGGGCCAGTACTGCTGCTCGAACTGGTCGGTGAGGTTCTCGTGCTTGATCTGGATGTCCTTGTGCTCGGCGTTCCACTTCTCGACCGCGGTCTTGTAGCCGAAGTTGGCGCCGCCGCCGAAGGTCTGCACGCGGATGGTGATCGGCTCGGCCTGCGCGGCGGGGGAGCCGGCGCCGCCGGTGGCCGCGGGGGTGGTGGTGCCGTTCGAGCCGCAGGAGACCAGCGCCATGGCGGCCAGGGCCGCGACCGCGCCGCGGCGCTTGCTGATGGTCATGAGGTCCTCTTTCGTGTGCGCCCGTGGGGGATTCGGGGGTGAGGCTTGGGAGCGCTCCCATGAAGAGTGGCCATGGTGGGCTCGCTCGTCAACGGGCTGAAACACAACCGTGACCGAGAGAGCGTTTTCTGGTTTCTTAAACGGATATGTCGGCATGAAGGGGACGGAGGGGATGCTGGGAGCGCTCCCATACTGGGTGTCGCGAAACACGCAAGAAACGCCCGCCCCTGGGGAGGGGCGGGCGTCTCTTGGGGAGGGGGTGCCCCTGGGAGGGGCGGGCGCTTCTGCGGTGGTCACCGGGAAGTGGAGGCGGCCCGGGGGACGGGCCGCGAGCTCCTACTTGCCGTACTCGGGGTAGCCGTAGCCGACGACCTGGGACTTCGGCCGGACACGCTGCTCGACCTTGCCGTTGCCGGTGTTGCCCTCGATCGTGGTGATCGTGCCGTTGCCGTTGTCCTTCTCGACGAAGCCCACGTGGGCGATGCCGTCCAGGCTCTTGCTGCCGGACCAGGAGAAGAAGACGACCGCGCCGGGCTTGGGCGTGGTGCCCCAGCGGTTGTTGTTCTTGAACCACTTGGCGTGGGTCACGGTGTAGGCGTCCCAGCCAACGGAGCTGCGGGCGCCGGTGTGCTCACCGACCCAGGACACGAACATCGAGCACCAGGCGGCGTTCAGGTAGGCCTTGGTGGAGCCGCCGTCACGCTTGATGGTCTCCTGGGCGCGCTTGGAGGCGGCGTACCAGTTCTGGAACTTGGTGCCTCCGCCACTGGAGTTCTCGCTCACGCCGATCTGCTGACGGGCGAGGCCGAGGACCTTGGTGAGGGACGGCTTGGCCGGCATGGCGGCCTTGGGTGCCGCGGCGGGCGCGGCGGGTGCTTCCTTGGGGGCGTTGAAGGCGAGTGCGGCGACCTCGGGGACGCCGCCGATCTCGGGCTTGACGGTGTCAGCGTGTGCGACGTGGGCGCCGAATCCGGTGGCCGCGAAGAGGGCGGCGCCGAGACCGGCGGAGACGAGCTGGGCCTTGGAAGGACGCACGCGACGGTGTTTTGCCATGAGGGAAAGGACACTCCTTGCTTCATGCCGCTTACCGGGTTAGCTGACGGGTTCGGACGTGAAGCTGCCCTACGGCGCGCCCCTGGCGGGGTCGGCGCCGATTCACCCCAGTGAGACTTTTGGGTCCCCGGTTCCGCACGGTGGCGGATTCAGCGGTCACAGGCGGGGGCCTGTGAGAGGTGGTCGGTCAAGGCAAGGAACGGATGGCCGTTCGTTTGCCGGGAGTGACCAAAAGGTAATACACGCGGCAAGGAGATTACAAATCTGTAAATGTCCGGGCAGTAAAATCGGCTGTAGATCAATAGCCGCCGATCTACGGAAAACCCCTGTGGGCAGGGCGATCGGGGAATCGGCCGGTTCGCCGGACCCCCATGAGTAGATCTTTTTCGGACCCTCCGCCAGCCCCTGACTTTACCTTTGCCGACGGCGTTCCCCCGGCCCGGGACCGGGGGAACGCAACGGCCGGGATCAGCCGAATTCGGCCGGGTCGGGACCCAGGCGCTTGCCGTTGTTCAGCGCGCCGATCGCGGCCATGTCCTCGGCGTCCAGGATGAAGTCGAAGACGTCGATGTTCTCCTTGATCCGCGACGGGGTGACCGACTTGGGGATCACCACGTTGCCGAGCTGGATGTGCCAGCGCAGCACGATCTGGGCGGGCGTGCGCCCGTGCTTCTCGCCCAGCGTGGCCAGCGCCCGCTCCTCCAGCAGCCCCCGGCCCTGGCCGAGCGGGCTCCACGCCTCGGTCAGGATGCCGTTGGCCTCGTGGAAGGCGCGCAGCTCGGTCTGCGGCAGGTTGGGGTGCAGCTCGATCTGGTTGATCGAGGGCACGATCTGCGTCTCGTCCATCAGCCGCTGGAGGTTCTTGACGGTGAAGTTGGAGACGCCGATGGCGCGCACCCGGCCGTCGTGGTACAGCCGCTCGAGCTCCTTCCACGCCTGGACGTAGAGGTCCTGCTTGGGCGCGGGCCAGTGGATCAGGAACAGGTCGAGCTGGTCGAGGCCGAGCCGCGCCATGCTCTCCTCGAACGCCTCCGCCACCCGGCCGTGGTCGTCGTTCCAGAGCTTGGTGGTGATGAAGAGCTTCTCGCGCGGCAGCCCGGAGTTGCGCACGGCCCGGCCGACGCCCTCCTCGTTGTTGTACAGCCGCGCGGTGTCGATGCTGCGGTAGCCCGCCTCCAGGGCCAGCCCGACCGCCCGCTCGGCGTCCTCGTCGGGCACCTGCCAGACGCCGTAGCCGAGCTGCGGAATCTGGACGCCGTCGGTGTTGAGCAGCAGTGAGTTCATGCATCTCATTGTTCACCCTGCGTTACCGATGGCGTCAGAGGGCCGGGTTAGTGTCGGGCCACGGTCGTCGGCCCGCGGGATCGCCCGTGCGGTTCCGTGAGGAGAGGGAGGCCCATAGCGTGTGGCCGGCCTGGGTGGAATCGCCACTCCAGATGATTTGCGCGGTGGAAGCCCACCACGCCGGCCTGCTCGGGCCCACGACGGTGATCGTGCCGCGGGCGGGCGTGCGCGCCCTGCGCGCCACCCGCGCCGAGCTCGCGCGGCTCGGCCTGCCTCTGGGGGTGGAGGTGGCCGAGCCGCGCGAACGTATGCCCAGCCGCCTGGGGGCGGTGGGCGACGCCTTCTCCGGCCGCGTGCAGGTGCGCTGGCTGACCTCGTGGCGGCCGGTGGTGATCGTGGACGACGGGCTGGCGACCATCCGGCTGCTGGAGCTGCTGGCCGCGGGTCCCGGCCGGCCGCTGGTCCGAGCCCGCGCGACGCCGGGCGTGGCCCGCCGTGCGCTGGGGCTGGCCGCCGGGCTGCGGCTGCACGCCGGCAAGCGCCGGGTGACGGTGTTCACCGCGCTGCCGGTGGAGGAGCGGCTGGCGGAAGCCGTACGATCCGCGGGGTTCGACGTGATCAGCCACGACTTCGCCTGGCTGCGGGCGCAGCCGCTCGACCGGCCTGGACCGCCGCAGCGCACCGTCGTGCTCGGCACCTCGCTGGTCCGCAACGGCCTGGTCCACCGCGACCGCTACCTCGGCTGGATCACCGCGCTGGCGGCCGACGAGCCCGTCGCCTACTTCCCGCACCGCCGCGAGGACCCGACCGACCTGGCGCTGCTGCGCGAGCGGCCCGGCATCACCGTGCACGAGCCCGGCATGCCCGCCGAGCTCAGCCTGCGAGGTCTGGGCGCCGAGCAGCGCGTGCTCAGCCTGCCCTCCACCGCGATCAGCTCGCTGCGCGTCCTGCTGAGCCCGCGCGGCGTCGCCGTCGAGCCGGTCGAGGTCCCCGACGACTGGTGGACCAGCCGCGCCGCACCCGACCTGCGCGACCATCTCACCCTCTCCGGGGGCCCGGCCTCCGGCCTCTCAGGAAGAGCCGCCCGACCGTGAAGATCCTGGCCGTCGCCGATTCCGACTCCTACCTGAAGTGGGCGGCCTGCCTCCTGGACGATCTGCCCGCCGGCTGCCACGCCGAGCTCGCCGTCGTCCGCACCCCGATCGTGCCCTCCGCCCAGCAGATCGCCGCCGCCGCGGGCGCCCGCCCGCTCGCGGGCGTCCTGTCCGCCCGGGCCCTGCGGCGTACGGCGGAGCGGCTGCGCCCCGACGCCATCGTGGTGGCCTGCACCGGCCCGGTTGTCGACGTGCTGGTCTCCTCGGTGCTGGCCGGGCTGCGGCCCCGCCCGGTGTTCGTCACCGGCCTGCCGGGGATCGCGGTGCCGGCGACCGAGAAGGCCTGGCTCTACCGCAGCGGCTGCGACCTGTTCGTGGCGCACAGCGCACGCGAGGTGGCCGAGTTCGAGGCGCTGTCCCGGCAGCTCGGCGGCGGCGGCGCGGTCGGCCTGGCCCGGCTGCCCTTCCTGCGCACGGCCCCCACGCCGGGCCGGCCGCAGGCGGCGGGGGAGCGGCGGCGCGTGGTCTTCGCCACGCAGGCCAAGGTGCCCGGCCCGCGCGAGCAGCGCGAGCGGATCCTGCTGGCCCTGGCCGAGCTGGCGGAGGCCCGGCCCGACCTGGACGTCGTGGTCAAGCTCCGCGCGCTGGAGGGCGAGCGCCAGACGCACAACGAGCGCCACCCCTACCCCCGTCTCTGGCGCGACCTGGGTGAGCCCGGGCGGCTGAGCTTCGAGGCCGGCTCCATGCAGGAGCATCTGGACCGCGCGGCGGGGTTCGTCACGGTGAGCTCGACCGCGGCGCTGGAGGCGATCGCCCGCGAGGTGCCCCTGCTGGTGCTGGACGACTTCGGGGTCAGCGCCGAGATGATCAACCTGGTCTTCGAGGGCAGCGGGGTGCTCGGCTCCCTGGCCGAGCTGGCCGCGGGGCGCTTCCGCGATCCCGATCCGGCCTGGTGCGAGGCCAACTACTTCCAGCGCGACAGCGACTGGGTGGGCCTGCTCACCGCGCTGGCCGCCGGGCCGCGGATGCGCTCGCGCTCCCTGCTCGACGGGCCCGAGCACGCCGCCGCCCGCCGCCGGGCCCGGCTGCGCGTCGAGGTGCCGCCGCGGCTGCTGCGCGCCGGCTACCGCGCCAAGCGCAAGCTGCGCCGCGCCCTGGCGTGACGCTTTGCAACCACTTCCCAATCACTTACAAGTCCCCCGTGCCAGCCTCCCCGCGTGACGCAAATCTCGCCAGAGATCGCCCCGGCGGCCCCGCCGGGCTCCCACCCGGGGACTCTCACCGCCCTGCTGCGCCTGCGCGCCGCCACCCTGCCCGACGTCGCGCCGCACGTCTACGTGCTCGACGACCAGCACCTCATCGCCGTCACGCACGCCCAGCTCGACCAGCGCGCCCAGGCGGTCGCCGCGGCGCTGCGAGGGCTGGCCGCGCCCGGCGACCGGGTGCTGCTCGCCTACGACACCGGCCCCGACTTCGCCGACGCCTTCTTCGGCTGCCTGTACGCCGGCGTGCTGCCGGTCCCGGTGCCGCCCCCGGCCGGCGGGGCGCTCAGCGAGCGCTTCGAGGCCGTCGCGCTCGACTGCGACCCGCGCCTCGTGCTCACCACCAGCGGGCTCGCCCCGCTCGTCGAAGGCGCTCTGGCCACCGACCAGCTGCCCGACCTGCCGTTCGAGCCGTTACCCGCCGACCCGGAGGCGGTGGCCTACCTGCAGTACACCGCGGGGACGACGGGAGCTCCCCGCGGCGTCGCGATCACCCACGGCGGGGCCTTCGCCAACCTCGCGCAGATCACCGAGCTGTCGGGAGCCGGCCCGCACGACCGCATGGTGGCCTGGCTGCCGCTCTTCCATGACATGGGCCTGGGCGCCCAGTTGCTCATGCCGATGTACGCCGGCTACGACTGCTGGATGATGCAGCCGCTGGCCTTCGTCCGGCGGCCTCAGGAGTGGCTGCGGCTGCTGGCCGACCTGGGCGCGACCTGCACCGCCACGCCGGGCTTCGGCCTGCGGATGGCGCTGCGCAAGACCACACCCGAGCAGCGCGCCGGGCTGGACCTGAGCGGGCTGCGCGTCGTCCTGGTCGGGGCCGAGCCGCTGTACGCCGACGACCTCGACCGCTTCCTCGCCGCCACCGGGATCTCCCCGGACGCGCTCTTCCCCTCGTACGGCCTGGCCGAGGGGGCCTTCATGGTCTCCGGCGGAGGCCGCGCCGTCCTGGAGGCCGACACCGCCGCCCTGGCCTGGGGCCGCCTGGCGCCCGGACGCGGCCGGCGCGTGCGCGGCTCGGGCCGGGTGCTGCCCGGCACCACCGTGCAGATCGCCGACCCGGTCACCGGCCGGCCGCTGGAGCCGGGCGAGATCGGGGAGATCGTCATCGACGGCCCGGCCGTCACCCCCGGCTACTGGAACGAGCCACCCAGGCACGGGCCGCTGCCCACCGGCGACCTGGGCGCCTTCCACGACGGCGAGCTGTACGTGCTGGGCCGCGTCGAGGACTCCTTCCTGCGCGACGGCCGCGTCCACCACGCCCACGACGTGGAACGCACCATCGCCGAGGTCTGCGGCGACCACGTCCGCGCGGCCGTCTTCGCCGGCGAGCACCAGGTCGTCGCGGTCGTCGAGATGGCCGACGGCCCCGACCCCGCCCCGGCCGTCTGGGAGCGGCACGGCCTGGAGCTCAAGGTCGTCACCGTCAAGCGCGGCGGCGTCCCGGTCACCACCAGCGGCAAGCCCCGCCGGGACGCGGCCCGCGCGGCGGTGCGGTGATGCGCACCCGACCCGCCGGAGCGTGGGCGCTGCCGGTGATCTGCGTCGCCCAGCTCATCCTGGTGCTCGACGTCACCATCGTGAACGTCGCGCTGCCCTCCATCCAGCAGGGCCTGGGCTTCGACCCGGCCGACCTGGCCTGGGTCACCACCGCCTACACGCTGCCCTACGGCGGCCTGCTGCTGCTCGGCGGGCGGCTGGGCGACCTGCTCGGCCGCCGCCGCACCTTCCTGGCCGGCGTGGCCGTCTTCACCCTCGCCTCGCTGCTCGGCGGCCTGGTCGACGAGCCCGGCCCGCTGATCGCCGCCCGGGCGCTCCAGGGCGTCGGCGCCGCGCTCACCTCGCCGTCGGCGCTGTCGCTGCTGCACAGCGCCTACCCAGAAGGACCCGCGCGGCATCGCGCGCTGGCCGTGTACGGGGCGCTGTCCGGGGTGGGGGTCGCGCTCGGGCTGCTGTCCGGCGGCCTGCTCACCGAGTTCCTGTCCTGGCGCTGGGTGATGCTGGTCAACGTGCCGATCGGGCTGCTCGTGCTGGTGCTCGCGCCGCTGTGCGTGCCGGTCCCGGCCCGCTCGCCGCGCCGGCTCGACCTGCCCGGCGTCCTGCTGGGCACCGCCGGCCTGGTCACCCTGGCGTACGGCCTGAGCCGCCCGGCCGAGCACGGCTGGGACGACGGCCCCACCCTGGTGGTGCTCGCCGCGGCGGCCGGCCTGCTGGCGGTGTTCGTCCTGGTCGAGCGGCAGGTGGAGCGGCTCGGCGGGGAACCGGCCATGCCGCTGGCCCTGTGGCGGCACCGCACCAGAGCCGGGGCGTACCTCATCGCGGGGCTCTTGTTCGCCTGCCTGTATCCCGCCTTCTTCTTCCTGACCCGCTTCATCCAGGACGTCCTGGGCTACGGGGCGCTCGAAGCCGGTTGGGCGGCCATGCCCATCGGCGTCGGCACGCTGGTCATCGGGCTGGTGGCCCGGAGGCTGGTCACCCGGGTGCCGCTGGCCGTCCTGGTCGCGGCGGGCGGCGCCTTCGCCGCGCTGGCCGGGCTGTGGCTGGGGCGGCTGGAGCCGGACTCCGGCTACTGGGCCGCGCTCTTCCCGGCGATGGTCGGGCTGTCGGTGGGTGTCGGCTTCGCGCTGGTCGCCAACACGTTGTCGGCGATGACCGAGGTGGCCGAGCGGGACGCGGGACTGGCCTCGGGCGTCCTGGGGACGGCGCAGCAGATCGGCGGCTCGCTCGGGCTGGCGGCCTTCGCCTCGCTGGCGGCGACGCGGTCTAAGGACGAGTTCGGCGAGTGGGTGGCGGCGCATCCGCGCACCGAGCCGGGGACCGCCGTGCTGGACGAGGCGCTGACGTCCGGGTTCAGCCTCGGGTTCGTGCTCACCGCGGGGGCGGCGGGGCTCGCGCTCGTCGTCGCGCTGCTCACTGCGGCCCGGCGGGTCCCCCCGGTGGCCAGGCCCGTCGCGGTGCCGGAGGACGCGCTGGCCACGGTCGTCTTCCGGCGCGTGGAGTGGGACGCCCGCCGCCAGGTCCCCCGCCCGGCCCCTCCACGGCCCTTCCCTCCCCAGCCTGTCCCTCCGCAGCCCGTCCCTCCGCAGCCCGTCCCTCCGCAGCCAGTCCCGCCCCAGCCCGCCTACCCGCAGCAGCAGGCGGTGCCTCCGCCGTACCCGATGCGGCAGGCCTGGCCGCCGCCGGAGCGGCGGTCATAGGGTGCGGGCCAGCCGGCGGCGGATCCGGGCCAGCGTGCCCGGCCGCTCGGCCTCGGGCAGCAGGCCCACCGCCTCCAGGCGCTGCTTCTTGAAGTAGCGCGCGCTCCCGTGCCGCTCGACCCAGGCCGCGGCGTCCTCCCGCAGCCCGGGCAGGTTCTCCGGCTGCATGCAGTACCCCACCGCCCGCACCAGCCGCGCCAGGTCGAGCTCCGGCGGGCCGGCGAGCACCCCCTCGGGGGTGAGCCGCGGCAGCCACGCGTCGGCGAGCGTGGCCGGGACCCGGTTGCTGTTCTCGTAGGGCCGCAGCCGCTCCAGCACCAGCTCGGTGCCGAGGGTGGCCACCGGCAGCCCGTAGAAGGTGCGCGCGGTGGCCAGCCCGGTGGAGAAGCACCCCGCCACCAGCTTGGGCCGCAGCGCGGTGAAGCACGCCTCGGCCGGCACCGCCCCGCCGGCCACGTGCAGCCGCACCCCGATCTCCTCGGCCGCCTGCCGCAGGAGCTGCGTGGGCCGCCGCCCGGCCGCCGGGTGCGGCTTGAAGACCACGGTGGAGTGCCCGAGCGCCGCCACCCCGCGCAGCAGCCCGGCGTGCAGCTCCGCCTCCTCCTCCAGGGTCAGCAGGTCGAGCGCGGACAGGTACTGCCCGAGGATCATGGCGTCCGCCGCCAGCATGTCCGGCGCGGTCCGCGCGACCTGCTCGACGACCGCCTCGAAGGCCGCCCCCGGCACCGGTACGGCAGGCACGCCGTACTCGGTGAGCAGCAACGGCACCAGCCCCGGCACCAGGTCGAGGTGGAGCAGCCGGCTGATCCGCCGGTGGATCTCGGCCGACAGCGGATCGCGCGTCGGTCCGTAACTCATCAGCCCGTCGGCGTAGACGGTGATCGGGCAGTCGCGGATCAGCCCCGCGATGGTCCGCGCCGGGGTGACCGCGATCGACTCCAGCACCAGCTCCTCGACCTGGTCGAGCCGCAGATGCGAGGCGAGCAGCCGCTCCAGCATCGGCACCTCGATGACCCGGGCCCGCCAGTCGGCCGGATGCAGCGGCGCGATCAGCTCGTTCCAGGAGACGATCTCGTCGAAGCGCTCGCGCAGCACGGCGAAGCCCGGCGCCTGGTCGAGCGGGACGGCCACCTCGGGGATGGCCGCGTTGGTCGAGACGATGAGCACCCGCCGCCCGGCCGCGGGCAGCAGCCCGGCGTCCTGCGCCGCCGCCAGCGTCATCGCCCCGTACAGGGTCGAGGCGTAGAAGACGGTCGTCATGCCAGATCCTCCCTCTCCCGGCGCACCCGCCGGCCGGCGGGCACGAGCTCGGGCACCAGCCCGCGCAGGATCGCCTCGCGCTCGGCGGTCATCCCGGCGACCGAGGCGGAGACCACCTCGCCCGGCAGCCGCCGCACCAGCTCGGCGCCGCGCTCGGCGAAGGCGGCGCGCAGCTCCGGCGTGAGCCGCTCCGACAGCTCCAGGTGGTGGGCCAGCAGGGCGCAGAAGTTGCGCACCGCCTTGGGCAGGTACGCCTCCTCCACCTCCTTGAAGACCAGCTCGAAGGCGTCGAAGAAGTGCAGTTGCCGCTCGTCGCCCACCTGGGTGAGCGAGCCGGCCACCTGCCGGCGGTAGAAGACCCCGGCCAGCGAGACCGCCGCGAAGGAGGCGGCCTCGCGGTGCAGCCGCCAGATCCACGGCCGGTCCTCGGCGGTGTGCAGCGAGCCGGGGAAGCGCAGCAGGTCGCCCAGCGAGCGCTTGTAGATCCCGGCCCAGGCGTAGGGATAGTCGACCATCGTCCGGACGTGCGCGGGCATGATGTGCTCGGCCGGGTTCAGGACCCGCCCGCGCACCGTCAGCGGCGCGCGGTGCAGCACCCGCTTGCGCCCCTCGGCCTGCACGTGGTCGGTCCGCACGAAGTCGCAGTCCAGCCCGTCGATCGCGGCGACCAGCCTGGCCAGGTAGCCCGGCGCCAGCCAGTCGTCGCCGTCCATGAAGGTCACCAGCCGCCCGGAGGCGGCCTCCAGCCCGGCGTTGCGCGCGTCGGCCAGGCCCTTGGGCCGCTCGTGCCGCAGCACGCTCAGCCCGGGCAGGTCCGACTCGGCGAGGATCTCCGGGGTGGCGTCCACCGAGCCGTCGTCGACCACGAGCACCTCGAAGTCGGGCCGGCTGTTGCGGGCCAGCGAGGCGAGCGCGTCCTCGATGAAGCGCTCGCCGTCGCGGATGGGGACGATCACCGAGAGCGTCGGCGCCATCAGACGGTGATACGGCGCAGCCGGGCCTTCGGGGCCTCCTCGCCCGGGAAGACGCGCTTGATGCCGTCGCCCATCGCCTGCTCGATCACCCGGATGTCGCGCACCAGGTGCTCCAGCCCGGTCGGCTCCAGCGAGGCGGCGTGGTCGCTGCCCCACATCGTGCGGTCGAGGGTGATGTGCCGCTCCACCGTCACCGCGCCGAGCGTCACCGCGGCCAGCGAGATCTGCAGGCCGCGCTCGTGCCCGGAGTAGCCGACCGGCAGGCCGTACCGCTCGCGCAGCGTGGTGATCGCCCGCAGGTTCGCCTCCTCGGGCGGCAGCGGGTAGGTGCTGGTCGCGTGCATCAGGACCAGCGGGTTGCCGCCGAGGATCTCGACCGCCTGGTCGATCTCGCTGAGCGTCGACATGCCGGTGGACAGGATGATCGGCTTGCCGGTCGCGGCCAGCGCGCGCAGCAGCTCGTGGTCGGCGACGCTGGCCGAGGCGACCTTGTGCACCTCGACCTCCATCTCCTCCAGGAAGTGCACGCTGGGCACGTCCCACGGCGAGGCGAACCACTGCAGGCCGCGCTTGTAAGAGTGCGCGGCGATCTCCCGGTACTCGTCCGCCCCGAACTCGGTGCGGATCTTGTACTCCAGGTAGGTCATCTCGCCCCACGGCGTCTGGCGGATCTGGTCGCGCTGCTCGACCGGGACGCAGATCTCCGGGGTGCGCTTCTGGAACTTCACCGCCTGGCAGCCGGCCTCGGCCGCCACGTCGATCAGTTGCTTGGCGATCTCGACGTCGCCGTTGTGGTTGATGCCGATCTCGGCGATCACGTACACCGGCTGGCCCTCGCCGACCAGCACGTCGCCGATCGCCACCGGCCCGAGCCGGCGGGTGCGCGCCGGAGCCGGCGCGGCCTCGGGCTCCGGCTCCGGCCGCGCGGCCAGGATCCGGTCGCACAGCTCGCGTACGGCTCCCGAGCCGCCCGGGGTGGACAGCACCACGCGCGCGGTCGCCCGCACCCGCGGATGCGCGTCGGGCGTGGCCACCGGCCAGCCGACCAGCGCCATCGGGCCCAGGTCGTTGACGTCGTTGCCGACGTAGGCCACCCGCGCCGGGTCCAGGCCCTCGATCGCCAGCCAGTCGCGCAGCACCGTGCGCTTGTCGGTCAGGCCCTGCAGCACCGGCACGCCCAGCTTGCGGGCGCGGGCGCTGACCACCGGGTTCTGCTCGGTCGACATGACCAGCACCTTCACCCCGGCGCGGCGCAGCAGCGAGACGCCCATCCCGTCCGAGCGGCTGACCAGGACCATCTCGCGGCCCTCGGAGTCGACGTAGGCGCGGTCGTCGGTGTGCACGCCGTCGAAGTCGGTGATCACCGCGTCCACGTCGATCGGCTCGGGGTGGTCCACGAACGGGGCCAGGGCGCGCACGATCTCCAGGTCGGCCGGCTCGTCCACCTCGACCGCGTGCCCGGCCGGGACCGGCTGCACGACGACCTCGCCGAAGAAGCGGTGACCGTGCTCGCGCAGGCCCGCCGTACGCATGACGTAGAAGGCGCCGGTCTCGCGGTAGTGCGGCTCGCGCTGCTGGCGCGGCAGCCGCACCGACGGGTCGTGGTTGACGCCCGCGCCGGCCACGGTCCACAGGAACTCGTGCGTCGGCGTGCCGGAGAAGACCACGTCGGCCTCGCCCTCCAGCACCCGGCGCACGCCCTCGTCCAGGTCGGCCGGGTCGATGAAGGCGCTGGTGCACTGGACCAGCAGCACGACCTCCGGCTCCTGGCCGCGGGCGTCGAGCGCGTGCAGCAGCGCCGACTCGCTGGAGGCGGTCGCGCCGCTCAGCTCCGCCGGACGCTCGACGACGGTGGCCCCGGCCTCGCGGGCCACCCGGGCGATCTCCTCGTGATCGGTGCTGACGACGACCTCGTCGATCAGACCGGCGTGCAGACAGGCCCTGATAGCCCTGGTCACGAGCGGCAGGCCGCCCACCGTCGCCAGGTTCTTCAGGGGGATGCCCGCCGAACCTCCACGGGCTGGAATGACGGCCAGGACTCGCAACGTGACTCCCTACGGTTTCCTCGAAGTGTCAAGGAACCTAGCCACGCAATCCGACCTCGCCGGGTGGACGGGCTGAACTGCCCGTTAACTCTCCGTGCTATCTCCGCCTGACTCCGTGTGCGGTCCGTGCCTGACTCGCGGTCCTGTTCACGGCCGACTCTCCGGGGCTTCCGGGCTCACCGGGCGGTAGCGCAGCTCGGGCCGCCCCGGCCCGCCGTACTGCGGGGCCCGGCGGGCCACCCCCGTCTCCAGCAGGTGCTCCAGATACCGGCGCGCGGTCACCCGCGACACCCCGAGCGCGGCCCCGGCCTCCTGCGCGGACACCCCCTCCGGTGTACGGCGGAGCAGTGCCACCACGGCGTCGAGCGTCTCCTGCGTCATCCCCTTGGGCAGCGCCGCCGCCGCGCCTCCGCTGAGGGCGGCCAGCGCCCGGTCCACCTCGCCCTGCCCGGCCGCCTGCCCCTCGCTCGCCCGGAAGGCCGCGTACCGGGTCAGCTTCTCGCGCAGCGTCGCGAAGGTGAACGGCTTGAGCAGGTACTGGGCGATCCCGGCCGACACCGCCGAGCGCACCATCGCCAGATCCCGCGCCGAGGTCACCGCGATCACGTCGCACGCCAGCCCCGCCGCCCGGATCGAGCGGCACACCTCCAGCCCGTGCATGTCCGGCAGGTACAGATCCAGCAGCACCAGATCCACCCGGTGCCCGCCCAGGAAGCGCAGCGCCTCCGCGCCCGTCCGGGCCACCCCGACCACCTCGAACCCCGGGACCCGGCCCACGTAGACGCGATTGGCCTCCGCGGTGATCTCCTCGTCCTCCACGACCAGGACCTTGTGCGTCACAGCGTGCAGCGTAGTCTGCGGGCATGACGCATTCGCACGACGACGGCGTGACCTGCGACCTCGCCCACGGGACGGGCTCGGCCGGCGCGCCCGGGCGGCGGGTGCTCGTCGCGGTCTTCGCCTCACCGGTGGCCGACTGCCTGCTGCGCTTCGCCGCCGACCTGGACTACGAGACCCACCTGTACGACCCCGCCGCGGCACCTCCTTCTGGTGCGCCGTCTGCCGCGGCACCTTCTTCTGGTGCGCTGTCTGCCGCGGCACCTTCTTCTAGTGCGCTGGCTCCTGCGGCACCTTCATCTGCCGCGCCGGGTCCAGGGCTCTCCGGAGTCCCGGCCCTGAAGGTCCTTCCCGAGCTGACCGGTGCGGACGTCGTGCTGACCGACCACCACCGCCCCGAGATCGGCCCCGTCCTGCGCGACCTCCTCCAGAGCCGGGCCCGCTGGATCGGCATCATGGGCAGCCCCCGCCACCCCGCCCCCCACGTCGCCGCCCTCACCGCCCTGGGCGTCCCGGAGGCGGACATCGCCCGCGTCCACCGCCCCATCGGCCTCAACATCGGCTCCCGCACCCCGGCCGAGATCGCCCTGGCCACCCTCGCCGGCCTCATCGCCGACCGCAACCACCGCCCCGGCGGCTTCACCTTCTGACGCCCGCAAGGCTTCCGAACGGCTTCCGAACGGCTTCCGAACGGCTTCCAGGGCTTCTGACCGGCCTCCGCGGCGTCTCAAAGGCTCCCCAGACGGGCCCACGGCGACCCCGGTTATCCACAGCCACCCGCCAACCCCGCACACCCCTCCCGCGAGTTGCCTACGATGGCGCCCGTGACTTCCACCTCCTCCACCTCCACCCCTCAGGCCACCGAGGTCCTGCGCCGCGTCTTCGGCTACGACTCCTTCCGCGAAGGCCAGCAGGAGATCATCGAGCACGTCGTAGCCGGCGGCGACGCCTTGGTCCTGATGCCCACCGGCGGCGGAAAGTCGCTCTGCTACCAGATCCCGGCCCTGGTCCGCCCGGGCACCGGCGTGGTCGTCTCCCCGCTCATCGCCCTCATGCAGGACCAGGTCGACGCCCTGCGAGCCCTGGGCGTCCGGGCCGGCTTCCTCAACTCCACCCAGGAGTTTGGCGACCGCGAGGTGACCGAGGCCGAGTACCTCGCCGGCGAGCTCGACCTTCTCTACCTCGCCCCCGAGCGGCTGCGTTCCGAGCAGACCCTGCAGTTCCTCTCGCGCGGGAAGATCGCCCTGTTCGCCATCGACGAGGCGCACTGCGTCTCCCAGTGGGGTCACGACTTCCGCCCCGACTACCTGCGGCTGTCCGCCCTGCACGAGCGCTGGCCCGACGTCCCGCGCATCGCCCTGACCGCGACGGCCACCCCCGCCACCCACGCCGAGATCGCCCAGCGTCTCGGCCTGGAGCAGGCCCGCCACCTGGTCGCCGGCTTCGACCGGCCCAACATCCGCTACCACATCGAGCCCAAGCAGGAGCCCAAGCGCCAGCTCCTGCGGCTGCTGCGCACCGAGCACGACGGCGACGCCGGCATCGTCTACTGCCTGTCCCGCTCCTCGGTCGAGAAGATCGCGCTCTTCCTCCAGGAGAACGGCATCCCGGCCCTGCCGTACCACGCGGGTCTCGACGCCGCCACGCGCGCCGCCCACCAGTCCCGCTTCCTGCGCGAGGACGGCCTGGTCATGGTCGCCACCATCGCCTTCGGCATGGGCATCGACAAGCCCGACGTCCGCTTCGTCGCCCACCTCGACCTGCCCAAGTCCGTCGAGGGCTACTACCAGGAGACCGGCCGCGCCGGCCGGGACGGCCTGCCCGCCACCGCCTGGATGGCCTACGGCCTGCAGGACGTCGTGCAGCTCCGCAAGCTGTCCACCGAGGGCGACGAGACCCACCGCCGCCGCCAGCTCGACCAGCTCGACGCCATGCTCGCCCTCTGCGAAACCGTTGACTGCCGCCGCGTCCGCCTCCTGGCCTACTTCGGCCAGGACGGCTCGCCGTGCGGCAACTGCGACACCTGCCTCACCCCGCCCGCCACCTGGGACGCCACCGTCCCGGCACAGAAGCTCCTGTCGACCGTCCTGCGCCTGCAGCGCGAGCGCAACCAGCGCTTCGGCGCCGGTCACCTCATCGACATCCTGCTCGGGAAGAAGACCGAGAAGGTCCTGCAGTTCGACCACGCCTCGCTGACCGTCTTCGGCGTCGGCACCGAGCTCTCCGAGGCCGAATGGCGGGCCGTCGTCCGCCAGCTCCTCGCCCTCGGCCTGCTCACCGTCGAGGGCGAGTACGGCACCCTGTCCCTCACGCCCGAGTCCGCCCCCGTCCTGCGCGGCGAGCGTCCCCTCAGCCTCCGCCGTGACCCGACGCCCCGTAAGCCCGACCGTTCGGCCAAGCCCGGCGGCTCCTCCGCCAAGCCCGCCGCCGACCTCGCCCCCGAGGCCGCCTCCCTCTTCGACCGCCTCCGCGCCTGGCGCGCCGCCACCGCCAAGGAGCAGGGCGTCCCGGCCTACGTCGTCTTCCACGACGCCACCCTCCGCGAGATCGCCTCCACCCACCCCACCACCCTGGGCGAACTCTCCGGGATCAGCGGCGTGGGCGAGAACAAGCTCACCAAGTACGGCGAAGCCATCCTCACCGTCCTGGAGGACCACCCCTAACCCACCCAACCACCCCTCAGCCCCCGCTTCCCGGGATCGGGGTCTCCGCCTTCGGGTCCCCAGCTTCGGGGTCCCCAGCTTCGGAGTCCCCGCCTCCAGAGCCCCGGGCCCCCGTCTTCAGGGCCCCCGGGTTCGGGCCCCCCGGGTTGGGGGTCTCCGGGTTCCGGGTTCCCTGCCACCCAGGGTTCCCTGCCACCCAGGGTTCCCGGCCCTCACCTCGCAGCCCCTCCAGGGCCGTAGGAGCCGCCCACCCCTCACGGACGACCAGACACCCCAGCCCGCTCATCCCGAGGCAGCAAGACGGTGAAGGTCGACCCATCCACGGTGATGGAACCCCGAAGACGGCGAACAGCGGCACCGACCAGAGCCAACCCAAGCCCGCGACCATCCCCCTTGGTGGTCCACCCACGGGTGAAGGCCGCCGGCGAGGTGAGGCCAGGCCCGTCGTCCCCCACCCGGAGAAGAAGGTCGGTGTCGGTAGCACTGACCAGAACCTCGACCCGGGCAGCGGCGGCGTCGATGGCGTTGTCCAGCAGGTTGCCCACCACGGTGACCAGATCCCGCTCGTACGGCACCGCATCGGGCAGGGCACTCTCGGGCAGGATCGCCAGCTCGATGCCCCGCTCGGCAGCTTCGGCGCTCTTGCCGAGGAGGAGGGCGGCCAGGACGGGTTCCCGGACGGCGCCCACCACCCGGTCGGTGAGGTCCTGGGCGGCGCGCAGCTCGGCGGTGGCGAAGGCGACCGCCTGCTTGGTGCGGCCTAGCTCGACCAGGGTGATGACGGTGTGCAGACGGTTGGCCGCCTCATGGGCCGAGGCCCGCAGGGAGTTGGCGAACCCACGCTCGGCGTCCAGTTGTCCGGCGAGTGCTTGGAGCTCGGTGTGGTCCCGCAGGGTGACCACGGTGCCGTGCCGGCTCGGCGCCCGGCTGACAGCCAGCACCCGATCCCCGACAAGGTGGATCTCGTCGGTCCGGCCGCCTGGGCTTGGGGGCTCGGCTGCAGTCGGAGCCTCGGTGGCGGGCCGGGCCTCGGTGCGGGGCGGGGGTCCGATGTGGGGCGGGGGTTCGGTGTGGGGCGGGGCCGGGAGCTTCGGATAGGCCTGCTCACCAGGGGCGGCCACGTCCGCTGGATCGGGCTGGGGGAGGCGCGGCGGCGGCGGTGAGCCGAGGAGAGCCGGGGCGCGCCGAGGGGGGTCCTCTTTCGTGAGATCTGGGGCCAGCCGAGGGGGGTTCTCCTGCGGAAGATCCGGGGCGGGCTGAGGGGGCTCCTGGGTCGGGAGATCCGGGGCGGGCTGAGGAAGGTCCTCCGTCGGGAGATCCGGGGCCAGCCGAGGGAGGTCCGCTGTCGGGAGATGGAGGGTCGACCGATGGGGGTCTTCGGGGGTGGGGAGGCCCACGGCTGGGAGGGGGTGGCCTTCGGGGTTCGGAGGGAGGTCGAGGAGGGTGCGGGCGGCGTCGTTGCAGAGGATGAGGCGGTCGTCCGGCCCGGCGAGGAGGAGGCCCTCGCGGACGGTGTGCAGGATGGCGTCATGGTGGTCGTGGATGCGGGCCAGCTCGACCGGGCCAAGACCGTGCGTCTGGCGGCGGAGGCGGGCGCCGACCAGCCAGGTGCCACAGGTGCCGAGGCCCAGGCCGAGCAGGCCGATGAGGGCGGCCCAGGCGAGCTGGTCACGAAGGCGCGCGGAGATCCGGTCGATGGTGATCCCGGCACTGACCAGCGCGACGACCCGCCCACCGGAGAAGACGGGGGCGACGGCACGCATGGAGGGGCCGAGGGTGCCGGTGTAGGTCTCGGTGAAGGTCTCACCCCGCAGGGCGGGCTCGATGTGGCCGAGGAAACGCTTGCCGATCTGGGCCGGGTTGGGGTGGGTGTAGCGCCGCCCGGTGGGGTCCATGATGGTGATGAAGTCGACCCCGGTCGCCTGCCGTACGGCCTCGGCATGGGGCTGGAGGCGCGCGGGCGCCGAGAGCCCGGCCACGACGTCGGGAGAGGCGGCGACGCCGGCGGCGACGGCACGGGCGGTGCCGGCGGCCTCGTCGGTGAGCAGGTCGTGCGCTTGCACCAGCGCCAGGACGGCACCCCCGGTGACGGTGGCGACGACCACCACCAGTTGGAGCGCGAGCATCTGAGCGGCCAGACTCCAGCTCCGCATGACGGCCTCCCCGCGAACGAAACTTACAAAATAGTGACCTACGTCACTGTCGGCAGCAGTATCCGGGCAACCCGAATGTTCGTCCACTGCCTGGGAGACCCGCCATGCGTGACCGCACGCGCTATCTCTACCTGGCCGTCATCGTCGCGGTGCTGGCCGGCATCGTCGTCGGCTTCGTCTGGCCGGAGCTGGGCAAGGAGCTGAAACCGCTCGGCACCGGCTTCGTGAACCTGATCAAAATGATGATCAGCCCGATCATCTTCTGCACCATCGTGCTGGGCGTCGGCTCGGTCTCGAAGGCCGCCCGGGTGGGCAAGGTCGGCGGCCTGGCGCTCGGCTACTTCCTGCTGATGTCCACCGTCGCGCTGGTCATCGGCCTGGTCGTCGGCAACCTGCTGGACCCGGGCGCGGGACTGCAGCTGACCGACGCCGCCAAGCAGGCCGCGCAGGCGGAGGCGGCCAAGGGCGGGGAGAGCGACACCGTCACCTTCCTGCTCGGCATCATCCCGACGACGCTGGTGTCGGCCTTCACCGAGGGGCAGGTGCTGCAGACGCTGCTGGTGGCGCTGCTGGCCGGGTTCGCGCTGCAGGCGATGGGCTCGCGCGGCACGCCGATCCTGAACGGCATCGCGCACCTGCAGCGGCTGGTGTTCCGGATCCTGGCCATGATCATGTGGGCCGCGCCGGTCGGCGCGTTCGGCGCGATCGCGGCGGTGGTCGGCTCGACCGGCATCAAGGCGCTGCAGTCGCTGGCGGTCATCATGCTCGGCTTCTACGTGACCTGCCTGCTGTTCGTGGCCGTGGTGCTGGGGCCGCTGCTGTGGGTGGTGGCGCGGGTCAACCTGCTGTCGTTGCTGCGTTACCTCGGGCGGGAGTTCCTGCTGATCCTGTCCACCTCGTCGTCGGAGTCGGCGCTGCCGCGGCTGATCGCCAAGATGGAGCACCTGGGCGTCAGCCGTCCGGTGGTGGGGATCACGGTGCCGACCGGGTACTCGTTCAACCTGGACGGCACGGCGATCTATCTGACGATGGCGACGCTGTTCGTGGCGTCGGCGACCGGGGCGCCGCTGTCGCTGGGGGAGCAGATCTCGCTGCTGGTGTTCATGATCATCGCGTCGAAGGGGGCGGCGGGCGTCACAGGGGCGGGCCTGGCGACCCTCGCGGGCGGGCTGCAGTCGCACCGGCCTGACCTGGTGGACGGGGTGGGGCTGATCGTCGGTATCGACCGGTTCATGTCGGAGGCTCGGGCGTTGACCAACTTCGCGGGGAACGCGGTGGCGACCGTGCTGGTGGGGACGTGGACCGGCGGGTTCGACCGGGAGCGGGCGGCTGAGGTGCTGGCCGGGCGCGATCCGTTCGACGAGGCGACGTTGCTGGATGAGGACGATGACGACGTGCAGGTGGGTGAGGGCGTCGAGGGGCAGGGGGCACCGGAGAGGCCGGAGGAGGGGCGGGTGGCCGAGAAGGTCTGACCACCGCCGAGGTGGCCGACCCAGGAAGGCTGGGCCAGGAAAGCTGGGGCCGGCGGAGGTTGGGGTCGAGGGCTGTGGTCTGCGCGTGCCGTACAGGAGGCTGGTTGAATCTTGGGCATGCGACAGAGAAGCGGTGTCTTCGGCGAAGCGGTGGGCGAGTACGAGTCGGCGCGGGCCGGATACCCGCCGGAGCTGGTCGCCGATGTGCTGGCGATGGCTCCGGCGGGGCCGGTGCTGGAGGTCGGCGCGGGGACCGGGAAGGCGAGCGTGGCGTTCGCGGCCCGCGGCGTGGACCTGACCTGCGTCGAGCCCGACCCGCGGATGGCCCGCCAGCTCGCCGGCCACTGCCCGGGCGCCCGGATCGAGGTGACCAGCTTCGAGGACTACCTCCCCGACCGCGCCTACGCCCTGGTGTTCTCGGCGCAGGCCTGGCACTGGGTGGCCCCCGAGCGCCGCTCCGAGCTGGCGCTGGCGGCGCTCGCGCCCGGCGGGGTGCTGGCGCTGTTCTGGAACCGCTACATCCTGGCCGATCCGGAGTTGCGCGAGCGGCTCAAGGAGATCGACGACCGGTTCGGCATCGCCTCCAGCCTCCACCACGCGCCGGAGGACTTCCTCGGCGACCCGTTGCTGGCCGGGGAGGCCGGGTTCCGGGACGCCGCGCATCGTCTCTACCGGCGGGAGGAGCGGTATCCGGCGGCGCGCTATCTCGACCTGATCCGGTCCGTCTCCGCCTACCGGATGCTGGAGAGCGGCGAGCTGGAGGAACTGCTCGGCCTGGTCGCGGCGGAGATCGGCTCAGGCGTGGATCTCGTCCTGGTCACGCAGCTCGACGTGGCCCGTAAGGAGGAGGCGTGAGGGAGGAGCTCGACGGGGTGGAGGTACGGGCCTTCGCCGACGGGCCGGCCTTCGAGGCGTGGCTGGAAGAGCACCACCCGCGCACGGAAGGCGTCTGGGTCAAGGTGGCCAAGAAGGGGTCGGGGATTCCCTCGGTCACCTCGGACGAGCTGGTGGACATCGGGCTGTGCTGGGGGTGGGTGTCGGGGCAGCGCAAGCCGCTCGACGAGGTCCACTACCTGCAGAAGTACGTGCCGCGGCGGCGGCGGAGCGTGTGGTCGCAGGTCAACGTGGACAAGGTCGAGGCGTTGCTGGCGGCCGGGCGGATGCGGGAGCCGGGGCTGGCCGAGGTGCGGGCGGCGCAGGAGGACGGGCGCTGGGACGCGGCCTACGAGTCGCAGCGCACCGCCGCCGCGCCGGCTGAACTGGTGGCCGCGTTGGAGGAGCGGCCGGCGGCGCTGGCGGCTTGGGAAAGGCTGGACAAGGGTGGGCGGTATCTGCTGATGCTGCCGCTGCTGAAGGCTCGGACTCCGGAGGCTCGGGCGGCTCAGGTGGACCGGATCCTCGCCACCCTGGACCCGGCCTGACCGACCCAGGAGGTACGGCAGGGCCCGGGCTTAGGAAATGCGGGGGTGGCAGGGGGCGGGTCAGGAGGGGAGCGGGGGTGCGAGGGGGAGGCGGAGCTCGAAGCGGGCGTCGCCGGCCACGCGGAGGCTGCCCCGGTGCGCCACCGCGACCTCGCGGGCGATGGCCAGGCCCAGGCCGGTGCCGCCGGCGCCCCGGCTGCGCGCGCTGTCGAGCCGGGTGAACCGCTCGAAGATGCGCTCCCGCTCGTGCTCGGGGATGGGCGCCCCGTCGTTCTCCAGGCTGAGCACGGCCTCGTCGCCCGCGGCGGTGAGCTCGACGCCGATGCTGGTGTCGGCGTGCCGTTCGGCGTTGTCGAGCAGGTTGGCCAGTAGCCGGTCGAGCTGGAAGCGCACCCCTTCGACGAACACCCCGTCGGCGAGCGTGGCGGTGATCGGGACCGGCCCGGTGCGGTCCAGAAGCGTCTTGCGCACGAGCTCGCCCAGGTCAAGCCGCTCCTTGACGATGTCCACCCGGGAGCCGATCCGCGCCAGCAGCAGCAGGTCGGTGATGATCGCCTCGACCCGGTCGGTGTCCTTCAGCGCGTCGTCGACCAGTTCGGCGATGTCGGTGTCCTCCGGGTAGAGCTGGGCGCCTTCGAGCTGGGCGCGCAGCCCGGCCAGCGGGGTGCGCAGTTCGTGGGAGGCGTCGGAGGCGAAGCGGCGTTGCTGCTCGGCCGCGTACTCCAGCCGGGCGAGCGTGCCGTTGATGGACCGGGCGAGCTTGGCGATCTCGTCCTCGCCGGACGGCTCCACGACCCGGCGGCCCGGGTCGGTGGCGTTGATGTCGTCGAGCTGGGCCCGGATCTGGTTCACCGGCCGCAGCGTACGGCCCGCCAGCAGCCAGGCGATCCAGGTGATCAGCGCGGTGAGCAGCACGACCTGGATGGCGATGACCAGGTCCACGGCCCGGCCGGCCAGGATCGACGGGGTGGGCTGCGCGACGTAGACCACGAGGGAGTCCGGTCGGGTCGACTCGCGGAGCGCGGTCAGGTGCAGGCAGCCGAAGCTGGGGCAGGCCGTGGTGTTGACGACGCGGTCGGAGGCGGCCGGCCACACGTCGCTCAGCCGGGACAGGCGTTGCGCGGCGGGGGTGGCGGCGACCACGGTGCCGTCGGCGGTGACGACCTGGACGAGCGTGGTGGGGTCGGTGTTCTTCAGCCGGAGCACGTCGCCGGCCAGGTCGCCCCCGCGGATCATCCCGGTGACCAGGGCGGCGGTGTCGCGGTTCTCGGTCCAGACCTCGGCCGCCGAGAGGGAACGCGCGAGGGCGGCCCCCGCCACTCCGGCGGGCACCAGGACAAGGGTGGCCACTGCTGCTGCGATGAGCGTGACCCGTCCGCGGAGGGTCGTCGCCCATATGCGTGCCACGTCCCGAGGCTACTCGGGCGTACTGTCCGGATATATCGGGCAACTGGAAAGATTTCCCCATTTCTGGCCACCCGCCAAACCCGCCAACCTTCGGCGGCCGGGTCAGCACACGACCGCAGCGCCGCTCGGCGAGGGTCAGCGCGCGGGCTCGACGAAGACCGCGACCGTGCGCCCCGGCACCGTGAACGTGCCGCTCTCCTGGTCGAAGGCGGCCCGCTTGACCACCGGGTCCGCCCCCGACGCCTGCACCGGATGCAACCGCGCCCCCGTCACCCCCGCCACCACCTGCCGCTGTACGGCAGGCGTCCCGTTGAACACCACGGTGAGCGCCTTCCACGCCGGATCCACCCCGGTCGCGTCCACCCGCATCGTGATCACCCCGGGCGCCGAGGCCGGAAAGGTGACCCGCCGCCGCACCTCGTCGAGCGTCGGCAACGCGAAGGCCCGCGACCCCGACCGGATACGGAGGAACTCCCCGAACCCCGCCCGCGCCGCCTCGATCGCCGCGCAGTCCGGCCGCAGCGCCGGATCGGCCAGCAGCGGCCGGGCGTAGGGCCACCGCGACGCGTTGCCCGCCTTCGGCGGCAGCCCCGCCCCGAACCCGTTGCCCTGCCGGCAGTCCCAGTGCAGCCGGTTGAACCAGTCGCCGGAGTCGTAGGAGTTGCGGTCGAGCGACTTCGACCGCAACCGCTCGCTGCCCGCGTGCACGAACGCCGTGCCCTGTCCGAGCAGCACGATCGCCAGGCAGAGCGTCTGCATCCGCACCCGGTCGGCCATCGGCGTGCCCGGCGGCAGCTTGTAGGCCAGCGCGTCGTAGAGCGTCTCGTTGTCGTGCGCGTCCACGTAGCTGACCACGTCCGGGGGATTGGCCGCGTACCCGGCGGGCGAGCCGTGGTAGGACACCTCCGAACCCTTGCGCCCGTCGGGCAGCACGTAGTCGCGCAGGTTGCCGGTCAGCCCGAGGGTGATCAGGTCCTGGTAGACCTTGAGCTGCTCGTCGGGGCGGTCGGCGCGGCCCGAGCCGAAGCCGGGCTCGCGGGGGTCGGCGTCGGAGGTGCCGCCGCCGCGCACCGCGTCGCGCAGCCGGTCGCTGAAGGTGCCGATGCCGGTGCCGGCCAGGTTGGCCTGGGTGGCCTGCTCGAAGCGGGCGTCGCCGGCGACCTCGCCGAAGTCCCAGCCCTCGCCGTACAGGATGATCTGCCGGCCGTCCACGCCGTCCCTGGCCACGGTGAGCCGGTCGAGTGCCTGCCGTACCGCCTGGATGTTGGCCTTGGGGTGGTGGCCCATCAGGTCGAAGCGGAAGCCGTCGATCTTGTACTCGCGGGCCCAGGTGACGATCGAGTCCACGACGAGCCTGCCCATCATGGTGTGCTCGGGCGCGGTGCCGGGGCAGCAGGTGGAGGTGGCGACGGCGCCGTCGTCGAGGCGGCGGTGGTAGTAGCCGGGCACGATGCGGTCGAGCACGCCGAGGCAGTGGGTGTGGTTGTAGACCACGTCCATCACCACGCGCAGCCCGGCGGCGTTGAGCGCGGCGACCATCTCGCGGAACTCGCGCACCCGCCGGTCCGGGTCGGTGGCGTAGGAGCCGTCCGGCACGGTGTAGTGCAGCGGGTCGTAGCCCCAGTTGAAGGAGTCCCGGGCCGCGGTCGCGGCGATGCGGGCCTGCTGCTCCTCGGAGTCGGGCGGGAGGGCGGCCAGGTCGCCGGCCGGTTCGGTGCGGTCGGCCCGCCGGTCCGGCACCGTCCCGAAGTCGAACACCGGCAGCAGGTGCACGTGCGTCAGCCCGTCGGCGGCCAGCTCGCGCAGCGCCCGCATGCCGGTCGAGTCCCGGCCGAAGGCCCGGTAGGTGCCGCGCAGCGGCTCCGGCACGCTGTGGTCGGTGGCGGAGAAGTCACGCACGTGCAGCTCGTAGATGGTGAGCGGACCGTCGAGGGGCGGCTTGCGCAGGCCGTCCCAGCCGGCGGGCTTCTCCCGGCCGAGGTCGGTGAGCCGGCTGGCCACCGAGCCGGGGGCCAGGTCGAGGCTGTAGGGGTCGGTCACCTCGTTGGTGACCACCTTGCCGTCGGCGGGGGAGTAGACGGTCACCAGGAAGGTGTAGTCGCGTCCGCGCCAGGTGGGCAGGCCGCGCAGCGACCACACCCCGCTGTCCTCGTCGCGGCGCATCGGGTAGGTCCTGCCGCCGATCTTGAGCTTGACCTGGCGGGCGGTCGGCGCCCAGAGGGCCAATCTGGGCAGGATCGTCCCGCTGGGCCCCAGCCGCGCGGTCGCCGCCTTGGCGTACAGATCGTCCAGGACGCCGGGGATCTGCACCCCGGTCGCGGTCAGCAGGTGGCCGGCCGCGTCCCGCTCCACCGTGACCACATGCCCGAGCAGCGCGGCCTTGACCAGGCCGGCGTCGCGCGGGTCCACCTTGAGCGCGGCGTGGTCCTTCAGGTGCGGCCACTTCACCCGCTGCCCGTCGCTCAGCGTGCCCGGGGTCAGGCGGATCACCCGGTACGGCTTCGCCAGGTCGAGCCGGTCGTCGCCGAAGGCCAGCGCGTACTGCCGGCCGGCGGCCGGGACGACCTGCCAGGCGACGGTCTCGCGGTCGATCCAGTGCGCCCGCGCCTTCGACAGGTCCGCGTCCGCGCCCCGCGGCCGGGGCAGGACGAAGCCGTCGGTCCCGGCGACCTTCCACGCCTCGTGGCCGGTGGCACCCAGGTCGAGCACCTGGTCGGCCGGCTGGTCCTTCTCCTCGCCCCGGTGCACGACGAAGCTCAGGCCGGTGGCCCCGGCGGCCAGCGGGACGCGCCAGTGGACGCCGAAGTGGTCGCGCCCGTCCGGCTGGAGCGGCGCGTCCCACTCGGTCGGGGTGGCCGCGCCGGTCCAGACGTGCAGCCCCCAGCCGTCGTAGTCGCCGTCGGGCCGGTGGTAGTGCAGCACGGCGACCTGCTCGGCGGCGGCCCTGGTCGGGTGGACCCGGGCCGCGCCGGAGTTCACGTAGGCCTCGGGGCCGGTGAAGCTCTGGTCGGGGCCTGGGTCCTTCTCCTCGCCGTTGCGGATGATGAAGGTCACCGGCGCGTCCGGCTTCCTGAGCGGGATCGTCCAGTACGGGCCGAAGGCGTCGGATCCGTCCGGCTGTCTCGGCCGTGCCCAGTCGGTGGGCTCGGCCACCGCCTCGCCCCACAGGTGCAGGCCCCAGCCGGCATGGGCGCCGTCCGGGCGGCGGTAGCGCACCGTGGCGTAACCCTGGGCGGCCTGGCGCGAGCCGTACACCTCGGGCTCGCCCTCGACGAGCCAGACCTCGCCGCGCCGGGTGACGTCGACGAGCCGCTCGCCTCCGTCCTTCTCCTCGCCCTTGTGGACGAGCAGCCCGACGCCGGTCGCGCCGGGTGTGAGCCTGATCCAGGCGAAGCGGCCGAAGGCGTCCTCACCGTGGAGGGGCAGCGGGGCGTCCCACGCGGTGGGCCGTTCCACGTCGCCCCACACGTGCAGGCCCCAGCCGTCGGGGTCCTCGCGCCGGTAGTGCACCAGGAGCCAGTCGCGCCCGGGTGCGCCGGCGGCGTCCCTGACGGCCTCGTCATCGATGATCACAGTGCCACCAGGGATACCCCGCAGACCGGGAAATACGCGAGCACCCCGGCCGGTCGGCTTGCCGCAAGTTTCAGCGGGCGAGCCAGACCGTGGTGTCCGGCGGGACCGTCTCGCCCGCCATCGGGCCGCTGGCCAGCAGCACCTCACCGGCGAGCCCCAGCGCGGAGAGCGTGACCGGGGTCTCGCCGGTGTTGGTCACCAGCGTGAAGCCGGGCTCGCGGCGCAGCACCAGCACCTCCTCGGGCGCCTCCACCCACTCGATCGAGCCGAGACCGAGCGCCGGGTGCGCCTTCCGCAGCCGCAGCGCCTCCCGGTAGAGGGTGAGCGTGGAGCCGGGGTCGTCCTCCTGCGCGGCGGCGGTGAGGGCGGCCCACGAGGCGGGCTGCGGCAGCCACGGCGCGGCCGAGCCGGCCGGACCGAAGCCGAAGCCCTCGGCCTGGGTCCCCGACCAGGGCAGCGGAACGCGGCAGCCGTCCCGGCTCTCCCCGGTGCGCAGGAACGCCGGGTCCTCGCGCAGCTCGTCCGGCAGGTCGAGCACCTCGTCGAGGCCGAGCTCCTCGCCCTGGTAGAGGTAGGCCGAGCCGGGCAGGGCCAGCATGAGCAGGGTGGCCGCCCTGGCGCGGGCCAGCGAGCCGTGCCGGGTGACGTGCCGGGGCTTGTCGTGGTTGGACAGCACCCAGGTCGTCGGCGCCCCGACGATCTCCGCCTCGGCCAGCGAGCGGTCGATGACCTCGCGGAAGGACTTGGCGTCGAAGCCGGCCATCATGAACTCGAAGTTGAACGCCTGGTGCAGCTCGTCCGGCCCCACGTAGCGGGCCAGCCGCGCGGGGGAGGAGACCCACGCCTCGGCGACCGCCATCCGCCCGCCGGGGTAGGAGTCGAGGATCGGCCGCCACTCGCGGTAGATCTCGTGCACCCCGTCCTGGTCGAAGTAGGGCACCTGCTCGTCGCCGAGCATCTCGGCCTGGCGGCCCTCCTTCGGCCCGACGTCGGGCAGCCCGGCGGCCTTGACCATGCCGTGCGCCACGTCCACCCGGAAGCCGTCCACGCCCCGGTCGAGCCAGAAGCGCAGGATCGAGCGGAACTCCGCCCGCACCTCGGGGTGGTCCCAGTTGAGGTCGGGCTGCTCGGGCGCGAACAGGTGCAGGTAGTAGGACCCGTCCGGGGCCTGAGTCCAGGCGGGGCCGCCGAAGATGGACTCCCAGTCGTTGGGCTCGTCACGGAAGATGTAGCGATCCTTGCCGCGCCCTTGCAGCGCCTCCTGGAACCAGGGGTGCTCCGAGGAGGTGTGGTTGGGCACCAGGTCCACGATCACCCGCAGGCCGCGCTCGTGCGCCCCGGCCACCAGCGCGTCGAAATCGGCCAGCGAGCCGAAGCGGGGGTCCACGTCGCGGTAGTCGGCGACGTCGTAGCCGCCGTCGGCCAGCGGCGAGGTGTAGAACGGACTCAGCCAGAGCGCGTCCACCCCCAGCTCCGCGAGGTACGGCAGGCGTCGCACCACCCCGCCGAGGTCACCGGTACCGTCTCCGTCGGAGTCGGCGAAGCTGCGGGGATAGACCTGGTAGACGACGGCGTCGCGCCACCAGTCGGCGGGGTCGGGCATGCTCACGGCGCACTTATCCTTCGGGTCGGCGGAAGGTGTGGAGCTGGTCAAGCGTAACTTGCTGCAAGTTACAGTGCCCAGTGAACTGGCCAAGACGGGACATAGGCCCGCTTAAGTGGTCGCAGTCCGGTAAAAGGTCTTTGCAAGTTCTTCCAAAACTTGCAACAAGCCGCTAACGTCCCCGTCACACCCGATGAACATTCCAGGAGGAGTCATGCGCATCCGCGCTGTGGCCGCTCTCGCGAGCCTGGCCTTCGCCGCCGCGGCCTGCGGTGGCGGCGAGACCGCCAAGCCCGAGGCCGCCCCGGAGGCCACGCCCGCCGGATCCGCTTCGAGCAGCGCCGCGCCCGCCGCCGGCGGCAAGCTGGTGATCTGGTCCGAGGGCGCCAAGCGCACCGCCGCGCTCAAGCCCTTCGCCGAGCAGTTCGGCACCGAGAACGGGGTGACGGTCGAGATCAAGGAGCTCACCGACAACCCGCAGCAGGCCTTCGTGACCGCCTCCCAGCAGGGCAGCGGTCCCGACGTCATGGTCGGCGCGCATGACTGGATCGGCAACATGGTGCAGAACGGCGCCATCGAGCCGGTCACCCTGACCGAGGAGCAGAAGGCCGCCTTCAACCCGGTCGCCATGAAGGCCGTGACCTTCAACGGCCAGGTCTACGGCGCGCCGTACGCGGTCGAGAACCTCGCGATCATCCGCAACACCGAGCTGGTCCCCGAGGCCCCCGCCACCTTCGACGAGCTGGTCGCCAAGGGCGCCGAGCTGAAGAAGGCCGGCAAGGTCAAGGAGATCCTGTGCCTGCAGGTCTCCGAGCGCGGCGACGCCTACCACGCCTACCCCCTCTTCTCCTCCGCGGGCGGCTCCCTGTTCGGCACCACCGCCGCCGGCGACCCCGATCCGGCCAAGGTCACCGTCGGCACCGGCGACTCGGTCAAGGCCTGGGCCAAGCTCGGCGAGTTCGGCAAGGCCGGCGCGCTGAAGGCCACCATCACCCCCGAGAACTCCATCGCCACCTTCGCCTCCGGCAAGTGCGCCTTCCTGGAGTCGGGCCCGTGGGCCATGAACGACGTCAAGAAGTCGGGCCTGAAGTACGACGTCTCGGCGGTCCCCGGCGTCGAGGGCGGCAAGCCCGCCACCCCGTTCGTCGGTGTGCAGGCCTTCTTCGTCGCGGCCAAGGGCAAGAACAAGACCCTCGCCCAGGAGTTCGTGACCAACTACGTCACCAACGTGGACGTCGCCAAGGCCCTCTACGAGGCCGACCCGCGCCCGCCGGCGCTGAGCGCCGCGCTCGAGGCGGTCCAGGGCAACGACCCCGACCTGGCCAAGTTCCTGGAGGCCGGCAAGGACGGCATGCCGATGCCGGCCATCCCCGAGATGTCGGCCATCTGGGAGCCGTTCGGCATCGCCGAGGTCTCCGTGATCAAGGGTGGCGACCCGGCCAAGGCCGCGGCCGCCGCGCAGACGGCCGTCGAGAAGACGCTCAAGAAGTAACCGGACATGTCCGCAGACAGCGTGACGACCCCGCCGGACGCCACCCGCCCCGCCGCCGGTTCCCCCTCGGGGACCGGCCCGGCGGGCGGGGGGCGGCACGGCCGGGTCCCGGCCCGGCGGCGGGAGCTGACCACGGGCTTCCTGCTCAGCCGGATCGCGGTGCTGGGCGTGACCGCGGCGCTCCTGCTCTTCGCGCTGCCGCCGCTGGTCTCGGCGGGCGCCTGGCCCGCCGTGGCCGTGGTGTGCGCGGCTGCCGCGATCATCGCCTTCCTCTACCTGACCCGGCGCTTCGTCCCGGCCAAGTACCTGATCCCCGGCACCGTCTTCCTGCTGGCCTTCCAGGTCTTCCCGGTGCTCTACACGGTCAGCACGGCGGTCACCAACTTCGGTGACGGCCACCGCGGCACCAAGACCGAGGCCGTCGAGGCGATCGAGCGCGGCTCGCTCAAGCAGGTCCCCGGCTCGCCGGAGTACCAGCTCACCGCCGCGATCAAGGACGGCGAGCTGGTCTTCCTGCTGGCCGACGCCAAGACCAAGCGGGTCAGCGCCGGCACGGCCGAGGGCCTGACCCCGGTCGAGGGCGCGAAGCTCGGCATCACCGGCAAGGTCGTGCAGGCGCCCGGCTACGAGGTGCTGACCGCGCCGCAGGCCGCCGCCCGCGGCAAGGAGATCTCCGCGCTGACCGTCCCCACCGAGGGCGGCGCGATCAAGGCCAACGGCCTGAGCCGCGCGGTGGAGAGCAAGGCCGAACTGGTCTACGACGCCTCCTGCGACTGCGTCCAGGGCCGCGGCGACCGGTGGACCGCCGACGCCTCGACCGGCTACTTCGTCAACGGCCGCGGCGAGCACCTCGCCCAGGGCTGGCAGGTCGACGTCGGGCTGAGCAACTTCACCCGGGTGGTCACCGACCCGACGATCTCCGGCCACTTCGCCGGCGTCTTCGCCTGGAACCTGTCGTTCGCGCTGATCTCCGTGGTCTCCACCTTCGTCCTGGGCATGGCCCTGGCGCTGGTCCTGCACCACCCGCGCATGCGCGGCACCAAGGTCTACCGGATCGTGCTGATCCTGCCCTACGCGATGCCCGCCTTCGCGATGCTGCTGATCTGGCGCGACATGTTCAACCGCGACTTCGGCCTGATCAACCAGCTCACCGGACTCGACCTGAACTGGCTGGGCGACCCGCTCACCGCCAAGGCCGCGGTGCTGCTGGTCAACCTGTGGCTCGGCTTCCCCTACATGTTCCTGGTCACCACCGGCGCGCTGCAGGCCATCCCGCGCGAGCTGACCGAGGCGGCCGGCATCGACGGCGCCTCCCCGTGGTACGCCTTCCGCAAGGTGACGCTGCCGCTGCTGCTGGTGGCGCTGGCCCCGCTGCTGATCTCGTCGTTCGCGTTCAACTTCAACAACTTCAACGCGATCCAGCTCACCACCAACGGCGGCCCGTTCGACGTGGACAACACCCAGGTGGGCGGCACCGACCTGCTGATCACCTACACCTTCCGGCTGGCGTTCGGCACCGGCTCGGCGCAGTTCGGCTTCGCCGCGGCCATCTCGGTCTTCATCTTCGCCATCGTCGCCGTGCTGTCGGCGATCACGTTCCGGATGACCCGCAAGCAGGAGGAGGTGTACCGGTGAAGATGGCGCTCAGGCACGCTTTCGTGCTGCTCGCCTGCGCCTTCGCGCTGCTGCCGATCGTCTTCGTGGTGTCGGCCGCGCTCAACCCGCTCGGCACCCTCGCCACCGCCGAACTGGTGCCGACCGGAGCGAGCCTGGACAACTTCGTCAACCTGTTCAGCTCCGACGTCTACCCCTTCGGCCGCTGGTTCCTCAACTCGGTCGGCATCGCGCTGGCCTCGGCCTTCACCAGTCTGCTGCTCAGCCTGATGGCGGCCTACGCCTTCAGCCGGATGCGCTTCAAGGGCCGCAGGATCGGGCTGCTGTCGCTGCTGTTCATCCAGATGTTCCCGCAGTTCCTGGCCATCGTCACGATCATGATGATCTTCACCAGGATCACCGAGTTCTACCCGGCCTTCGGCTTCGACACCGTCTCCGGCCTCATGCTGCTCTACATGGGCGGCGCGCTCGGCGCCAACACCTGGCTGATGAAGGGCTTCCTGGACACCGTCCCGAAGGAGCTCGACGAGTCGGCCACCGTCGACGGCGCCAGCCACGGGCAGATCTTCTGGCGGATCATCCTGCCGCTGGTCACCCCGATCCTCGCGGTCACCGGGCTGCTGGCCTTCATCGGCATCATCAACGAGTTCATCATCGCGGGCGTCTTCCTGCGCGACCCGGAGAGCAAGACCCTCGCCGTCGGCATGTTCGGCATGCTCTCCGGCGACGGGCGCAACACCAACTTCGGCATGTTCGCCGTGGCCACCCTGATCACCGCGATCCCGACGGTGGGGGTCTTCATGTGGCTGCAGCGCTACATCGTCTCCGGCCTGACCGCCGGAGCCGTGAAGGGATGAGCATGATCGGCCTGATCGACCAGCCGCACCACGACGGTTCGGCGCTGTACGTCTCCACGCTCAGCCCCAGGCTCGGCGAGCGCGTCACCGTGTGGCTGCGCGTGCCGTACCGGGTGGAGAGCGTCTCGGTGCGCACCGTCCACGACGGCGAGCCGCGCTACACCCCCGCCGAGGTCGACCACGAGCGCACCGGCCGGCCCGTGGCCGGGTACGGCGCGGCGGACACCTGGTGGAAGGCGGAGATCACCGCCCACAACCCGGTGACGCCCTACCGCTTCCTGCTCGACGGCCGCTGGTTCACCGCCGCCGGGCCGGTGGACCACGACGTGCCCGACAGCACCGACTTCCGGCTGGTGGCCCACCCCGCCCCGCCGGAGTGGCTCAAGGACGCCATCGTCTACCAGATCTTCCCCGACCGCTTCGCGCGCTCCGACCCCGAGGGCAAGATGCCCGACTGGGCGCTGCCGCGGCAGTGGGACACCGACCCGGTCATCCCGCGCGGCCCCGGCGTCGCCGAGCAGTTCTACGGCGGCGACCTGGACGGCATCACCCAGCACCTGGACCACATCCAGGCGCTCGGCGCCGACACCGTCTACCTGACGCCGTTCTTCCCGGCCCGCTCCAACCACCGCTACGACGCCTCCAGCTTCGACCGGGTCGACCCGGTGCTCGGCGGCGACGCGGCGCTGGAACGGCTGGCCGAGGCGGTGCACGCGCGCGGCATGCGGCTGCTGGGCGACATCACCACCAACCACTGCGGCGACGCCCACGAGTGGTTCACCACCGCCGTCTCCGACGTCAACGCGCCCGAGCGCGAGATGTTCTACTTCGACCCCGACACCGGCGACTACGAGTCCTGGTGGGGCGTCAAGACGCTGCCCAAGCTCAACTGGAACAGCCCGCTGGTGCGCGAGCGCATGACCGAGGTGCTCACCCGCTGGCTGAGCGTGCTGGACGGCTGGCGCGTGGACGTGGCCAACATGAGCGGCCGCTTCCGCGCCGACGACCTGGCCCACGACGTGGCCCGCTCGCTGCGCGCGGCGGTCGGCGACGTGGCCTTCATCGCCGAGCACAACCACGACGCCGCCTCCGACCTCGACCGGGGCGGCTGGCAGGGCACCATGAACTACGCCGGCTTCACCCGGCCGGTCTGGACGTGGCTGCGCGGCGAGGCTCCGGGGCTCGACACCTTCCTCGGCGTCCCCGGCGACGTGCCGCTGCGCGACGGCGAGCAGACGCTGGCCACCTTCCGCGCCTTCGCGGCCGGCATGTCGTGGCAGGCGCTGACCCACTCGTGGAACCTGCTCGACTCGCACGACTCGCCGCGCATCCGCACGGTCACCGGCTCCCGCGAGCGGCACCTGCTGGCCCTCGGCCTGCAGGCGACGCTGCCCGGCACGCCGATGGTCTTCGCGGGCAGCGAGTTCGGGCTGACCGGCATCAACGGCGAGCACTCGCGCACGCCGATGCCCTGGACCCGCGAGCGCGACGAGGAGACGCACGCCGCCTACCGCGAACTGCTCGGTCTGCGCCGCGCCGAACCGGCGTTGCGGCACGGCGGGCTGCGCTGGCTGCACGCCGACGCCGACTGCCTGGTCTTCCTGCGCGAGACCGAGGCGGAGTCGCTGCTCGTGGCGGTCCGGCGGGCGCCCGGCCCCGAGATCGAGCTGCCGCTGACCGGCACCGCGACCGGCGTCTACCACGCCGGCGACCTCGCCGAGATCCGAATTCCCTGTGAAGGTCCTGCGCTGCGGATCTGGCGGCTCGCCAGCGGGGTTGGACCGCTGTAACCTGCACCGTCATGAAGGCGATCTCCTTGACGGCGCTCCTGCTCATGCCTGCCGTACCCCTGTCGGAATCGGGTACGGCGGGCACGACGTACTTCGTGGACTCGCGCCAGGGAGACGACAACGCGGCCGGCACGAGCGCGGCCAAGCCGTGGCGCTCGCTGGACAAGGTCAACACCGCCGACCTCAAGCCCGGCGACGCGATCAGCTTCCGCCGCGGCGGGAGCTGGGAGGGCGCGCTCACCCTGGCCGCCAAGGGCACCGCGGCCCGGCCGCTGGTCGTCCAGGCCTACGGCGAGGGCGCCAGCCCGAAGATCACCGGTGACTGCGTCACGGTCAGCGGCGACCACTGGCGGATCAGCGGCCTGCGCGCCAGCAACTGCCGCTGGGCCGGCTTCGAGCTCGGCGGCAACGGCAACGAGCTGACCGGCGTGCACGCCGACCGCAACATCGCCGGGGTGCACATCATCGGCTCACGCAACGTCGTGCGCGACAGCAAGCTGATCCGCAACGACCGGATGAGCGTCAACACCGAGGGCGGTGACGACGACTCCGGCGCCTTCGGCGTGCTGCTCAACGGCGACGACAACCTGATCACCGGCAACACCATCACCGGCAGCTACGCCAAGAGCTTCGACTACAAGAGCGACGGCGCGGCGGTCGAGGTGTTCAACGGCGACCGCAACCGCGTCACGCACAACATCGCCCGCGACAACGAGACCTTCACCGAACTCGGCGCGGAGAAGGGCAAGACCGCCACCGGCAACGTCTTCGCCTTCAACGTCGTCACCTCCTCCCGCGCGCGGGCCGGCTTCCTGGTCACCCGCGGTCCCGGCCACGTGGTCGGCCCGGTCAAGGGCACCGTCGCCGTGCACAACTCGGTCAACCTGCCCGGCCGCCAGACCATCGGCTGGTCCTGCCACGACGGCTGCTCGCCGACCATCCTGCGGCTGCGGAACAACGTCATCTCGGTGGCCGGCCAGATCGGCTACGCCGACGGCAAGGGCGCCGACGAGGCGGGCAACGTCTTCTCCGGCCGCACCGCCCGCTTCCGCGTGCACCGCACCTCGGTCGTGGCCAAGCCGCTCTTCGTCTCCGCCACCGACCTGCGGCTGCGCGACGGCTCACCGGCGATCGGCCGCGCCACCCGGCTCGGCGCCGCGTGGTACGGCGGGCCCGCCCGCGACGTGCTCGGCAAGGAACTCGGCGCCAGCCCCGACGCCGGCGCCTACCAGCGCTAGGCGGCCGTCCAGACCCGGCTGCCCAGCACCCAGGCCGGGTCGAGCCGGGGCAGGCACGCCTGCACCCCGGCGGTGTAGGAGCGCTTCCGCTCGCCGGGGTCGATCGTCCAGTCCATCGCGTCCGGCCGGCCGGCGAACTGCGCCTCCAGGAAATCGTTCCACCGGCCGTAGGAGCTGAGCACGACCAGCGGCTCGGGCACCCGCAGGTCGAGGATGACGTACTGCTCGTACTCCTCCGGCGTCCTGGGGCACACCAGCAGCTCGGCGGTGAGCTGCACGCGCTCGCCGCGGTGGTCGGGGCCCGGCCAGGCCCAGATGGGCGCGTTCCCGGCGCAGTCCACCCCGCGCCGGGCCATCTCGGCCACCATCTCCGCGTAGGCGGGCAGCCAGGTGGGGACGACGCGCTCCCACCGGCCGGTGAGCCCGCCCGCCAGCTCCGTCAGCACCGCCCGGTGCTGCACCGTCCACAACCGCACGCCCTCCATCCTGGCGGCAGCCGGCCAAGCTTTGCCACGCGATTTCCGGACCGTCATGGACCCATGGCACGCGGGGCCTCATCCTGGTGAAACACCTACGGAACCCGACGGAAACCTCCCTGCGGCACCGTGGTTCGCGAGAACGAGCAGAGGACGATCGACATGCTGCTGCGACTGAGAATCTCGCTCCCGGACCGCCCCGGCGGCCTGGGGCACGTGGCCCGAGCCCTGGGCGTGCTGGGCGCCGACATCCTGCAGGTGACGGTGCTCGAACGCGAGGCCGGGCGCGCGGTGGACGAGTTCGTGGTGAACTGGCCAGGTTCGGGCGGTCCCGAGACCGTGGCCGAACGGCTCACCGGCGTGCCCGGCATCCGCGTGGAGGGTGTCTGGGCCACCCGCGAGGTGCCCGGCACCGCGCCCGACTACGACCTGCTCTGGCACGTCGCCGCCGACCCGGCGCGCGCCTACGCCACCCTGGTGGACGCCCTGCCCGCGCTGTGCGCCGGCGAGTGGGCCGCCGCCTTGCTGGGCGAGGAGGTACGGCTGCGCAGCCCGCTGGCCCCCGAGCAGGTCAAGCTGCCCGAGGTGCTGCGGCCCAGCACGCTGAGCGAGGGCGGGCTGGCCTACCTGGCGCTGCCGGCCGGCGGCCTGACGCTGGTGGTCGCCCGGGGGGACGGCCCGCCGTACCATCGGGCCGAATTGGAACGTGCCGTGCAGCTCGTGCGGGTGGTGAGCAAGCTCGCCGAGTGCTGAGCGGGCCCCGCTGGATCGAGCGGCGGTTCAGTGGCGGTTCAGCGTCGGTTCAGCGGCGGGGCGGGTCGATGCGCGCGCCGTCGACGGTGAACAGCATGAGCCGGCTGAGGTCGATGCCGACCTTGGCCGGGTCGCCCACCCGCCAGACCGGGCGGCTGCCCACCCGGACGATGACGTCGGAGCGCCGATGGATGCCGCCGACGTTCTGCCCGACCTGCTCCTGCTGCGGGAGAAGCTCCTGCTCGGAGCCGAACATGCGGCGCATGATGCCGCGCAGCCCGCCCGCCTCCTGCTTGGCCGCCTGCGCCGCCACCCGGGGGTCGGGCGGCTCGGGGACGGGCATCGAGGGGATGCCGCACTCGACGTAGGCCAGCCACTCGTGACCGTGGTACTCCAGAGCGCGCACCCGGCCGAAGATGGCCGGGCCCTCGAAGCTCTCCGGCACCGGCGCCAGCCCGTCGGGCCGCATCCCGATGAGGATGTCCTTGCCCACGTACTGGGAGGTGGCGTAGGCGCGCGGATCGCTCCAAGGCAGGATGATCGAGTGCGGGCCGAGGTCGAGCAGCACGTACTGGTTCTGCGGGGTGTGCACCCCGGCGGTCATCAGGTTGAGCTGCTGGGAGTTGAGGAAGCTCGCGGTGAAGGCGGTGGCCGGGTCGTTGAAGATCTGCGACGGGGTGCCGACGTCCTGGAGCACCCCGCGGTTGAGGATGGCGATGCGGTCGGCCAGGGTCAGCGCCTCGACCTGGTCGTGCGTGACGTAGATGGTGGTGACGCCGAGCGAGCGGACGAGGGAGGAGATCTCCATGCGTAACTCGGTGCGCATCCCCGCGTCCAGGTTGGACAGCGGCTCGTCCATCAGGAAGAGCTTGGGCTGGCGCACGATGGCGCGGCCCATCGCCACGCGCTGGCGCTGGCCGCCGGAGAGCGTTCCCGGGCGGCGGTCGAGCGTCTCGTCCAGGTGCAGCGCCTTGGACAACTGCACCACCCGCTCGCGGGTGAGGTTCGGGTCCTCGCCGGCGATCTCCAGCGGGAAGGACATGTTGCCGCGGACCGTGCGGTGCGGGTACAGGGCGCCGTTCTGGAAGACCATGGCGACGTCGCGCTCGCGAGGGCTCAGATCGTTGGCTATGCGCCCGTCGAGCCAGAGATCACCTTCCGTGACCTCCTCCAGGCCGGCGATCATGCGGAGCAGCGTCGACTTGCCGCAGCCCGAGGGCCCGAGAAGTACGAGGAACTCCGCGTTGTCGGCCTTGAGGCTGACTCGATCGACTGCCAGGTGGCCGCCTGGGTAAACCTTGGTCACCTTGTCGAGAACGACCGTGCTCATGCGCCCTACCTTGCGCGAGTGACTGATGAGGTAGTACATCGCGCGTTCACCGTGGGTGTCCAGAGATAACCCAAAAAATCATCAGGGCTCATATTTTTGTCCCATATTTCGGACATGGGGCTGACGGGTGAAACGGTTTGCGTAAACTTGCGGAAAGGAATTCCAGGCACAGTCGAGAGCAGGACACGGGGGAACCATGACGGAGTGGTGGCGCGACGCGGTGATCTACCAGATCTACGTGCGCAGCTTCGCCGACGGCGACGGCGACGGGGTGGGCGACCTCGTCGGGGCGAGGGACCGCCTGCCGTACCTGAAGGACCTCGGTGTCGACGCGGTCTGGCTGACCCCCTTCTTCACCTCGCCGATGGCCGATTTCGGCTACGACGTCGCCGACTACCGCGACGTGGACCCGCTCTTCGGCACGCTGGGCGACGCCAAGGCGCTGATCGACGAGGCGCACCGGCTCGGGCTGCGGGTGATCATCGACATCGTGCCGAACCACACCTCCTCGGCGCACCCGTGGTTCCAGGAGGCGCTGCAGGGCCGCGGCAAGGACCGCTACATCTTCCGCGACGAGCCGAACGACTGGGAGTCCATCTTCGGCGGCCCGGCGTGGACGCAGGCCCCGGACGGGTCCTACTACCTGCACCTGTTCGCGCCCGAGCAACCCGACCTCAACTGGGACCACCCCGAGGTGCACGCCGAGTTCGACTCCGTGCTGCGCTTCTGGCTCGACCTCGGCGTGGACGGCTTCCGCATCGACGTCGCGCACGGCATGGTCAAGCCCGCCGGGCTGCCCGACATCGGCCACCCCGACCAGGTCCGGCTGATCGGCACCGAGCCGGTCCCGTACTTCGACAACGACGAGGTGCACGACATCCACCGCCGCTGGCGGCGCATCCTCGACTCCTACCCCGGCGAGCGCATCGGCGTCGCCGAGGCGTGGGCGCCCACCCCGGCCCGGCTGGCCGACTACGTCCGGCCGGACGAACTGCACCAGGCGTTCAACTTCCACTACCTGTTCGCCCCCTGGCAGGCCGGCCCGCTGCGCCAGGTCATCGACGAGTCGCTGGCCACCGCCGGCTCCGTCGGCGCCCCGACCACCTGGGTGCTGTCCAACCACGACGTCAAGCGGCACGTCACCCGGTACGGCTCGCTCGCCCGCGCCCGCGCCGCCGGGCTGCTCACCCTGGCGCTGCCCGGCTCGGCCTACGTCTACCAGGGCGAGGAGCTCGGCCTGCCCGAGGTGCTCGACCTGCCGGAAGAGGTGCTGTGCGACCCGCAGCGGCTGCGCGACCCCGACAGCGGCCGCGACGGCTGCCGGGTGCCGCTGCCCTGGACGCGCGACCTCGGCTGGCGCGAGCCGTGGCTGCCCATCCCGGCGGCCTGGTCGGAGCTGAGCGTCGAGGCCCAGCAGGGGGCCGCCGGCTCCACGCTGGAGCTGTACAAGGCGGCGCTGCGGCTTCGCCGTACCCTCGACGGGCCGCTGACCTGGCACGCCTCGCCCGAAGGCACGCTGCTGTTCTCCCGCGGCGACTTCGTCTGCTCGGTCAACCTGACCGGCTCCACCGCCGGGCTGGTCCGCGGCGAGGTGCTGCTCTCCAGCGACACGCCGGAATCGCTTGATTCCACCACGTGGTGGAGAGGCAGGGTTGCGTAAAGTGTCCCTCATGAATGGCCATGCCCGTCTCGCCGACATCGCCGCCCAGGCCGGAGTGAGCGAGGCCACCGTCAGCCGGGTGCTCAACGGCAAGCCGGGCGTCTCCCACGCCACCCGGCAGGCGGTGATGACCGCGCTCGACCTCATGGGCTACGAGCGTCCCCAGCGGCTGCGGCAGCGCAGCAACGGGCTGGTCGGGCTGGTCACCCCTGAGCTGGACAACCCCATCTTCCCCGCCTTCGCCCAGGCCATCGAGAAGGCGCTGACCCAGCACGGCTACACGCCCGTGCTGTGCACCCAGCTGCCCGGCGGCGCGCCCGAGGACGAGTTCACCGAACTGCTCGTCGACCGCGGCGTCAGCGGCATCATCTTCGTCTCCGGCCTGCACGCCGACACCACCGCGCGGATGGACCGCTACACCCGGCTCATCGACCGCGGCCTGCCGATCGTGCTGGTCGACGGCTACAACGACCGCATCGACGCGCCGTTCATCTCACCCGACGACCGGCTCGCCTCCCGGCTGGCCGTGCAGCACCTGGTCGACCTCGGGCACGAGCGCATCGGCCTGGCCCTCGGACCCCGGCGGTTCGTGCCGGTCATCCGCAAGATCGACGGGTACAAGCAGGCGATGGCCCAGCTCCTGGGCGCTCCCGACGTGGACGACCTGGTGTCCCACTCGCTCTTCTCCGTCGAGGGCGGGCAGGCCGCCGCCGCGCAGCTCCTGGCGCGCGGCTGCACCGGCATCGTCTGCGCCAGCGACCTCATGGCCCTCGGCGCGATCCGCGCCTGCCGCGAGCGGGGACTGTCGGTGCCGGGCGAGGTGTCGGTCGTCGGCTTCGACGACTCGCCGCTCATCGCCTTCACCGACCCGCCCCTCACCACCGTCCGCAAGCCCATCGGGGCGATGGCGTCTGCGGCCGTCCAGACCCTGCTCGAAGAGGTCAACGGGGCGCCCGCGCGGCACATCGAGCTCATCTTCCAGCCCGAGCTCGTCGTGCGCGGCTCCACCGGCTCCGGCCCCCTCGTCAACCGCTGACCCGTCCTTGCTTCGGCTCCGCCCGCCAGCGGACCGATCGGTGACCCACCCGCCGAGCTCCGCGCCCGCCTGCGGACCGATCGGTGACCCACCCGCCGAGCTCCGCGCCCGCGAGCCGGCCTCACCCTTCTCCGGTTTGGACGTCCCGTGATCGACCTGCTCGTCATCGGCGGTGCCGGCGTGGACAGCACCGTCCAGGTGCCCGCCCTCCCGCTGCCCGACGCCGACACCCACCCCGTGCCCCCGATCATCGACCGCATCGGCAACACCGGCGCCGGCGTCGCCCTCGGAGCCGCCGCGCTGGGCCTGTCGGTGCGGTTCGCCGACCTCATCGGCGAGGACCCTCAGGGTGAGCTCATCCGCGCCCGCCTGTCCGGCCTCGACTTCGCCTGGGCGCCCGCCGCCGCCGGAACCCGCCGCAGCGTGCTCCTCGTCGACCCGGCGGGCCGCCGCACCTCCCTGCACGACCCGCGCCCCACCCCCGGCGAACGCCTGCCCCGTGACCTGTACGCGGTCCCGGCCAGGCACGCGCACGTCTCCATCATGGACTTCGCCCGCCACGTCTACGCCGACCTCGACGGCGTCCCCACCTCGACCGACCTGCACGACTGGGACGGCGTCAACCCCTACCACCTCGACTTCGCGCGCGAGTCCGACCTGGTCTTCCTCAGCGCCACCGCCCTCGGCGACCCCGAGGCCGCCATGCGCGCCATCCTCGGCCTGGGCCGGGCCGGACTGGTCGTCTGCACGCGGGGCGCGGACGGCTGTCTCGTGCTCGCCCGCGGCGGCGCCGTCCGCGCCTTCCCCGCCGCACCGCTGCCCGGGCCCGTGCTCGACACCAACGGCGCGGGCGACGCGTTCGTCTCCGGCTTCCTGTACGGCAGGCTGCGGGGCGCGTCGGTGGAGCAATGCGTCCGCTACGGCGCTTTGGCCGGTGCGCACGCCTGCACCTCGGCCGGCACCCACGAACAGCCGATCACCGAGCCCGAACTCCTCAAGCGCGCCACCGCCTGACCACCGCTTGGCCGTGCGTCAGGCGAGCGGGAGGCGGACGCCCCGGCTCAGGGCCGAGTCGTGCAGTTCCAGGCTGTGCGGGCGGCTGTTCCTCGGCAGCAGGAACTCCAGCGTCGCGGCGAACGAACCGCCGGGCTCGACCCGGGTCGGCGTCAGCGCCTTGCCCGCCCGGTCGAGCAGCCGGGCCGCGGCGTAGCGGGCCTCCTTGGTGTCGACCAGCTTCTGGAAGCCCGGGTACACCACCCGGCCCTCCTGGCCGACGTTCCGCACCCGGATGCTCACCGTGCAGGTGCGCGTCGCGGCCGACTTGGCCGCCTTGGCGCAGCTCGACCTGGTGACGGCGAAGGTCAGCTTGCCGTCCTGGGCGGTCGGGGTGTCGGCGTTCACCGCGGAGGAGCGGAAGAACATCGACACCAGGCCGATCACGATGGCCAGCATCACCACCGCGATCAGGATCAGCGCCAGGCAGCCGCCGCTCGGGCCCCTTCTGGTCTTGGGCGGGGTGAAGGGGGGCGGCTGGGGCAGGCGGCCGCTGCCGGTGTGGCCGTGCGGGTGCGGCATCCGCGCCGTCCCGCTGGGTCCCGGGCCACCACCGCCACGCCGTCCCACGGGCCCGCCGGCGCCGGGCCGGGGGCCACCGGGTCCGCCCGAGGGCAGGCCGGTGGGGGGGCCTGGCCGAGGGCCGCCCGCCGGGGCTGCCGGAGGGTGGCCGGGCTGGGCGCCTGGCGGTGGGGCGGAGTGGCTGGTGACGGTGTGGCCAGGCGCGCCGGGGTAACCGCCCGGAGGCGGCTGCGGCAGCCGGCCGGAACCGGTGTGCCCAGGCGACAGCCCACCGGCGGGCGGCCCGGCCTGTGCGGGCTGCGGTCCACCGGGTGGCGGCCCGGCCTGTACACCGGGCTGCGGTCCCCCGGGTGGCGGCCCGGCCTGTGCACCGGGCTGCGGCCCACCCGGCAGAGGCCCGGGCTGCGGGCCGCCCTGAGGTCCACCTTGGCTCCCACCCTGCGGCCCGCCCAGGGGCGGCGCACCCTGCGGTCCCGCTTGGGGGCCACCCTGCGGTCCACCTTGCGGTCCGCCGTGGGGGCCGGCCGGGGGGCCCGCCAGAGGGGCGGGAGGGGGGACGTTCTGGGGGTGGGGGTGTTGTTCGGGGAACTGGCCGGTGCCCAGACCTTGCGGCGGGGGGACGGGGGAGGGGCCGCGGCTGCCGGGAGGGGGCGGCGGCGGGGCGTCCGTGCGGGGGTAACGGTCGGGGCCGCGGTGCGGGGCGTGGCGGGGGTCGGGGCCGCCGCGGTGGGCGTCGGGCGTGTGGCGGGGGTCGGGGTTGCGGCGGGGGTCGGGGGCGGGGCGGCGGTGGGGTGGCTGGGGGTGGCTCGGGCGGGGGTGGGGGAAGGCGGCCGGGTCCCAGGAGTCGGTCAGGAAGCGGGTGGCCGCCTGCTGGGCGCCACTGCCCTCGGCGCCGACCAGCTCCAGCAGCAACTGCGTGGCCGTGGGCCGCCGGGACGGGTCGGGGTGGATGGCGGCGGCGACCAGCCGGTCGAGGGGCGCCGGCAGCCCGCGCAGGTCGGGCGGCGCGGTCCGGGCACGGGCGGCCATGACGTAGGCGTCGCCCTCCCCGAACGGGTGCCCGCCCAGCCCCGCGTAGGCGATGAGCGACCCCCAGGCGAAGACGTCGGCGGCCGGGCTGGTGCGCCCCTCGAAGACCTGCTCGGGCGCGATCCACCCCGGCGTGCCCATGACCATGCCGACGTTGGTGTGCCGGGTGCCCAGGTGCGTGGAACGGGCCAGACCGAAGTCGATCACGCGCGGCCCGGCGAGGGTGAGCATGACGTTGGCCGGCTTGAGGTCACGGTGGACGAGCCCGGCGGCGTGGATGGCGGTGAGCGCCGCGGCCACCCCGACCCCGACCGAGTGCAGCATGGAGTGCGGCAGCGCGCCGTGCGCCAGCAGGTGGTCCTCGAGCGAGACGCCGTCGATGTACTCGGTGACGAGGTAGAGCACCCCGTCGTCCTCGCCGTGGTCGAGCACGCGCGCGGTGCAGAACGAGGCCACCCGGCGCGCGTTGGAGACCTCTTCGTGGAAGCGTTCGCGGTAGACCGGGTCGGCGGCGTAGTCGCGGCGGATCGCCTTGACCGCCACCTGGCCCGCCGCGCCGCCGCCCTCGCCCGCCTCGTCGGCCCGGCGGGCCAGGTAGACCGTGCCCATGCCGCCCGTGCCCAGCCGGCGGGTCAGCTGGTACGGACCGATGGTGGCGGGGTCGTTGGGGGTCAGCGGACCCTGCTGTCCCACCGCCGCCTTCCCTTCGCCGTTGTCGCGCCCCAACCCGGTCTCGTCCCCTAGAGTCAAACGCCCGATTCACCCAAGACTCTAGTGGAGGAAGGACGTTTCGGCGTGCCGGTGGAGTTCCTGGGCGGCTCGGGCGAGATCTCCCGAGGCACGCTCGCACCGCCGTACGTGGTCGGTGAGGGCGGCGCTCAGCCACGGCGGCGGGTCGGTGAGGGCGGCGGCGACCCCGCGCAGCCGCTGGGCGAGCTCGGCGAGCTCGGCGGCGTCGCCGCGCAGGCGCAGGACGAGGGCGTTCATCGGGCCTCCCGGTCGTGCAGGCGGTACACCTGGGAGCGCAGCACCGCGCCGCGGTAGGCGGCGAGCCGTTCGTCCAGGTGGGCACGGGCGGCGGGCAGGTGTTCGCGCAGGTCGGCGAGGTAGACGCCGATGCTGTGGCACTGCGGGAAGCGGTGGCTGGGGTGGGTGTAGTCGACGACGTACCAGCCGGGGTGCAGGTCGGCGAAGCAGCTCCCGGTGCCCAGGCCGTCGAGCGCGGGGACGATGTCGTGCTGGTTGGTGACGGAGGCGACCCAGGTTTCGGGGTCGGCGCAGACCTTGAAGTCGATGGGGGAGCCGACGCAGACGACGTGCGTGACGCGGTAGCGGGCGCAGAAGGCCGGGTTCTGGGCGAGGTTCATGACGGCCGCGCCGCCCTCGCTGTGCCCGATCAGCGCCAGCGGCGCGCCGTCGGGCACGCCGAAGGCGCGGATCGCCTTGGCCAGCGCCCGGACGTACGGCGAGTCGTTCAGCATGGCGTTGCGCCCGGCGCCGACGAAGTCCTGCGGGGTGTCGTTGATCGGCCGGCCGAAGCCCATGCCGGGCGCGTGCAGCACGTACCGCCCGCCTTCGACCTCCTGCAGCAGCACGCGCCCGTCGGTGCCGAGGGCGGCGATGTTGCCGAGGAAGCCGAGCACACCGCCGCGGGTGGCCAGGCCGGGCGGGGCGTCGGCGGGGGTCGCCGAGCCTTCGCCGCGGTCCCAGCGGGTGATCGCGCGGGTGGCCAGGCCCAGCAGCGGCTCGGCGTCGGGCCGGCGGCCGGTGGCGATGGCCCAGCCGCACCCGTCGTTGAACGGGTTCTCGTCCACCAGCGCCCGCGCGGCCAGCACCTCCATGATGATCGGCGCGACGGCCGACATCGCCTCTGAGGCGCCGCGCTCGGCGACCATCGCCCGCAGCAGCCGGCCGGCCTCGATCTCGCGGTCGCCGGTGGCGGCGTCGACCAGCGCGCGGGTGGCCGGGTCGGTGAGCAGTTCGGGGTGGGTGAGCGCGACGGCGGCGATGCGCAGCCGCAGCGAGGTCACGGCCACCTGGCGGGCCAGGCTCTCCATGCCGGCCACGCCGCCGAGCCGGGCGAGGGTCCCGCCGAAGGCGAAGCCCAGGCCGCGCCGGCTGGTGACCGCCTGCAGCAGCGCCGCGTGCACGCGCAGCGCGCTCACCGGCCGCGCCAGGGCCGAACGGGTCAGAACGGGGTCGAGCAGGGCGGACGCCGTGCGCTCACCGGTCGCGCGGATCCGCTCGGCGACGCGGGCCAGTTCCAGCGCGGCGGCCTTGAGCCGCGCCTCCCGCTCGGCGACCCCGGCCGGGGCGCCGCCGCCGTGCTCGTCGAGACAGCCGCTCATCGTTCCTCCAGGGTCAGCCGCAGCCGGGGCGTGTCCAGCATCAGCGGCAGCGGGTCGGGCAACCACGGCCCGCGGATCGCGGCCCGCGCCATCAGCTCGCCGAGGAAGGCCGAGCCGGTGTGCAGGGCCAGCTCCATGCCCTTGCACCGGCCGTCGCCCCGGCTGAACGGCCCGAGCAGCCACTCGCGTTCGGCGGTGCCGTCCTGCCAGATCGCCGGGGTGAAGCGGTCGGCGTAGGGCAGCGACGGATCGCGCTGGTGCAGCACGAGCGGGATCAGCACGCTGGTCCCGGCCGCCAAGGGCGCGCCCTCCCAGGTGGTGTCCTCGGTGAGTGTCCGCATCAGCGCCGGCACCGGCGCCCACAGCCGCAGTCCCTCCAGCAGGACGGCCCGCGGATCGTCCCCACCCGGTACGGCAGGCCGCCCCGCCAGCAGCGCGAGCGCCTGCATGAGCCCGGGCGGCGGCACGGTGAACCCCATCAGCCAGAAGGCCGCCTGCCGTACCGGGCAGACCGGCGGCCGGGGCGCGAGCCCGGCGGTGAGCCCGGCGAGGCTGCCCGGCTCGGCCCGGCGCAGGTGCGCGGCGATGAGCGCGTCGTAGCGGGCCGACAGCTCCCGCTGGCGGGCCTGCCGCAGGCCCATCCAGTTGCCCGCCCCGCGCAGCGCGGCCAGCAGGCGGCTGAGCTCGACCGCGTCACGGGCGCCGTCGCCGTAGATGCAGCGGCGCGCGACCCGGTTCCAGGCGTCGTTGAGCCGCGCGTAGGTGAGCACGCCGGGCACCAGCGCCGCGGCCTCCTCGCGGGCGACCTCGGCGAAGCGCGGTTCGAGCTGGGACAGCACGTCGGTGACGAAGGCCCGCCTGGCCTCGCGGTCGGAGCCGGACGACAGCAGCAGCGTGCCCTCCAGGAAGGGGCCGAGCCCGGCGACCTTCTCCTTGCTGGCCAGCGTGTAGAGGTCGGTGGGCGCCTCCAGCACCCGGCGCACCCCGTCGCGGCCCAGCACCAGCAGCGTGTGCCCGGCCGGGCCGCGGGTCAGGACCGCCTCGCCGTACCGCTCGCGCAGCCGGGCCAGCACCCGCTGGGCCCGGCCCAGGGTGCCGAGGCGGGTGGTGAGGGTGTGCGCGGCGGGGATCGAGGCGATCGTGCCGCGCAGCAGGCTGGGGGCGTAGAAGGTGGCGGCCAGGGCGGCGTTCTCGCGCGCGGTGGCGCGGGGGATCGGATCAGACATGGAGCACCTTGCCCGGGTTGAGCAGTCCGGCGGGGTCGAAGAGCCGTTTGAGCCCGCGCTGGAGCTCCAAGGCCGCGGGGTCGAGCTCGCGGGCGAGCCAGTCGCGCTTGAGCAGGCCGACGCCGTGCTCGCCGGTGATCGTGCCGCCGAGCTCCAGCCCGGCGGCCATGATCTCGTCGTAGGCGGCCGAGGCGCGGGCGACGGCGGCGGGGTCGTCGGCGCAGAAGAGCACGATCGGGTGCAGGTTGCCGTCGCCGGCGTGGCCGGTGGTGCCGATGAACAGCCCGGCCCGGGCGGCGATCGTCTCGACCCGGTCGATCAGCGCCGCGAGCTCGCTGCGCGGGACGGCGACGTCCTCGATGAAGGCCGTGGGCCGGCCGGGCATCCCGGCCATGATCCGGCCCATCGCCGGGGCGATCAACCGGCGCAGCTCCAGGGCGTGCTCGGTCGCGGTGCCGCCGATCAACTCGGCGATGTCGGGCAGGCTGCCGTCGTCGCACTCGACCACGAGGGTGGGCGCGGCGGCCAGGTCGTGGCCAAGGTCGCGGATGGCGCCGCACACGTGCCGGTCCATCAGCTCCAGCGCCGAGGGGGTGTGCCCGGCGGCGACGACGGCGGCGACCGCCTCGCCGGCCTCGGCGGCGCTCCCGAACTGGGCCAGCAGGCCGCGCACCGGCCCTCGGGCGGGCCGCAACGCCAGGGTCGCCTCGACGATCACCCCCAGCGTGCCTTCGGAGCCGACGAACAGGCTGGTCAGGTCGAGCCCGGCCACGCCCTTGACGGTCCTGCGGCCGGTCCGCACGAGCCGCCCGCCGGCCAGGACCACGCTCAGGCCGAGCACGTAGTCGCCGGTGACGCCGTACTTGACGCAGCACAGCCCGCCCGCGCCGGTGGCGATGTTGCCGCCGATCGTGCAGGTGTCGCGGGAGACTGGGTCCGGCGGGTAGTGCAGGCCGTGCGCGGCGACCGCCTCCTGCAGCGCGCGGGTGGTGACGCCGGGTTCGCAGCGGGCCAGCCGGTTGGCCGGGTCGATCTCCAGGATGCGGTTCAGGCCGGTCAGGCTGAGCACGACGCAGCCGTCCACGGCGTTGGCGCCGCCGGCCAGGCCGGTGCGGGCGCCCTGCGGCACCACCGGCACGCCGTAGGCCGCGCTCACCTCCAGCACGTGCCGGACCTCGGCCACGCTCGTCGGCAGGGCCACGGCGGCGGGCAGGCCCGCCGGGCAGAAGGGGGCGCTGTCGCGCGCGTACGGCTCGCCGCCGGTCAGCACGCGGCAGCCCTCGCTCAGGGTTTCCACCAGGTCCACAGGACAGGTCCTTTCAGAGAATCGGGGCCTCGACCAGCACCGGCGCACCGGAGGCGCAGCCGTCGCGCACGGCGTCGGCGAGGTCGGCCGGGGTGGCCACGCGGCGGGCGGGCACGCCGTAGCCGCGGGCGATGGTGGTGACGTCGAGGCCGGGGATGTCCAGGCCGGGCACGCTGCGCCCGCCGGCGAACCACTTCAGGACGCCGTACTCGCGGTTGCTCAGCACCACGAAGGTGACCGGCACCTGGTGCGCGGCGGCGGTCCACAGCGCGGTGATCGCGTACTGGGCCGAGCCGTCGCCCAGCACGGCCACGATCGGCCGCCGGTGGCCCGGCTCGGGGCTCTGGGCGGCCAGCCCGGCGCCCACCGCCGCCGACAGGCCGTACCCGAGCCCGCCGCCGGCGGCGAAGTAGAACGAGCCGGGCAGCCCGGGGCGGATGCGGTCGTGGAAGGCCGGGCGGTTGGAGGGCGACTCGTTGAACCAGATCGTGTCCGGCGGCGCGCCCTGGGCGAGCGCGTCCATGACCGCCGCCGCGCTCATCCCCCCTCCCTCGGGCAGCGCGGCGGGCGCGGGGCGTGGCCGTGGCCGGGTGGTGCCGCCCGCGCAGAGCTTGGCCAGCGCGGCCAGGGCCAGGCCGGGGTCGCAGACCATCGCCTCGCCCACCGGCGCCCGGGCGGCCTCGTCCGGGTCGGCGGTGAGCTGCACCAGCGTGGCCCCCTGCGGCAGGTAGGGGCCGGGCACGTGCGGGTAGTAGCGGAAGACCGGCGCCCCGGCGACGAGCACCAGGTCGTGCCCGGCGAGCTGGGCGGCCAGCGGCGCGATCGCGGGCGGGAGCTGCCCCTGGAAGTAGGGGTGGTCGTGCGGGAAGCCCAGCCGCCCCTCCAGCGGCGCCTCCCACACCGGCAGCCCCCGGTGCTCGGCCAGCTCCACCGCCGCCGCCCAGCCCGCCTCCGCGCCGACCACCAGCACCGGGTTGGCCGCCGCGTCCAGCCGCCGGGCCAGCTCGCCCAGGTCCGGTACGGCGGAGCAGCCCACCCGGCGGAGAGCGACCGGCCCGGCGCAGGGCGCGTCGAAGTCGTCCATGGGCAGCGACAGGAAGACAGGCCCGCGCGGCGGCGTGTTCGCGATCAGGTAGGCGCGTTCCAGCGCGGCCGGGACGTCCTGCGGACGGGCCGGCTCGCAGGCCCACTTGACCGCCGGCCGGGGAAGCGTGGTGGCCTCGACGTTGGTCAGCAGCGGCTCGATGGCGAGCATCTCGCGGGTCTGCTGCCCGGCGGTGACGATCAGCGGCGTGCGGTTGGCCGCGGCGCCCAGGATCGCCCCCATGGCGTTGCCCACGCCCGGTCCGGTGTGCAGGTTGACCAGCGCCGGGCGCCCGGTGACCGCGGCGTAGCCGTCGGCCATGCCGGTCACCACCGCCTCCTGCAGCCCCAGCACGTAGCGGAAGGGGAAGCCGTCGAGCATCGGCAGCTCGGTCGAGCCGGGGTTGCCGAACAGCGTGGTCAGCTCCCGGCGGCGCATCCAGTCGAAGACCGCGTCATGGACGATCATGCTCGGGCCGCCTTCCAGGGGGTGAAGGGATTCCGGACGCCCGGATCCAGTTCCGGGTGGTGGCGGCGCAGGACGTCGCGCATCCGGGTGCGCTCGATCCAGGCCAGGCCCTCGGGGCTGTAGACCTCGGGGGTGTAGTGCGTGGTGAAGAACGGGTCGCTCTTGAGCCGCCGCGAGGCCATCAGGATGAACAGCCGGAAGGCGGTGTCGGAGAAGGCGAAGCCGGGCGGGGGCTGCTCGGCGTACATGCCGACCATCGCGTCGATGCGGTGGATGTCGCCCTCGTAGACGTCCTTGAGCGCCACGTCGTCCGACAGGTCGGAGAAGTCGTGGATGGGCGGCTTGTGCAGGGCCTCGCGGAGCTTGGTGTACCTCGGGACGCCGCGCTCGCGGTCGCGCAGCACGTCCACCGCGCCCAGGTCGAGGTGCTCGCCGAACATGCCGCGCAGGTTGCGCAGCGCCTCCGGGTGGTTGTGCAGGGTGATCGCGCCGGGGTGGGCGGTGCCGAAGGTGTAGAACCAGTCCGACCAGCCGTGCTCGTCGATCGCGGCGCGCGTGCCGTACCCCTGCAGAGGGGTGAAGTCGGTGGTGGCGACCACCTCGCCGGTGCGGTGGGAGCGGATCTCCCAGTCGTCGGGGATCAGGGGGTGCATGCGGTAGCAGGTCACGAACTCCTCGGTGATGGAGTACGGCACGCCGTGGTGGTCCATGGGGGAGCGGCGGATGCCGCCGAGCACCTCGCCGCGGAACGGCTTGCCGAGCAGGCCGCGCCAGTTGATCGTCATGCCGAGCCGTACCGCGCGGTTGTCCAGCAGCGCCGGGGTCCAGTCGATGGTGTGGATCTTGGCCATCACCGCGGCGTTCACCAGCCGGGCGGTCTGGAACAGCCGCTCGTCGCCCCAGCGCGGATGCGCCCGGCGCAGGTGCGCGCAGATGGCGTTGTGCTCCTTGACGAACAGGGTGTGCAGCAGGGACAGGCCCACCCAGTAGTTGTCGGAGAAGCCGGTCAGGTCGAGGCCCAGCGGGCCCAGCGGCAGCCGGCCGTCCTCGACCCGCATCCGGCCGTCCTCGCCGGTGCGCAGCTCGCGGCAGGTCCGCTCGTCGCTGCCGTAGAGCTGGGAGCCGTCCCACCAGTGCGTCACGGTGTTCTCGAAGGTGGGCGGGGCGCCGGGGACGGCGTGCGGCACCGGGTCGGGCTGGGTGCGGCGCACCCGCATCGGCCGGCTCGGCCACGGGTCGTCGTCGGCCAGCGGCACCTCCATCGGGTCGCCGACCGGGTTTCGGCCATGGCTGAACCAGTCGTGGTTCTGGAAGTGGATCCACGCCGCGGCGAGCACGTTGAGGGTGGTGGCCGGTTTGAAGACGGTCCGGGCCAGCAGCCGGTTGCTCACCTCGCGGGGGCTGGGCGACATCAGGCTCGCCGGGTCGCCGTGCGCCAGCTCCAAGGGGACGTTCCGGTCGAAGCGGGTGTGCGCCGCGCCCATGTCCGCGTCGTCCGGGTCGTAGCCCGAACCGTCGTAGGACCGGCAGACACGGCCGGGGGAGGGGCGTCGTGGCCGCTCGCCGCCGGCGCCGTAGGTGTCGTGCAGGTTGTCTGAACGAAGCCGGTCCCGCATCCGCGCCAGCTCGCGGAGCTGGAGCGGGAGGGGGAGGTCATACCATTCCCGAGTCACGATCCGATCACAGCGAGTCATGATCCATGGGGTCAATCGGTGGTCCTGATCAGCGGAACGCCCCTCTGGCGGGGCGTGCCGATCGTTCCGTGGGCTGGAACCGGACGGGACTTCGACCCGGTGCGGGACGGACCGAAACCGGGTGACCCGGATTCCGGTCCGACAGTTATTCGACCCCCCGGGTCCGTGGAAGGGCCCGGGATCTCGGCGGAGGACACCGGCCGGTTCGAGCCGGTGGTCCGCGAGATCCCGGGCCCGCGTGGTCCCGCTGGAAGGTCAGGCGGCCACGGACAGCGCCGTCGAGATCGCCTGGGCCGCCCCCCGGACCGCGATCCCGACCCGCCCCAGCCGCATCGCCGACGTCCGCCCGGCGATCTCCACCGCCATGGTCACCGAACCGCCGGGCCCGATCACCGGGGCCGCGACGCTGGTGAGCCCGGGCGCGAACTCCTCCTGCGAGTAGGCCAGCCCGTGCCGCCGCACCAGCGCCAGCTCCCGGTCGAGCCCGAGCAGGCCGGTGATCGTCCGTTGCGTCATCCGCGCCAGCCGTCCGTGTTCCAGCAGCGCCTTCCGCGCGTCGTCGTCGTAGGCCAGCAGCACCTTCCCGGCCGCCGTGCAGTGCAGCGGCGCCCGGTCGTGCTCGTCGGACGGGCACGCCACCCGGTCGTGCCCGTAGATCCGCTCGACGTAGATCGCCTCCGGCCCGGACGCGACGGCCACGTTCACCGTCTGCCGGGTCGTCTCGTACAGGTCCATGAGGTACGGCAGGACGAGGGGGCGAGAGCCCGGGATGCGCTCCCGGGTCAGGGTGGTCAGCAGGTCGCCCAGCACGTACCCGGTGCCCGCCCGTTTCACGAGGTCGCGTGCGCACAGCACGCCGAGCAGGCGGTGGGTCGTGGACTTGGGCAGACCCGTCTCCCGCGCGAGCCTGGACAGGCTCAGGGGGGCTGAGTGGCCGCTCAGGCTGGTCAGGAGGTCGATGGCCCTTTCAAGGCTGCCGCCAGGGCTGGTCCTCGGCATGTATCCCGCTCTCTAAGCCGAGGAGAAGGGAGGGACTTCCCCGTTACTGTGGATTGCCATTTCTTGACTACCCGAAATGGCGCTCCACGACACCCGTTTCCACGATCTCGGCCCGCGGTTGACCAAGGAACCTCGCCTCAGGCGGCGCGGACCTCCGTGGCCTCGCAGACCGGCAGCCGGGCGCCGGTGATCTCCAGCAGCCTCCGGACCTTGGGCCTCGGCGACGCGAGGCGGAGGTCGTCGCCCTGCATCACAGCCTGCACGTAGGCGGACATCAGCAGGTCGAGGGCCCGGCCGTCCAGGAACGGCACCTCGGTGAGCTCCACGGTCACCGGGCCGCCCATGGCCAGAGCCCGGTCGAGCGCCGAGGCCAGCTCGTCGAGGTTGGTGGCGTCGATCTCGCCCGCCGGATGCAGGACCGGACCGGCCGGCGACGGCCGGAGGTCCAGGACCAGCGGCGTCACCGGATCCGCCCCGGTTCGAGGCGGGCGCTCCGGGTGGAGCGGGCTGCTGCAGAGGTGCCCATGACGCCTCCAGTCGCTGGAGAAGGGTCCGTATCGCCCACGGTAATACATGAAGCGGGTTTCAGGAAAGCGGCTTCGGTAGCCAATGCTCCGCCGGGTCAGCCGCGCCGCCGGGCGCGGTAGGCGCTGGCCTTGGCGCGGTTCTGGCACGACAGGTCGCAGAAGTGGCGGGAGGTGTTGCGTGTGCTGTCGAAGAACACCAGGTCGCACCCATCGGCCCGGCATCGGCCGAGTCTGGCCGCCTGGCCGACGCCGATGACCATCACCAGCGCGGCGCCCAGGTCGGCCGCCCAGGCGTCGGCGAGGGTGGCGTCCGGGCGGTGGAAGGCGAGGACGAGCGGGCCGCCCGGAGCGCCGTGCAGGTTGGGGACGGCGCCGTGCCGGACCAGCAGGTCGTTGAGGCGGGCCGCGACCCGCTCCGCCGGTTCGCCGGTGCGGAAGGCGGGGGCGAGCTGGACCGCGACGCCGGCGAGGTGGTCGGCGTCGGCCGGGGAGAGGCCGGCGGACGGCGAGTGCGCGAGGATCGCCGCCAGCCGGGCCTCGGGCGAGGACGGGGGCGTGACGGGGCGGCCGTGGGCGGTGGTCACGGTCAGGCCGTTCACCAGCATGGCGGCCGATTCCACCGACCGGGTGAGGTAACGGTCTATTTCCGGTTGACCAGTGATGCGTACCGAATCTAGGGTCACTGGCTAAGTATATGTAGACAGTGAGGTGCGGCGATGATGTCCAGCAGATGTGCCGCGATGAGGCGGCTCACCGGGGATCAGGTGCTCGCGCACGCCGGCGAGCTGACCGAGATCTACCGCACCGCGTTCAGCGGGCCGCCGTGGTACGAGGACGGGTACGGCGCCGCCGACTTCGCCCGGCGGCTGCCCGGCGACGCGAGCCGCCCGGGCTTCGTCGCGGTGCTGGCCACCCAGGACGGCCGGCCCGCCGGGTTCGGCACGGCCTGGCCGACCGCCGGGCCCTTCCCGTCGGGCCGCGCCTACGACCGGGTGCGCCGCGCGCTCGGCGCGGCGGTGGAGGCGCGCCTGGTCGGGGCGCTGGAGGTCGACGAGCTGGCGGTCAGCCCGGACGCGCGCGGCCAGGGCCTGGCCGCGCGCATCCTCGACCTGCTCTGCGCGGACGCCCCTCGCGCCTGGCTGCTGACCTCGCCCCAGGCGGACGACGCGATCCGGCTGTACGAGCGGACCGGCTGGCAGCGGCTGACCGGCCCCGAGGCGGACGTGGTGGTCTTCCTGCGGGACCGGTCGTAGGAGGCGGACGTGGTGGTCCTCGTGCGGGACGCGTCGTAGGAGGCGGTGCGGTTACTTGGCGGCGGCGTAGGCCGCGGCCAGCTTCGCCCACGTCGCCCCGGCGGCATCGGTCTCGGTCAGCCGGTTGTTGACCACGGCGATCGTCACCCCGCCGGCCCGGTCGGTGGCGGCCATGGAGGTGAAGCCGCCCCAGCCGCCGCTGTGGCCCTTCCAGGCGAGCCCAGCGTACTCGACCGTGAGGGCGGCCATGCCGTACGGCATGTTGGCGGCGACCGACAGGGCGGTGGGCTTGACCATCGCGTCGAGGGTGGCCGGGTGCAGGAGGCGGCGGCCGGTGAACAACGCGTCCAGGAAGCGGGCGGCGCCGAAGGCGGTGCCGGCGAACATGCCGTCGCCGAACGGCAGGCCGTACACGTCGGTGGGCACGCCGGTGGCCCCGAACGCGGTGAAGTAGTCCACGAGCTTGCCGTTGCCGCCGTCGAGGTAACCGTGCGCGAAGCGGAGGCGATGGCGCGGGGCGCGCTCGCCGGTGAGGTGGTCGCCTCGCTCGCCCGCCTTGGCGAGGAAGCGCCGCACGTCCCGCTCCAGCGCCTTCTCGCCGCCGGCGATCTCGGTCAGCACGTGGGCCAGGATGATGAACCCGGTGTTGGAGTAAGCGAAGCGGGTGCCCGGCTTGACCGGCTCGCTGATGCCCGGCGCGAGCATGGCGAAGGTGAACGGCCGGTTCGGGTCGTACTCGGCGCCCCGCGGCAGCAGCGGCGCGGTGCTGGGATGGCTGTACAGGTCCGGGTAGCCCGCGGTGTGCGTGAGCAGCATCCGCGGCGTGACCACCTTCGCGCCGGGCAGCTTGGTCCCGATGTGGGCGGAGATGGGCTGGTCGAGGGGGAGGGCGCCCTTGTCGGCCTGGTGGAGGGCGTAGGCGCCCAGGATGAGCTTGCCGAAGCTGGCCAGGCTGAACAGCGTCCGGCCGGTGACCGGGGCGGGCGGGTCCTCCACCGCCCGGCCGGTCCTCGCCGACCAGATGACCTTCCCGTTGCGCATCGCCACGGCCTGGACGCCGGGGCCGTCCGCGCCGCCGGTCGCCTCGGCGAAGGCCTTGTCCAGCGCGGCCCGCACCGGGTCCGGTCCGGTGCGCGCCGATGCCGTGGCGGTGTGGGGGACGGCCACGATGGTCGCCGCCAGCAGGCCGGCCGCAACCGCGATTCTTCTGAGCACAGGTGCCTCTCAACTGGTGTCAGGGGGAGTGCACTTCCGAGACTCGCAGCGGCGAGGCGGCCTCTCGTCCTTCTGCCTGATGAACCGCTCGTGGGACTTCGGGCCGGACGGCATAGACCTAAGTTCAATGGGACCCCCTACGAGGTGTGCACCCGGCCGAGGAAGTCGCGGACCAGCGGGACGATCTCCCCGAGGCTGGTCTCCAGCGCCCAGTGCCCGGCGTCGAGCACGTGCAGTTCCGCGTCCGGCAGGTCGCGCAGGTAGGCCCGGGCCGACTCCTCGGGCATGTAGCCGTCGTGGGGCCCCCAGACGATCAGCGCCGGCGGGCGGTGCTCGCGCAGGTACTGCTGCTCCTTGGCGAACCAGCCGAGGGTCGTCGCCTGGTCCTCGAACAGCCTCACGACGTTCCCCCGGCGCCGCGGCGTGTCCATCAGGCTCCAATGCAGCTTCCACAGGTCGGGGCTCACCCGCTCGGCCAGGCGCGGGGGCAGGTCGCCGGCGAACTCGTCGCGGAAGCCCTCCTCCGAGACGTTCGCGGCGAGCTTCGCCCGGCCCTCCGGCGTCGGGTCGGACCAGTACGCCTTCAGCCCGGCGTACTTGGGCCCCATGGTGTCCTCGTAGATGTCGCCGTTCTGGATGACGAGGGCGGCGACCCGCTCGGGGGCTCGCAGGGCCAGCCGCAGGCCGAACTGCGAGCCGTAGTCGTGCAGGTAGAGCGCGTAGCGCGACAGTCCCAGCACGTGGGTGAAGCGCTCGAGGAAGTCGGCGTAACCGTCGAAGGTCCACGCGAACCCCTCGGGGGTGGCGCTGTAGCCGAAGCCCGGCAGGTCGGGCGCCACCAGCCGCCAGCGGTCGCCGAGCGCGGGCATCAGGTCGCGGAACTCGTAGGACGAGCAGGGATAGCCGTGCGGCAGCAGGAACACCGGGGCGTCCGGCGGCCCCGCCTCCCGGTAGAAGGTCTCGACGCCGTCGACGTCGATCGTCCGGTGCGTGACTGGTGCGTGCATGGGCCACCCCTGCCCGCTCCGGCTCGGGGCTACCCGCCGGCGCTTTGACAGGGGTCACGGCTAACCGCTATCTATTAGCCAACCGTTAGGGGGTCCCGTGCAGGACGCAGTGCTGGCGATGCTCGCCAAGGAGCCGGCCCACGGCTACCACCTGCATGCCCGGCTCCAGCGCAGCCTCGGCCCGCTGGGCGAGGCGATGAACCGGGGCCAGATCTACGTGACCCTGGGCCGCCTGGAACGCGCGGGGCTGGTGGTGTGCGAGCGGGCCGAGGGACTGCCCGAGCGGCCGGAGCGCAAGGTCTACGCGCTGACGCCGGCCGGGCAGCAGCGGGTCGCGGCGTGGCTGGCCGAGGTGGGCTGGCCGAAGCCGGACCTGGCGGAGTTCCATCTCAAGCTCGCCGCCGCGGCGGCGGCCCGGCTGGCCGACCCGGTGGAACTCGTCGCCGCTCAGCGCCGGGAACTGCTGCGCCGGCTGCGGGAGGTGCAGGGGGCGGTGCTGGCCGAGGCGGCGGGCTCGCCTGCCGTACTGCTGCTGGAAGGGGTCGTGTTGCGGCTGCAGGCGGACCTGCGCTGGCTGGAAGCCTGCGAGCGCGCCTGGTCGAGGCGCGGGAACGAGAACGGGGTCGAGGGCGGATGAACGGACCGGACGTCGCGTTGCGGGCCGTGGGCCTGGTGAAGACGCACGGGCAGGGGCAGAGCCGCGTCTTCGCGGTCGACGAGGTCGACCTGGAGGTGCCGCAGGGGCAGACGCTGGCCGTCATGGGGCCGAGCGGGTGCGGGAAGTCCACCCTGCTGCACCTGCTGGGCGGCCTGGAACGCCCGACGAGGGGCGAGGTGTGGGTCGCCGGGCGGCGCGTCGACCCGCTGAGCGAGCGAGCCCTGGCGCGGATGCGGCGCAGGTCGGTGGGCTTCGTCTTCCAGGCCTTCCACCTGGTCGAGGAGCTGACCGCCGCCGAGAACGTGGAACTGCCGGCCCTGCTGGCCGGCCGCTCGCCCCGCCAGGCCAGGCGGCGCGCCGCCGCCCTGCTGGAGCGGGTCGGACTGGCCGCGCGGGCCCGGCACCTGCCCTCCCAGCTGTCCGGCGGGCAGCGCCAGCGGGTCGCCGTCGCCCGCGCGCTGGTCAACGAGCCGCTGGTGGTGCTGGCCGACGAGCCCACCGGCAACCTCGACAGCGCCGCCACCCTCGACGTGCTGAGGATCTTCGAGGAACTGCGGGCCGCGGGCCAGACCCTGGTCCTCGTCACGCACGACGAACGCGTGGGAGCCACCGCCGACCGGGTGGTCTCGATGCGCGACGGGCGGTTCGTCGACGACACGTGGCTGGCCCGCGCCCAGCCGCGCGGGCTCGGCAGCCTCGGCGGGCTGATCGGCCTGGACGGGTGAGCGGAGTGGGTCGCATCTTGGACCCCCGGTCGTGCTCGGGTCTGGCCGGCGGCGTGGGCTCCGCCGTCCTCGTCGCCCGGCTGGTGCTGGCCGACCTGCGGCGGCACAGGCTCCAGGCCGCGCTGCTGACGCTCGCGGTGACCGTGGCGACCGCGACGATGGCGCTCGGCCTGTCGCTGGGCGGCGTCACCGACGCCCTCTACGAGCAGACCCGCGCGGCCACCGCCGGGCCGGACGTGGTGGCCCTCTCCGGCGACCCCGGCCCGGCCGTGCCCTCGATCCTGGCCGCGCTGGCCGAGGAGACCGAGGTCGCCGCCCACCACGGGCCCTACCGCATCGTCTACGCCACCCTCACCACCCGCGACGCCGTCTCCTCCCCGGTGGTGGTGCACGGCTTCGCCGAGCGGCCAGGCCCGGTCAACCGGCCGCTGGTGACCTCCGGCGCGTGGGTGCGCTCCGGCGGCACGGTGCTCGAACGCGGCTTCGCGACCGCGCTCGGCGCCGGCGTCGGCGACCGGGTCACCATCGCCGGCCGCTCCTACCCGGTCGTCGGCATCGCGGTGACCGCGGCCACCTCCGTCTACCCCGGAGCGGCGCAGATCGGCCCCGGCGGCGGCCCCGTCGACTACAGCGGCCTGGCCTGGATGACCCGGGCGGACGCCAAGGCCCTGGCCGCCTCCCGCGACCTGCCGGTCACTCTGGCCATGGACCTCGACCTGCGCGACCCGGCCGCCACCGAGGCGTTCGCCGAGGCCCACCAGCTCTCCGGCGCGCGGATCACCTTCCACACCTGGCAGTTCAGGGCCGAGCGCGACCTGGCCATCCTCCGCGTCAGCCGGCCCATCCTGGTCGTGGGGGCCTGGCTGCTCAGCCTGCTGGCCGTCACCGGCGTGGGAGCCCTGGCGGCGGGGCGCGCCGTCGAGCAGACCCGCCGGGCCGGGCTGCTCAAGGCCGTCGGCGCCACCCCGGGGCTGATCGCCGCCGTGCTGCTCGCCGAGTACCTGGCGTTGGCGCTGGCCGGGGAGGCGGCAGGGCTGGCGCTGGCCCGGCTGACCGTGCCCGCCATCGCCAGCCCCACCGCCAGCCGGATCGGCGACGCCGCCGGGCCGGGCGTGGCCACCGTCGTCGCGGCCACCGTCCTCGCCGTGGCGGTGGCGGTCCTGTCCACGCTGCGCCCGACGCTGCGGGCCCTGCGCACGGCGACCGTCACGGCGTTGTCGGCCCCCGTGCACGAGCCCCGGCACCGGCCGCGGCTCACCGCGCTGTCCGCGTTGCTGCCCACGCCGCTGCTGCTCGGGCTGCGGCTGACCGCCCGCCGGCCGGGCCGGGCCGTCCTGCAGGCGTGGTCCACGGCCACCACGGTGATCGCGCTGGTCGCCCTGGTGTCCATGCACGTCCAGCGGCCTCGGGGGTACGGCCTGGACGGCTCCGGCGCGCTGCCCAACCTGCGGGACGTGCACGACCGGCGGCTGATGCTCGCCGTCACCCTCCTGCTGATCCTCCTGGCCGTGGCGAACACCGTCACCTTCACCTGGACCACCGCCATGGAATCCCGCGCGACCATGGCCATCGCCCGCACCCTCGGCGCGACCCCCGGGCAGATCGCCGCGGGACTCTCCTTCGCCCAGCTCCTGCCCGCCCTGCCGGGGGCCGTCCTCGGCGTCCCGCTGGGCGTCGGGCTGCTGTCGTTGTTCGCTGCCCGGAACGCGGTGGATCCGCCGGCTTTCTGGCTGTACGGCGCCGCCGTCGTGGCCGTCCTGGCGACGGCCGCCCTTACCGCCCTGCCGGCCCGCCTGGCCGCCCGCCGGCCCGTCAGCCAGGCCCTCAGCGCCGAAGCGACCTGACCCGTCAGCCGATCGCACCGCCGGCCCAGAAGGCCGGGGATGAAGGTCGGGGGAGGAGGGCCGGGGATGAAGGTTGGAGGGGAAGGCCGGGGAAGCCCGAGTAAGGCCGGGTCAGGCCGGGGGAGGCCGGGGGAGGCCGGGGAAGGCCGGGGTCAGACCAGGGCGTCGTAGACCAGGCTGTACCGCCAGAACAGCCGCCGCCGGATACGCGCCCCGGGCAGTTCCCGCGCCGCCGCGGCCCGGATCTCGCCCAGCGTCTCCCGCGGCTCGGCGACAGGTGCCGCCATGTGCGCGGGCGTCGCGACCGCCCGGCGCGGGTGCTTGAGCAGCCCCACGACCGGATTGGCCACCACGGCCGCCAGCGCCGCGAACAGGTCACCGGCCCCGTCCTGCCGATAACACCCCACCACCACCAGCCGCCCACCCGGCACCAGGCACTCCCGCAGCTCCCGCAACGTCGGCACCAGCGGCAGATGGTGCAGCACCGCCACCAGCGTGACGGCGTCCCACCGCCGCCCCGGCTCCCGCCCGTCGAATCCGGTCCGCACGATGGCGACCCCGGGGTCGCCGGCGAACCGCTCCACCGCCAGCCGGGCCGTCGCCGGATCGGGCTCCAGCCCGGTCACCGCGGCGCCACCCCGGCGCAGCAGCGCGACCAGGTTGCCGGTCCCGCACCCCACGTCGAGCACCTGCCGCGCGCCGCGCACCTGGCGGGCGATCCAGGGTCCGTAGTGGTCGTTGTGGCTCCACGGATGCCGCCGGTTGAACCGGTCGAGGTGAGCCAGCAACGCCATGACGATCACCCTACCGAGCCCCCGGCTCCATCAGCAGGCGCACGCGGGCGAAGTCGACGTCACCGCGTAGGGAGTGAAGGGGCGGTGTATCGGACTGATCAGGCGGGCTCGATCCGGAAGCGGTGCGCGCCGACGAACGGCAGGAGCCGCTCGGTCTCGGCCACGAGCTCCGCGCCGGCCTCGTCCGGCAGCGGCCGGAACGGCTGGAGCAGCAGTTCCGTGCCCCGCACCGCCCAGAGCCCGTGCACGAAGCCGTCGACGAGGAAGGTGGGGCGGACCATCGCGCCGCCGGGCATGACGAGCTTGCGGTCCGCGTCGGTGATGATGCGGGTCCGGTCGGCGTGGGCGAGCAGCACGTTGTCGAAGGCGGGCAGGAAACGCACCGGCGCGGGCCGGCCGGGGTCGGCCGGCCGCAGGTGGGGCAGGTCGAGCAGGTCGCGGCCCTCCTCGTCGCGCAGGCGCCTGAGGTCCATCCGGTCGGTCACCTCGCGCAGCCGGGTCAGTCCCGACCAGGCCTGGACGTCCTTGACGGTGGCCGGGCCGAAGGCGGCGAGGTAGCGGGCGATCACCTCGTCGGGGCGGGCCTCGGCGGGCAGCGGGCGGCCGAGCCAGTCCTCGGCGCGGGCCACCGGCATGCCGGGCCGCGTGCCCCAGCCGCCCCAGGTCCCGCCCGGGTTGGGATGCACCAGCGGGGTCCGGAGCTCGACGGCTCCGGCGAGGATGGAGCCCTTGCGGCCGGGGAAGCGCGCGGCGAGCAGCGTGCCGTACTCCCGGCGGCTCAGGGTCCGCCCGGCCAGCAGTTCCGCGCCCGCCGCGAGCAGGTCGGCGAGGTCGAGGCCGTCGGTCTGCGCGGTGAAGTACGGCGAGCGCGCCGACCGGTCCAGCACCGGCTGGACGACCGGCCGGAGCAGGGCGAAGACCTCGGCCGTGGCCAGGTGCTGGGTGCCGCGGATCAGCGTGGAGCGCACCACGGAACGGTCGGCGAGCAGGCCGGTGAGGTCGGCGTGGGTGAACTCGGCCAGCCTGGTCCACAGGCCCACGTAAGGCCAGTTCGGCTCCTGCGACTGCAGGGCGAGCAGGTGCTCGGTCATCTGGAGCGCCGACAGGTCCGTGCTGCGGGTGAGCAGGTGTTGCCGCTGGAGCAGGGTGCGGTTGAGCGTGCGCCGGCTGAGCGCGGGTTCGGGGCTCACGGGCGCGGCGCGCCGTACCAGCGCCAGCCGGTGAGCTGCGGGCGGCCGGGCAGGGAGGTGCGGCCGGTGGCCCAGAGCAGGACCTCCCACGGGTCGCCGTCCGCCGTGACGTGCGGGAAGAGCCGCTCCAGCACCTTCGAGCACAGCTCGCGGGGCGGTGACCAGGCCAGGCCCAGGCCCTGGGCGAGGTCGTGGGTGTGCACGAGGGTCTCCACCACGCCCATGGCGGCGAAACCCTCCGGGTCGGAGGGGCCGAAGACGTGGTAGGCCAGGGTGTCCGGCGGCGCGGTGCGCACGATGGAGGCCAGCAGCCCGCCGCACGCCTCGACCAGGAGCAGCAGGCCGTCCGGCGGAGCCGCCGGGTCGGCGAAGATGATGCTCTCCGGTCCGCCCGGCCGTTCGGTGACGCGCCGGAAGGGCAGCAGCCGGGTGGTGGGCGGCTTGGCCAGGCCGAACCGGGAGGCGTAGCTGAACAGGTCGTCGGCCAGGTGCTCCAGGGTCTCCCGGCAGGTCCACTCCAGGGTGCCGGCCTTCGACTCCCACGCCGCGGGGTCGGCGTCCTTCAGCGTGTCGATCGCCAGGCCGACGGCCAGGCGAACGTCTTCTCCGTCAACGGTGGCGCGCATGCGGAGAGCGTAGCGGGCGCCCCCTCACGACGACGACGGGCCGAGGTGGGGCCGCAACCGCGCCATCAGCCCCTCCGGGTCGGCCACCGTGACGGTCAGCCCCGGGTGGCGCACCAGGCCGGTCGGCTCGCCGCCGCGCACCGGCCGGTGAAAGCGCAGGCAGACCCCGCGGCGGGCGTTGGTGCCGAAGGTCGCACCGCGGTCGGCCAGCGACAGGTGCGGCCCGATCACCTTGATCGCCTGGTACGGGCCGGTGATCTCGGCCCCGGCCAAATTGTCCAGCCCGGTCGAGACCTCCCACGGCCCGAAACGCACCCGGATTCCGGCGTCCGACACCACCAGGCCGCAGTTCGCGGGCCGGATCCCCAGCACCGAGAGCCACCGCCGGTAGCGGTCGTCGAACGCGAACCCGAAACACCCGTCCTGCACCGAATCACCCATGAGGTCGGGCTGCCCCCCGTCCACCTCCCGAAACAGCGTCTACAAGGTGTCATCGCGGGTAGCCGTACCCCATCCGACGAACGAAGGAGGAGTCATGAGCTCGGCTTCAGCCCGTACGGCCCGTACTCCCGTTCAACTGGCGTCGCTGATCGTGGGCATCGTCTTCCTGCTGGTCGGTGTGGCCGGCTTCATCCCCGGCCTCACCACCGACACCGGCGACCTGCAGGCCGCCGGCCACCACTCGGGCGCGATGCTCCTGGGCGTCTTCCAGGTCTCCGTCCTTCACAACATCGTCCACCTGCTGTTCGGCGCGGCCGGAGTCGTGCTCTCGCGCACCTGGAGCGGCGCGCGCGGCTTCCTGATCGGCGGTGGTGTCGTCTACCTCGTGCTGTGGATCTACGGCCTGCTCGTCGATCCCGACAGCTCGGCCAACTTCGTCCCGCTCAACGCCGCCGACAACTGGCTGCACCTGGTGCTCGGCCTCGGCATGCTGGCCCTGGGCCTGCTGCTCGGCCGGCGCGCCGCGGTCACCCGCCACTAGGCGCGGGCGGGCCTCCGCCGGGCCGGACCGGCGAGCACCGGGGGGTGCTCACCGGCTCCGGGCCTAGGCGGTGATCCACTCTGTGCGCAGCTCGCCCGCGGCCAGCCGTACCCGCAGGCTCAGCGGCCCGGAGGCCAGCCCCGCGCAGGTGAACCGCCCCAGGGCGTCCGCCCGTACGGCCCGCGACCAGGACGCCCCCTCGACTACCACCTCGGCCGGCTCGGGCGGCTCGACCGCGCCGACCAGGCGGCCACTGCCGTCGGTGAAGGACAGTTCCACCTCCACCTGGTGCTCACCGGAGGAGAAGCCGAGCACCCGCACCCCGCCGCCGGAGCGGACGGCGGCGGCCTCGGCGAGCGAGTCGAAGGTCAGCGTGGCCAGCTCGGCGTCGAGCGAGCGCAGCGTGAAGGCCGCCACCGCGCTGTCCAGGAGCGCGGCCGGCACGGGGTCCAGGAACTCCGCGGCGCGGCGGAGATCGTTCTCGAGCATGTCGTCGTCCTCGGTCACGGCCCGCCACCCTCGCTCATCAGCACGCGCAGCCGGCGCAGGCAGCGCTGGCGCATCGGCCCGATGCTGCCGATCTGCAGCCCGAGCGCGGCGGCGGCCTCCTGGTAGCTGTGCGGGGGCGAGCCCATCAACACACGAAGCAGCCGCTGGCACTTGTCGCCGAGCTGCTGGAAGGCCGCCCAGAGCCGGCGATGGCGCTCGGCCTCGGCGGCGGCCTCCTCGGATTCGATGACCACCGTCTCTGGAGTGCGCTCGTCCGGGATGCGGTCGAAGGTGTCGGCTTCGCCCGCGACGAGCTTGCGGCCGGACCGGATGATCTTCCGGCACTCGTTGCGCGCGGTGGTCGCCAGCCAGGTGGAGACGCGTTCGGGCTCACGGATGCGATCGAGGTGCTGGGCCAGCCGGAACCAGGTCGTCTGGTAGGCCTCGTGCCCGTCGGCGTCGGACAGGCCGTGGGCGCGGACCACCGACCACACCAGCGGGCTCAGCGCCTCGACGAGGCTCCGCCAGGCCGCGGCGTCGCCTTTCGCCGCGGTCTGGAAGAGCCGTCCGATGGATTCGTGATCCACGATGACTTCCCTAGGTCCGGGGAGTGTCATCGTACGTCTCCGATCACTGCCGCAGATAGGGCGCGCGCTCAGGCCGGCCCGTACGGCAGGGGCCGCCAGGTGGGCGGCGTCAGCGTCGTGCCGCTCCCTCCGCCGCCGATGGCGACCGCCTGCTTGGCCAGCAGGTGCTGCGCCGCGACCACGGGGTCGTCCTCGCCGGACTCGAGCATCTGGTTGACGATCATCCCGGCGACGATGGGCGTGGAGAAGGAGGTGCCGCTCCAGCGGGCCAGCCCGGTGAAGGCCTTGCGGGTGGCCGCGATCCCGGCGGCGTTGCCGTCGCGCGCCAGCGAGCGCTCGCCGTCGATGCGCGGCGTGACGCAACTGCAGTCGGCGTAGGGCGGCTGGTGGGTGAAGCGGCACTCCTCGAAGGTGGAGTGCCGGTAGACGTAGAGCGGCGGGGTGTGGTCGGCCGCGGTGAACACCGAGGAGATCCGCTCGCCCGGCGCGTAGACGGTCACCCACTCCCCGTGGTTGCTGAAGCAGGCGCGGCCCTGGCCGTCGGCGCGCAGCGCCCCCACCGCGATCACCTTTCCGGGCATGCTCTTCGCGTGGTAGGCGGGGTAGAAGGGCTCGTCCCTGCCGTTGTTCCCGGCCGAGCACACCAGCACCGTGGGTTCCTGCGCCAGCCGCTCCATGAAGGTCTTCAGGCCCAGCAGCGCCCGGTCGTCCTCGGTGACCGCGCCCGCCGACAGGCTCAGGATGGGCGGCCAGCCCTTGTCGTCGAGCACCTCCAGCAGGGCCTCGCCGAAGACGTCCTCCGGCACCGCGGCGGCCATGATCGCCGGGATGGCGTCGTCCACCTCGACGGCGGCGTCCGGCGCCACCGCCTTCAGGACGGCCGCGATGAAGGTGCCGTGGCCGACGTACTGCGCCAGCGGCCCGAAGTCGGGCTCCAGCTCGTCGTCGGTCACCACGTCACGCAGCCACGGGTAGGTCTCGGTCACCCCCGCGACCAGGCCGGTGTCGACGACCAGCACCCGAACGCTCCCGTTCCCGCGCGCCGCCGCCAGGCCCGGGTTGAGCGCGGCCGGCGCGATGGTGGAGACCGGCTCCGGCTCGTCGTTGGGGCAGCCGTTCACCTCGGTCACGCTGACGATGTGGTTGCGGGTCGCGTACGGCCCCAGCTCGCCGCCCCGCCGCGGCAGCTCGCCCAGCACCCGGCGCACGTCCTCGTCGGCGTTGTCACCGTCGCGGAACGGATCACCGAAGCGCAGGGCGCGGATCCCGCTGCGCTCGTTGCGCGTCTCGCCGCGCCTGGTCAGCTCCAGCCGGTCGATGGTGGCCGCCACCACCTCGGCGTCCTCGCCCTCGCGGGCCAGCAGGCACCCCTTCTCCCAGGTGAAGAACCGCTCGGGGTCGTAGGCGAGGGGACGGCCGCGCTCCCTGGCGCCCTCGTTCATCGCGTCGAACTGCTCTCGGAAACGGTCAGGCCTCATGGTGGCTCCCTGTGCGCCGGTGGCTGTCGCTTGTTAGGAGTCGGGCCACCCCCAGTTGATTCACCCGTCGTGGACTCCTCAGCAGTTCCACGTCTAGCATCGATGCGTGATCACGGGAAGCGCCGTGGAGCTGTTGCCCCTGGTGTTCGCGCGTCCCCAGGAAGCGCTCGCGCGGGCGCGCGAGCTGCTCGGGTCCGCGCCGGGGCCGCACGACGCCTCGGTGGCGCATCAGGTGATCGGCATCTGGGAGCGCGACTTCGGCGACCTGCGGGCCGGGCTCGGCCACCTCAACCGCGCCCGCCGCCTGGCCCGGGAGTCCGGGTCGGCCGAGCGGGAGGCCGACGTGCTGGCCACCCTCGGACTGGGATACGTGCACGCCGGGCGGACCGGGGCCAGCATCCAGGCGCTCACCCGGGCCTGCGAGCTGGCCACCGGGGCGACGTTGCCGCGGGTGCTGTTCCGGCGGGCGTACGTGATGTGGGTGCTGGGGCGGCACCAGGAGGGGCTGGAGGACCTGCGGCGGGCCATCCCGCTGCTGCGCCGGGGCGAGGACACCATCTGGCTGGCCAGGGCGCTCACCCTTCGTGGAACGCTCTATCTCGCGCTCGGGTCGGTGGAGCGGGCCCGGGCGGACTTCGACGGCGCCGAGGCGCTCTGGGACACCACGGGGCAGGAGCACGACAAGGCCATCGCGGTGGTCAACCGGGGGGTGGCCGCCTTCCGCAGCGGCGACCTGCCCGCGGCGCTGCACCACCTGGAGCAGGCCGAGCGGACGCTGGCCGAGCTGGGGACGCCCTCCTACGTGGTGGACCTGTGGCGGTGCGACGTGCTGCTCACCGCCGGGCTGGCCCGCGACGCGCTGCGGGAGGCCGACGCCGGGGCCGAGCGGATGGACCGGCTGGGCGGGCCGGCCTCCCGGCGGGCCGAGCTGGTGCTCACCGCCGCGCGGGCCGCCCTCGCCTTCGGCGACCACGCCACCGCCATCGACCGGGCCGAGGCCGCCGCCCGCGCCTTCACCGCCCAGCGCCGCCCCTGGTGGGCCGCCCACGCCCGCCTCACCCTAGCCACCGCCCGCCACGCCACCCCCCGCCCAGAAGCCCCGACCACCCCGACCACCGCCCCCCACGCCGAAGCCCCGCCCTCGCCGACAACCACCGGCCACCTCGAAGCCCCGGCCTCCCGGGAGGCCACCGTTCACTCCGAGGAGCCAGGCTCCCCGGAACCCGCCCCTCATCCGCAGGAGCCGGCTTCCCGGGAACCCGTCCGCCACCCCCGCCCGGATGACCCCGCCGCCCTCGCCCAGGAGGCCGCCGCGGTGGCGGCCCGGCTGCAGGAGCTGGGCTCGCCGGACGCCCCCCGGGCCTGGTTGCTGGCCGGCCGTACCGCAGCCGCCGCGGGCCGTACGGGCGAGGCCGGGGCCCACCTGGCCAGGGCGGCCAGGGCCCGCCACCGCGGCCCCGCCTACGCCCGCGTGGACGGCTGGCTAGCCCAGGCCCTGCTGGCCGGCATGGCCGGCCGGGAGGCGGGCGTGCTGGCCGCCTGCCGCCGCGGCCTCGACCTGCTGGACGAGCACCGCATGACCCTGGGCGCCGCCGAGCTGCGGGCCGGGGTCGGCGCCCAGGGCGCGGAGCTCGCCACCTTGGCCCAGCGCGTCGTCGGCGACCACCCCAGACGGCTGCTGGCCTGGAGCGAACGCTGGCGGGCCAGCGCGCTGTCGGTCCCCCCGGCCCGCCCGCCCGAGGACCCCCTCCTGATGCGCGACCTGACCGCCTTCCGCGAGATCTCCGGCCGCGTCGAGGAGGCCCGCTCGGCCGGCAAGGCCGTGCCGCAGCTCCAGCGCGAGCAGCACCGCCTGGAGCGCGCCATCCGCGACCGCCTGCTCGCCCTGGGCGCCGAGGGCGGCCGGGCGGCCCGGCCGGGTCCCGGCGGGCTCGCCCGCGAGGTGCTGCGCGAGCTCGGCCCGCGCCGGCTGGCCGAGATCGTGGTGATCGACGGCCGGCTGCGGGTCCTGCTGTGCGGCGGCGGCCGGGTGCGGGCCTACCCGGCGGGCACACTGACGGGGGCCGCCGCCGAGGCCGCGCACGCCAACGCCGCCCTGCGCCGCCTGGCCTACGGCGCGCCCGCCGCCGGCCTCGAACGCGCCGCCCGCCGCCTGGAGGCCGAACTGCTCGGCGAGGCCGCAGCCCATCTGGGGTCGGCCCCGCTGGTGCTGGTCCCGCCCGGCCACCTGCACGACGTGCCGTGGGCGCTGCTGCCCTCGCTGCGCGAGCGGGTGCTGAGCGTCTCGCCCTCGGCCGCCGCGTGGCTGCGCGCCGCCCGCATCCCGCCGCCGGACGGCCCGGTGGTGCTGGTGCGCGGGCCCGGCCTCGGCGGCGGCGGGGCCGAGGTTCCGGTCCTGGCCGGCCGGTACGGCGCGGCCACCGTGCTGGAGAACGGCCAGGCCACCGCCCAGGAGGTGCTCAAGCGCATCGACGGCAGCAGCCTGGCGCACATCGCCGCGCACGGCTCCTTCCGCGCCGACAGCCCCATGTTCTCCAGCCTGCACCTCGACGACGGCCCCCTGACCGTGCACGACGTGGAGCGGCTGAGCCGCGCGCCGTACCGGATCATCCTGTCGAGCTGCGACTCCGGCCGGATGGAGCCGGTCGGCGGCGAGGAGCTGCTGGGCCTGTCGGCGGCGCTGCTGCCGCTCGGCACCGCCGGGATCGTGGCCAGCACCGTCCCGGTGCACGACGAGGCGGTGGTCCCGCTGATGCTCGCCCTGCACGACGGCCTGCGCGCCGGGCTCGGCACGGCCGAGGCGCTGCGCGACGCCCGGGCCGCCCTGCCGGACGACCCGTTGCACCGCGCGACCGGGCTGTCCTTCTCCGCGATTGGCGCCGCCTGACACCCGGACGGGAAGCCGCGACAAAGGGCGATCGGCCGCACGTGAAAGCTGAGTTTGGTGACATAACCGAAATGGAGTGCGCCATGATGGGCCTGGTGCCCCCGTGAGAGTCCCGTTGAGGGAGCGCAGTCCCCTGGAGAGCGCATGTCCCGACCGCTGATCGGTATCACCGCCTACTACGAGGCCGCCAGGTGGGACACCTGGGTCCGCGAGGCGGTGTTGTCCCCACCGGCCTATGCCAAGGCGGTCGAGCGGGCCGGCGGCGCGCCGGTGGTCCTGCCCCCGCTGAGCCCCCAGGCGGTCGACGACTACGTGCGGGGACTGCGCGGCCTGGTGCTGGCCGGGGGAGTGGAGGTCGGCCCGGAGGCCTACGGCGAGGAGATCGAGGACCGGGTGCCCGAGCCGCAGCCGATGCGCGACCGTTTCGAGCTGGCCCTGGCCCGCGCCGCCGTCCAGGCCGACCTGCCGATCCTGGCCGTCGGGCGCGGCATGCACGTGCTCAACGTCGCCCAGGGCGGCTCGCTGATCTCGTGGCTGCCCGACGTGGTCGACCACGACCGCCACCACGAGCCCGGCCGCCCGCACGTCATCCAGGTCAGCGTCTCCAGCAAGCTCGGCAAGGCGGTCGGCGACCGGGTCGAGGTCACCGCCCCGCACCACCAGTCGGTGAAGCGCCTGGGCAGCGGCCTGCTGGCCGTCGCGTGGGCCGACGACCAGATCGTCGAGGGCATCGAGCTGCAGGGCCACCGCTTCGGCGTGGGCGTGCAGTGGCATCCCGAACGGGCCCGGGAGGACCGGCTCGTCGAGCACTTCGTCGAAGCCGCCCGCTAGATTCGTCACCATGCACCCTCAGGCAGCGGCCTTCGTCGCGAGCTACCCGTCCGACCTCGGCGTGGACCTCGGCTCGCTCGACCTGGCCACCATCCAGGCGATGCGCGCCCAGGACGGGTTCGCGCTGCAGCGCGGCCCCCGTCCCAAGCTCCCCTACGTCCGTGACGAGCGGGTGGGCGAGGTGCCGGTCCGCGTCTACCGCGCCGACCCGGGCGAGGACGCGCTTCCGGTCGTCGTCTACTTCCACGGCGGCGGCTGGGTCTTCGGCAGCGTCCGCCGCAACGACGCGCTCGGCCGCGACCTGGCGTTGCGCACCGGCGCGGTCGTGGTCTCCGTCGACTACCGGCTGGCCCCCGAGCACCGCTTCCCGGCCGCCGCCGACGACGCCTGGGCCGTGGTGCGCGACATCTTCGCCCGCCCGGCCTTCTACCAGAGCAACGGCTCGGTCGCGGTGATCGGCGACAGCGCGGGCGGCAACCTGGCCGCCGTGGCCGCCTGGCAGGCCCGTGACGCCGGGCTGCGCCTGGCCCACCAGGTGCTCGTCTACCCGGTGCTCGACACCGCCATGGACACCGCCAGCTACCGCGAGTTCGCCACCGGCTTCGGGCTGGACGCGGCCGAGATGGCGTGGTTCGCCGAGCAGTACGCGCCCGGCGCCGACCCGGCCGACCCGCGGCTGTCGCCGCTGCGGCTGCCGTCCTGCGCGGGGCTGCCGTCCGCGACCGTCGTCACCGCCGGCTGCGACGTGCTGCGCGACGAGGGCGAGGCGTACGGCAGGCGCCTGGCCGAGGCCGGCGTGCCGGTCGAGACCCGCCGCTTCGACGGCGCCGTGCACAGCTTCTTCGGCCTGCCCGGCCTGTTCGACCAGGCCGTCGAGGCCCGTGAGTACGTCGCCGCCCGGCTGAAGGAGTTCCTGTGAGCCTCGAGCTCGACCGCCCCGCCGAGGGCGTCCTGCGCGTAACGATCAGCGAGCCGCGCCGCCTCAACGCGGTCAGCATGGCCGACCACGCCGCGCTGGCCGACGTCTGGCGCGAGGCCGACCGCGACGAGGAGGTCCGCTCGATCCTGGTCCGGGGCGAGGGCGAGGCCTTCTCCGCCGGCGGCGACCTGGCGATGATCGAGGAGATGATCGTCGACCACGCCACCCGGCTGCGCGTCTTCGCCGAGGCCCGCGAGATCGTCTACAACGTGATCAACTGCTCCAAGCCGGTCGTGTCGGCGATCCGCGGCCCGGCCGTGGGCGCGGGGCTGGCGGTGGCGTTGCTGGCCGACATCTCGGTGGCCGGCCGCACCGCCCGCATCATCGACGGCCACACGCGCCTGGGCGTCGCCGCGGGCGACCACGCGGCGATCATCTGGCCGCTGCTGTGCGGCCTGGCCAAGGCCAAGTACCACCTGCTGCTGTGCGAGCCGGTCTCCGGCGAGGAGGCCGAGCGGATGGGCCTGGTCAGCCTCTGCGTGGACGACGACCTGGTCGAGGAGCGCGCCCTGGAGCTGGCCGTACGGCTGGCGCAGGGCTCGGCCGAGGCCATCCGGCTGACCAAGTACTCGCTCAACAACTGGCTGCGCAGCGCCGGACCGGCCTTCGACGCCTCCCTGGCGATGGAGTTCCTCGGCTTCACCGGCCCCGACGCCGCCGAGGGCGTGCGGGCCCTGCGGGAGAAGCGCGCCCCCCGCTTCTCCCGCTGACCGGCCCGCCTAGAAGCAGCCCAATGAGAAGCTGCCCGTCTAGAAGCTGCCCGTCTAGAAGCTGCGCGGGAGGCCGAGCACCTGCGTGGCCAGGTAGTTGAGCAGCAGTTCCTCGGTCACCGGCGCCACCTTGCCGATCCGGGCGTCGGTCAGCAGCCTGGCCACCGGGTACTCCAGCGAGTAGGCCATCCCCCCGTGTGTCTGGAAGGCGGCGTCGGCCGCCTCCCAGGCCGCCTGCGAGGCGGTCAGCTTGGCGATGTTGGCCTCGGTGCCGCACGGCAACTGCCGGTCGAAGGACCACGCCGCCTTGTAGAGCATCAGCCTGGCCAGCTCGATCTTGGCCTTGACCTGCGCCAGCGGGAAGGCGATGGCCTGGTTGGCGCCGATCGGCCGGCCGAACACCTCACGCTGGCGGGCGTAGTCCACCGCGACCCGCAGCCCCACCTCGGCCCCGCCCAGCGCGCTGGCCGCCAGCAGGATGCGCTCCGGGTTGAGGATGTCCCACAGCACCGCCGCGCCCGCGTCCACCTCGCCCACGACCGCCGAGGCCGGCACCCGCAGGTCGTCCAGGAAGACCATGTTCGACGGCGTGGTGTTGGCGCCCAGCTTCGGGATCGGCTGGTAGCTGAGCTGCCCGGCGGCGACCGCCTCGGGCACGTTGACCAGCAACACCGTCAGGCCGTTGGTGCGGGGCCTGGCCTCGCCGGCCGGGATGGTCCTGGTGACCAGGAGCATCCAGGTGGCGCGCTGCACGCCGGTGATCCAGATCTTCTGGCCGTTGACCACGAAGTCCGAGCCGTCGCGGCGGGCGTGCGTGGTGATGGCCAGCGAGTTGGAGCCGGCGTCCGGCTCGGTGAGCGCGAAGCAGGTCTCGAGCTCGCCGGTGGCCAGGCGCGGCAGCAGCTCGGCGCGCTGCTCCGCCGTACCGTGCCGGGCCAGCGTGAGCGCGCCGAAACCGGGGGTCAGCACGTAGGTGAAGGCGGAGCCGCCCGCCGCGCCCGAGGCCGCCAGGGCCTCGGTCGCGACGGCCAGTTCCAGCAGGCCCTGGCCGCCGCCGCCGTACTCCTCCGGTACGGCCAGCCCGAGCCAGCCGCCCTTGGCGAGGTCGGCCCAGACCTCCTCCGGCCAGCGCTTGTCACTCTCGCAGCGCTGCCAGTAGTCCAGGTCGTAACGGGCACAGAGCTCGGCTACGCCGCGCTGGACGGCCAGCGCGCTCTCGGGGAGGGTGAAGTCCATGCGCGCATGTTAGAACGATATTCTGGGCCGGCGCGCGTGGAAGACGAAGGCGGGCGGCGGATTGCCCCACACGGTCCGGCCGGCGACGACCTCCTCGAACCGGTTGCCCAGCAGCACCCGGAAGCGCCGGGCCGACGGCAGCGGGATCGCGTGGATGTAGGAGAACGTGGTGAACGCCCCGCCCGGCGTCAGCGCCGCGGTGACGGCGTCCATCAGCTTCTCCTGCACCGTCGTGGGAAAGGCCGCCCACGGCAACCCGCTCACGATCACGTCCGCGTGTCCGAAACCACGCTCGGCCAGCACCTTCGGCAGGTCGGCGGCATCGCCGCAGACCAGGTCGACCCCGGGGAAACGGGACGCCAGGCGGGTGGCCAGCCGCTCGTTCAGCTCCACCGCGAGGTGGTGGCCGCGGCCACCCAGCCTGCGCTGGATCTCGGCCGTGAACGATCCGGTGCCGGGTCCGAGTTCGACCACGACCGGCTCGCCTCGTTCCGGCACCGGCTTGCAGACGGCGTCGGCCAGGCGGGGGGAGCTGGGGGCCAGGGCGCCGATGGTCCCCGGGGATCGGACGAACTCCCCGAAGAAAAGCCCTGCGTCGTTAGCCATGGGGTAGAGCCTAAGCGCGGACTTCTCGGCCTCCGATCTATCTTGCGGGCGATTTTCCGGCCGATAGGAGGAGGACCTCCTCGTCCGAGGGGAGGACGGGCGGCTGCCTCCCTCCCGCTACCGTGGGCGGATGCGCTGGCGGGAACTGCGCCTCGACGTGCCGCTCGGGGTGGCCGGAAGTGGACTCGACCTCATGGTCTCGGCCTGCGACACCGAGGACTCGGTCTCGCTGCTGCGGCTGGCCGGGATGGCCCTGCTCGTCGGCGCGCCCATGGCCCTCGTGCGCCACCGCCCGGTCCCGGTGACGCTCGTCCTGGCGGCGGTGGCCGTCCTCACCGACCAGATGGGCTCCTTCTCCGCCAACACCGCCCAGATCATGCTCTGCCTCGCCACCGGCGTGGTCGCCTACACCCACGGCTGGCGGGTCACCCTGGCGGTGCTGCCGGTCACCGCGGCGGCCACCGCGGTCAACCTGGCCGACCCCGGGCTGGCCCTGACCGCCACCGCCTGGTTCTTCACCGTCGCCATCTCCCTGCTGCCCTGCCTCATCGGCCTCTACCTGCGCCGGCCGGCCCTGCGCGGCGTCCACCTCGACCTCACGGCCGATCTCATGCTGGCCGGGGCCGGCCTGGCCATCTCGGTGCTGAGCACCTGGTCGGACTGGAAGAGCGGCTTCGAGCCGATCTGGGTGAGCGGCCTGTTCGTCGTGCTCGGCGGCGCGGTCCTCGGCCTGGCGCGGCGGCTGCCCGGGCTGGTGTTCCTGCTGGAGGCGGCCATGCTGGTCGTCGGCGACCGGTACTTCCCCGCGGTCAGCGGCACCTTCATGATCCTCATGGGCATCTCGGTCGCCGTCTTCGCCATGCGGGTCGGCTCCTGGGGCTGGACGATCGTCGTCTACCTGGTCAGCTCCGCGGTGGCCGCCTCCCGCTTCGTGAACGCGGTCGCCGACATCACGCCGGTCCGGGTGCTGACCCTGGTCAGCCTCACCGTCGTGCCGGTCGCGATCGGCCGCTACCTCGGCGCGCGCCAGGCCGCCGCCGAGGCCGAACGGCTGCGCGCCGCCGAGAGCGTGCGCCTGGCCGCCGCCCAGCTCCGCGCCGACCGGCTGGCCGAGCGCGAACGGCTGGCCCGCGAGGTGCACGACATCGTCGCCCACCACGTCGGCGCGATGGTGCTGCGGGCCGGCGCCGCCCGCTACGCCGCTCCCGAGGGCCCGGCCGCCGAGGCGCTGGCCGACATCCGCGAGACCGGCCACCAGGTCCTGGAGGACCTGCGCGGGCTGCTGGAGGTCCTGCGCGACCCGGAGGCGGAGCCCGAGCTGCTCGCCGACCCCGCCGACGTGCTGCGGGAGTCGGCCGAACGGATGAGCGCCGCCGGGCTCCACGTCGAGCTCGACCTCGATCCCGAGGCGTCCCAGGCGCCGCTCGTCACCCGCGCCTCGGCGGCGCGGATCGTCCAGGAGGGACTCACCAACGTGCTCAAACACGCCGGGCCCGGCACCACCGTGCACGTCCGCGTCGCCGGCGCCGCCGGGGGCGGGCTGGACATCGAGATCGCCAACACCCGCCCGCCCGCGCCCGGGCCGGTGCTGCCCTCCTCCGGCCAGGGCCTGACCGGGATGCGCGAGCGGGCCCGCGCCCTGGGCGGCTCGCTGAGCGCCGGGCCCGACGGCGAGGGCGGCTGGCGCCTGACCGCCCTCCTGCCGGCAGGCCGGTCGTGACCCCTCCCTCTCCCGCCGCGCCCCTGGAGATCCCGCTGTGATCCGCGTCCTGATCGCCGACGACCAGGCCCTGGTCCGGGCCGGGGTGCGCATGTTGCTGCAGGCGGCCGGCGACATGGAGGTGGTCGGCGAGGCCAAGGACGGCATGGAGGCGGTCCGCCTGGCCGAGCAGCACCTGCCCGACGTGATCCTGATGGACCTGCGCATGCCCCGCCTCGACGGCCTGGAGGCGGCCCGGCGCATCCTGTCCGCCCGCCCCAGCGCCCGCATCGTGGTGCTCACCACCTTCGCCGAGGACGCCAACGTCTTCGCCGCCCTGCGGCTGGGCGCCCTGGGCTTCCTGGTCAAGGACGACGAGCCCGAACGCATGGTCGACGCCGTGCGCCGCGCCGCCTCCGGCGAGCCGCTCCTGGCCCCCAGCGTGCTGCGCCGCGTCGTCGAGCGCGCGGTCAGCGCGGCGGAGGCCGCCACCCCGCCGGTCCCCGCCAACCTGACCGAACGCGAGCTCGACGTGCTGGCCCTGCTCGGCGCCGGCCTGTCCAACGCCGAGATCGCCGAGCGCCTGCACGTCGGCGTCACCACGGTCAAGTCGCACGCCGCCGCCGCCATGGACAAGCTCGGCCTGCGCAACCGCACCCAGGCCGCGGTGCTCGCCTACCGGATGGGCCTGGTCGACTCCCGCTTCCGGCCGGTCGAGCGCCATCCGCCTGCCGGGTGAGTGCCCCTTCCCCCCGCAGGCGGACGACCCGCCACCCGGGTTCTGGGGAGCATGTGGGCCTATCGCCCACCAGGAAGGACTCACCTCCCCATGCAGGACATCTCCTCGACGACGCCCACGGCGACCAGGCCGGTCGCCGCGGGCCTGGTCTACACCCTGCGCGTGCTCATCCTCGTGCACGCCGTCTCGCTGATCGTGGCCGCCGCCATGGCCGGCTCCTCCTTCGCCTACCAGGGCGAGGCGCTCACCTTCGACAACACCGCCACCGAGCCGCACGTCATGGTCGGCATGGTCTCCCACCTGCTCAGCCTGCTGCAGCTCATCGCCGCGATCCTGTACTGGCGGCCGGGCCGCGGCGCCGGCTGGCCGGCCCTGGTGAGCCTGCTCCTGCTGGTCATGAGCATCGGGCAGCACTTCCTGCTGGCCGTCGGGATCAACGCGCACCTGCCCAACGGCGTGCTGCTGTTCGGCCTGTCGTTGTGGCTGACCGTGTGGAGCTGGTCGCAGCGGGCGACCGTACGCCACGGGTAGGCTCGACGGCGTGTTCGTGAAGATCTGCGGGCTGCGCGAGCCCGAGCACGTCCGAGCCGCCGTCGAGGCGGGCGCCGACGCGATCGGCTTCGTCATGACGGCCAGTCCGCGCCGCGTCTCCCCGGAGGAGGCCGCCGCCCTGGCGGCGCTCGTCCCGGAGCACGTGCTGACCGTCGGGGTGTTCATGGGCGAGAGCCCCCAGGAGGTGCGGCAGGCCGCCGCGATCTCGGGAGTGCGAGGCGTCCAGCTGCACGGCCGGCACCCGCACGCCGACTTCACCGCGCTGAAGGACCTCGGCCTCACCCTGCTGCGGGCCGTACCGTCCGATGCCGACCTGCGCTGCGGCGCCTTCGACGAGGACCTGCTGCTCGTCGACGCCCCCAGGGCCGGCGCGGGTGAGCCCTGGGACTGGGCGGCCGTGCGCGGCCGGCCCTCCGGGCGATGGATCCTGGCCGGCGGCCTCGACCCTGGCAACGTGGCCGCCGCCGTCGAGGCGGCGCGGCCGTGGGGCGTGGACGTCTCCAGCGGCGTCGAGGTGTCGCGCGGCGTCAAGGACGCCGGGCTGATCCGCGCCTTCCTGGACGCCGCCCGCGGCTGAACCCGCCGCTGGGCCCGCGCGCTGGGCCCGCCGCGACTTTGGTCGGTCCCGGCTCCGCCTCGCGGGGGAGACGGCGGCTCGGTCCTCAGCCCGAGGCGAGGCGATCTTCCATCTGAGAAAGTCGGGAATGTCCCGCATCCTCCGGTGGAAGGAAGAGCGATGATCTTACTGAAGGCGGCGGCCGCGTTCCTGGGCGGCGTGCTGCTCGCCGGCGTCGTGGCCGCCCCGGCCGCGGCCGGTCCCGAGCTCGACCGGCGCGCGCTGCGCGAGACCCTCGACGAGGTCCCCAAGGGCGGCATGTACGGCATCTACTCGGCCGTCAGCGCCGGCCGGCAGCACTGGCGCGGCGCGGCCGGGTTCGCCGACCCGTTCGCCGGCCGCCCCATGCGCCCCGGCATGCACCACCGCGTCGGCAGCATCACCAAGTCCTTCACCGCGACCGCGGTGCTCCAGCTCGTGGACCGGGGCCGGCTGGAGCTCGACGCGCCGGTCGAGCGCTACCTGCCCGGCCTGCTGCCCGACGCCCGGATCACCGTGCGGATGCTGCTCAACCACACCAGCCACCTGGGCGACTACGACGAGGCGCTGATCGCGAAGCCCGAGGACCTGGAGACCATGCGCACCCGCTCCTACACCAAGCGGGAGCTGATCGGCCTGGGCCTCGGCCGGGGCAGCACCGGCGTGCCCGGCCAGACGCCCGGCGTCTACTCCAACACCAACTACATCGTCCTGGCGCTGCTGATCACCGAGGTCACCGGGCAGGAGGCCGAGGACGTCATCACCCGCAACGTCATCCGCCGCGCCGGGCTCGGCGACACCTTCTTCCCGCGCACGCCGTACCTGCCCCGCCCGCACGCCAACGCCTACACCTCCTTCGGCGGCTACTGGGACCCGCCGCGCGACTTCACCGTGTTCGACATGTCGTGGGCCTCGACCGCGGGCGCGATCGTCGCCACGATGCCCGACCTCAACCGCTTCTACCGGGCGCTGCTCGGCGGCAAGCTGGTCAGCGCGCAGGCGCTGGCGCAGATGAAGCAGACGGTGCCGGTCCAGCCCGGCGCGGGCATCCCCGACACGATGGCCTACGGCCTGGGCATCTACGCCGTCGACCTGCCCTGCGGCGGCCGGGTCTGGGGCCACGACGGCGGCGTGATCGGCATGGCCACCGTCTCGCTCACCACGGAGGACCTCCAGCGGCAGGCCTCGACCGGGGTCAACCTCACCTGGCACCCCGGCACCGAGGACTCGGCGGCGGCCGAGGGCGTCCACTTGCTGACCGCGCTGTGCGGCACCCCGCCCGCCGCGGCCAAGAGCACCTTCACGCTGCCCAGAGCGGACGCCCCGATGCCGTCGGCAGGAGGCGCGGCACAGTAGGTTTGAGCACGTGAGTGAGATTCCCGCCGAGGACCGGATCTGGACGATCCCCAACATCCTGAGCTTCCTGCGGTTGCTCGGCGTGCCCGTGTTCCTGTGGCTCGTCCTGGGTCCACGGGCCGACGGGTGGGCGGTCGCCCTGCTCATCGCGGCGGCCGCCACCGACTGGCTCGACGGGAAGATCGCTCGCGCGTTCAACCAGACCAGCAGGCTCGGCCGCATCATCGACCCGGCGGCGGACAAGCTCTACGTCTTCGCCACCGTCGTCGGGCTGGTGCTGCGCGAGGCGATCCCGTGGTGGCTGGCGGCGATCGTCTTCGGCCGCGAGCTGTTCGTGGCCTGCTTCATCCCGGTGCTGCGCAAGTACGGCTACAAGGCCCTCCAGGTGCACTTCCTGGGCAAGGCCGCGATGGCCAACCTGATGTACGCCTTCCCGCTGCTGTTCCTCGCCTCGCACACGGGGGAGTGGTACGCCGACTTCACCCGGATCATCGGCTGGGCCTTCGCCGTCTGGGGCGTGGGGCTGTACTGGTGGGCCGGCGTGCTGTATGTGGTACAGGTGCGGCAGCTCGTAAAAGCCTCGAAGCGGGACAACAGCGGCTCTTCGGGTAGCACTGCCGCTTCCAGCGACACGGGTGGCGCCACGGCGAAGGAGTGATCGGGTGAAGGCGGTCGTCATGGCGGGCGGGGAGGGGACTCGGCTGCGTCCGATGACCGCCAACCAGCCCAAGCCCCTCCTGCCGGTGGTCAACCGCCCGATCATGGAGCACGTGCTCCGGCTGCTCAAACGGCACGGCCTGACCGAGACCGTGGTCACCGTCCAGTTCCTCGCCGCGTTGGTACGTTCCTACTTCGGCGACGGCGACGAGCTGGGCATGACCCTGCACTACGCCACCGAGGACCTGCCGCTCGGCACCGCCGGCAGCGTCAAGAACGCCGCCAGCCGGCTGGCCGACGACCGCTTCCTGGTCATCTCCGGCGACGCGCTGACCGACATCGACCTGTCGGACATGATCCGCTTCCACCGGGACAACGGCGCCCTGGTCACCGTCGGGCTGAAGCAGGTGCCCAACCCGCTGGAGTTCGGCATCGTCATCGCCGACGAGGCCGGCCGTATCCAGCGCTTCCTGGAGAAGCCCACCTGGGGCCAGGTCTTCTCCGACACCGTCAACACCGGCATCTACGTCATGGAGCCCGAGGTCCTGGCCGAGGTGCCGGACGGCGTGGCCGCCGACTGGGCCGCCGACGTCTTCCCCCGGCTGCTGGAGCGCGGCGCGCCCGTCTACGGCTACGTCGCCGAGGGCTACTGGGAGGACGTCGGCACCCACGAGAACTACCTCAAGGCCCAGGCCGACGCCCTGTCCGGCCGGGTGCGCCTGGACATCGACGGATTCGAGCTGTCGCCGGGCGTCTGGGTCGCCGAGACCGCGGCGGTCGACCCCGACGCGGTGCTCAAGGGCCCGCTGCTGATCGGCGACTACGCCAAGGTCGAGGCCGGGGCGGAGTTACGCGAGTACACCGTGCTCGGCGACAACGCGGTCGTGCGCGAGGGCGCCTTCCTGCACCGGGCGGTCGTCCACGACAACGTCTACCTGGGCCCCGGCACCCACTTACGCGGCTGCGTGATCGGCAAGAACACCGACGTGATGACCGGCGCCCGCGTCGAGGAGAACGCCGTCGTCGGCGACGAGTGCGTGATCGGCGCCGAGGCCTACGTCTCCAGCGGTGTCAAGGTCTACCCCTTCAAGACCATCGAGGCCGGGGCCGTGATCAACACCAGCGTCATCTGGGAGTCACGCGGCCAGGCCAGCCTCTTCGGCCGCCGCGGCGTCAGCGGCCTGGTCAACGTGGAGATCACCCCGGAGCTGTGCGTACGGCTGGCCAGCGCCTACGCCACCACCCTGAAGAAGGGCGAGTCGGTCGTCACCTCCCGCGACTCCTCCCGGGCCGCCAGCGCGCTCAAGCGGGCCGTGATCAGCGCCCTGACCGCCAGCGCGATCAACGTCATCGACCTGGAGGCCACCCCGCTGCCGGTGGCCCGCTTCGCCACCTCGCGCAAGCACGCCTCCGGCGGCATCGCCCTGCGCACCACCCCCGGCGACCCGCAGAGCCTCGACATCGTTTTCCACGACGGCCGCGGCGCCGACCTGGCCCCCGCCACCCAGCGCAAGCTGGAGCGCGTCTACTCCCGCCAGGAGTTCAGGCGCGCCTTCCCCGGCGAGATCGCCGAGCTGAGCCACCCGGCCAGGACCATCGAGGACTACGCCCACGAGCTGCTGCGCTGCGTGGACATGAGCGGCGCGGGCGACCTCAAGGTGGTCGTCGACTGCGCGGGCGGCACCGCCTCGCTGGTCATGCCGGTCCTGCTCGGCCGGGTCGGGCTGGAGGTGCTGACCGTCAACGCCCGGCTGGACGAGGCCTCGCCCACCGAGACGCTGGCCGAGCGCCGGCGCGACCTGCAACGGCTGTCGGAGCTGGTCAGCTCCTCGCGGGCGCACTTCGGCGTGCGCTTCGACCCGGTCGGCGAGCGCATCGCGCTGGTGGACGAGAAGGGCCAGTTCATCAGCGAGGAACGCGCCCTGCTGGTCGTGCTGGACCTGGTCGCCGCCGAGCGGCGCACCGGGCGGGTGGCGCTGCCGGTGACCACCACCCGCGTCGCCGAGCAGGTCTGCCGCTTCCACGGCGTGCAGGTCCAGTGGACGCCCACCGCGCTCGACTCGCTGACCGCCGCCGCCCGCCAGAGCGAGATGATCTTCGCGGCGGACGGGCGCGGCGGCTTCGTGGTGCCCGAGTTCGCGCCCACCGTCGACGGGCTGGCCGCCTTCATGCGGCTGCTCGGCCTGGTGGCCAGGACCCGGCTGTCGCTCAGCCAGATCGACGCCCGCATCCCCGAGGCCAAGCTGCTGCGCCGGGCCGTGCCGACGCCGTGGGCGGCCAAGGGCGTCGTCATGCGCTCGGTGATCGAGGCGGCCGAGGGACTGCGCACCGACACCACCGACGGGGTGCGGGTGCTGTCGGCCGACGGCGGCTGGGTGCTGATCCTGCCCTCGGCCACCGAGCCGGTCACCGACCTGTGGGCCGAGGCGGCCGACGTGGACGCCGCACAGGCCCTCCTGGAGCGCTGGGGGCGAGTCGTGGAGGAGGCGTCGGGATCTTGACCCGGCTTTCACCTCGGTGTTGGACCTTGGGGTGCGCTGGGCGGTAACTTTGTCCCCGACCAGACTCAGGAAACGTACGAGCGTGTCGCCAGCGGCTCGTCTTGACCTTTGCGGCGCTACAGCGTAAGTTGCGGCATTCGCAATGTTGACAGCGATACAAGCGAAGGCGCGCCCGGGCACCGAAGCAGCGCCGTCGCGGTAGGAGGCCGAGCCGATCGATGCCGAGCGTCTACTGCACGCAGTGCGGGCACGCCAACCCCGAGGATGCCCGTTTCTGTTCCCGCTGTGGATCACCCCTGACCAGGTCCGAGGTCACGGGGGACACCACATCGACGATCTCCGTCGCGGGAATCGAGGCGTACGAGGCTGAGACCGGGGAGTTCCTCTTCGCCGAGCGGCAGTTGGTCGAGCAGCTCCCGCCGGGCGCCGCGCTGCTGACCGTCGTGCGCGGGCCCAACGCGGGCAGCCGCTTCCGGCTGGACCAGGACCTGACCACCGTCGGCCGGCACCCGGAGAGCACGATCTTCCTCGACGACATCACGGTGTCGCGCCGGCACGTGGAGTTCTACCGCCACCCCGGCGGCCGCTTCACCGTCCGTGACGTGGGCAGCCTCAACGGCACCTACGTCAACCGGGAGCGCATCGAGGAGGTGCCGCTGCACTCGGGGGACGAGGTCCAGATCGGCAAGTTCAGGCTGGTGTTCCTCTCTCGATGAGCGCGCAGGCGGCTCGCTCGCACATGAGCATCGGCGAGGTCCTCGCCCTGCTCAAGTCCGAGTTTCCAGACGTCACCATCTCCAAGATCCGTTTTCTGGAGGGGGAGGGGCTGATCGAGCCGGACCGCAGCCCCTCCGGTTACCGCAAGTTCACCCACCTGCACGTCGAACAGCTCCGCTTCATCCTGCGCGAGCAGCGTGACCACTACCTGCCGCTGCGCGTCATCAAGGACAAGATGCTGGAGGAGCTGTCCCGGCCGCGTGCCGTACCGGACAGCAAGGAGGTACGGCTCAGCCGCGACGAGCTGCTGGAGGCGGCCGGGCTGACCGAGGAGGCGCTGGCGGAGCTGGAGGACTACGGCCTGCTGGCGCCGGTCGCCCGGCGCTACGACGAGGAGGCGCTCCAGATCGCGCGGACGGTCGGGGCGCTGGCCCGTTTCGGTCTGCACGCCCGCCACCTGCGGGCGGTCAAGGCGGCGGCCGAGCGCGAGTGCGGCCTGGTCGAGCAGACCGTGGCCCCGGTGCTGAAGCGGCGCGCCCCCGGAGCGATCGGCGAGGCCCACGAGAACGCCCGCGAGCTGACCGGCCTGCTGCTGGATCTGCACGCGGCCCTGCTGCGCTCCGGCGTCCGGTCGGTGCTGGGCGGCTGAGGCATCGGGCACATTCCGGGCCTTGCGGGTGTTACGTTGGAAGAGCCTGTCGCTCGCTTTTCAGTCGCCATTTCGGATTTCGGAGCAGCCCGTGGTGCAGATGGAAGTAGTGGGCGTTCGCGTTGAAATGCCCACCAATCAGCCGATCGTTCTGCTCAAGGAGGCGAGTGGTGACCGATTCCTGCCTATTTGGATAGGAATGACAGAAGCGCAGGCGATCGCGCTCGCCTCCGCGGAGGAGCCGCCGCCCAGGCCGCTCACCCACGACCTGTTCCGCGACGTGCTCAGCGCCCTCGGCGTCAGCCTGCGCGCGGTCAACATCGTCGCCCTGCGTGACGGCATCTTCTTCGCCGACCTGGTCTTCTCCAACGGCGTCGAGGTCAGCGCCCGCCCGTCCGACTCCATCGCCCTCGCCCTGCGCACCGGAGCGCGCATCTACGCCAGCGAGGAAGTCGTCCAGGAAGCCGGTGTCGTCATCCCCGACGACCAGGAGGACGAGGTGGAGAAGTTCAGGGAGTTCCTTGACCAGATCACGCCCGAGGACTTCGGCCGCGCGGGGTAGCTATATAAGAGCATTTACGCTTCACGACTCGCCGGGGCGGATCGTTGACTGAGCATGGTCACGGTCCTACGGTGCAAGTGAAACCCGCGGTCGCCCGAAGAACCCCCAGATCAGGCCGCGGGATGAGAGAAAGCCGGAGGTCCGCGTGGCGGTCAGCAGCGGCGAGGGAAACAGGGCCGGCCAGGAAGATCCGGCCCGGCGCGAGGACGCGCGCCAGCGTGCCGGTGAACAGGGGCTGCTCTTTGACCAAGAGCCCGCCTCCCAGCCTGGCAACCTCGGCTACCGCGGCCCTACGGCCTGTGCGGCGGCCGGCATCACCTACAGGCAGCTCGACTACTGGGCGCGCACGGGTCTGGTGGAGCCGACGATAAGAGCCGCGCACGGCTCGGGCTCCCAGCGCCTGTACAGCTTCCGCGACATCCTGGTGCTCAAGGTGGTCAAGCGGCTGCTCGACACCGGAGTCTCGCTCCAGCAGATCCGCACGGCCGTGCAGCACCTGCGCGACCGCGGCGTGGCCGACCTGGCCCAGATCACGCTGATGAGCGACGGGGTGAGCGTCTACGAGTGCACCTCCGCCGACGAGGTCATCGACCTGCTCCAGGGCGGTCAGGGCGTGTTCGGCATCGCGCTGGGCCGCGTGTGGCGGGAAGTCGAGGGATCGCTCGCGGAGCTGCCGGGGGAACCCACGGCGGCCGAGGACGGCAACGCCTCGGCCGGCCACCCGGCTGACGAACTCGCGCAGCGCCGACGTGCGCGGAGGATTGGCTGAGGGTAATCTGGGCAGCGAAGCTTTCGACCCCGTGCGGGAGAGTCCCCAGCAACTGTGGGGCGCCGAAGGAGCAACCCTCCCCGGAATCTCTCAGGCACCCGGTACCGCTCGGGCGAGGCGACTCTGGAAAGCAGGCGCGCCCGCCAGGCGCGTCTCACCGACGGTGAAAGCTCCCTCGGGAGTGAAGCTCTCAGGTTGCGATGACAGAGGGGGAGACTCGGCACCCGCCTGCGCGCTGTCTCCAGGAGGCACCCTTCATGTCTGAGCTTTTCTCCAGCCGTCACATCGGCCCGTCCGACGCCGAGCAGCAGCGCATGCTGGAGGCCGTGGGCTTCGAGTCCGTCGCGGATCTGGTCGCGGTAGCCGTACCGGAAGCGATCCGGGCCAAGGACGCGCTCAAGCTGCCCGCCGCGGCGAGCGAGATCGAGGTCATCGGCGAACTGCGCGCCCTGGCCGATCGCAACCAGGTCCTGACCAGCATGATCGGCCTGGGCTACTACGACACGGTCACCCCGGCGGTCATCCGCCGCAACCTGCTGGAGAACCCGGGCTGGTACACCGCCTACACGCCCTACCAGCCGGAGATCTCGCAGGGCCGCCTCGAGGCGCTGCTCAACTTCCAGACCGTGGTCTCCGACCTCACCGGCCTCGACGTCGCGGGCGCCTCCCTGCTGGACGAGGGGACGGCCGCCGCCGAGGCGATGACCCTGGCCCGCCGGGCCGGCAAGGCCAAGAGCAACGTCTTCGTGGTCGACAACGACGTGCTGCCGCAGACCAAGGCGGTGCTGGCCACCCGCGCCGAGCCGCTCGGCATCGAGCTGGTCTTCCAGCGCCTCGACCAGGAGCTGCCGGAGTGCTTCGGCGTGCTGGTCCAGTACCCCGGCGCCACCGGCGCCGTGCGTGACTTCCGCGCCGTGGCCGAGCGGGCCCACGAGCTCGGCGCGCAGGTCGTCGCCGCCGCCGACCTGCTGGCCCTGACCCTCATCGCCTCGCCCGGCTCGCTCGGCGCCGACATCGCGATCGGCTCCTCGCAGCGCTTCGGCGTGCCGTTCGGCTTCGGCGGCCCGCACGCCGCCTACATGGCCGTGCGCGAGGGCCTGCAGCGGCAGATGCCCGGCCGCCTGGTGGGCGTCTCGGTCGACACCGACGGCGACCCGGCCTACCGGCTGGCCCTGCAGACCCGCGAGCAGCACATCCGCCGCGAGAAGGCCACCAGCAACATCTGCACCGCGCAGGTGCTCCTGGCCGTCATCGCCGGCATGTACGCCGTCTACCACGGCCCCGAGGGGCTGCGCCGGATCGCCTCGCGCGTGCACGCCCAGGCCGCCGCGATCGGCCACGCGCTGTCCGGCGCCGGCGTCCCGGTGACCGAGCACTACTTCGACACCGTCACCGCCTCGGTGCCGGGCAAGGCCGCCGCGGTCGTCGCCGAGGCGCTCTCGCGCGGCGTCAACCTGTGGCAGGTCGACGCCGACCGCGTCACCGTCGCCTGCGACGAGAAGACCGGCCCGGCCGAGGTCGCCAAGGTGCTGGAGTCCTTCTCCGCCGCGCTCGGCCTGCCGATCGAGGCGCCCGCCGCCGGCGAGGAGCTCACCGCGCTGCCCGAGGCGCTGCTGCGCACCGACGACTACCTCACCCACCCGGTCTTCCACACCCACCGCTCCGAGACCTCGATGCTGCGCTACCTGCGCCGGCTCCAGGACAAGGACATCGCGCTCGACCGCTCGATGATCCCGCTGGGCTCGTGCACGATGAAGCTCAACGCCACCACCGAGATGGAGCCGATCACCTGGCCGGAGTTCGCCGGCATCCACCCCTACGCCCCCGAGGAGCAGTCCGAGGGCTACCGGGAGCTGATCGAGACCCTGGAGAGCTGGCTGGCCGAGGTGACCGGCTACGACGCCGTCTCCATCCAGCCCAACGCCGGCTCGCAGGGCGAGTTCGCCGGCCTGTTGGCCATCCGCGCCTACCACCGCGCCAACGGCGACGCTGAGCGCGACGTCTGCCTCATCCCGTCCTCGGCGCACGGCACCAACGCGGCCAGCGCGGTCATGGCCGGCATGCGCGTCGTCGTGGTCGCCTGCGACGATGACGGCAACGTCGACCTGGCCGACCTCGACGCCAAGATCGCCAAGCACGCGGACAAGCTGGCCGCGATCATGGTGACCTACCCGTCCACGCACGGCGTGTACGAGGAGACCATCACCGAGGTCTGCGCCAAGGTCCACGAGGCCGGCGGCCAGGTCTACGTCGACGGCGCCAACCTCAACGCGCTGGTCGGCCTCGCCAAGCCGGGCGAGTTCGGCGCCGACGTGTCCCACCTCAACCTGCACAAGACCTTCTGCATCCCGCACGGCGGCGGCGGCCCCGGCGTCGGCCCGGTCGCCGTCCGCGCCCACCTGGCCGCCTACCTCCCCGGCCACCCGCTGCGCGAGGGCTCGGCGGTCGGTCCCGTCTCCGCCGCGCCGTACGGCTCGGCGGGCATCCTGCCGATCTCCTGGGCCTACGTCCGGATGATGGGCGGCGACGGCCTGCGCGCCGCCACCGAGCAGGCCATCCTGTCGGCCAACTACCTCGCCCGCCGGCTGGCCCCGCACTACCCGGTGCTCTACACCGGCCGGGGCGGGCTGGTCGCCCACGAGTGCATCGTCGACCTGCGGCAGATCACCAAGGAGACCGGCGTCACCGTGGACGACGTGGCCAAGCGCCTCATCGACTACGGCTTCCACGCGCCGACCATGTCCTTCCCGGTGGCCGGCACGCTGATGATCGAGCCGACCGAGAGCGAGAACCTCGCCGAGCTCGACCGCTTCGTGGACGCGATGATCGCCATCCGCCAGGAGATCTCGCGGGTGGCCGACGGCGGCTACGACCGCACCGACAACCCGCTGCGCAACGCCCCGCACACCGCCGAGTCGGTCACCGCCGACGAGTGGACCCACCCGTACTCGCGCAGCGAGGCGGCCTACCCGGTGCGCTCGCTGCGGGAGAACAAGTACTGGGTGCCGGTCCGCCGCATCGACCAGGCCTACGGCGACCGCAACCTGGTGTGCGCCTGCCCGCCGCTGGAGGCCTACGAGGACTGATCCCGCTCGGGTGACGGAGCCCGCTCAGGCCGTTCTCCGGCCGGGGCGGGCTCTCTCGCGTCCGGGCCGGGCTCGGTGAGACCCCGCGCGTCGAGTCGCGCGACGTGATCGCCGGGAATCGTTAGGCTCGGGGGCAGCCTCGTGAAGACGCGAAGGAGTTTCGTTGACCCCCCAGGAGCTCGACGCCTCACCCCTCGACACCGCCCGGCGGCTGGCCGAGGAAGGCGATCTCGGCGGAGCCGCCGCCATCCTCACCGGACTGGCCTCCGACCCCGAGGCGCCCGACCGCGCCCAGGCGGCGGTCGGGCTCGCCGTGGTGCTGGACGAGCAGGGCGATGTCCGGGGCGCGCGCAACGCCGCCCGCTCCGCCCTGGCCACCGGACACCCCGAGTACGCCGCCCAGGCCGCCTGCCACCTCGCCCAGGGCTTCGAGCGCGAAGGGCTCGACGAGCAGGCCCGGGGCGCGTGGCAGGCCGTCCTCGGGCTCGGCACGGCCGCCTACCTGCCCGTGGCGCACCTCGCCCTGGCCCGGCTCGCCGAGAGCGACGAGGAGGCCGAGGCGCACCTGCGCGGGGCCCTGGCGGCCGGTGGCCCGATCAGCGCCGCCCAGCAGCTCGCCGACCTCCTGCTGGCCCGTGGCGAGCCCGAGGAGGCCGTGGCGGTGCTGGAGGAGACGCTGGAGGTGTGCGACGAGGTGGCCGCCGCGCAGGTGCGGGTCCGGCTCGGGATCGCGCACCTCGAACTCGCCTGCGCGCACTTCGCGGTCGCGGTGGAGGAGGGGCGGGACCGGGAGACCGTCTCGCTGGCCATCGAGCTGCTCGCCAGGACGTTGCCGTTGCGGGGGCGGGGGGACGACGCGGAGCAGGTGTGGGCTTACGGGCTGGGGCACGGGGACGCCGAACTGGCCGACCAGGTCCGCCTCCGCCACGACCGTCCCTGACCGCTCCCCGGCCCCGGTTTCGCGCCGGCCCCCGCCCTCTCGCGCAGGCCGTCCTGCGGCCACCTTCCCCCGGGGGGCGGTCAGCGGCGGTTGCCGACGGCTACGGCGATGTTGACCACCGCGATGCCGATCCACGCGATCAGCAGCCCGAGCGGCCCCGCGGTCCCCGCCGCGATGGCGGTGAGCGGGATGCCGAGACCCAGCGAGGCGATCGCCACGGTGGTGGTGACCTCCGCCTGGGTCTTGGCGCGCTTCTTGGCCGAGGGCCCGGCGGCCTGGATCTCGGCCTGCACCCGGGCGGCGATGACCTGGTCCAGCCGGTCGGCGAAGGACTCCGCCAGCGCGGTCTCGTATTCCGGTCCGAGATCGCGGCGGGCGTCGAGGGTGGCCCGGTAGTCCCGGCCGATCTCGGAAGGAGTGTCAGACATAGCAGCCAATCTGGCACACCGGCCGGGCGGGCGCATCCCTCCTGAGGGGCAGGCGTCCCTCCTTCCCGGGTCGGTGGTGGGAAGGCGTGCCGTACGGCAGGCGGAGCAGCGGGCTGTGCCACCATGACAGATCATGGAGATCAGTGCCGCGGGGGGCGGCGGAGACGAGCCCGGGACCGCGGCGAGCGCGGCCGCGAAGGGCCTTGAGGTTCTGGAGTTCGACACCTCGCGCGGCCCGGCCCGGGTGCTGGTCGAGACGCCGGCCGGGCGGGCGCGGCTGCTGCTGGTGCTGACGCACGGCTCGGCCGGGGGAGTGGACGCGCCCGACCTGCTGGCCGTCCGGGACGCCGCGCTGGCCGGCGGGGCCGTGGTGGCGCGGGTGCTGCAGCCGTTCCGGCTGGCCGGGGCACGCGCGCCGGGATCGCCGGACCGGCAGGACGAGGCCTGGGCGGAGATCGTCGCCAGGCTGCGGGAGGAGCGGCCGGACCTGCCGCTGGTGCAGGGCGGGCGGAGCAACGGCGCTAGGGTCGCCTGCCGTACCGCCGGAAAGGTGGGGGCGGTGGCCGTGGTGGCCATGGCCTTCCCCCTGCACCCGCCGGGCAGGCCGGAACGTTCCAGGGCGGAGGAGCTCAGGAACGCGGGCGTCGACGTGCTGGTGATCAACGGCGACCGGGACCCGTTCGGTGTGCCGGACGCCGCGGACGCCTCGTGCCTGGTGGTCCTGCCGGGGGAGGGCCACGATCTGAAGAAGAACCCCGTGAAAGTGGGCGAAGTGGTCGCCGAGTGGATCGCGGGTCACACCCGCTGATCAGCAGGCCGTGACTGGCACGGGCCGGTGCGGGGCGATGACTGCCCCGCTCGGCAACAGTTCACCGGTGTCCTCGAACAGGACGACCCCGTTGCAGAGCAGGCTCCACCCCTGTTCGGGGTGGCAGGCCATGGTGCGCGCGGCCTCACGGTCGCGTGCGTCGGCCGGCGGACAGGCCGGGTCGTGCGGGCACATCGGCGTGCCTCCGAAATCTCGTGAACAATCGGTCCCAGCAAGTGTGCGATGCAGATCACACATTCCGACATAGCCCGTTAGGACGGTTGAAGGAGGAGGTTCGCCGGAAGGGCGTGCGACCTGAGAGACAGAGTGCCCATGTTCCGGCCCTGCTCCAACGCCGACACGCCGGTTTTTCGCGACAGTTCCGGGTGGGGTGCGGGGGTGGTCTTTGTTCGGTGTACGGCGGGCAAAGCCGGAGGGTGTGCGGGGTTATCGGGGGGTCTGGGGGTAGGCGGGCTGGTCTGAGAGGGGAGCGCCCGGAAGGAGAAGGCCGTGAGCCAGCACACCCCTGAACACGAACCGGAGCTCTCGGAGCCGTCGTCGGCTGAGTCCTTGGAGTCGCGAGGCTCTTCGGAGACGCCCGGCTCGCCTGACCCGTCGCTCTCGCCGCCCCGTGGACCGGGATTGCCCGACCCCGACGTGCCCAGTGGTCCGGGGTCGCCGCCCGGCCCCAACGACCCCGCCACCCCGCCTCCCGACACGCCGGACGCTCCGGACACCCCCGGAACGCCGGGCATCCCCGACCCCGGCCTTCCCGACCCCGATGCTCCGGAACCGGGTCTGCCGGATCCGGACGTCCCGGAACCGGGGCTGCCTGACCCTGACCTGCCGGATCCCGATGCGCCCGATCCCGGGCTTCCCGACCCGGACGTTCCCGGGTCGGCCGTGCCGGACGCGGACGGGCTCAACGGGCCCCGTCCCGGGCCGCCCGATCCCGACCGGGCCGTCCTGCCCGACGGCTGGGACGACCTCGGCGCCGGCCGCCCCACCACCGGCTGGGACGACCTGGGCCCGGAAGGCCGGCGAGGCGAGGGCGGCCCGGCCTCCTGACCGCCGCCGGGGTGACGGGCGCTGCTCACCCTGCCCCGGCCCGCTCACCCCGGCCCGCTCGCCCCGGCCCCTCACCCTGCTCACCGGTGGCAGAGGGTGGGGCTGGGTACGGCGGGCGGCGGGTGAGGCGATGGAAAGGGTGGGGTCAGGAGGAAGTGAGGCCGCGGAGGAGGGCGTCCAGGCCCCGTTCGAAGTCGGCGTCGGCGCCGGGGTCGCGGCGAGTCCAGGTGTCGGCCTCGGGGTCGGCCCAGCCGCTGGCCTGCACCTCCACCGCGACACTCCCGAACACGAAGGCGCGGAGCGAGCGGACGGCCTCGGCGGCGTCGGGCAGGCCCAGGTCGGTGAGCTGGTCGATCTGCTCGCGGATGGCCAGCGCGGTGGCGCCCTTGGGCGGCTTGGTGAGGGCCAGGGCCAGGACACCGGGGTGGTCGCGCAGGGCCTCACGGCCGGCCCGGCACCAGGCGCGGGCGGTGTCCTCCCAGGTGGTGCCGCGTTCAACCTGGACGGCGGTGACATGCTCGGCGAGGGCGTCCATCAGGGCTTCCTTGCCGCAGGGGAGGTGGTGGTAGATCGCCATGGCCTCGACCTCCAGGGCGTCCCCGAGCCGTCGCATGGTGAGCCGGCGCAGGCCCTGGCTGTCGGCGATGTGCAGGGCGGCGTCGATGATGCGTTCCCGGGAGAGCGGGACGGGCGGGCGTTTGGCAGGCATGGAGATCATCCTGCTCGCTGGTGACTTACTTTGTAAAGGCCGCCGCGCCGTACAGAACCACCGGAGGTCCGGTGCGTGGCGCGCGGGGCGGTGGGGCTACGCTTAGCCTCGACAAGCTGACAGAGGGAGCGAAGTTCCGATGGCGTTTTTCCGTCCGCGTGTGAGCCGTGAGGCCGAGGTCCGCTACCTCGCGGACCAGGAGATCTCCAAGAGCCTTCCCGAGCTGCTGGAGAAGGCCCGGCTGGCCGAGCAGCGGGTGCGGGAGCTCCAGGCGGCGCAGGCGTCCGAGGAGGAGCTGCGGGAGGCCGGGCTGGTCCTGGACAAGGCGCTCACCGAGGCGCTGCGGGCGGCCGAGAGCGGGCAGCGCAGCACCTTCGGGGTGCGCAGCTACGACGACCGGATCGCGCGGCGCAAGGCCAAGGCGACGCCCAAGGGCGCCATGTGGACCGCCGAGGTGGACCGGCTGCGCACGCTGCGCGAGCAGAACCGCATGTGGGGGATCCCGCGGGTGCCCGCCGTCCGCTGACTTCTTCCTGCCGGAAGCGGTGCGTGCCCTCGCAGGGTGCGGCACCCCGCGCAGGTCGTTTCGCCGATACGAAGAAGCCCCGGAACCTGGTGGTTCCGGGGCTTCGCCGCTTCCGCGGACGGGCCCGGAGGCCCTCGCCGAGTGGCCGGTCCGCCGCTCAAGGGGTGACGGGGACCGGCCTGGCCCGGTGCCGCGGAAGGGGGGCCAGAGTGGTCTGGCTGTTGCTCAGCTCGCCCAGTCCAGCAGCGGGCGGGTGTTGCTCGGGTGGCGCAGCTTGGACAGCGACTCCTTCTCGAGCTGCCGGATCCGCTCCCGGGTGAGCCCCAGGTGCTTGCCGATCTCGTCGAGGGTGTGCGGCTTGCCGTCGATGAGCCCGAAGCGCAGCGCCATGATGCGCGCCTCGCGCTGCGACAGGTTGCCGAGCACGCCCCTGAGCTGGTCGGCCAGCAACTGCCGGTCGACGATCTCGGAGGCCTCGGGCGAGTCGACGTCCTCGATCAGGTCGCCGATGGTGGTCTCGCCGTCCTCGCCGATGGTCGCGTTGAGCGAGATCGGCTGGCGAGCCGTGCGCAGCAGCTCCTCGATCTGGTCGGGCGTCTTGTCGAGCTCGACGGCCAGCTCCTCCGGCGTGGGCTCGCGGCCCAGCCGCTGGTGCATGTCCCGCTCGATGCGCGACAGCTTGGAGAGCATCTCCAGCACGTGGACGGGCAGCCGGATGGTGCGGGCGGAGTCGGCGAAGCCACGCTGGATGGCCTGCCGGATCCACCACATGGCGTAGGTGGAGAACTTGAAGCCCTTGGTGTAGTCGAACTTCTCCACCGCCCGGATGAGCCCGAGGTTGCCCTCCTGGACCACGTCGAGGAGCGCCATGCCGCGGTCGGTGTACTTCTTGGCCACCGAGACCACCAGGCGGAGGTTGGCCTCCAGCATGTGGTCCTTGGCGCGGCGGCCGTCCTCGGCCACCCACTCCAGGTCCTCGCGCCGGCGCGGGGTGAGACCGGGCTCCGACTCCAGCTTGTACTCGGCGTACAGGCCGGCCTCGATGCGGCGGGCGAGCTCGACCTCCTCGGCCGCGGTGAGCAGCGTGCGGCGGCCGATCGACTTGAGGTAGGTGTGGACCGAGTCGCCCATCACCGACTGGGTGTCGTCCAGGTCGAGCGACTCCTGCTCCAGCTCGACGTCCTCGGGGGAGATCTCCACCGGGCCGTCCTCGTCGGAGGCGGGAGTGGCGGCGGCCGGGGCCGCTTCCGCGGCCTTTTTGGCGATCTTGGGCTTGGTGGCGGTAGTCTTCTTCGCGGTGGCCTTCTTACGGGGCGCGGGGGTCTTCTTGGTCAGGGACGGCTCGTCCTCGGCGGCGAGGCTCACCCCCGACTCGGTCAGCTCACGCAGGATCGACCTGCCCTGAGCGGGGCTGATCCCGGCCTCGGCGAAGGCGTCGCGCAGCTCGGCAAGGGACAGGTGACCCTGGGCTCGCCCTCGGGTGAGGAGCTGGTCGAGCGTCGCGGGTGTCGCGGGCGCGGCGGCTGTGGGCATGAGGACACCTCCTCCTCGCGGAGTGTCGGCAAGTTCTGGCACAGGTTCTGACATCGGGTGGGGCGGCTGTGGCCGCATCAACGCACCAGTACCAATAACGCCGAATTTCGCGTTTTGTTCCCGCCCGTTCCCGGCCGCATGGGAAAAACCCCTGGTGGGGCGGGCAGCGGCCGGAATGGTGGGCTATCTCACTCTGATCCCAGCCGTGTCGTCCGGTCCGTTCAGTCGCCGGAGGGGCGCTGGACCACGGTCGGCATGGGCATGGGCTCCGCGCCCTCCATGCGCTCGCTGCTCCAGAACTGGAGCACGTCGCCCGGGTTCTCGTTGACCTCGTGGGAGACCACGATGTCGGAGGGCTCGGGGGTGGGCGTGCCGGCGGGCTCGGGGGCCTCGGCGGGTCCGCTCGCGGGTTCGGGCATCTTGTTGACCACCGCTCTGGTCTCCTGGCTGACCTTCTCCAACCGGCCCGCCGAGGCGGCGGCCGCGACGTAGAGGCCGCCGGCGACGACGACGCCCACGACCGCCGCGGACACCCACATCTTGCGGGTCTGCTTCATGGAGGATCCTCCTTCGACGCTTGCCTCACTATGACGCATCGCCGTGGCCCCGCGTTCCATGCCGGAGGCTTTCGAGGTCGGTCTTGCCGTTCGGCAGGAGCGGCAGGCGGGGGAGCAGCCGCAGGTCACGGGGTGCGGCGTGCGCGGGGAGGCGGTCTTTGGCGAACGCCCGCAAATGGGCGAGGCTCGGCGCGTTCGCCGGCGTGCGGGGCACGACGACGGCCACCACGATCTCGCCCCACTCGGCGTCGGGGCGGCCGACGACGGCGACGTCGGCGACCTCGGGGTGCTGGGCGAGCACGCCGGCGACCTGGGCGGCGACCACCTTCTCGCCGCCGGTGTTGATGACGTCGTCGGCGCGGCCGAGCACCCGCAGCCGGCCGCCGGACAGCTCGCCGAGGTCGGAGGTGGTGAACCAGCCGCCGTCGAAGGCGGGGCCGCCGCGGTAGCCGGCGAAGAGCACCGGGCCGGCCAGCAGGATGCGCCCGTCGGGGCCGATTTTGAGATCTACATTGTCAAGGGGTCGGCCGTCGTACACGCAGCCGCCGCTGGTCTCGCTCATGCCGTACGTGGTGACCACCCGGGCGCCGAGCTCGCGCGCCCGCTCCAGGAGCGTGGGGGAGGCGGCGGCGCCGCCGAGCAGGATGGTCCGGAAGACCGACAGGTCGGCGCCCCTCTCGACCAGGCGGTGGAGCTGGGTCGGGACGAGCGAGACGTGCGCGGCGCCGGAGGCGAGCACCGCGGCCGGGTCGAAGCGCTCGTGGATGATCGGCTCGGTGCCGCCGAGCAGCGACCTGACCAGCACCTGCAGGCCCGACACGTGCGAGGGCGGCAGGCAGCACAGCCAGCGCTCGCCGGGGGCGGCCTCCAGGCGGCTCAGCGAGGCCGCCGACGAGGCGCGCAACGCCGTGGCGCTGAGCTGGACGCCCTTGGGACGGCCGGTGCTGCCGCTGGTGGCGATCACGACCGCGACGCCGGCCGGGACGCCCTCGCCGCCGGCCTGCCGTACGCCCTGCTCGGTCTCCACCTCGGTCGGGCCGAGCGCGGCGAGCGCGCCGGCGGCGTGGGAGGGCGGCAAGGGCAGCACGGCGGGTCCGTCACCGGCCAGAGCGCGCGTGATCGCCTCGAACAGGCGCGGGCCGGGCGGCAGGACCACCGCGCGCAACGCGCGGTCCGGGTGCGCTGACTTCCCCTTCATGTCCGTAAGGTTAGTCATGTGATCGAGCCCGCCAGCCCACCACGCCCCGTGGTCTTCCGCATCCCCATGAGCACCCGTTTCCGCGGCCAGACGGTCCGTGAGGGTGTGCTGATCAGGGGAGCGGCCGGGTGGGGCGAGTTCTCCCCGTTCCCGGAGTACGGGCCGCGCGAGAGCGCCCGCTGGCTGGCCTGCGCGCGTGAGGCCGCCGAGCTCGGCTGGCCCGCGCCGCTGCGCGCGCGGGTGCCGGTCAACGCGACCGTGCCCGCCGTGGGCCCCGAGCGCGCCCACGAGCTGGTACGGCAGGCCGGCTGCGGCACCGCCAAGGTCAAGGTCGCCGAGCGCGGCCAGAGCTTCGCCGAGGACCTGGCCCGCGTCGAGGCCGTGCGCGACGCCCTGGGCCCGGGCGGCCGGCTGCGCGTCGACGCCAACGGCGCCTGGGACGTGGACGAGGCGGTCCGCAACCTCAAGGAGCTCGACCGCTTCGAGCTGGAGTACGCCGAGCAGCCGTGCGCGACGCTGGAGGAGCTGGCGCGCGTGCGCCGGGCGGTGCGGGTGCCGATCGCCGCCGACGAGTCGATCCGCCGCGCCGAGGACCCGTTGAAGGTGCGGGCGGCCGAGGCCGCCGACATCGCCGTGGTGAAGGTGCAGCCGCTGGGCGGGGTGCGCAACGCGCTGCGCGTGGTGGAGGCGTGCGGGCTGCCCGCGGTGGTCTCCAGCGCGGTCGAGACCTCGGTCGGGCTGGCCGCCGGGCTGGCGCTGGCGGCGGCGTTGCCGGAGCTGCCGTACGCGTGCGGGCTGGGCACCATGAGCCTGCTGACCGGCGATGTCACGAAAAATCCCCTTATCCCGGTCGATGGGATGCTTGAGGTGCGCAGCGTGGAGGTCGACCCCGAGCGCCTCGCCGCCGTCGAGATCGACTCCCCGGCCTGGTTGCGCCGCCTGCAGGAGGCTGAGCTGTGAATCCCGCCATCGCGCTGGCCACGGTGCTGATCGACGAGTTCGTCCGCTGCGGCCTGAGCGAGGTCGTGCTCGCCCCCGGCTCCCGCTCGGCCCCCCTCGCCCTGGCCGCCCACGCCGACTCCCGCATCCGGCTGCACGTGCGCATCGACGAGCGCTCGGCCTCCCACCTGGCGCTGGGCCTGGCCCGCCGCTCGGAGAAGCCGGTCGCGCTCATCTGCTCCTCCGGCACCGCGACCGCCAACTTCCACCCCGCGGTGATCGAGGCGAGCGAGTCGGGCGTGCCCCTGCTCGTCCTCACCGCCGACCGCCCGCCCGAACTGCGCGGCACCGGCGCCAACCAGACCATCGACCAGCTCAAGCTGTACGGCACCGCGGCCCGCTGGTTCTTCGAGGTCGGCGTGCCCGAGGAACGTCCCGGCCAGGCCGCCTACTGGCGCTCCCTGGCCTGCCGAGCCTGGCAGCGCGCCTCAGGCCCGGCCGACCCTGGACCGGTCCACCTGAACCTGCCCTTCCGCGAGCCGCTGATCCCCGACGGGGACACCACCTGGTGCGAGTCGCTCGACGGCGACTCCGGCGGCGGTCCCTGGATCCGGGCGCGGGTCGCCCCGCCGCCCGTGGCGCTGCACCTGCCGCCGACCCGCCGGGGCGTGCTGGTGGTCGGCGACGGCGCGGCCAACGTGCGGCGCTACGTCGCCGCGGCGGGCATGGCCGGCTGGCCGGTGATCTCCGAGCCGAACGGCAACGGCCGCTACGGCGACCACGCCGTATCCACCTACCACTTCCTGCTCGGCTCGCCGGAGTTCGCCGAAGCGCACCGGCCCGACGTGGTCGTCACGCTCGGCCGTCCCGGCCTGTCCCGGCCGCTGCTGTCGTGGCTGCGGCACGCCGAGGAGCACATCGTGGTCGCCACCGACCTGACCCGCTGGCCCGACCCCACCCGGTCGGCGACCCAGGTGGCGCAGGCGGTCGAGATCCCGGTCGCCTCGGGCGACGACGAGTGGCTCAACTCCTGGCGCCGGGCCGACCTCGCGGTGCGCGCGGCGATCGACGGGCTCCTGGACGTGAGCGGCATGAGCGAGCCGCGGCTGGCGCGCGACCTGGTCGAGCTGCTGCCGAACGGGTCGCTGCTGTTCACCGCCTCCTCGATGCCGATCCGCGACCTCGACACCGTCATGCGGCCCCGGCGCGGGCTGCGGGTGCTGGCCAACCGGGGCGCCTCGGGCATCGACGGCATCGTCTCCACCGCGATGGGGGCCGCGCTGGCGCACAACGGGCCCTCCTACGCGCTGGTGGGCGACCTGTCGTTCCTGCACGACCAGAACGGGCTCATCCTCGGACCGCGCGAGCCGCGGCCCGACCTGTGCCTGGTGGTGGTCAACAACGACGGGGGCGGGATCTTCTCGCTGCTGCCGCAGGCGGCGCTGCGTGACCCGTTCGAGCGGGTCTTCGGCACGCCGCACGGGGTGGACCTCGGCTACGTCGCGGCCGCCACCGGCACGCCGTACACGCTGGTGGAGGATCCGTCGGAGGTGGCCAAGGCGATCCGGGGCGAGGGGGTGCGGATCGTGGAGGTCCGCTCCGACCGCGAGCACAACGCCCGCCTGCACGCCGACCTGCGCGAAGCCGCCCAGACGGCCCTGTCGCTGACCGGGTGAGCCCCCGGCCGCGGGGTACGGCTCAGCGGTGCTTTTGAGGAAGGTGGGCGACCATCGGCAGGAGCGCCAGCGGGACCAGCGGGGGAAAGCACGACAACAACCCGGCCAGGGCGGCGCGGCGGACATCGGACAGGTTCACGCCGCGCGACGCTACCGAGCGCCCCTGTCGAGGCGTTGTCAGCGCTCGATGAGGGTGACCTCCAGGGAGTAGAGGGAGGCGCGGTAGATGTGCGAGCCGTGCTCGACCGCGCGGCCCTGGTCGTCGTAGGTGGTGCGGACCATGGTCAGCAGCGGCGCGCCCCGCCGCTCGTCGAGGAGTTTGGCCTCGGCCTGGGTGGCGGCGCGGGCGCCGACGCGCTGGTTGGCCACGCGCATCCGGACCCCGGCCTGGCGCAGCAGCTCGTACAGGCCGCGGTGCTGCAGGCTCTCGGCGCTGAGCTGGGCCAGGCCGAAGGGCAGCCAGTTGTGCATCACGGCGAGCGGCTCGCCGGCGGCGAAGCGCAGCCGCTCCAGGTAGAGGACCTGCACGCCGGTCTCGACGCCGAGGATGCGGGCGATCTCCTCGTCGGCCGGGCGGGGTTCGAGGGCGAGCACCTGGGTGGCCGGTTCCTGGCCGGCGCGGCGCAGGTCGTCGTAGAGGCTGGTGAGCTCGACCGAGCGCTTGACCTGGCCGTGGACCACCTGGGTGCCGACGCCGCGCTTGCGGACCAGTAGGCCCTTGTCCACGAGGTACTGGATCGCCTGCCGTACCGTGGGCCTGGACAGGCCCAGGCGGTCGGCGAGCAGGATCTCGTTGTCGAGGCGCGATCCGGGGGCCAGATCCCCGCGCCGGATGGCTTCGGCGATCTGCTCGGCGACCTGGAAATACAGGGGTACCGGGCTGGAGCGGTCCAGGTCGATGGCCAGGTTAGCGGTCATGCGATCAGCGTAATGGGGTCAGAATGTCCTGACAAACGGCTACCGTGGAATTATGGCGACGAATGATGATCTTCTGGACATCGCGGTCGAGGCGGCCACCGGAGCCGGCACCCGGCTGCGCGAGGTGTTCCGCACCGGGGCGCGGGTGGCGACCAAGACCGACTTCCACGATCCCGTCACCGAGCACGACCTCGCGGCCGAGGAGCAGATCCGCGCGGTGATCGGCAAACGCGCCCCCGGCAGCGTGATCGTGGGGGAGGAGGGCGGCACGCAGCCCGGCTCGGGCGAGGTCACCTGGTACGTCGACCCGATCGACGGCACCGCCAACTTCGCCGCCGGAGTGGCCTTCTTCTGCGTCTCGATCGGTGCGGCCGTCGGCGGCGAGCTGGTCGCCGGGGCGATCTACGACCCGGTCCGCGACCAGCTCTTCACCGCCGGCGACGGCGGCGCCCGGTGCGACGGGGTCCCGCTGACCAGCGCGGGGCCGCGCACCGACCGGGAGGCGTTGCTGCTCACCAGCTACCCGAGCGCCTACGACCTGGCCCAGCAGGGGGAGGAGGCGCTGCACCGGTTCGGGCGGCTGGTCACCTCCTTCAGCGCGGTGCGCCGGCCGGGCAGCGCGGCGCTGAAGCTCGCGCACGTGGCCGCCGGCTGGGCACACGCCTGCTTCGGGCTCGGCGCGAGCCCGTGGGACGTGGCGGCGGGCGCGTTGCTCGTGCGCCGCGCGGGCGGCCGCTACCTGGGCGACCCGTTCACCGTCGGTCCCTACCTGGCCACCGTGGGCGGCTTCGACCTGGCCGGCTCCGCCCTCGCGGAGCTGGTCCCCGCATGATCCCCGGCATCGTGGAGCACAGCCGCGTCCGGCTCGGCGAGGGCGTGGACAACGTCGCCTGGGAGATCAACGGCGAGTACGTGGTGCGGGTGGGCAAGGGCGCGGTCAACCCCGCCGAGGTGGCGATCCTGCGCGCGGTGGCCGAGGTCTCGCCGCTGCCGGTGCCCGTCCCGGTCCACGCCGACCCGGAGGCCGGGGTGCTGGCCTACCGCAAGCTGCCCGGCGTGCCGCTGATCGACGGCCCGGCCGTCGATCCGGTACGGCTGGCGCCCGCGCTGGGCGGGTTCCTGACGGCGATCCACGGCGCGCTCATCGGGGCCGAGCGCGACGACTACCCGCTGAGCGGCCTGCTGGAGGAGGCGGAGGAGAGCTTCGCCGAGGTCGCCCCGGAGTTGCCCGCCCGTGCCCGCGCGAGGGTCGAGGAGTTCCTGGGGACCGCTCCGCCACCGGCCGGCGAGGCGGTGGTGTTCTGCCACAACGACCTGGGCGCCGAGCACCTGCTGGTGGAGCACGGGTCGATCAGCGGCGTGATCGACTGGGGCGACGCCGCGCTGACCGACCCGGCCCGCGACTTCGCGCTGCTCTGGCGCGACCTGGGGCCGGCCACCTACGCCCGGATCCTGGAGTCCTACGGCGGCCCGGCCCCGGAGCACGCCCGCGTGCTGTTCTACGCCCGCTGCTCGCTGCTGGAGGACCTGGTCCACGGCCTGAGCACCGACCGGCGCTACTTCGAGGCGGGCCTGGCCCACCTGGACTGGACCTTCGGCTGACCGGCTGACCGGCTACCGGCCGGCCGGTTAGCCGGTGCGGTGCGCGCCGCCCTGCTCGACGTGCTCGACCATGACGCGCTCGGCGGCGGCCCCGTCGCCCGCCTCCAGCGCGGCCAGCAGCCGTTCGTGCGCCTCCAGCAGGTCGGCGGCCAGGGCGGGGTCGAGCCACAGCGAGTCGCCGGGCCGCACGGGAACGGTGTCGCGGACCGCCCGGATCTGCCGGCCGAGGAAGGCGGGGCCGCCGATGTCGGCCAGGGCCAGGTGCAACTGCTCGCTCCGGCCGCCGAGGGCTTCCAGGCGGCCGGCGGCCAGGTCCGCGCGCATCGACTCGTGCAGGGCGCGCAGCCGCTCCAGGTCGGCGGGGGTGAGCCGGGTGGCGGCGCGGCGGGCGGCGTAGCCCTCCAGGACCGCGCGCACGCCATAGAACTCCTCCAGGGCCTCGCCGGTGAGGTCGGCGACGGTGGCGCCGTGGTGCGGCTCGTAGCTGATCAGCCGATCCTGCTCCAGGCGGCGCAGCGCCTCGCGGACCGGGGTGACCGAGACGCCCAGCCGCTCGGCGACGGCCGCGGCGCGCAGGGCCGTGCCGCCGGGCAGGCGCGCGGTGCGGATCTCCTCCAGGAGCACGGAGTAGACGTAGTCGGCTTTGCTCATCGGTGCGGGCACATCTTATAAGATATAAGACTATGGGAGCTTTGGATGGTATCCGGGTGATCGACGCGGCCACGCTCTTCGCCGGCCCCTCGGCGGCGATGCTGCTGGGCGACTTCGGCGCGGACGTGGTCAAGATCGAGCATCCGCGGCGGCCCGACCCGGCGCGCGGGCACGGCCCCTCCTCGCGCGGCGTGGGCCTGTGGTGGAAGACGCTGGGCCGCAACAAGCGGACGGCGGCCGTCGACCTGTCGCAGCCCGGCGGCCAGGAGATCCTGCGCAGGCTGGCGGTGGAGTCCGACGTGCTGGTGGAGAACTTCCGTCCCGGCACCCTGGAGCGCTGGAACCTCGGGCCCGAGGTGCTGCACGAGCTCAACCCGCGCCTGGTGGTCGCGCGGATGACCGGCTTCGGGCAGTTCGGGCCGATGGCCTCGCGGCCGGGGTTCGGCACGCTGGCCGAGGCGATGAGCGGCTTCGCGGCGATGACGGGGGAGCCCGACGGGCCGCCGACGTTGCCGCCGCTGGCCATGGCCGACGGCATCGCGGGGCTGGCGATGTCCTACGCGATCATGGTGGCGCTGCACGCCCGGGAGGCGACCGGACGCGGCCAGGTGATCGACATGGCGATCATCGAGCCGATCCTGGGGCTGCTCGGGCCGCAGATGACCGCCTACAAGGAGCTGGGCGTGGTGCCGCCGCGCACCGGCAACCGCTCCAGCAGCAACGCGCCGCGCAACACCTACCGCACCCGCGACGGGCGGTGGCTGGCCATCTCGACCAGCGCGCAGAGCATCGCCGAGCGGGTGGTGACGCTGGTGGGGCGGGCCGACCTGGTGGCCGAGCCGTGGTTCGCCACCGGCAGCGGGCGGGTGGCGCACGTGGAGGAGCTGGACGCGGCCGTGGGGTCGTGGATCGCCGAGCGGGACGCCGAGGAGGTCATCGCCAGGTTCGAGGAGGCGCAGGCGGCGGTGGCTCCGATCTACAATGTAAAGGACATCGCCGTTGACACCCAATACGAGGCGCTGAACACCTTCGTCGAGCTCCCCGACGAGGAGCTCGGCTCGGTGACCGTACAGAACGTGTTGTTCCGGCTGTCGGAGACGCCGGGGGAGGTGCGGTGGGCGGGGCCGCCGCACGGACGGCACACCGAGGAGATCCTCGGCGAGCTCGGCTACGCCGCCGAGGCCGTCGCGACGTTGCGCGCCGACGGGGTGATCGCGTGAGCGTGGCACCGCTGACCTGGCTGTACGTGCCGGGGGACCGGCCCGAGCGGTTCGCCAAGGCCGCCGGGTCCGGGGCGGACGTGGTCATCATCGACCTGGAGGACGCGGTCGCGGCCGAGCGCAAGGCGGAGGCCCTGGCCAACGCGCTGGCCTACCTCGCCGCCCGTGAGGGCGGGCCCGCCGTGCACGTGCGGGTGAACGACCCGGCCACCGAGCGCGGGCGGGCCGACGTGGCGGCGCTGGCCGGGGCGGGCGCCGACGGGCTGCGCGTGCCCAAGGTGGAGTCGCCGCGGGCGCTCGACCTGCCGGGGGAGACGCCGCTGTACGCGCTGGTGGAGTCGGCGGCGGGCGTGCTCGCCGCGCCGGCGATCGCCGCGCACCCGCGCGTGGCGGGCATCGCGCTCGGCGAGCAGGACCTGGCGGCCGAGCTGTCCATCACCGCCGAGAGCGCCCTCGATCACCTGCGGCTGCAGGTCATCCTCGCCGCGGCGGCGGCCGGGCTGCCGCCGGTGCCGATGTCGGTCTACCCGCACGTGCGCGACGAGGAGGGCCTGCTCGCCTCGTGCGTGCGCGGGCGCTCCATCGGCCTGTACGGCAGGGCCGCCATCCACCCCGCCCAGCTCCCCGTCATCTGCCGGGCCTTCCGCCCGAGCGCGGAGGAGGTGGCCAGGGCCCGCGAGATCGTCGAAGCGGCCGGCCGGGGCGCGGTGGCGCTCGCCGACGGGCGCTTCGTGGACGCGCCGGTCGTCGCGCGCGCCCGCCGGGTGCTGGACCTGGCCGGGGAGGAAGCCCCCTAGAACACCGCCCGCGCGAGGGCCGGCCCGCCCAGAATGGAGGTGGGGCGAGCCGAGGGAGGCGCGGTGGGGCTGTTCCGGCGGTTTCGAACTGATCTGGTGCAGCGCAGAAATCTCGAGGCCTACGCGCTGGCGGCGGCGGCGTTCGTCTGCGCCGTGGTGACGGCGGTGGACGACGTCCTCTCGGAGAACCTGCGCTGGGCGGTGGTGCTGGGCGGGATCGCGCTGCTGGTCTACCGGCTGACCCTGCCGCCGGAGCGGCTGGACCGCGACGCCGTACGGCCGGCCGACCGGCTGTCGTTCGAGGGCGAGCCGCTGTCGCAGCTGTTCGGCAAGGCCAAGGACGTGCGGATCTACGCGCCGACCGGGGTGAACCTGCTGTCGGCCCAGAACTGCCAGATGTTGTGGAACGGCCTGCTGGCCAAGCGGGGCGGCTCGTTGCAGGTGATCGTGCTGGACCCGGAGGCGGCCGAGGGGCTGCGGCTGGCCGAGGCCCAGCTCGACGGCTCGGAGGAGCACCAGGTGCAGGGCCTGCGCGAGGGCCTGGCCGGCACGCTGGGCCGGCTGGAGCGGATGCGCGACCCTGACCGGGTGGCCTACCGGCTGCTGGGCTTCAACCCGGGCTTCAGCCTCGTGCTGATCGACCCGAGGACCAGGCACGGGCGGGTCATCGTCGAGTTCCACGGGGTGCGCAACGAGTCGATCGTGGCGCGCATGCACCTGGAGCTGACGAAGGAGGCCCACCCGCGCTGGTTCGCCTACTGGTTCCGGCAGTTCGAGCGGTTGTGGGAGCTGGCCAGGACGCCGGATCAGCCGGTGTAGACCCAGCGCTGGCCGATCTCGGCGGCGGTGGGCGGCGGGCCGGGCAGCGGGCTGACGGCCGGGGGGTTGCGCAGGGCGTCGAGGATCAGGGTGAGGTAGCGCTCGCGCAGCTCGGCGATGCGTTCGGCGTCGCCGAGCTTGATCGAGGCGAGCTGCTCGAAGACCATCGCGAGGTCGTCCACGACCAGGCCGGGGCGCAGCACCCCGGCCTGCTGGGCCCGCTCGAAGACCTCGGCGCTGAGCTGGAAGGCGAGCTGGGAGTCGCGGAAGAGGTCCTCGGTGGGCGGGAAGGTGCCGGCCAGGGCGATGGTGAGCGAGTGGCTGTCGTAGGCGACCACGCCTCGCACGAAGGTGGCGAAGCCTTCCCAGGGGTCGTCCACGGCCAGGCCCTCGCGGGCGGCCTTGAGGAAGAGCTGCAGCCCGTCGGAGCAGAGTTTCTGCAGCAGCGCGTCCTTGCTGGGGTAGCGCCGGTAGAGAGCGCTGATCCCGACGCCCGCGCGGTCGGCGACGGCGGAGATGGGGGCTCCCGGATCGGTGGTGAACACCGTGCGCGCGGCCTGCAGGATCAGCTCGTCGTTGCGTGCGGCCTGCTTCTTGCGGCCGCTCATGGGTGGGCTGGTCATGCCGTCCACTATAAGGGAACGAATGATTCCGTTCTAGTAGGGCTAGCGCCGGTTGAACAACATCTTGGACCACGCGTACCCCGCCACGGCCAGGACGAGGCACCAGGCGACGGCGATGATCGCGTTGTCGCCGACCGGCAGGCCGAGCAGCAGGCCCCGCAGCGTCGCGTTGATCGGCGTGAAGGGCTGGTACTCGGCGAACCAGCGTACCGCCGACGGCAGCGTCTCGGTGGGCACGAAGGCGCTGCCGAGGAAGGGCAGGAGCTGGAAGAGCAGCGGCGTGTTGCTGGCGCCCTCCGGGTTCTTGGCCAGCAGGCCGAGCGCGACCGACAGCCAGGTGAGCGCGAAGGACAGCAGCGTGAGCAGCCCCAGCGCGCCGAGCCACTCCAGGACTCCGGCGGTGGGGCGGAAGCCCATCGCCAGCGCGATGCCGGCGACCAGGATCACCCCGGCCATCGCCTGGACCACGCTGCCGACGACGTGCCCGGTCAGCACCGAGGTCCGGGCGATGGACATGGTGCGGAAGCGGTTGACGATGCCCTTGGTCATGTCCACGCAGACCGCGACCGAGGTGGCCACCCCGGCCGCGGCCGCCGCGACGACCAGCACGCCGGGGGCGACGAAGTCGACGTACTCCAGGCCGTCGGCGGCGGTGCCGGCCAGGCCGGCTCCCATCGACCTGCCGAACAGGCCGACGAACAGCAGCAGCATGAAGGCGGGCATCAGCACGGTGCTGATGGTCATGGACGGGTAGCGCAGCGCGTGCTTGAAGCTGCGCCGGATCATGGTGGCCGAGTCGGCGAGGGTGAGAGCCAGCGGGCTCAGCCGCCGGACGCCGGGGCCGGTGGTGGGGACCGTGCTCATCGGGCGGGCTCCTTGTCGGGGGCGGGCCGGCCGGTCAGGGCCAGGAAGACGTCGTCGAGGTCGGGGGTGTGCACGGTGCAGGACTCGGGCTCCAGCCCGGCCCCGTCCAGGCGGTCGAGCAGGGTCCTGAGCGCGCGGACGCTGCCGTCGCCGGGCACCTGGAGGCTCAGCGCGGCCTCGTCGCGCCGCGCCGGGCCGAGCAGCCGGGCGGCGGCGTCGAACGAGTAGGGGTCGGCGAAGCGCAGGCTGACGTGGCCGCCGGGGACCATGCGCTTGAGCTCGTCGGGGGTGCCGTGGGCGGCCAGCCGGCCGTGGTCGAGCAGGGCGATGCGGTCGGCGAGCTGGTCGGCCTCCTCCAGGTACTGGGTGGTGAGGAAGACGGTCATGCCCTCGCTGAGCAGGTCGCGGATGATCTGCCAGGTGGTGTGCCGGCTGCGCGGGTCGAGGCCGGTGGTCGGCTCGTCGAGGAAGATCACCTTCGGCTCGCCCATGAGGGTCATCGCCAGGTCGAGGCGGCGCTGCATGCCGCCGGAGTAGGTGCCGGCGGGGCGTCTGGCCGCCTCGCCGAGCTCGAACCACTCCACCAGCGCGGTGGCGCGGCGGCGGCCTTCCGCGCGGTCGAGGTGGAGCAGGTCGGCCATCAGGCGGAGGTTCTCCTCGCCGGTGAGCAGCTCGTCCACGGCCGAGAACTGGCCGGTGACGCCGATCAGCGCGCGCACCGCGTCGGGGTCGGCGCGCACGTCGTGGCCGCCGACCCAGGCGCGGCCGGAGTCGGCGGTCAGCAGGGTGGACAGGATCTGCACGGTGGTGGTCTTGCCGGCGCCGTTCGGGCCGAGCAGGGAGAAGACGGTGCCGGCGGGGACCTCGAAGTCGACGCCGTCGAGGACGGTCTTGTCGCCGTAGGCCTTGCGCAGGCCGGAGACGGCGATGGCGGGGGCGGGCATGGGACCTCGTTTCGTCGGGCAACCCGGAGGACCGGGAGCCTGGGGGATCGGGAGGTTCATCCGTGGATGGGAAGGAGGTTCTTTCGGGGATCGGAAGGGGCGACCAGCAGGTTCTTGGGGGATGGGAAAGCGGGGGGTCAGCGGGCGCGGCGGACGCGGATGTCGCCGTAGCCGGCGCGGGCGGTGATCTCGGCGGTGCGCAGGGCGACTCCCGGGCCGTCGCCGGTGTCGAGGCCGACGGAGACGGTGCCGTATCCGGAGCTGACGTCGAGCCAGGCGGCGGTGCCCTCGGCGATGCCGATCTCGATGCCACCGGTGTTGGTCTCCAAAGTGACGGTGCCGCCGGAGACCTCGGCGACCCGCAGGTCCCCGTAGGCCGTGCTGATCGCCACGTCGCCGCCGGCGCGGCCGAGGAAGACCAGGCCGGAGGCGTGCCGGACGCGCAGGTCGCCGCCGGTCTCGGCGATCCGCACGTCGCCATGGGTGGCCTTCACGGCGGTGTGGCCGCCGAGCCGCCCGGCCTCGATCGCCCCGTAGGCGGAGGTGATCGTGGTGGTCCCGCCGACCGAGCCGACGAAGACGTCGCCGTGCGCGGCGCTGACCCGCAGCGCCGCCGCGTGCTCGACGCGGACGTCGTGGTAGGAGGAGGTCAGCGTGCACTCGCCGAGCTCGCCGCTGGTGTGGATCTCACCGGCCGCGTCGACCTCGATGGCGGAGCCCGCGGGCAGGCCGATGTCGATGACGGTCTCGCCGCTCGCCCCGATGAGCCGGCTGAGCGGTCCCTTCTTGGGCCGCCGGACGACGAGCCGGCCGGCGGTGAACTCCACCCGGGTCTCGGCGGCGGCGCGGGCGTCCTCGGGGTCGGCCGGGTTGCCGGGCCGGACGAGGACCTCGGTGGTGGTGCGCGGGCCGGCGTGGACGCGGATCGCGCCGTAGACGCCCTCGACGACGGCGGTGATGGGCTCTGGGGTGTCGTAGACGGGCACGTCAGCTCACCCATCCGGTGAACCGCTGGCCGGTCGCGCCGCTGTCGGGGGTGGCGGTGCGGCGGCGGGTGCGCTGGTCGAGGGCGGAGGCGACGACGCGCACCAGCCAGGAGTTGACCGACAGGCCCTCGCGGCCGGCCGCCTCGTCGATGCGGGGCTTGAGCTGTTCGGGGACGCGCAGGGCGACGCGGACGACGGCGCCGTCCTCGGCCTCCGGGACCGGCGCTTCGTCGGCCGGCGCTTCGTGGTGCCGCGTGGTGCCGGCGGTGGGCGGTGATGGTGTCACGACGAACTGGGGGTCGCGTCCGCGCAGCCGTACGTCCACCGAGCCGGGGGCCAGGTCGCGGGTGATCTCGTCGGCCGCGGCGGAGAGGGCTTCGAGCAGGGCGAGGCGGGCGGCCGACTCCACGGTGGCAGAGAGCCGGACGGCCAGGGCGCGCGCCTCCTCGCCGCCGGCTTCCGCGGCGAGGGCGATCTCGCGGCGGATGGTGTCGACGTAGGGCGTGAGATCCATGGCACCAGAATGGCACCAGAATGGTGCCACGGCAAGCGCGTGACCCACGTCCTGACAGCCGGTGGGCTGCTCCTCTAAAGGTCATTATGTCTTGACAAATGGTTCATCTGGCGTTCATTTTGTAGGCATCGCCAGCCGGAACGGGGGCCCGGCCGCTCTCTCGAAGGAGCCGTTCATGCGCACCGTTCCAGCCCTTTTAACCGCGGCCGTCCTCGCCACCGCCTGCGCTCCGTCCACCCAGGGCCCGGCCGCCGCCCCGGCGCCCGCGCCCAGCGCCTCCCAGGACGCCGCCTTCGACCTGGCGGCGCTCGTCGCCGCCGCCAAGGCGGAGGGCAGCGTGACCGTCTACGACTCCAGCGGCGACATCGAGGACGTCGCCAAGGCCTTCACCGCGAAGTACGGGATCCAGATGGAGGGCGTCAAGTCCGACTCCCCGGAGACCGCGGAGAAGATGATCCGCGAGCACGCCGCCGGCAACGTGACCATCGACGCCACCATGTACGAGGACGGCGGCGTGCTGGTCGGCCAGCTCCTGCCCCAGCAGATCGTGCACACCTGGATCCCCGGCGACCTGGCCAAGGACATCCCGCCGGAGAACCAGAACCCGCTGATGGCCCTGGCCAAGGCCACGATCTTCGCCTACAACACCAAGCTGTCACCGGACGGCTGCCCGGCCAAGAACGTCTGGGACCTGACCGAGCCCGAGTGGCGCGGCAAGGTCGTCATGCAGGACCCGCTCGGCAAGCCGACCGTCCTGTCGTTCTTCACGCAGCTCGACGCGCACGGCAACCAGGCGCTCGAGCAGGCCTACCAGGCCAGGTACGGCAAGCCGCTGGAGACCAAGGAGAAGAGCGCCGCCTACGAGTGGATCAAGCGGCTCTCGGCCAACCAGCCCGTGCTGACCGGCTCCGACGAGGACATCTCCGGCGCCGTCGGCGCCCCCACCGCCAAGGACTCCAAGATCGGCTTCATGTCCATCTCCAAGTTCAGGAACAACGAGGAGAAGGGCTACACCCAGGCCGCCTGCACCGGCATGCAGCCCTTCGCCGGCTTCAGCTATCCGAAGTACGCGGCCATCGCCACCAAGAGCAAGCACCCCAACGCCGCCAAGCTCTTCGTGCACTTCATCATGACCGAGGAGGGCGTCAAGCACGAGATCGCCGAAGGTGGCGTCTCCGGCAACTCCACCGTCAAGCCGCTCGTGGTGCCCGAAGGTCTCAAGGACTGGAAGAGCGAGCTGTTCCACACCGACTCGGCCAAGCTCCTGGCCGACTTCCAGAACCGGCAGGTCGTGTCGGACTTCTGGCGGATCAACCACGGATGACGGGCCGGTTGCGCCGGGCGTGGGACGACCTGCGCGGCGCCTCGGGCGCCAGGATCGTGGCCCTGGTCAGCGCCCAGATCGCCACCGCGCGGGCGGGCGCGGTGCTGACCGTGGGCCGGGTGCTGGGCGACCCGGCCTCGGTCACCGCCTGCGCCCTGGCGGCGCGCAAGGCCGGCAGCCGGGTGCGCCAGCACTTGACCCCCTGGACCTTGAGGAGACGATGAGATGACGACGGTCACCGACCGGCCGCCGATCCGGCGGCGGGTGGTCTACCGCTTACGCGTGCTGCGCCACGAGCCCACCGCGGCGATGGGCCTGATCCTGGTGATCCTGCTGCTGTACCTGGTGGTGGCCCCGCTCGGCGCGGTGATCTCCGACGCCTTCCGCGTCCAGTATGGGGACGAGGTGCACTCGGGCCAGCGGCCCGGCGAGTGGACCGGCTACTACCTGTGGCGGGTGTTCCGCTCGCAGATCAGCGGGCTGCTGTTCTGGGAGCCGCTGGTCAACACGGTGGTGGTCAGCGTCGGCACGGTGCTGTTCGCGCTGGTGGCCGGGGGCGGGATGGCCTTCCTGGTGACGCGCACCAACGTGCCCGGCCGCCGCTTCCTGGCCGGGGCGCTGGTCGTGCCGTACATGCTGCCGTCGTGGACGTTCTCGCTGGCGTGGCTGACGTTGTTCAAGAACGAGCGGGCCGGCGGGCAGGCGGGCATCCTGCAGTCGGCCGGGATCCGCACGCCCGACTGGCTGGCCTACGGGGCGGTGCCGATCATCGTGACGCTGGGGCTGCACTACTTCCCCTTCGTCTTCCTCCTGGTGGGCAACGCGCTGCGGCGCATCGACTCGCAACTGGAGGACTCGGCGCGCATCCTGGGCGCCTCGCGGGCCACGGTGGTGCGGCGCATCGTCGCGCCGCTGATGCTGCCCGCGTTGTCGAGCGCGGTGCTGCTGGTGGTGGGGCGCGTGCTCGGCACCTTCGGCACGCCGTACATCCTGGGGTTGCCGGCCGACTACCGGGTGCTGTCGACCGGCCTGTACCAGTCGATCCGCGACCGGAGCACGGGCGTGGCCTCGGTGCTGGCCTCGGTGATCGTGGTCATCGGCGTGCTGGTCGTGCTGGTGGACATGCGCCTGCTGCGCGAGCAGCGCCGGTTCGTGACGGTGGGCGGCAAGGGCGCGATGGACCGGCCGGCGGACCTGCGCCGCTGGCGCTGGCCGGCCGCCGCGCTGGCCGGGCTGACCCTGCTGGTCAGCGTGGCGATCCCGGTCGGGACGCTGGCCCTGTCCACGGTGACGCGCACGCCGGGGGTGTGGCGGGCCGACAACTTCACCCTCGACTTCTGGCTGGGCGAGCACCTGCCGGGCGCGGTCGGCTTCCCGCACGGGGTGCTGCGCGGCAGCGAGCTGTGGGAGGCGGCCTGGAACAGCCTGGTGATCGTCGGCAGCGCCGCGCTCATCTGCGGCGTGCTCGGGCTGCTGGTCGGCTACGTGGTGGTCAGGGGGACGGCCGGCCGGGTCGCCGGGTTCCTGCGGCAGGTGTCCTTCCTGCCCTACCTGATCCCCGGCATCGCCTTCGCCGCCGCGTCGCTGTCGCTGTTCGCCGTGCAGCGCGGACCGGTCCCGGCGCTGTACGGCACGACGGCCCTGCTGGTGATCGTGATGGCGGTGACGCATCTGCCGTACTCCTCGCGCTCGGGGATCGCGGCGATGACGCAGCTCGGCCGCGAGCCCGAGGAGGCGGCGCAGGTCAGCGGCGCCTCGTGGGCGGCGCGGATGCGGCTCATCGTCTTCCCCATCCAGAAGGGGGCGCTGGTCACCGGGGTGGTGCTGCCGTTCATCTCGGGCCTGAAGGAGCTCAGCATCGTGATCATGCTGACCACGACCGGGACCCAGTTGCTCACCACGCTCTCGATCAACCTCGTCGACTACGGCTACACCCAGCTCGCCAACGCGGTCGTGCTGATGATCGCGCTGGTCTCCTTCACCATGACCTATCTCGCGCAGCGCCTGACCAGGAGTTCCCTGGCGGCCGGGCTCGGAGGATGAATGATCACCTTACGCGGCGTGTCGAAGAGCTACGGCGGCTCCGCCCACGCGGTCAAGGACCTGGACCTGGTCGTCCCCGACGGGGCCTTCATGTGCCTGCTGGGCCCGTCGGGCTGCGGCAAGACGACGACCCTGCGCATGATCGCCGGGCTGGAGCAGCCGAGCGCCGGGACGATCGAGGTGGACGGCCGGGTGCTCGACTCGGTCGAGCAGGGCCGCTACGTGCCGCCGGAGAAGCGGCAGATGGGGCTCGTCTTCCAGAACTACGCGCTGTGGCCGCACCTGACGGTGCTGGGCAACACCGAGTTCGGGCTGCGCATGCGCAAGGTGCCCGGGCCGGAGCGGCGGGCGCGGGCGGAGGCGGCGCTGAAGATGGTGCACGTCGAGGACGCCATGGACCGCTACCCCTCGCAACTGTCCGGCGGGCAGCAGCAGCGGGTGGCCCTGGCGCGGATGCTGGCGGTCGGCCCGTCGGTGCTGCTGCTGGACGAGCCGCTGTCCAACCTGGACGCGCGGCTGCGGCTGGAGATGCGCGCCGAGCTCAAGCGCATCCACGAGGAGTCGGGGGCGACGATCGTCTTCGTCACCCACGACCAGCTCGAGGCGATGACCATGGCCACCCAGATCGCGGTCATGGAGGGCGGCACGCTGCAGCAGGTGGCGCCGCCGCTGGAGATGTACGCCCGGCCGGCCAACCGGTTCGTCGCCGAGTTCGTCGGCAGCCCGCCGATGAACCTGGTCGACACGCCGGGGATCGCGTCACTGCTGCGCTACGCCTGCGCCACGGATATAGCGGATAAAGCGGTCGCGACGGTCGGGGTCCGGCCGGAGGCGCTGCGGCTGGGCGAGCCCGCACCCGGCGCCTGGAGCGAGGAGGCGGTCGTCGAGGCGGTGCTCCCGGCGGGTTCGTCATGGACCACCCGGTTGCGCATCCAGGAGACTGAGCTGTTCGCGTTGTCCTACGAGCCGGTCGAGGCGGCGACCGGCGAGGTCGTGCGCTGCTGGGCGCGCGCGGCCGACCTGCACCTGTTCGGCGAGGATGGGAAGCGTTTGTGAAGGCGTTGCTGCTGGACTTCGGCGGGGTGCTGGTCGAGGGGGCCAAACGGCCCTCCTGGCCGGCCGAGCTGGCCAAGGAGGTGCACGGGCGGCTGGCGCGGGCCGGCTGCCTCGACCTGGACGTGGCGGAGGTGGAGCTCGACATCCGCGCGGGGGCCGACGCCGACCGCTACTGGAAGGACGCGATGTCGCGCCTGGCCGCGCCGGCCGAGATGACCCATCGCCAGTTCTGGGGCGACTACGTCGCGGCCGACTGGCCGGCCGCGGCGCGCGAGCTGGTGCTGGCCGAGGCGAGCGCGTTGTGCCGGCTGATGGGCGAGCTGCGCCAGGAGCGGCGGTTGCGGCCGGGCGTCCGCGAGCTGCTGGCGGCGTGCGAGGTGCCCGTGGCGGTGGTCAGCAACGCCCTGTGCGGCGCGGTGCACCGCGACTTCGTCGCCCGCCAGGAGCTGCCGGTGGCGCTGCAGGTCTACAGCGACGAGGTCGGGGTGCGCAAACCGAATCCGGAGATGATCTGGATCGCCACCCGCGCGCTCGGGGTCGACCCGGCCGACGTCTGGTACGTCGGCGACAACTTCGACCGCGACGCGCTGTGCGGGGTGCGGGCGGGCGTCGGCACCACGGTGATCGTCCGTTCCTCCAGCACCGACAAGATCCCCTACCGGGTACGGCAGCGCCCGAGCGCCGTCGTGGACGACATCCCCGCCCTGATCGCCCTGATGTCCGCCAGCTAACAGATTAGTCCTCATGTCTGGACAAACTATTGACCTTCGCGGACCGGGCGGTTAGAACAAGGTCACTCACCGGTCTTGGAGGTAGCCGTGAAGCGAACGCCGATCATCCTGGCTCTGCTGGGCTCGCTGGTCCTGGCCGGCTGCAGTTCCGGGGGCGGCGGCGGCCAGACGCAGCCGCCCGTCCAGGCCGGGGGCGGCCAGAGCCCCGCCGCCAACCAGGGCTCCTTCGCCGTCGTCACCCACGGCGGCGCGGGCGACTCCTTCTGGGACGTGGTCAAGAACGGCGCCGAGGCCGCCGGCAAGCAGTACGGGGTCACCGTCACCTACCAGGGCGACGGCGACCCGGGCAAGCAGTCGCAGCTCATCGACCAGGCGGTCGCGCAGAAGGTCGACGGCATCGTGGTCTCCATGGCCAACCCCGACGCCCTGAAGGAGGCCATCGGCAAGGCGGTCGCCGCCAAGATCCCGGTGATCACCATCAACTCCGGCGCCGACCGCTCCAAGGAGTTCGGGGCGGTCGCCCACGTCGGCCAGTCGGAGGACGTGGCCGGGCGCGGCGCGGGCGAGCAGCTCAAGGCGGCCGGCGTCACCAAGCTGCTGTGCGTCGTGCACGAGGCCGGCAACGTCGGCCTCGACCAGCGCTGCAAGGGCGCGGAGGAGACGCTCGGCGGCACGGTCGAGCGGCTGCAGGTCGACATCGCCAACCTCGCCGACGTCACCTCGAAGGTCACCGCGAAGCTGCAGTCGGACAAGGCGGTCAACGGCATCCTGGCGCTGAACAACGCCGTCGCCATCGCCGCCCGCGACGCCGTGCGCGACTCCGGCTCGCAGGCCAAGCTGGCCACCTTCGACCTGTCCGCCGACGTGGTCGCCGCGATCAAGGACGGGCAGATCCTGTTCGCCGTCGACCAGCAGCAGTACCTGCAGGGCTGGCTGCCGATCACCTTCCTCACCCTGCACAAGAAGAACCTCAACACCGTCGGCGGCGGCCTGCCGGTCAACACCGGACCCGGCTTCGTGACCAAGGACAACGCCGAGGCCATCGCCAAGCTGGCCGAGGGCGGCACCAGGTGACGAGCGCCGCCGTGGACGAGCGGCTGGCCCACGCCGGACCGCTGCGCCGCCTGCTGATCCGCCCCGAGCTCGGGGCGGTGGTCGGCGCGGTCGTCGTCTTCGCCTTCTTCGCCGCCCAGTCGGAGGTCTTCCGCTCGGTGGCCGGCGTCGCCAACTGGCTCGACCCGGCGGCCACGCTGGGCATCATGGCGGTCGCCGTCGCCCTGCTCATGATCGGCGGCGAGTTCGACCTGTCGGCGGGCGTGCTGACCGGCACCAGCGGCCTGGTGCTGGTCATCCTGGCCACCCGCTTCGGCGTCAACGTCTGGCTGGCGATGCTGGCCGGGCTGGTCGTCGCGCTGGCGGTCGGCTTCCTCAACGGCCTCATGGTCACCCGCACCAAGCTGCCGAGCTTCATCGTGACGCTGGGCACCTTCCTGATGCTGCAGGGCGTCAACCTGGGCGTCACCAAGGCGCTGACCGGCACCGTCCAGGTCAGCGGCCTGGCCAGGGCCGACGGCTACGAGCTGGCCCGCACCCTGTTCGGCGGCACGATCACCGTCGGCGGGGTCGGGTTCCGGGTGGCGATCCTGTGGTGGCTCGGCCTGACCGCGCTCGCCACCTGGTTCCTCATGCGCACCCGCGCGGGCAACTGGGTCTTCGCCGTCGGCGGCAACGACCTGGCCGCCCGGGCGGTCGGGGTGCCCGCCGCCCGCACCAAGATCGCGCTGTTCATGACGACCGCCTTCGCCGCCTGGCTGGTCGGCTCCATGCTCGCGCTGCGCTACACCAGCGTGCAGGCCAACATCGGCATCGGGCAGGAGTTCATCTACATCATCGCCGCCGTCATCGGCGGCTGCCTGCTCACCGGCGGGTACGGCTCGGCCATCGGCGCCTCCATCGGCGCGGTCATCTTCGGCATGGCCGACAAGGGCATCGTCTTCCTCGGCTGGGACGCCGACTGGTTCATGTTCTTCCTCGGCGCGATGCTGCTGCTGGCCACGCTGGCCAACCGGCTGGTGCGCCGCTACGCCGAGCAGGTGAGACATTGATCCTCGAGACCCGCGCCATCGGCAAGTCGTTCGGCTCGGTGCTGGCCCTGCGCGAGGTGTCGATGCTGGTCGAGCCCGGCACCGTGACCTGCGTGCTGGGCGACAACGGCGCCGGCAAGTCCACCCTGATCAAGATCCTGGCCGGGGTGCACCAGCACGACTCCGGCGAGTATCTGCTCGACGGCCAGGCCGTACGGCTGGCCAGCCCGCGGGCGGCGCTCGACCGCGGCATCGCCACCGTCTACCAGGACCTGGCGATGATCCCGCTGATGTCGGTCTGGCGGAACTTCTTCCTCGGCTCCGAGCCACGCAAGTCCTTCGGCCGCTTCGACATCGCCACCGCCAAGCGGGTGGCCCGCGAGGAGCTGCGCGCGATGGGCATCGACATCCGCGACGTGGACCAGCCGGTCGGCACCCTGTCCGGCGGCGAGCGGCAGTCGGTCGCCATCGCCCGCGCGGTGCACTTCGGGGCCAAGATCCTCATCCTGGACGAGCCCACCTCCGCCCTCGGCGTCAAGCAAGCCGGGGTGGTGCTGCGCTACATCGTGCGGGCCCGCGACCGCGGGCTCGGCGTCGTGTTCATCACGCACAACCCGCACCACGCCTACCCGGTCGGCGACCGCTTCCTGCTGCTCAACCGCGGCGCCAGCCTGGGCCTGCACGCCAAGGCCGACATCGCGCTGCAGGAGCTGACCTCGCTGATGGCCGGCGGCGCCGAGCTGGAGCAGCTCGCCCACGAGCTGGCCGGACCTGGAGCCGATCCGAAGCGGACCTGAAGCGCGTCCCGGCACGGTGGGTCCCATGAACAAGCCCTCTGTGACAGTGCTCGGCCTCGGCCTCCTGGGACACGCCGTGGCCCGCACCTTCCTCGACGCCGGCCACCCGACCACGGTGTGGAACCGCACCGCGGCCAAGGCCGACGACCTGGTCGCCGCCGGAGCCGGCCGGGCCGCCGACCCGGTGGCGGCGGCGCAGGCGAGCGACCTCGTGGTGCTCGTCGTGCTCGACCAGGCGGCGGCCGGCGAGCTGCTGGCCGCGATGGGGGAGACGCTGGCCGGCCGTACCGTGGTGAACCTCACCAACGGCACGCCCGAGCAGGCCCGCGAGCTCGACACCCTGGTCCGCGGCTTCGGCGCCCGCTACCTGGACGGCGGCGTGATGGCGGTCCCGCCGATGATCGGCTCCCGTGAGGCGCTGATCCTCTACAGCGGCGCTGCCGACGCCTTCGCCGAGCATCGCGCCACCCTGGACGTCCTGGCCACCCCCGACTTCGTCGACACCGACCCCGGCACCGCCGCGTTGTACGACCTGGCCCTGCTCAGCGCCATGTACGGCATGTTCGGCGGCGTCTACCACGCCCTGGCGATGATCTCCAACGCCGGGATCAAGACCACCGAGTTCGGCCCGCGCATCGAAACCTGGCTCCAGGCGATGCTCAGCGTCGTGCGCGAGGGCGCCGAGGAGGTCGACAGCGACCACTTCGCCACCGACGTGTCCAACCTGGCGATGAACGACCTGATCTTCCCCAACTTCTTCGCCGCCAGCGAGGAGCTGGGCGTGCGCACCGACTTCCTGGAGCCGCACCGCCGGCTGATGGCCGAGGCGGTCGCCGCCGGGTACGGCGGGGACAGCCTGATGCGGGTGGTCACGCTGCTGCGCAGGCCGCCGGGTAACGTGAGCGCGTCCGACTGAGCACGACGAAGGGATGGGCGCGATGTCTCGCGACGCCGTCTGGGCGGTCATCACCGGCATGTACGACGCCTACGCGCGAGGCGACCGGGCCGGGATCGACCGGCTCCTGCACCCGGAGGCGACCATCTGGGACTCGGCGGCGCCCGAGCTGATCACCAGCCGCGCCCAGCTCGACGCCGTCCGGGACGCGCGGCCCGCCGGCGGGCCGGCGGAGACCGGCGTCCATCCCCTCGACGAGGTCGTGGACGTGTGGGGCGAGACCGCCCTCGCGCGCTACGTGCTGCGCATCGACTTCGCCGACGGCCCGCCGGAGCTGGTCAGGACGACCGCGGTGCTCCGCCGGGCCGACGGGGCGTGGCTGATCGTGCACGTCCACGAGAACACCATCTGACCTGCGGGTATGCTGGCCGTACCGGGCGCGGCGCACAGCCGCGGGTGATCGAGACAGGCGTCTGGCACAGTCGCCGGACGAGGGGGCGGGCCTAGGGTCGCAACAACTTCTACGCCCCCCTCCGAGGAGTTCCATGACTGCCACAGACACGCGGACGCTGCCCATCGGCGCGGCTTTCGACCGCATGCCGTTCACCCGGCGGCACGTGCTCATCGCGCTGGCGCTCTTCATCGCTTTCGTCATCGAATCCTGGGAGCAGCTCGCGCTGATCTACGTCGCCGACGACCTCGGCACCTCCTTCGGCATCGACGAGGGCGGCGTCGGCCTGGTCCTCTCGGCGGTGGCCTTCGGCATGATCCCTGGGGTGCTCATCTGGGGGCCGATCGCCGACCGCATCGGACGGCTGCCGACCAGCTTCTGGTCGCTGGTCGCCTACGGGGTGATCGCCCTGGCCTCCGCCTTCGCGCCCAACCTGCCGGTCCTGCTCACCCTGCGGGTGGCCTCCGGCCTGGCGCTGGCGGGCGTCTACACCATCACCTTCCCCTACTTCCTCGAACTGCTGCCCACCAGGCAGCGCGGCAAGGCCGCGGTCTACCTGTCCATCGGCTGGCCGATCGGCATCCTGGCCGCCATCGGCGCCTCGCTGGCCCTGGGCCACCTGGGCTGGCACGTCGTGGCCATCGCCAGCGCCGCCGCCGGGCTGTGGGCCTTCGCCATCCGCGCCTGGGTGCCGGAGTCGCCCTACTGGCTGGCCGCCCGCGGCCGGCAGGCCGAGGCCCGCGCGGTGCTGCGCGAGCTGGGCAGCCCCGACTGGGACGCCACCTTCACCGTCACCACCGAGCGCGTCGGCAACCCGCTCGACCTGTTCCGCGGCAAGCTCGCCCGGATCACCGTGCTGATGCTGCTGCTCAACTTCGCCTTCAACTGGGGCTACTGGGGGCTGCAGACCTGGCTGCCGACGCTGCTGCAGGAGAAGGGTTTGACGTTGTCGGCCTCGCTCGGCTTCGCGGCGCTCAGCGCGCTGATGATGATCCCCGGCTACGTCAGCGCCTCCTGGCTGACCGGGCGCTTCGGCCGCAAGAAGGTCTTCCTCTCCTACGTCGCGGCCGCGGCCGTCGGCGGGCTCTGGTTCGCCACCGCCTCGGCCACCTGGGAGCTGTACGCGGGCAACTTCGTGCTCTCCTTCTTCAGCCTCGGCGCGTGGGGCGTCTGGAACACCTGGAACGGCGAGTTCTACCCGACCGCGCTGCGCGGCACCGGCTACTCCTGGGCCACCGCCGCCCAGCTCGTCGCCACCACCGCCGCGCCCTCCGCGGTCGGCGCGCTGCTCGCGGCCTCGACCGGGTTCACGCCGACCATGCTGATCATCAACGCCTTCCTGGCCGTCACGGTGCTGCTGGCCCTGCCGCTGCCCGAGACCGAGGGGCGCGAGCTGGAGTGATCCTCGGCGTCGCACTCGGCCGGCCGGCGAACACCCTCGTCGCCGTCCGCTCCGACGCCCGTTTCCACCACCCGCCGCCCGACGGCGCCGCCTACCGCGCCGTCTGCGTGGCCGCCGACCTCGACGCGGTACGGCAGGCGCCGGTGGCCGCGCTCCGGGTGGCCGGGGCCTGCCCCGACTCCCTGCGGCCCCGGGTCGGGCCGGGCGGCGCCGCGGCCATCGTGCGCGGCGGGCACACCCTCACCGGGCGGGCGCTGGCTCCGCTGGACACCTCCGCCGTCCGGCGCTTCGCCGTCGAGTGCGGGCTGCGCGACTTCGCCATCACCGCGACCGGCTCGCCCGCCCTGGCCGACCACGAGCTGGAGGCCGCCGCGGTGGTGGCCGACGCGGTGCCGGGAGCGCGGATCACGCTGTCGTACGAGTTCGGCCGGCCGGGGTTGCGGGAGCGGGAGGCCGAGACGATCCGGAACGCCGCCCTCGGGCCCGCGGCGGAGGAGCTCGCCGAGGAGGTGACCCGGCAGTGGCCCGGCCTGCCGGTGTACTTCGCCCGCAGCGGGGAGGGGCTGGTGTCGGCCCACTACTTCCGCCGCTACCCGCTGGCCTGCCGGCTGGGCTGGACCACCAGCCGCGACCGCGGCCTCACCGCCCTCACCCCCGGCCACGAGCAGGGGACGCCCCTCCTCCCAACCGTTGAGCAGGACACGCCGGGCCTCGGGCGGAGCGGGCTCGATGGCGGGCCGGGCGTGCCGGAGCCCGAGGTGGCCGCCGCGTACGGGGCGGTGCTGGCCTGGCCGCGGGCCGGGGTGGAGCGGATCGTGCGCGCCCGCGGCAAGGCCGAGCTCGACCGCGCCCTGCAGGACGCCCGCGACGAGGCCCTCACCCGCGTGGTCAGCGCCGGCGCCGCCCCCGGCTCGGCCCGCGTGGTGGTGACCGGCGTCAACCCGCTGTCCTACCTGCCCGACGGGCTCTACCGGCTGCACGTCGTCGCGGAAGGAGCCACCCCGTGACGGGCGTGGACCGCGCCTCGCTGCCGGCCCTGGCCGCCGGGTCGCGGGTGTTCGCCACCGGAGCGGCCGAGGCGTCGTTCGCGCTGGTCACCGACTGGTGCGCCGACGTGCTCGGCGAGGGCGGGGTGGAGCTGGTCCAGGCCGCCGACCTGCCGGGGGAGACGCTGTGCGTGGTGGTCAGCCTGGTCGGCTCCACGACCGCGCTGGGGGAGCAACTGCCCTCGGGGGATGAGGCGGCGCGGGCCGTACGGGCGCTGGAGCGGTGGCTGGGCACCCGCGCGGGCGCGGTCGTGCCGCTGAACGTGGCGGCCGAGAACGCCTTCCTGCCGGTGATCGCCGCCGCCGGGCTGGGCCTGCCGCTGGTCGACGGGGACGGCAGCGGCCGGGTCTTCCCGCTGGTGGAGCAGACGACCTACACCCTCGGCGGGGTGGCCGCCGCCCCGCTGGCGCTGGCCGGTCCGGCGGGGGAGCTGGTGCTCCTGGACAGCGCCCCGGACGAGGTGGAGAACCTGGTCCGGCCGGTGGTGCTGGCCGTGGGCGGCTGGGTGGTGGCCGCGTGCTACCCGATGAGCGCGCGCACGCTGGCCGAGGTGGTGGTGCCCGGCACGGTCAGCCGGCTCCTGGAGGCCGGCGTGCCGGGCGCGCCGCGTTCGCTGGCCGCGCCGTACGGCGTGCGGAGGTTGTGCCGGGGGACGATCGCGGCGGTCGAGGGCAGCAGCGGCCACGGCGAGGAACTGGCCCTGCCCTCGCTGCCCTCCAGCATCGTGGTGCACGAGTCGGAGGGGCTGCGCCGGCTGGTGCGGCTGGAGGCGCACAACGAGATCGTGCTGGCGCTGGCCGACGGCGCGGTGGTGGCGACCGCGCCCGACCAGATCTGCCTGATCGGCGCGGCGGACGGGCTGGTGGTGGACGTGGACAAGGCGGAACCGGGCATGGAGGTCGAGGTCATGGTGGTGCGGGCGGCGCCGGTGTGGCACACCGAGCGGGGCAGGGCCCTCGGCGGGCTGCGCGCCTTCGGCGTGCCCGGCGTGGAGGGCACGCCGTGAAGGCGGCCGGATGGGAGTCGCCGGTCACGGTGGCCGAGCTGGTCGACGCCGGGCCGCTGGCCGGGGCGACGATGTACGGCACCGGCGAGAACCCGGTGCACCAGGTGCGCATCGTGGACGAGCTGCCGGTGCTGTCCACCGTGGTGCCGCACACGGCGGTGGTGCTCATCGGCTCGGCGGCCAGCGGCGGCTGGGCGGTGGAGATGGCCATGCGGCGGGCCTGGGAGCAGGCGGCGGCCTGCGTGATCGCCCCCGCCAGCGCGGTGAGCGCCGGGTCGGGAGAGCTGCTGGCCGAACGGCTCGGCGTGACGCTGGTCTTCGTCGAGGAGGACCCCCTGGTGACCGCGGTACGGGTGGCTTCGGCGGCGGCCCGGCCCGAAGCGGCGCGCACCCAGCTCGTCGCCCGCTGTGCCACCCGGCTCGCCGAGGCGGGCCTGTCGGCCCGGCGGGTGCTCGGCGTGCTCAACGCCGAACTGCCGGGCACCTCGGTCGCCTTCGTCGACGGGTACGGCAGGCGCCTGGCCGGCCGGGTCGCCCCCGACCGGGCGAACCTCCTGGCCGAGGTACCGGTGCCCGGCCCCGAACTCGCCCGGACGGGGCTGAACCGCCCGGCCGGGCGCGCCGAACTGGACTCGGGGGGACGCGCCGCCATCCTGGGCACGCTGGTCGCGGCCGGGTCGGCCCGTTCGGCGGGCTGGCCGTCGGTGGTGGCCACCGTGCTCGGCCTCGCGGTGGCCCCCCTCACGGCCTGGGCGGCCACCGAACGGCTGGCCGCGGCCCAGGACTTCGACCTCCAGGCCGCCCTGGGCGAACGCCTCCTCGCCGCCCTGGACCCAGCTCCGCCGTCCACCCCCGAATCGGCCGCTTCCCCTGCGGGGGAGGAGCCCTGGGCCCGGGCGGTGGCGCTCGGCTGGCCGGTCCAGGGACCGGTGACCGCCTTCTGGATCCGCCAGGCCGAGCCTGCCACCCCCACCGGCGAGCCGAGCGCCGGACCCGAGCCGGACGCCGGTCCACAGGTCAGGGCCGTCCTCGCCGCCACAGTGGGGGAGGTCCCGGTGCTGCCCAGAGGCAGGAGCTGGGCCGGCTGGTCCGCCCGCCCGCCGGCGGACCTGGCCGCGGCGTTGCAGCGGGCGGTCGGCAGCCTGCCGTGGCTCGCCGCGGCAGGAGCCGGCGCCCAGGTGACAGACCCGGCCGCCCTGGCCGAGTCGTTGCCGGGCGCCCGAGCGGCGGCCTTCGTGGCCGGGCCTGGCACGGTGGCCAGGGCCGACCGCATGGGACCGGCCGAGCTGCTGGCGGCCCTGCCCGCCGGGGTGCTGAGCGCGCCGGCGGAAGTGGTGCTCGGCCCGCTGCTCGCGGTCGACAAGGACGGGACGCTGGTCGAGACGGTCCGCGCGGTGCTGGAGGAGGGCGGGGCGCTCAAGGCGGCCGAACGCCTGGGCGTGCACCGCAACACGGTGACCACGCGGCTGGACCGGGTGCGGGCGGCGGGGTTCGACCTGGACGACCCGCCGACCCGGCTGGCGCTGCTGCTGGCCACCCACCTGCACAAGAAATCTACAATGTAAAGGCGGTGGGTTGTGGGGGCCCCGCCCCCGAGGGGGCCCCCCGGGGGGCCCCAACCCACACCCCGGGGGGGCCCCCCGGCCCCCCCCCCCCCCCGCCTCGCCCCGGCGCCCCGCCCCCCCGGGCCCCCCCCCCCCCCCGCGGGGGGCGGCTCCGGCCCCCCCCCCGCCACACCCAACCACCCAGCCACGCGGGGTGGGTTGGGGCGCCCCGGCCCCTGAGGGAGCCGCCGGTGCGCCACAACCGATCACCGAGGGGGAGCCCCGTAGCCGCCGCCCCCGCCGGACTCGCAGCGGAGCACGTCACCGGCGTGCACGGGCAGGGCGTTGACCTTGAGCATCTCCCGGGCCTGCGGAGTCCCGGGGTTGAGGGTGACCCGCGGCGGCGCGCCGTCGGCCCCGCCGGCCAGGCCCCAGGCCGGGGTGACCGAGCGCTCGAACCACAACGACAACGAGGTGTCGCCGAGGAACTCGTACTCGCGCAGCACCCCGTCACCGCCCTTCCACCGCCCGGCGCCGCCGGTGCCCTCGCGGATCTCGTAGCGGTGCACGCGCACCGGGAAGAGCGTCTCCAGCACCTCGATGGGCATGTCGCGCAGGTTGCCGTTGACGCTGTTGACCAGCGCGCTCTCGCCGTCGCCGCCCTCCCAGGCGCCCCAGCCGCCGACGGTGGCCTCCTGGGAGACGTACAGCTTGCCGGTGCGCGGGTCGAGGCCGCTGAACTGCACGATCATCGAGTCGCCGAAGGAGGCGGCGGCGGTGCTGCCGGGCAGGACGGGGGCGAGTGCCTTGATCACCAGGTCGATGAGCAGCCCGAGGTGGGAGTAGTAGTACTGGCAGGCGGCCGGGACCTCGGCGGCGAGCATGGAGCCCGGCCGGGTGGCGACGGCCAGCGGGCGGAAGGAGCCGCCGTTGAGCGGCACCTCGCCGGAGACCAGCAGCTTGTAGGCGACGCGGACGGCGGCCACGGCCTGGGCGGCGCCGCAGTTGACCGGCCCGGTGGCCTGGTCGGCGCAGTCGGTGAGGTCGACCTCGATCCGGTCGCCGGAGACGGTCACGGTGACGTTGACCGGCAGGGGAGTGGCCAGGTCGATGCCGTCGTTGTCGAGGAAGCCGCCGGCGGTGTAGACGCCGTCGGGGATGGCGGCGATGGCCTCGCGTTCCAGGCGCTCGGTCTGGGTGAAGATCTCGTCGCGGGCGGCCATGACGGTGTCCAGGCCCCACCGGGAGACGATCTCGGCCAGCCGGCGCTGGCCGGTCATCGCGCAGGCGACCTGGGCGCGCAGGTCGCCTAGGGTGGCGTGCGGGAAGCGCACGTTGCGGGAGATGACCTCGTGCAGGTCGCGGCAGGGCTCGCCGCCGGCGTAGACCTTGACCGGGCCCAGGCGCAGGCCCTCCTGGAAGATGGAGGTGGAGTCCATGGAGCCGCCGGGGTCCTTGGAGCCGACGTCGAGCCAGTGGGCGCGGGAGGCGGCGAAGCCGGCCAGTTCGCCGCCGACGAAGATGGGGCCGTAGACGGTGACGTCGTTGAGGTGGGTGCCGCCGACGTAGGAGTCGTTCAGCACCCAGACGTCGCCTTCCTGCCAGACCTGCTCGCCGTACAGCTCCTCGGTGTGGCGGGTGCAGACCTCCAGGTTGCCGAGGAAGATCGGCAGGCCGCTGGACTGGCCGAGCACGTTGTGCTCGCGGTCGAGCAGGGCGACCGCGCAGTCCTTGGCCTCGTAGATGACGGGGGTGTAGGAGGAGCGGATGAGGGTGGTGTTCATGTCTTCCGCGGCCTGGAGGAGGGCACAGCGGATGATCTCTGTGGTCACCGGGTCGATCATGGGGTCACCTTGATGATCAGGAATCCGTTGGCGTCGGTCGAGGCCACGCAGCCCGGGGGCACGACGGTGGTGGCGGTCTCCTCGACGATGATGGCGGGTCCGGTCAGCTCGCCGGTGAGGGCGGAGCGGCGCAGGACGGGGGTGGCGTGGCGGCGGCCGTCGAAGATCACTTCTCGTACGGCAGGCGCCACGGCCTCGGGGGAGGGGGCGGCGGCGGGGGCGCTCTTGGGGAAGGTGCCGAAGCCGGTGGTGCGGAGCATGACGGCCTCGATGGGCGCCTCGGGGGTGGCGTGGCCGTAGCGCGCGGTGTGCGCGGCGGCGTAGCGGTCGGCGAGGACGCCGAGGAAGCCGGGTTCGCCGGGCTCGGCGGCGTCGCGCAGGGGGATGGTGAGGGTGTAGTCCTGGCCTTCGTAGCGCAGGTCGGCCGCGTGCTCGACGCGGCGCCGGTCGCCGGGCACGCCCTGGGCGGCCAGGGCGTCGAGCGCGTCGGTCTCCAGGCGGCGCAGCTCGGCGGCCATGGCGGGGCCGTCGAGGTCGTCCTGGGCGCGGAAGTGCGGGTGGGTGAGGTCGCGGCGGACGTCGGCCTCGAGCATGCCCCAGGCGGAGAAGGCGCCGGGGAAGCGGGGGACGACGACCTCGGAGATGCCGAGCTCGCGGGCGATGAAGGCGGCGTGCATGGCGCCGGCGCCGCCGAAGGCGACCAGGGCGAACTCGCGCGGTTCGATGCCGTGCTCGACGGTGATGGTGCGGATGGCCTGGGCCATCTTGGCGTTGGCGACGTCGCAGATGCCTTCGGCGAGCTGGATCGGGTCCATGCCGAGGGTGCCGGCCAGGCCGGCGACGGCGGTGCGGGCGGCTTCGGTGTCGAGGCTCATCAGGCCGCCGGCGAACCAGTCGGGGTCGACGCGGCCGAGGACGAGGTTGGCGTCGGTGACGGTCGGCTGGGTGCCGCCGCGGCCGTAGCAGGCGGGTCCGGGGACGGCGCCGGCCGATTCTGGTCCGACGCGGAGCGCGCCGGCTTCGGCGTAGGCCAGGGAGCCGCCGCCGGCGCCGATGGTGTGCAGGTTGACGATGGGCATCAGGACGGGGAAGCCCTCGATGGCGGCCTCGGCGCTGATGTCGGGCCGGCCGCCGACGACGAGGGAGACGTCGAAGGAGGTGCCGCCCATGTCGACGCAGATGGCGTTGTCGCGGCTGAGCAGGCGGGCCGCGGCGACGCCGCCCATGGTGCCGCCGACCGGGCCGGACAGCAGGGTCTGCAGGGGGCGGCGGCGGGCGTGGGCGGCGTTGACCAGGCCGCCGGAGGACTGCATGACGTGCACGGGGACGGTCAGGCCGCGGGCGGCGAAGCGCTGTTCGATCTCGGTGAGGTAGCGGCGGGTGACGGGGCCGGTGTAGGCCTCCAGGACGGCGCTGGAGGTGCGCTCGTACTCGCGCCATTCGCGGGCGACCTCGTGGCTGAGGACGACGAGGGTGTCCTGGCCGAGTTCCTCGGTGAGGATCTCGCCGGCGCGCTGCTCGTGGGCGGGGTTGGCGTAGGCGAACAGCAGGCAGACGGCGACGGCGTCGAAGCCTTCCGCGCGGGCCCGGCGGGCGGCTTGCCGTACGGCCTGCTCGTCGAGGGGGAGCAGCTCGGCGCCGCGCCAGTCGAGGCGGCCGGCGGCTTCCATGACGTGCTCGCGGGGGACCAGGGGGAGGGTCTTGCGGTAGCGCAGCTCGAACATGCGCTCGCGGTTGCCCCGGGCGATCTGGTAGACGTCCCGGGCGCCGGCGCTGGTGAGCAGGAGGACCTTGGCGCCCTTGCGTTCGAGCAGGGCGTTGAGGCCCTGGGTGGTGCCGTGCACGAAGAAGGAGATCTCCGCGGGGTCCTCGACGACGCGGTCGAGGGCGGCGAAGACGCCGGCCGCGAGGTCGCCGGGGGTGCTGGGGGCCTTCGACGCGATCACCGTGCCGGTGCGGCCGTCGTAGCGGACGACGTCGGTGAAGGTACCGCCGATGTCCATGGCGACGCGATAAGTCATGCCGGTCACGGTAGGCCTTGCCCGGCCGGAACGGCTGTGCGCGTGGCACAGCCGGCGATGGCCGGCCGGGCATGGTGCCCCCCATGAGCCTCCGGGGGGCCGCATACTGGACCCCTCCACCAGCGTGCGGTCCCGCCCGGAGGCCTTGGCGGCGGGTGAGGCCGCCAAGGGCCCCTGAGGGCCGTCGCCCCCGTCCGGATACCCTCCAGAATCCTTTCGGGGTCCGTCTCAGGAGCCCGCCCAAAGCTTGGCGCGCGGGCCGAGGGCGCGGCATCGGGTGAGATACCGATCTTCCATACCTAGCTGTTGTGATCTACAATGTAAAGGCGAGCGGTGAAGGCAAAACATAGGCCCGTAGGTACTGCGGCATGCGATACCAGCGCGCGTCCCGCGCGAGCACATCGACGACGAGGACCGACTTCTCCACCAGGCGGGCCACGGGCTCGCGGGCGTCGCGGTCGAGCACGGCCTGGGCCTCGTCGAGGCTGAAGGCGCCGGGCAGCGTCGCCAGCAGCGCCCACGTCATGCGGTCGGCCGAGGAGCAGAGCGCGTGGCTCCACGCCGCCGAGGCGCGTAGCGTGGTGTGGCGTTCGGGGTGGTGGGGCGCGGCGGGCAGGTCGTAGAAGGTGCCGTCGTCGAGGCGGGCGGCCAGGGTGCGGGTGTCGAGCAGGTGCTCGGCGGCGATGTGCACGGCCAGGGGCAGGCCGTCGAGGCGGGCCAGGACGAGCGGGTCGACGGCCAGGCCGCCGGAGACCTGGTGGTAGAGGCGGGCGGCGTCGTCGGGGCCGAGGGGGGCGGGGCTGAGCGTGCGTTCGCCGGCGCCGATGCTCTCGCGGCCGGTGAGCAGGATGCGCTGGCCCGTGCCGGCGGCCAGGCGGTCCTCGACGAGCTGGGCGCAGCGGTCGAGGACGTGCTCGCAGGTCTCCAGGACGAGCAGGCCGGTGCGGGGCAGGTCGGTGAGGTCGCTCTCGCGGGCTCGGGCGAGGTCGACGACGAGGCTGTCGGGGTGGTCGTCGGCGGCGGTGCGGGCCAGGACGCTCTTGCCGCTGCCGCCGGGACCGGTGACGGCGACGAGGCGGTGGCCGTCGAGCGCGTCGAGGAGCCGGGCGCGCTGGTGGTCTTGGCCGACGGGCAGGCGAATCGTCACCTATCGAGTGTGACCGAGCGTAGCGGGGTGGGGCAGCGGGTTGCGTACCTAAAGGCGATACCTAAGCGGGTTGTAGGTATGCCCTCACGAGGAGTGTTCGGGCGCGTACGCTAAGGCGATCCCCGGACATCTCGGAGGTTCTCATGTCGCTCGCCACGCATTCGCGTCAGCCGTCGTTGCCGGTGCAGGTGACCGGTTTCGTGGGCCGGCGGCGTGAGCTGGAGCTGCTGGAGGAGTTGTTGTCGCGGGCGCGGCTGGTGACGTTGTCGGGTCCGGGCGGGGTGGGCAAGACGCGGCTGGCGTTGCGGGCGGCGGAGGCGGCTCGTGACCGATTTCCCGACGGGGTGCATCTGGTGGAGTTGTCGGCGTTGAGCGATGCGGCGTTGCTGGCTCGCACGGTGGCGGGGGCTTTGGGGTTGCCGGAGCAGGAGTCGCGTTCGGCGCTGGAGCAGTTGGTGGAGTTCCTGTCGGTACGGCAGGCGCTGGTGATCCTGGACACCTGCGAGCACCTGGTGGAGGAGTGCGCGCTGCTGGTGGAGCGGTTGCTGCGCGAGACGGTGGGGTTGTGCCTGCTGGTGACGTCGCGGCAGCCGCTGGATGTGGCGGGTGAGCACATGGTGCCGGTGCCGCCGTTGCCGGTGGAGGACGGTGACGGCGGGGCGCTGGCGTTGTTCGAGCAGCGGGCGGCGGCGGTGGTGCCGGGGTTCGCGGTGACGGAGGAGAACCGGGCGGCGGTGCGGGCGTTGTGCGCGCGGCTGGACGGGATGCCGTTGGCGATCGAGCTGGCGTCGGTGCGGTTGCGGGCGATCCCGTTGCAGGGGTTGCTGGCGCGGCTGGAGGACCGGTTCTCGTTGCTGACGGTGCGGCGTGGGGTGCCGCGGCATCAGACGCTGCGGACGACGATCATGTGGAGTCATGATCTGTGCCTGCCGGAGGAGCGGGTGTTGTGGGGGCGGTTGTCGGTCTTCGCGGGGTCGTTCGATCTGGCGGCGGTGGAGGCGGTCTGTTCGGGGGGCGTGCTGGCGGCGGGGGAGATCGTCGAGCATCTGGTGGGCCTGGTGGACAAGTCGATGGTGATGCGGACGGAGGAGGAGGGGCGTTACCGGCTGCTGGACACGATGCGGGAGCTGGCCGGGGAGCAGGTGGACGCGGCTGAGCTGGTGGAGTTGCGGCAGCGGCATCTGGAGTACTTCACGGGGCTGGCGGGCCGGTGGTATGACCGGGCGTTCGGTGACGAGCAGGTGGCGATGGTCTCGGGGCTGGGCCGGGAGCGGGCGAATCTGCGGGCGGCGCTGGAGTTCGCGTTCTCGGCGGAGGGGGATGCGGCGGCGGGTGCGCGGCTGGCGTACGTGTTGTGGCCGTACTGGTTGTGTGCGGGGGCGTTGTCGGAGGCGTGTTACTGGTACGACCGGGTGCTGGTGGCGGTGCCGGCTCCGGTGGTGGAGCGGGCGATGGCGGTGTGCCATCTGGGGTGGTTCCGTTCGGTGCAGGGGGAACGGGAGGGTGCGCTGGGCTGCCTGGAGGCGGCGGGTGCGCTGGCGGCGGAGCTGGGGGATGCGGGGTGGCAGGCTCGGGCGCTGATGGGGCTGGGGATGCAGCGCATGATGGCGGGGGATGCGGCGGGGTCGGTGCGGTCGCTGGAGGAAGCGGCGGGGTCGCTGGCCGAGCGTGATCCGCACATGCATCTGTTGTGCCTGGTGACGTTGTGTGCGGCGCATGTGCTGGCGGGGGATCTGGAGCGGGGGCTGGCGTCGGCCGGTCGGGTGCTGCAGGTGCTGGGTCCGGATTCGCGGGAGGCCTATGCGCAGGGGCTGGCGCTGTATCTGATGAGTTTGTGCCGGGGGCTGCTGGGTGAGGGGGCCGAGGCGTTGCGGCTGGCTCGGCAGGGGTTGCGGTTGACGCAGGGGTTGCGTGATCAGTTCTCGGCGGCGCTGGGGCTGGATCTGCTGGGGTTGCTGGCCGTCGGTGAGGGCCGGATGGTGCGGGCGGCGCGGTTGCACGGGGCGGCTGAGGCGGTGTGGGCGCGGTTCACCCGGCCGTTGTACGGGCTGGAGGGGCTGCTGGTGTTGCGTGATCAGACGTTGGTGTCGGTCGAGCAGGCGCTGGGCGCGGAGCGGTTCGAGCTGGGGTTCGCGCAGGGGCGGGCGATGGGGCTGGAGGCGGCGATCCGGCTGGGTGAGCAGGACGGGGACGCGGTGGCCGCGGCGGTGGAGCGGGCGGATCTGGGGGTGTTGTCGGCCCGGGAGCGTGAGGTGGCGGGTTTGCTGGCGGAGGGGTTGACCAACCGGCAGATCGCGGAGCGGCTGGTGATCTCGAAGCGGACGGCGGACGCGCATGTGGAGCACATCTTCGCGAAGCTGGGGGTGTCGTCGCGGGCGCAGGTGGCGGCGCTGGTGGTGGAGGGTTAGCGGGGTGGGCGGGGTCCCTACGATGGGTGGGTGGGCAAGCCGTATCTGACGTTGTCGTCCGTGGTGGAGCATGAGGTCGAGGTGCGCCGGTCGCGGTTCGTGTGTGCGATCGCGCCGGCGGGTGAGGTGGGGGCGGCGCAGGCGTTCATCGCGGAGCGGCGGGCGTTGCACTCGGGGGCGACGCACAACTGTTCGGCGTATGTCATCGGTGAGCGGGTGGCCAAGGGTGACGATGACGGGGAGCCGGGCGGGACGGCGGGGACGCCGATGGTGCAGGCGTTGCTGGGGCGGGGTTTCGCCGATGTGGTGGCGGTTGTGACGCGGTATTTCGGTGGGGTGTTGCTGGGTGCGGGTGGTTTGGTGCGGGCGTACGGCGGGGCGGTGACCGAGACGCTGGATCGGGTGGTGCCGGTGCGGATGGTGCCGGCTCGGCTGCTGCGGGTGTCGGTGGCGCACGATCAGGCGGGGCGGGTGGAGAACGATCTGCGGGCTTCGGCGTTCGAGGTGCTGGAGGTGGCCTATGGCGCGGAGGTGGTGTTCGGGGTGGCGGTGGAGGAAGCGCAGGTGGGAGCGTTCTCGGAGTGGGTCGCATCTTTGACCGCCGGTCGTGCTCGGGTTTGGCCGGAGCAGGAGGTCCACGTGCTAAGGTAGGGGCTGATGCTGTGTGGTACCCATGAACGTGTAGCGCCTGGTGGACTGGATAGACCCCCGGGCGTCTTTTTGTTTGCCGGGGGCGCATTGCTTCGCCGGGGTTCGCAAAGAGCGGAACCTCTCGCGTATCTAAGGAGATAGAGAATGGCTACCGGCACTGTGAAGTGGTTCAACAGCGAGAAGGGCTTCGGCTTCATCGCTCAGGATGGTGGAGGTGCGGACGTGTTCGCGCACTACTCCAACATCGCCTCTTCCGGGTACCGCGAGCTGCACGAAGGTCAGCGCGTGTCGTTCGACGTCGCCCAGGGCCAGAAGGGCCCGCAGGCGGAGAACATCGTCCCCGAGTAAGGGTTGACGAGCAACTAGAGAGGCCCGCGGCAGCGCCGCGGGCCTTTTCTGTTGGGCTGGGTTTGGGGTGCGCTTTGTCCTGCCTGTGTTCGGCCCGTTGGTTTCTCTGACCTTTCCTCGGATATCCGGCGTTTCCCCCGCGTGTCCAGCCGTACCTCGTTAGGAGGAAAGGCGGCCGTAAAGGGACGGCCCGGCCGCGCGGAGGGCCGCTCGGGAGGAACGGACCGGGTGTCCCGAGAAAGGGCCCGGGGCGTGTCCCGGCGAAAGTCCCGGGTGTGATCCAGGAAGAGAGCTCGGCACCCCGGGAGCGGACCGGGTACCTCGGGAGCGGACCGGGTACCTCGGGAGAGGGCTCGGCACCCGGGAGTGGGCTCGGTGCCCCGAGAGAGGACTGGGGTACCAGGAGGACCCTGGGTTCCCGGGAAGAACCCCTGGCGGCGCACAGATCCGCCCACCTCGGCCTCCGCGGCCCCCCTCCAACCAATGCGGCGAGCCCCCGGGCGGTGGGTGGTGATCCTGTGCGGCGGCAAGCTGGGGTCGGCGAACCTACCCTTCCAACGCGTACTGCATGACCCGGAACTTGGTCTGCGCCTCAGCCAGCTCAGCGGCCGGATCAGAGTCCCCCATGATCCCGCACCCGGCGAAGAGCCGAGCTCGCCGCCCATGGATGTGCCCGGACCGAAGGGCGATCCCCCATTCCCCGTCCCCCCGGGCGTCGATCCACCCGACGGGCCCGGCGTACCCGGCCCGGTTCATCCCTTCGATGTGCCGGATGAGGTCGACAGCGGTCCGCGTGGGCGTCCCTCCCACCGCGGCGGTGGGGTGCATGGCCTGGACGACGTCGAGCACGCTGGCCCCGTCGGCCAGCCGTCCGGTGACGTGGCTGGCCAGGTGTTGAAGGTTGGGCAGCACCAGCAGTTCAGGCTCGTCGGGCGTGGTGAGGCTCGCGCACAGGGGTGTGAGGGTCCGCCGGACCGATTCGATGGCGCATTCGTGTTCGTGCCGGTCCTTGGCCGAGGCCATGAGGGCCTGGCCGCGGGCGTGGTCGTCGGCGGGGTCGGTGCCGCGGGTGGTGGTGCCGGCCAGGACGAGGGATTCGATCTCGGGCCCGGTGCGGCGGATGAGGAGTTCGGGGGTGGCGCCGATGAGGGTGCCGGTGGTGGGGGTGCCGACGGCGAAGGTGTAGCACTCGGGGTAGCGCTGGGCCAGGCGGCTGAGGATGAGGCGCAGGTCGATGGGGTGTTCGGCGGTGGCGAGGAGGTCGCGGGCGAGGACGACTTTTTCGAGGTCGCCGTTGCGGATGCGGCGGCTGGCCTGGGCGACGACGGCTTGCCAGGCGGGGGCGGACATGCTGCCGTCGCCGTAGCTGATGGTTCCGGGGTGGGTGAGGGGGCGGGCGGTGGTGAGGGGGGCGTCGCCGATGGTGGTGAGCCAGGCCTGTCCGTCGCGGCGGGCGAGGATGGTGTGGGGCACGATGAGGACGGATCCGGGGGTGTTCTCGTCGAAGGTGAAGCTGCCGAAGGCGACGGGGCCGGATCCGGGGGTGTTGAGCGGGTCGTCGATGTGGGTGTCGGCGAAGGTTTCGTTGAGCCAGCGGCGGGCCCAGTCGAAGCGGCCGGGGCCGGGCGGGATGTCGGCGCGGGCGGCTTCGCCCCAGCCGACGAGGCCTTGGCCGTGTCTGATCCAGGCGTAGGGCGCTGCGTGGGGCAGCGCCTGGATCAGGTCGCCGGGGTCGCGGACCGTGGTGGTGCGAACCGGCAATGGGTGGGTTGTTCCCAGTGCGACACTCACCCAAGACACTCTATGCCGAATCTGAACGTGTTCGACTTTGGCCCCCTGGGTTGGCGGGATGGGGGCTGGTGTTGGCCTGGTGGCTGTCAAGGGCCGATATGAACTCGGTCGGGTGTGGGCGGAGGTGCCGTCGTCGGGGCTCGGGGGTCTCTACCTTCAGATCATGCTCGGTCACGTGGTGGTTGCCGTGTCGTTGTCGGCGTCGTCGCTCATCGCTCCGGAGGTGCCGCCGGTGCCGCGGGTGATGGCGGCGCTGGGGGATTCGATCAGTGCGGGGTTCAACGCGTGCGGGTGGTTCGTGGCGTGCCCGTCGCGGTCGTGGTCGGCGGGGGAGCATGCGGGGATCTCCAGTCACTATGTGCGGCTGGGGATGAAGGGCGGTAACCGGAACTTCGCCGTGCCGGGGGCGACGAGTGCGGATCTGGCCGGGCAGGTACGGCAGGCGGTGGCGGTGCGGGCGGAGTATGTGACGGTGTTGCTCGGGGCGCAGGATGCGTGCAAGGCGAGCGAGCGGGAGATGACGCCGGTGGCGGTGTACCGGGCGCGGATGGCCAAGGCGTTGTGGGCGTTGCGTGATGGTTTGCCGGGGGTGCGGGTGTTCGTGGCGAGCGTGCCGGATCTGCGGCGGTTGTGGGAGACGGGCAAGGACAACGCGATCGCGCGGATGTTCTGGAAGGTGGGGCGGATCTGCCCGTCGATGCTGGCGTCGCCGACGTCGGTGAAGAAGGCCGATGTGGATCGGCGGGCTCGGGTGCGGGCGCGGGTGATGGCCTACAACCGGGTGCTGGCGGAGGTGTGCGCGCAGTTCGGGCCGGCTTGCCGTACGGACTCGGGGGCGGTTTTCGGTTATCCGTTCACGCTGGAGCACATCAGCAAGTGGGATTTCTTCCATCCGAACGAGGCGGGGCAGCGGGCGCTGGCGAAGGCGACGTTCGCGAAGGGGTTCGAGTGGGTGCCGTCACCGGCATTGCGCGAGCATGGTTGATTTGTCGGCCGGGGTGACGGGGAGCCGGTATTTGCGGGCGACCTGGGCGAATCGGACGGCGTAGGCGCAGCGGATGCGGGCGCGGGGCGGCAGCCAGGAGGCGGGGCCCGAGCCGTCCTTGGCCTCGTTGGCGGCGCCGTCGACGGGCAGCAGGTTGAGCGGGTCCTGGGCGAAGTCGAGGCGTTTGCTCATCGGCCAGGAGCGGGCGCCCATGCGCCAGGCGTAGGACAGCGGGACGACGTGGTCGACCTGGATCTGGCCGGGGCGGGTGATGGTGCGGCCGGTGTAGGGGTCTTCCAGGCGCAGTCGTTTGACGGCGCAGCCGTCGCGGGTGAGGTCGTGGCCGTCGCGGGCGAGCAGGTCGTCGCGGGTGCGGCAGCCGTTGTGGGCGTAGGGGACGCCGGGGGCGGTGTCGGCCCAGTTGGCGCCGTAGTTGAGGCGGTCGTAGCCGGCTTTGGATCCCATCGGGCGGGTGCGCAGGCCGCGGATGACGTCGGCGCCTTGGCGGCGTTCGGTGCCGGTGGTGAGGGGGGCCAGGCCGGAGCGGGTCCCGTCGGTGTTGGTGAGGGGGCTGGCGGCGGCTGCGCGGGAGGTGGTGGCGGGTTTGCCGATCAAGGCGAGGATCATGACGGCGCCGGCGATGACGGCGATCGTGTCCCGGGTGCTCAATCGCGCCTCCTTTCTCCAGCAGTGTCGATGAGGAGGGCCAGGCCGTCCAGCAGGCGGGTGAGTCCGAAGGTGAACAGGCTGTCGAGGTCGTAGTCGAGGGCGGGGTCGGTCAGGAGGGCGGTGAGGGTGGGGTAGTCGCCGGAGTGCAGGAGGCGTTGCAGGGGGTCGTGCTGGGCGGCGAGCCATTGGTCCTCGTCGAGGCCGGTGTCGGCGCGGGCGGCGGTCTCGGTGGGGAGGTTGACGGCGACGCCGCGGACGTAGGTGGCCAGCGACAGGGCGGCGTGCAGGGTGGCGTTGGCGCCCAGGCCGTGGTGGTGCAGGGCGCGCAGGGCCCATTCGGTCTGCGCCATGCCGTGCGGGGACAGGGCGGGGCGGGTGAAGGAGAGGACCTCGGCCAGCCAGGGGTGGTCGCGGTAGGCCTGCCACTGCAGGCGGGCGAGGGTTTCGAGCTGGGTGCGCCAGCCGGGTGGCGGCGGGTCGGGCAGGTGGCGTTCGCCGAGGACGGCATCCGTCATCAGGGTGATGAGCTCGTCCTTGTCGTGGATCTGCCGGTAGAGGGACATGGTGGGGCGGCCGAGGTCGGCAGCCAGGCGGCGCATGCTGAGGGCGGGCAGGCCCTCGGTGTCGGCGATGCGGATGGCGGCGCGCAGGAGGGGGTCGGGGCCGGCCGCGGGTGTCTTCGGGGTGGGGGGTGGGGCGGGGTCGGCGACGATGGTGCCGATGCCGGGGCTGGCGTAGGCCAGGCCCTGGTGTTGCAGGGCGGTGAGGGCCTTGGTGGCGGTGGCCATGGCGACGCCGTAGTCGCGGGCCAGGCGCCGGGTGGAGGGCAGGCGGTCGCCGGGGCGCAGGCGGCCGGTGTCGATGTCGCGGCGGAGGTCGGCGACGATGCGCAGGTAGGGCGCGGTCACCTAGTGCACTGTAGTGGTGCACTAGTGCGGCTGGCCATTTACCAGGGTGAGAAGCCGTTTGTACGGTGTACGCATGGATGTGTTGATCTCTGGGGCCGGGATCGCCGGCCCGGCGCTGGCGTTCTGGCTGGCGCGAGCGGGCCACCGGGTGACGGTGGTGGAGCGGGCGCCGCGGTTGCGCCAGGGCGGGCAGGCGGTGGATTTCCGGGGCCGGGTCCAGCTCGGGGTGCTGGAGCGGATGGGGTTGCTGGCGGCGGTGCGCGAGCGGGCCACGCACGTGGGCGACACGGTGGTGGAGGATGCGGCGGGGCGGCGGCTGGCGCGGTTGCCGGCGGTGTTCACCAGCGGCGATGTGGAGATCGTGCGGGGTGATCTGGTGGGGCTGTTGCACGAGGTCACGCAGGCGGATGTCGAGTACGTCTTCGGTGACGGCGTCGCCGGGCTGCGTGGGGGCGAGGTGGTGTTCGAGCGGTCGGGGGCTCGGCGGTTCGATCTGGTGGTGGGGGCCGACGGGCTGGGGTCGGTGGTGCGGCGGCTGGCCTTCGGGGTGCGGCGGGCTCGGCATCTGGGGATGTACCAGGCGGTCTTCTCGATGCCGGAGGGGGCGGCGGAGCCCGGTAGTGCGGTGATGTTCAGTCTGCCGGGGGTGTCGGCGAGCGTGCACGGGCATCGGGGGCGGGTGCTGGGCGGGCTCGACTTCGCCTCACCGGAGCTGGAGCCGGAGCTGGGCGCGGATGGGCTGGATCCGCATCGGTTGCTGGCCGAGCGGTTCGCGGGGGTGGGGTGGCGGGTGCCGGAGCTGCTGGCCGCGGCTCGGCGGGCGCCGGACTTCTACTTCGCGCCGGCCGCGCAGCTTGAGCTGGAGCGGTGGTCGGCCGGGCCGGTGGTGTTGCTCGGGGACGCGGCGTGGGCGCCCGGGCCCGGTGGGATGGGGACGGGGCTGGGGCTGGTGGGGGCGTATGTGCTGGCCGGTGAGCTGGCGGGCTCGGATGGTGCGGGCTCGGATGGTGCGGGCTCGGATGGTGCGGGCTCGGATGTCGCGGCCGCTGTGGCGGGGGCGGGGCGGCGGTTCGAGGCGGTGATGCGGCCGTTCGTGGCCGAGGGGCAGCGGCAGGCGCTCGGGGCGGAGGGGTTCCTGGTGCCGGGGACGCGGGGGCGGATCTGGGCGCGTAACCAGTTCTTCCGGATGGCGTCGGTGATGCCGGGCAAGGGGCTGGTGGGGCGGCTGGCCTCGCGGGCGGCCGATCGGGTGCCGCTGCCGGACTACCCGCTGCGGGTCGCCGGCTAGCCCACCGCACCAGGCGGGCCCGCCGCACCTCGCAGGCGCCCCACCCCGGGCCTCGCCGTACCTCAGGCTTGGCCCGCCCCGGCTCCGCCGTACCTCCGGGTGGCTCGCCCCGGCTCCGCCGTACCTCGCGGGTGGGCTGCCCGGGCTCCGCCGTACCTCTTTCCCAGGGGTACGGCGGAGCCGGAGGGGTCAGGGCTGGAGGTCGGGCTCGGGCTTGACGGGGCGGACGTAGGTGCCGTTGCGGCGGGCCAGGAGCTCCTCCAGCAGGGCGTCCCACTGGGTGCCGACGGCTTCGACGCTGTAGGTCTTGGCGGTGTCCAGGCCGCCGGCGGCCAGGTCGGCGCGGAGCTGGTCGTCCTCGATGACGCGGTTGATGGCGGCGGCGAGGTTGTCCTCGGTGCGCGGCTTGACCAGCAGCCCGTCGAACTCGTGGGTGATCATTTCCTTGGGGCCGTGCGGGCTGGCGAAGCTGACGACGGCCACGCCCTTGGCCATCGCCTCCAGGACGGTCATGGGGAAGCCCTCGTGGCGGGAGCTGAGGACGAAGATCGAGGCCTGTTCGAGGGCGTCGCCGACGTCGTGGGTGGGGCCCATGAGCTGGACCTTGCCGGTGAGGCCGAGTTCGGTGATCTGGTTGGCGAGGTTCTCCTCCTGGGGGCCGGCGCCGTAGATGCGCAGGGTCCAGTCGGGGTGGCGGGCGGCGACCTGGCGCCAGCAGCTGATCAGGCGGTGGAAGCCCTTGATGCGGGTGAGCCGGCCGACGGCGACGACGACCTTGGCGTCGAGTTTGGCCACGCCGCCGCCCATGGGCGGGACCGCGTTGGGGATGCGGACCAGCTTCTTGGGTTTCTTGGTGAGGGCTTCGCGGTAGTCGCGCAGGTCGGCCTTGGTGAGGGTGACCAGGGCGTCGAAGCGGCGGTAGCGCCACTTGATGAGTTCCTGGATGGGTTCGGCCTGGGTGCGGAAGGCGACGTGTTCCTGGCCGACGGTGATGACGCCGGGCGGGGCGAGCTGGGCCATGGCCAGGTTGAGGCCGGGCCGGGTGGCCATGAGCACGCCGCTTTCGAGGGAGCGGATGTAGCGGGCCAGTTGCAGGTCGGTCCAGAGGTTGAAGCGGTGGAAGGCGGTCTCTTCCTCGGGGATGAGCCGGCTGGGCCGCTTGGAGAGCTGGGCGCGCAGGCCGGTGCGTTCGACGGTGCGGTCGTCCAGGAAGCGGAACTTGACGCGCGGGTCGATGGGGAAGAACGGCTCGTCGGCCTCTTTGAGGATGGAGACGATCTCGACGTCGTGTCCGGTGGCGGCCAGGTAGCTGGCCTGGTTGAACACGGTGCGGATGGTGCCGCCCATGCCGTAGGCGTGCAGGAGCAGGAAGCGCACCTGGTGGATGGAGGGCGGTGGCGCCTTGCGCGCCCGGCGCCGGTTGAGGCCCTGGTAGAGCCGTCTGATCGCTGCCTTGCCCTTGCGTGCCACTCCGCGCACCGGTGGAGGCCCCCTTCTACACACGTGGCCGGTGGCGAGGTCGTTCCGCCACCGGCGCTGGTCGTCGTTCGTCGTTCTCGGCGGGACGGGACCGTCGTTCCCCGTGGTCCCTGCTTCCCCGCTTACGTCCTGTTAGACGCTGTAATGCCGGTCAGGGTTGCATACGGGGGCGAAACTGGCGATCAGGGGTGTGCGGGGGGCGGCTTTCGAGCTGCTCGAGGGCGAGGCGGATGGCGGTGTCGAGCTGCGGGTCGTGGCCTCGAGCGTAGTCCTGGGGGGTGATGTCGACCTCGACGTCGGGGTCGGTGCCGTAGTTCTCCACGCGCCAGCCGACGTCGTCGAAGGCGAAGGAGTATTCGGGCTGGGTGGTGAGGGTGCCGTCGGACAGGCGGTGGCGGGGCTGGATGCCGAAGACGCCGCCCCAGGTGCGTTTGCCGACCAGGGGGCCGAGGCGGAGGAGTTTGAAGGCGTGGCTGAAGACGTCGCCGTCGGAGCCGGCCCATTCGTTGGTGAGGGCGACCATGGGTCCGCGGGGGGATTCGGGCGGGTAGGGCTCGGGGTCGCCCCAGCGGGGGTAGTCGTAGCCGAGGCGGCGGCGGGCGAGTTTTTCCAGCAGGAGGCCGGAGACGTGGCCGCCGCGGTTGTAGCGCACGTCGATGACGAGGGCGGGGCGGTCGTACTCGGTGAGGAAGCCGCGGTGGAACTCGCCGAAGCCGGTGGTGGCCATGTCGGGGATGTGGACGTAGCCGACGCGGCCGCCGGAGGCCTGGTGGCAGCGGGCGCGGTTGTGGTTGACCCAGTCGCGGTAGCGGGCGGGTTGCTCGTCGGCGAGGGCTTTGACGACGGCGGTGAAGGTGGTGCCGTCGCGGGTGAGGGTGAGTTCGACTTCTTGGCCGGCCTGGTTGACCAGGCGCTGGTTGGGGGTGGCGTGTTCGCCGATGGGGGCGCCGTTGATGGCCAGGACGGTGTCGCCTGGCTGGACGACGACGCCGAGCCGGTTGAGGGGTGAGGTGGCGTCGGGGTCCCAGCGGTCGCCGGTGACGATGGCGCCGATGCGGTAGTGGCCGTCGTGGTAGTCCCAGTCGACGCCGAGCTTGCCTTGGGCGTAGTCGGGGCCGGGGCGGTATTCGCCGCCGCTTTCGTAGGCGTGGCTGGTGCCGAGTTCGCCTTGAAGTTCCCACAGCAGGTCGGAGAATTCGCCGCGGGTGGTGACGCGTTCGACGAGGGGCTGGTAGCGGGTGTAGAGGGCGTTCCAGTCGAGGCCGGCCATGTCGCCGCTCCAGAAGTGTTCCAGTTGCAGGCGCCAGGCTTCGCGGAACATCTGCCGCCATTCGGCTTCGGGGCAGAGGGAGACTTTGACGCGGTCGAGGTCGAGCCAGCCGCTGGTGCGGGAGGGCGGGTCGTCGTCGTGTTCGGGGATCTCGCCGGACTTGACCACGCGGATGCGGTCGCCGGCCAGGTAGAGGACGGTTTTGTGGTCGCGGGCCAGTTCGAAGGAGGTGACGCCTTCCGCGAAGGTCTCGCCGGAGTTCTTGTCCAGGTCGTAGAGCTGGAGGGTGGATTCCTCGCCTTCGAGGGGGCTGGACTGGATGAGGATCTTGGTGGCGGAGACGCCGGCGATGCGTTCGTAGCGGCCTTCGGGCAGGGGGAAGGCGGTGACGCGGTCGGCGAGGCCGTCGAGGTCGATGTCGAGGTCGCCGGGTTCGTCCTCGTCGTCGTCCTTGGCGTCGAGGGGGCGGGAGACGGGGACGAACGGGTCGGGGATGCCGGGGCGCAGGGCGAGGGCGTAGGGGCGGGAGCCGAGGGGGAAGCCGAGGTCGAACTGGAGGGCGTCGTAGACGGGGTCGAAGGTGCGTTTGCCGATGAAGTACAGGTAGCGGCCGCGGGGGTCGAAGGCGGGGGCGCTGTCGCGCAGGACGGGTTCGGTGGCCTGGACGGTGGTGGCGGCCGCGGTGGCGGTGGCGGGGCGGTGGAGTTTGATGGCGCTGGTCTGGGAGGTGGTGGGGGCGGCGTAGGCGAGCCAGTTGCCGTCGGGTGACCAGGCGAGGTCTTCGGGGCAGCCGTGCGGGTTGGCCTCGACGAGGGTGGATTCGGCGCGGTCGAGGTCGACCAGGTGCAGTTCGTTGCGGTGGGTGGTGACGGCGACGCGGTCGTGGGCGGGGTCGGGGGCCAGTTCGACGATGCGGCCGAGGGTGGCGATGGTGCGCTGGTGGTGGTCGTCGATGAGGACGAGGTGTTCGTCGGGGCGTTCGCCGCTGGCGGCGGCGATGAGGCGGCGGTGGTCGTTGAGCCAGGTGAGCAGGCGGTAGCGGACGCCGTCGGGCTGGCCGTGCTGCAGGACGGGGCCTTCCCAGCAGGCCAGGGTGTAGGCCTTGCCGCGGGTGGTGAGGGCGACGCCGGTGCCGTCGGGGGCCAGGGTGGCGCTGTCGAGGTAGTCGGCGGCTTCGACGAAGCGGCGGTTGCGCTGGGTGCGGGAGCTGGCCAGGCGGACCTCGACGTGGCGGGCGGGGCGGCCGGGTTCGAGCAGGTAGAGGTCGCCGCCGGCGTGGTAGACGAGGGTGCGGCCGTCGCCGGAGAGGTTGCGGGCGTAGAAGTCGTGGTGGTCGGTGAGTTTGCGCAGGTCGCTGCCGTCGGGCAGGCAGGAGTAGACGTTGCCGACGCCGTCGTGGTCGGACAGGAAGCAGATGCGTTCGCCTTGCCAGCAGGGGGAGGCGAGGTTGCCGGGCAGGGTGATGAGGCGGTGGAACTCGCCGGTGCCGGCGGTGTCGATCCACAGGTCGCCGGCGGTGCCGCCGCGGTAGCGCTTCCAGCGGGCGGGGTCGGCGGTGTTGCGGCCGAGGACGATCATGCCGTCGGGGCCGTGGGCGATGGAGGTGGCCGGGCCGTAGGGCAGGCGGTGGGGCTGGCCGCCGGGGGTGACGCGGTGCAGCCAGGTGCGGCCGTCGAAGGGCTGGCATTCGTCGCTGGCGTAGAGGATGGCGCCGTCGGGGTCCCAGCCGGTGACGGTGGAGCGGGCGCCGTGGAAGGTGAGGCGCTGGGCGGCGCCGCCGTCGGCGGGCATGGCGTAGACCTCTTCGGGGCCTTCTTCGCGGCCGGTGAAGGCGAGCTGGTCGCCTTTGGGGGAGAAGCGGGGGTAGGTGGCTTCGGCCAGGCCGGCGGTCAGGCGGAAGGCGCGTCCGCCGGTGGCGGAGACCATCCACAGGTCGTCTTCGGCGGAGAAGACGACGACGTCGCCGAGGATGGCGGGGAAGCGCAGGTAGGCGGACATGGGCTCGCTTTCGGGCTGGTACGGCTCGCGCGGTCGCCGGTGTCGCGCGCGGCGCGGCCCACGGGTGCGTGCGAGCCGTACCGGTTCGGGTGGCCGGGCGTGGTCCGGCCCCCCGGCGGCCGGATCAGGTGGCGGACGAGGTGCTACCTGTCAGGTGATATCAGGCTTCGGGCTCGCGTGCCGTCTGCTTCTTGGCGTTCTTGGCCGCCCTGGATTCCTTGATCGCGGCCTTCTTGGCCTTGCCGGACTTGGCCGCGGGTTTCTTCTTGCTGTCTGCCATGGTTTCCCCCCGTTGGCGATGAAGTGCCCCTTGTGGGGCTAGTGCGGTAAATACCCACTATGAGGATTGATGTAGACAAGGTTCGGGCCGAGACTCCCGCCTGCCGTACCGTCGTGCACCTGAACAACGCCGGCGCCGCGCTGCCGCCGCTGCCGGTGACCGAGGCGCTCACCGCGCACCTGGCGCTGGAGGCCGGGATCGGCGGTTACGAGGCCGCCGACCGGCAGGCCGGGGCGGTGGAGGGCTTCTACGACTCGGTCGCCGCGCTCGTCGGGGCCGGGCGTGAGGAGATCGCCTACGTCGAGAACGCGACCCGGGCCTGGGACCTGGCCTTCTACGGGCTGGAGTTCGGGCCGGGCGCGCGGGTGGTGACGACCAGCAGCGAGTACGCCAGCAACGGGATCGCCTTCCTGCAGCGGGGACTGGAGGTGGAGGTGCTGCCGGACGAGCCGTCCGGGGAGCTGTCGCTGGCGGCGCTGGAGGCGTCGCTGCGGCGGGGCGGGGTGGGGCTGGTGGCGATCAACTACATGCCCACGCACAACGGGCTGGTCAACCCGGCGGCCGAGGTGGGGCGGCTGACCCGCGAGCACGGGGTCCCCTACCTGCTGGACGCCTGCCAGGCGGTGGGGCAGGTGCCGGTGGACGTGGCCGAGCTGGGGTGCGACTTCCTGTCGGCGACCGGGCGCAAGTTCATGCGCGGGCCGCGCGGGACCGGGTTCCTGTACGTGCGGCGGGAGGTGCTGGGCTGGCACCGGCCGCCGTTCCTCGACCTGCTGTCGGCCGAGTGGACCTCGCCGGGCGGCTACGAGATGCGCGGTGATGCGCGGCGGTATGAGACGTGGGAGCGGTATGTCGCAGGGCAGATCGCCTTGGGGGTGGCGGCCGAGTACGCGCGGGGTCTGGGGATGGAGGCGGTCTGGGCGCGGGTGCGGGAGCTGGCCGCCGGGCTGCGGGAGCGGCTGGCGGGGATCCCCGGGGTGCAGGTGCTGGACCGTGGGGCGGTGCGGGGGGCGATCGTCTCCTTCACCGTCGCCGGGCGAGACAGCGGGGCGGTCCGGCTGGCGCTGCGGGAGCAGGGGATCAACGTCAGCGCCACCGACATCGCCCACCAGCGGCTCGACCCCTTCGCGGTGCCGTCGGCGGTGCGGGCCTCGGTGCACTACTACAACACCGAGGAGGAGCTCGACCGCCTGGCCGCCGCCCTCGGCGAGCTCGCCTCGTCCGCCCGTTAGAGCAGGGCGAGCTGTTCCGGCTCGGGGTGCCGGGCCGGGGCCGGGGCCGGGGCGGGGTGGCGGAGTCTGGGGCGGAGGCGGGGGCGGGTGCCGCCCTTGCCGATGCCGTAGCGCTCGGCCAGCTCGCGGACCTGCCCGGCGATCCGCTCCTGGTAGCCTCGCGGCGCGTAGGCTCCTCTGCCGTACAGCTCCAGGTAGCGGGGCACCAGCCGCGGGTGCGTGCGGCCCAGCCAGGTCAGGAACCACTCGCGCGCCCCCGGCCGCAGGTGCAGCACGATCGGCGTCAGGTGGGTGGCGCCGGACTCGGCGATGGCCCGCACGGTCTGGTCGAGCTGGCCGGGGGAGTCGGTGAGGTAGGGCAGGATCGGCGCCATCAGCACCCCGCAGGGGATCCCGGCCTCGTTGAGCGTACGGCAGGCCTCCAGCCGGCGGTGCGGGTGCGGGGTGCCCGGCTCGACCGCCTGCCAGGCGTCGGCGTCGACGAAGCCGACGGAGAAGGCGGTGCTGACGTCGGTGACCTCGGCCGCCCGGGTGAGCAGGTCGAGGTCGCGCAGGATGAGCGTGCCCTTGGTGAGGATGGAGAAGGGGTTGGCCGCCTCGCTCAGCGCGGTGATGATGCCGGGCATGAGGCGGTAGCGGCCTTCGGCGCGCTGGTAGCAGTCGACGTTGGTGCCCATCGCGATCGGCCGGCCGCGCCAGCGGGGCGAGGCGAGTTCGCGGCGGGTGAGCTCGGGGGCGTTGACCTTCACGATGACCTTGGAGTCGAAGTCGAGGCCGGCGTCGAGGTCGAGGTAGGTGTGGGTGTTGCGGGCGAAGCAGTAGACGCAGCGGTGGGCGCAGCCGCGGTAGGGGTTGATCGTGTGGTCGAAGGGGACGCGGCTGACGGCGGGGACCTTGTTGATGATCGAGCGCGCTCGGACCTCGTAGAAGGTCATCCCGCGGAAGGCGGGGGTGTCGAAGGTGCGCTCGACCGCGCCGAACAGCGGCGAGGCCGCCGCGTCGGTGGAGCCGTCGAGTCGCAGGTTGTCCCAGCGCATAGGCTTGATTAGAACAACTGTTCGGTCTTGATCGCAACTCGGGGGCGCGGGGAAAGCGATCGTAATTCCCAGGCCAAGGAGCGGATAACGATCTTCAAGGGTGGGCAGAACGTCGGCACAGAACGTGCGTTCCGGAGGTGCATCCATCATGGCCTGGTCGCAGGATGAGGAGCGGATGCTGGCCCAGATCGAGCAGCACCTCGTCGAGGAGGACCCGCGACTGGTCGCGCGTCTGGAGTCGTTCAACCGGCGGGCCGGCCGGGGTGAGGCCAGGTCCCGTGACGCCGCCGTGCCCCGTCGCCCGCGACGCTCCACGGTGATCATCCTGGTGAGCTGGGTGCTGATCGCCACGCTGGTGGCGACGCTGCTCATCATGGTCCTGCGCAACGACACCGCCCTCGCCCTGGCCCTGTAGGTCCGTGGCGGTGTATGTGCGGTTCCAGAGCCCGGAGCCGAACCGCCGTGGCGTCCATCCCGGCGTCTTCGGCCTGGTGAACCGGCTGGGCAAGGAGGGCAGGCTCTCCCCGCGGGAGGAGCGGTTCTGGCGGGAGGGCAACGCCTGGTACGAGGCGAACGTCACCGATCCCTCCGCCGTGGATCCCACCGTCTACGACCGGGAGCTGAATCCCGGGGCGGCGGCCTGGTTCAAGGCCTCGGCGAGCCATCTCATCGACCGGGTGGCGGGCTACCTGGAGATCCTCGACGCGCACGGCGAGAGGTGCGTCCGGGTGGAGTCGCCGGACCCCGGCAGGGTCGTCTACGAGGACGACGATCAGGTCGTCGTGGTCCAGCACGAGGACGGGCCGGCGCCCGATCGGTGACGGCGGGGTTGACGGGGGGTCGGGGGGTGGCGAGGCTGGCGCGCAGCCGAGCATGGGAGAGACGATGGAGCACGTCACATCCGCCGACGGGACGGTGCTGGCGCTGGAGCGGGCGGGGAGCGGGCCGGCGATCGTGCTGGTGTGCGGGGCGATCAGCGACCGCAGCGCCAACGCGGCGCTGGCCGGGGAGCTGGCCGGGCACTTCACCGTGTACAACTACGACCGGCGCGGGCGGGGCGGGTCGGGCAACGCCACGCCGTACCGGCTGGAGGCTCCGGCGCAGGAGGCGGGCGAGGAGGCGCTGGCGCGCGAGGCGGAGGACCTGGCGGCGGTGGTGGCCGCGGCGGGCGGACGGGCCTACGCCTACGGGATCTCCTCGGGCGGGGCGCTGGTGCTGGAGGCGGCGGCGCGCGGGGTGGAGCTGGCCGGGGTGGCGGTGTACGAGTGCCCCTACAGCCCGGGCAACGGCGAGGAGGGGCGCGCCTACTACGCCGAGCTGACCCGGCTGCTGCGCGAGGGGCGCGGCGGGGAGGCGGCGGCGCTGTTCCTGACGGTGGCCGGCACGCCGGAGGCGCAGGTCGAGCAGATGCGGCGCGAGCCGTACTGGCCGCAGGTGGAGGCGCTGGCGCCGTCGCTGCCCTACGACTCGGCGGCGCTCGGGCACGGCACGTGCGGCGGGGTGTTCCCGGTGGAGCGCATGGCCTCGCTGGCCGTACCGGCGCTGGTGCTGAGCGGCGGCGCCAGCCCGCGCTTCTTCCACGACGCGGCCCGGCTGATCACGGCGACGCTCGCCGGGGCGCGGCACGAGGTGGTGGCCGGGCAGGATCACCAGGTGCGGGCGGCGGCGCTGGCTCCGGTGCTGGTGGCCGGGCTGCTCGGCAAGACGGACCGTTCCGTATAGTTGGGCGGCATGAGTCCCAACCCCGCCCGCCGCAGCGAACGTTCGCGCACGGCGATCCTGACGGCGGCGCTCGAGCTGGTGCAGGAGATCGGGTACGCGAAGCTGACCGTGGAGGCGATCGCGGCGCGGGCGGGGGTGGGCAAGCAGACGATCTACCGGTGGTGGCCGTCGAAGGCGGCGGTGATGTTCGACGCCTTCCAGCGGCACAACGCCGCCGCCCAAGAGCAGGTGGTGCTGCCCGACACCGGGGACCTGGCCGCCGACCTGCGGCTGGTGCTGCACGAGACGGTCGCGGAGTTCAACGACCCCGCCTTCGCCTCGGCCTACCGGGCGCTCAACACCGAGGTGCAGGACGACCCGGTGCTGGCCGAGCAGTTGCTGGAGCGGCTGCTGCGCCCTGCGCTGGAGGCGGTCAAGGCGCGGCTGCGCACCGCGGGCCTGCCGGCCGGCCTCGACCTGGACGTGGCGGTCGAGGCGCTGTACGGGCCGTTCTACTACCGGTGGCTGCTGCGGACCGGCCCGCTGACCACCGGGTACGCCGACCGGCTGCTGGAGCTGTGGCTGCGCGGGGTACGCGCGTAGAGCCGGCCGGGGCGGGCGGTCACAGGCCGTTGAGGAAGCGGGCGGCGATCGGCGCGGCGACCTTGCCGCCGCCTCCGCCGCCCTCGACGATCACCGCGAAGGCGACCTCGCCCTTGAAGCCCATGAACCAGGCGTGCTGGCCGGCCACCGGGTTGCCGTACTCGGCGGTGCCGGTCTTGCCGTAGGTCCCGGCGGGCAGGCCGGCGGCCTTGGCGGTGCCCTTGGTGACCACCGCGGACATCATCTGGTGCAGCGGCTTGAGCACCTGGTCCGGCAGCGGGCGCGGCTCGGCCTTCTGTTTGCGGCCCTCGACCAGGGTGGGCGGGCGCCAGGTGCCGTCGGCGATGGCGGCGCCGACGGAGGCCATGGTGAGCGGGGTGGCGATCAGCCGGGCCTGGCCGAAGGAGGCGGCGGCCAGCTCGGAGTCGGAGGTGGCCTTCGGGAAGCTGGGCTGGCGGGCCGGCACGCCGATCTGCAGCGGCTGGTTGAAGCCGACCAGCTCGGCGGCCTGCTGGAGCTTGTCGGCGCCGAGCTGCTTCTGGGCCATGGGCGCGATCGTGGTGTTGCAGGAGTAGGCGAAGGAGTCGGAGAAGCTGAGCGAGCCGTACTCGGCGTGCTCGGAGTTGCGGATCTTGAGGCCGCCGACGTAGGCGTACTTGGGGCAGCTCACCCGGTCGGCGGGCTTGACGCCTTCGGCCAGCAGGCCGAGGGCGGTGACGGCCTTGAAGGTGGAGCCGGGGGCGTACTGGCCGTCCAGGGCGCGGTTCATGTCGCCGCGGTTGTTGACGACGGCCAGGATGCCGCCGGTGGACGGCTTGATCGCCACGATCGAGGCGGGCTTGTCGACCTCGCGCACGGCTTCGACGGCGGCGGCCTGGATCCGCGGGTCGAGCGTGGTTTCGAGGGGTTTGCCCTTCTGGCCCTTGATGGTGTGCAGGACCTTGCCGCCGAGCATGATCTGCGTGGCGGGGATGCCGGCCAGGCGCGTCTGGAAGGTGGCCTGCAGGCCGCCGCGGCCGATGGCCTGGCCGACCTTGTAGGAGGGGCCGTACTTGGCCACGTCCTCCTTGGTCGCCTTGTCCAGGAAGCCGACGAGCTGCTGGATCGAGCCGCCGGCGCCGCCGTCGTCGATGCGGTCGCCGTTGGCGTCGGTGACGGCCGCGCGGGCCGGCCAGGCGCTCTTGACGGAGAAGGCGGCGCCGGGCGTGAGCTCGGGGTGCAGGGTGGCCGGCGTCCAGTCGACCTTCCAGGCCCGTTCGTGGACTTTCAGGTTGATGGTCCCCTGGTAGGTCCACTCGCCCGCGTTGCGGAGCTTCAGGGTGGCGGTGTACGGCACGGCCGCGCTGCCGTCGCCCTCGACGGGGGCGCCGAGGGTGACCTTGGTCTGCTCGACGTCCAGGCCCTTGCGCTGCTGCTCGTAGGCGACCAGCGAGGCCGGGGCGGTGAGCTCGGCGGTCATCTTGTCGAGCTGGCCGGCCTGCCAGGCGGCGGCGAAGCGCTGGGCGGTCTCGGCGGGGGTGCCGCGGGTGTGCAGGAGGTAGTACGCGCCGCCTCCGGCTGCGGCCAGGGCGAGGACGCTCGCTCCCGAGATGATCGCGATCGTACGGCCACGCGCCACTCTGACCCCCTGCTTCGTGTCCCCTGTCGTGCCCGGTCCGGCCCCTGGTGATGCTTCCCGTAGGGGCCGGCCACCGAGCCTAGCGACGATAAGGCATGACTCATCCCTTTTTGCGGCGCTTGCTTGATCTTTTGGAGGGGGAGGCGGGGTGCTACTCGCCCGGCTGGGCCTTCACCGACGAGGCGTACTGCGGCACGTACTCCTGGCCCGACAGCTTCTGGATGGCTTCCATGATCTCGTCGGTCACCCGGCGGCGGTCGCGGGCGTTGGTGTGCTCGCCCTTGAACGTCATCGGCTCGCCGATCTTGATGCCGACGCTGACCAGCCGCGGCAGCTTCGCCCCGGCCGGAAGCGCCTGCTCGGTGCCGGACAGCGCCACCGGCAGCACCGGCGCGCCGGTCTTCAGCGCCAGCCACGCCACGCCGACCTTGCCGCGGTAGAGGCGCCCGTCCGGCGAGCGCGTGCCCTCGGGGTGGATGCCGAACAGCTGCCCGCTCTCCAGCAGCTCGGCCGCGCCGTCCAGCATGGCCTGCGCGGAGCTGGCGCTCTCGCGGTCGATCGGCAGGCTGCCGCCCAGGCGCATGAACCACTGGGAGATCGGGTTGCCGGAGAAGTACTCGTTCTTCGCCGTGAAGGTCACGTGGCGGGGCAGCAGCGCGGGGATGAGGAAGGAGTCGATGACCGACAGGTGGTTGGCGGCCAGGATTCCCGGGCCGGTGGCCGGAACGTTCGCCGCACCGGAGATGTGCGGACGCCACAGCACGTGCGCGGTGGGGGCGGCGACGAACTTGACCATCTCGTACAGCAACGCATCACTCCAGGCTCGTGGGACGGCGCACCCCACCATAAAGGCAGGGGCCCCGTCATGTGACGGGACCCCTGATGCTTTAAGGCCGCTGTGGCGGTCGCCTCCTCGGCGAGAGGCACAACACGGCTCCAGCCGAACGGTATTCCGTGAAGGCGGTAATTTGCGGCCCGGGGGACACAGACCACAGCGGCCTTACCGATGCTAACGGACATCCGGGGGTCGCTATTCCATCCGGCCCAAAGATTGCCGGCCCGTGACCGTGAACTCGCCTGGGCCGGGCCGGTGACCAGCGCCGCGACCTCGGCTGGAGCAGCCGGAGGGAGGCGTGATCTTCCCCACGCTCCCCGGGTCTGGACGGCGGGGCCGATTCGTGCGCTCCCGCCCGGGCCGGGGGCGGCTCGCTCGGCTCAGGGGGTGGACTCCTCGTCCAGGGAGCGGCGGCGGGTGATCAGGAACTCCCGCTCCTGGGCCGTCCCCACCAGGGCGATCGCCCTGCCGTACTCCGCCAGGGCCTCCTCCGTGCGGCCGAGGCGGCGCAGCAGTTCGGCCCGGGTGGCAGGCAGCAGGTGGTAGCCGGGCAGGTCCAGACCGTCGAGCAGGTCGAGCCCACGGGCGGCGCCGTGCGCCTCGGCGACGGCGACGGCCCGGTTGAGCCGCACCACCGCCGAGCCGGTGAGCGTTTCGAGCAGGCCGTACAGCTCGCAGATCTCGCGCCAGTCGGTCTCCTCGGCCGTGGCGGCGGTGGCGTGCTGGACGGCGATGGCCGCCTGGATCAGGTACGGGCCGGGCGGGCCGGGACGCAGTACCTCCAGGGCGGCGGCGATCTCGTGGTGGTGCCAGCGCGAGCGGTCCTGGTCGGCGAGGGTGACCAGCGTGCCGTCCGGCTGCACGCGGGCGTCGCGGCGGGCGTGGTGGAGCATCATCAGGGCCTGCAACGCCCGCGCCTCGCTGTCGCCGGGCAGGAGGCCGACGAGCAGGGAGGCCAGCGCGATGGCCTCGCCGGCGAGCTCGTGCGAGATGACCCGCTCGCCCTCGGTCGCGGCGTAGCCCTCGGTGAAGATCAGGTAGATGACCGCCAGCACGCCGTCCCGCCGCCGCGTCAGCTCCTCGCCGTCGGGGACGCGGTAGGGGATTCCGGCCTGGCTGATCTTCTTCTTGGCGCGGGTGAGCCTGGCCGCCATGGTGGCCTCGCTGACCAGGAACAGCCTGGCGATCTGCCGGGTGGTCAGGCCGCCCACGCAGCGCAGCGTGAGCGCCACGCGGGCCTCCATGGACAGGGCCGGGTGGCAGCAGGTGAAGATCAACCGCAGCCGGTCGTCGGGGACCTCGTGGTGGTCGGGCTCGTCCACGATCAGCAGCGGGAGCTTCCTGGCCGCCACCGCGGTACGGCGCAGCCGATCCACCGCCCGGCGGCGGGCGGTGGTCAGCAGCCAGGCCGGCGGGTTGGCCGGCACGGGTGGCCAGGCGGTGACGGCGGCGGTGTAGGCCTCCTGCAGGGCCTCCTCGGCGAGGTCGAGGTCGCGCAGCTCGGAGGTCAGCATGGCCAGCAGCCGGGCCCAGTGCTCCCGATACGCCCGCTCGACCGCCGCCCCGGCCCCGGCATCGACCTCGCCGGAGGTGGCGGGGTCGCCGGAGGTGGCGGGGGTGGCGGGGGTGGCGGCGTTGCCCGGGACGGCGGGGTCGCGGGGGTGGCGGGGATCTCCGAGGTCACCGGGCTCCCCAAGGTCGCGAGGATCTCCGGAATCGTCGAGATCCCCGAGGTCACCGGGCTCCCCAAGGCCCCGGGGGTCGCCGGAATCGTCGAGATCCCCGAGGACGACGGGTTCCGCGGGGTCGCGGAGGGAGCCGGGATCGCGGGGGGCGACGGGATCGCGGGGATCTCCGGCCCTCCTGGCCTCCACCGGGCGGTGCACTTCTTCCTCCACCCTGGGCTACCCGCTGTACTCCACCACAGGGCGGACCTCGACGACCGGCTCCGGGAGGGCCTTGGCCAGTTCGATCGCCTCGTCCAGGTCCTTGGCGACGATCTCGTAGTAGCCGCCCAGGTGCTCGACGGTCTCCGCGAACGGCCCGTGCGTGATCAGGACCCCCTCACCCGGCTTCCGGACGATGGCCGCGGTGTCGAGCCCCTGCAGGGCGACGGTGTCGAGGAAGGCGCCACGGGCAAGGAGCAGCTCGATGTAGGCGTAGTGCTCCTGGGCGGAGGCGGCGGCCTGCTCGGGGGTGGCCTCCTGGCCGCCCGGGCCGTAGACCAGCAGCGTGTAGCGCACCCCCGGCGGCGCTTCGGCCGGGGCCAGGTGGTCCAGGCCGTAGTCGTGGACGGCCCGCAGGAACACCTCCCCCGGCTGGGCCTTGGCGAACTCGACCGCCTGGGCCTGGTCGGCGGCCTCGACGACCATGTAGCCGCTGATCTGCTCGACGGTCTCGGCGAAGGGCCCGTCGGTGATCAGGACCTGGCCGTCCTGCTTGCGGATGGTGGTGGCGGTGGCCGAGGCGGCCAGCTCGTTGCCGCCCCGGCGGGCGCCGTGCTCGGTGAGCAGGGACTCGTAGGCGCCCCACTGGGCGTAGACGGCCTCACGTTCGGCGGCTCCGGCGTCGGCCCAGGGCTTCTCGTCGCCGTAGACGAACAGCACGTACTTCATGGTGTTACCTCCTTGCCCCCATGACGCGCGGCCGGCTCCGGAATCGACAGCGCCCGGACGAATTCTCGCGGATCGTCGGCGTACAGGCGGATCACGCTGGCGGTGCCGGTGCGGCCCAGGGGCCTGACGACGGTGACCGGCTCGCTCAGGTGCACGGTGACGTTGGTCTGGGAGGAGACGATCACGTCGAGGCGGTCGTCGGCCAGCCGGATGAGGCCGCCGTCGTGGATCTTGGCGCCGATGCGGGCGCTGACGACCAGGCCGAGGGGGACGCTCAGGTCGAAGGCGGCGCTGTAGCGGATGCGCAGCACGCCGGCGCCGACGACGTGCGTGCGGACGTGGCCGGCGGCGATCACGCCGAGGACCAGGACGATCGAGTAGACGTGCAGGATGAGCATGATCTTGTGCAGCACGGGCCAGGGGATGATCAGGTAGAAGGCGAAGCCTTCGAGGGTCATCGCGAACAGCCACATCATCAGGGTGGTGGACTGGCCGCGGAAGTAGCCGAAGCCTCGCCGGCCGGGGCCGATGCCGTGCTTGCGGCGGGCGATCCAGTAGCCCAGGCTCGTCAGGCACTTGAGCTCGTGGGCGATCAGCAGGCGGACCTTGGCGGGTACGGCCTGCCGTACCGCTTCGGAGAGGGCGGCCCGGCGGGCGGCGCCCCTGCGGCGGGCGGCGCGGTAGAGGCCGGTCAGGACGGCGGCCTCGAAGAGGACGACGGCCAGCGCCAGGAGCTCGGCGGCCAGGATGACCGGGAGGGGGACGCGGACTCCGGCGAGCACGATGGTCACCAGGGCCAGCTCGAAGGGGATCAGGGTGTAGGCGGCCAGGCGGGCCAGGCGGATCATGGTGGGCCTCTCTCGGCGGGCGCGGGGCGGGCGGGCATGACGGCATCGGCCCGGGGCGGCGGGCCTGGCTGAGGTGACGGGTCGATGGCGGCTCGGGGCGGGCCGGGATCGGGCGGGGCGGCGTAGGGCGGATGCTCGGGACGGGCCATACGGGACCTCGATTCGCAAGCAGACAGGTCAAGCAGACAGGTCAAGCAGGCAGGTCAAGCAGGCAGGTTAAGAAAGCGGATCCAGCAAGCGGATCCAGCAAGCGGCCCCAGCAAGCGGCCCCAGCAAGCGGCCCCAGCAAGCGGCCCCAGGAGACGGGTCCAGGAGACGGGTCCAGGAGTCGGTCATCGAGGGTCTCGGCTATTCGGGGCCTCGTTCGCGCAGGAGGGTGAAGGCGTGGCGGATGACGGCGGCCTGGGCCTCGGTGAGGTCGTCGAGGAAGGCCTGCCCGAACGGGCTGCGCAGGACGTCGCCGTCGGTCGGGCCGATGCCGGGCGGGAACAGCTCCAGCAGGCGTTCGGCCAGCTCGGGGATGGCCGGGTCGGCGGGGTCGGTGAGCGCGTCCATCCGGCTGTAGAGGTCGTTGACCCTGGCTATCACCGCGTGGTCGAGCGCCATCGGGCTGAGCACCGCCATGAGCTCGATCTTGACGTCGACCGGCGCGGCGGTGTCGAGGACGGCGAGCCAGTCGCGCTCCTTGGCCAGCAGGCCGCCCTTGGGCGGGTTGGGCAGGGCGGTGAACAGAGAGGCCATCACCGGCGAGATGGGCTCGTCGGCGCTCAGGTAGTCGCGGGAGAGCAGTTCGGCGAGGTGGGCGCGGCGTTCCTTGAGCTCGTCCTCCTGGCGGGCGAGGTCGGCGTCGAGCTCGGCGAGGACCTCGCGCAGTTCGCGGCCGTAGTCGTCGGCCAGGACGTCACGGACCTCCTCCAGGGACAGGCCGAGCTCCGACAGGCGGCGGATGCGGGCGAGTTCGACCGCGTCGCGCAGCGTGTAGTGCCGGTAGCCGTTGGCCCGGCGCTCGGGCTCGGGCAGGAGGCCGAGGTGGTGGTAGTGGCGCACGGCCCGGGTGGTGACCCCGGCGAGTGCGGCCAGTTCGCCGATCCGCATACCTCCATGAAAAACGTTGACGTCGCGTCAAGGTCAAGCCGGGGGCCCAGCGGCCCCAAAGTCGGCCGGGCCCGCGTGACCTCCAAAGACTCGGCCGGGGGCCCGCGCGGCCTGGAAAAGTCGGCTGGGGCCCACACGGTCCCCGACGGGTCAGGTGACGGATCGGGCCACCAGGGCCGTGGCCTGCCGCATGGCGTCGCGCACCTCGTCGGGTCCGTCGCCGCGGCGCAGCGCGGTCAGCGCGGCGGCGCCGACCGCGCCGACCATCGCGCCGACCAGGGCGGAGGCGGTGATCGCGTCGAGCCGGCCGGGGAAGGCCCGCAGCAGGGCCTGGGCCAGGTCGGCCTGCGCGGTGAGGTAGCGCTGCAGCAGCCGGGCCTGCAACGCCGGCACCGAGGCCGCCAGCCGGGCGCGCAGGGCGGCGAGCCCGGTGGGCAGGTCGCTGTCCCAGGCGTGGGCGATCATCTGGTCCATCGCCCGCACCAGCACGCCGGCCAGCGGCTCGGCGGGGTCACGCTCGGCGATCGCCCGCAGGGCCAGGTCGACGCGCAGGTCGGCGTCGGCCAGCAGCACGTCCTCCTTGGCCGGGAAGTGCAGGAAGAAGGTGCGAGGCGAGACCTCGGCGGCGTCGGCGATCTCGGCCACCGTCACCTGGTCGTAGCCCTGGTCCTCGAACAGCCGCACCGCCGCCTCGATGAGCGCCTGCCGGGTGCGCTGCTTCTTGCGCTCGCGTAGTCCGTGCTTCTCCACATCACTCAGTTTAGTGCAGTCTATGAATCAATGCATAGACTGCAGTGAGTGGAAGGGAGCACCATCATGGGAAGTCTGGACGGACGGGTCGTCCTCATCACCGGAGCGGGGCGCGGCATCGGGCGGGAGGAGGCGTTGTTCTTCGCCGCCGAGGGGGCCAAGGTCGTGGTCAACGATCCGGGCGTCGCGGTTGACGGCTCGGGCGGCGACGCCGGGGTGGCCGCGAAGGTCGTCGAGGAGATCACAGCCCGCGGCGGGCAGGCGGTGGCCAGCACCGGCAGCGTCGCCGACTGGGACGAAGCCCGCCGCATGGTGGAGACGGCCCTGGAGACCTTCGGCGACCTGCACGCCGTGGTCAACAACGCGGCCATCGAACGCAACCGTGGCCTGAGCGACCTGCCGGAGGCGGACTTCGACGACGTCGTGGCGGTCAAGCTGAAGGGCACCTTCGCGGTGACGCGCTGGGCGGCCCGCCACTGGCGCGAGCAGTACGAGGCGGGGGTCCGCACCGACCGCGCGGTGGTGAACACCTCCTCCGGCTCCGGGCTGCTCAACCCGCTGCCCGCCCAGGCCGCCTACGCGGCCGGCAACGCCGGGGTCGCGGCGCTGACCACGGTGGCCGCCCTGGAGCTCGGCCGGTACGGCGTGCGCGTCAACTGCCTGTCGCCCTCGATGGCCCGCACCCGCCTCACCCTCGCCGTGCCCGGCATGAGCGAGGAGCCGCCCGCGGGCCGGTTCGACCCGCTGCACCCGGCCGCGTGCGCGCCGGTCGCCGCCTACCTGGCGAGCCCGGCCTGCCCGCTCACCGGCCAGGTGCTGTCGGTGCGTGGCGGCACGGTCGCGCTCAACCGCGGCTGGTCCCTCGGTGATCACATGCACAAGGACGGGCTGTGGAGCGTGGAGGAGCTGGCCGAGAAGGTGCGGGAGCTGCCGGCCGACGACCCGTTCGACAAGCTGGCCCAGGCGTTGAGCGGCGCGCTCGGCTCCGTCGGGCGGGCCCGGCTGCAGGAGATGATCAACTCCCTGCTGGACGCCTGAGGCGGTCAGCCGCGCAGCGGGCGGGCCTCGGGGAGCTTGATGCGGTCGACGGCCTCGCGGCGGGTGCGTTCGGGGCGGCGGTCGTAGCGGGCGGTGGTGGCCGGGGAGGAGTGACCGACCAGGGCCTGGGCGGTCGCCAGGTCCACGCCGGCGTCCAGGAGCTCGCCGATGAAGGTGCGGCGGAAGTCGTGCGCGGTACGGCGGGGCGCCCCGGCCTCGCCCAGGCGCCGGGCCAGGATGTCGGCGATGCCCTGCCCGCTGAGCGGCCGCGGCCGCAGGCCCCCGGACTTGGTGAACGGCGAGAACAGGGGACCGGGCGCGTCGCCGCGCACCGCGAGCCAGCGTTCGAGCAGCGCGATGGCCTCGGTGGTGAGGTAGGCCAGGCGCTGCTTGTCGCGCTTGCCGAGCACGCGCAGGCTGCGCGAGGCCGGGTCGTAGTCGGCCAGCGTCAGCCCGGCCACCTCCGAGCGGCGGCAGCCGGTGGAGTAGAGCAGGGCGATGAGCGCGGCGTCCCGCACGCCGGCGGGGGTGGCGTCGCAGCTCGCCAGGGCGGCGCCGACCACTTCGGGCGGCACGTGGTGGCCGGTGGGCAGGCGGCTCTGCCGTACCGGGGACAGGTCCGAGGCGCGGGCGTAGTCCTCGGCGGTGAGCTGGCCCAGGCGCCAGGCCTCCTTCAGGACGCGGCGCAGCGCGACCAGGTGCTTGTTGACGTAGGCGGCCGACCAGCCCTGCTCGGTGAGGATCGTGCGGATGCGGACGGTGTGCTCGTAGCGCAGGCGGTGCCAGGGCAGTCCGGCGCCGGAGACGGTGTCGTCGCCGGTCAGGATGCGGGCCAGGCGGTCGAGGCAGCCGCGCATGGTGCGGCGGGATTCGGGGCTGGTGAGCGAGTCCAGGTAGACGTGGTAGGGGTCACGGACCGGTTCGGCGGGCAGGACGGGCAGGCTCACCCTGCCGATCATGCCAGAATGCCGCTAGGTTATACGTATCAGCATCCAGTGAGGAGCCCCCCGATGAAGCTGAACCTGCACGAGCGTGGCGAAGGCGACCGGCTCGCCCTGCTCATCCACGGCGGCATGAGCGACCACCGCACCTGGCACGCGGTGACCGACGAGCTGGTCGCGCGCGGCTACCGCGTGATCGCGCCCGACCTGCGCGGGCACGGGCTGAGCCCGCGCGGCGAGTACGCGCCCGGCCTGCTCGGCGACGACCTGGCCGAGAACCTGCCCGCCGGGGCGGACGTGGCGATCGGGCACTCGCTGGGCGGGCTGTCGCTCGCGCTGGCCGTCGAGCGGTTGCGGCCCCAGCGGGCGATCTACTCCGATCCCGGGTTCAAGCTGGGCAACGTGCCGGCCGGCGCGACGGAGTACATGCGGCAGATGGTGCTCACCGCCACCGCCGCGTCGGTACGGCAGATGAACCCGCGCTGGTCGGAGGCGGACGTCGAGGCGGAACTGGCCGGGTTCGCCCTGTTCGACGTGGACTTCCTCGCCACCGTGCGGGCCTCGGCGGATGCCGACCACACGCCGCCGCCGGTGGTGCCGTCGCTGGTGCAACTGGCCGACCCCAGCTTCACCGTGACCCCCGAGGACGCCGAGCGGCTGCGCGCGGCCGGGTTCGAGGTGCGCACGGTCAAGGGCGCCGGGCACTGCATCCACCGCGACGACCTGCCCGCCTTCCTGGCCTCGCTGGAGGGCTGGATCTGACCCCGCGCGGCTCGGCCGCGAGCGCGCGACACGTGCACCCGAGCCACAAGCGGGCGCGCCACAAGAGCGCGGCAGCCGAGCCACGACGGGTGCGCCACAAGAGCGTTGCAGCCGAGCCACAAGCGGCCCGCCCTAGCCTCCAGAGCATGCTGACCACTCTGACCGTGACCGCCTCCCTCCTGCTCACCGGCGCCCCCGCGCACGGCACGGCGACCAAGCCGCTGACCTTCCGCGGCATGACGCTGCAGATCCCCAAGACCTGGAAGGTCGCCAAGGACGTCTGGGGCCTGCACGTCAGGACCGGCCGCTGCGACCGGCGCGCGGCCGAGTGCCGCGGCTTCCACCTGGTCGGGCCGGAAGGCATCTCCTACGGGCGGCACGGCAACCCCTACCGCCCCGACGCGCAGTACCACCCGGGCAACGGGCTGTCGGCCTGCCTGCCCGACAAGCGGTACGTGGAGGACTTCCCGGGCAAGCTGCTGGAGAGCGGGCTGCGCCCGGCCGGCGCGGGACGCAAGGCCGCCTACAGCGTGTGGCGCGTCGGCTGCACGACGCAGACGGGCAAGTGGACGAGCCTGTCCTTCCAGGAGCGGGTCTGGTACCTGCCCACGTCGAAGATCCTCGTCTTCGACCAGTGGAGCACCGCCGGCCTCGGCTCGATCGTCGGCCGGGCGAGCTGGAGCTGAGCCGCGGGGCCCCTTGAAGTGCCCGGGGAAGTCTGGTTGGTTCGTGACATGGCGCAGCTGACGGCTCTGGACGCGCAGTTCCTCCACTTCGAGACCGCCACCAACCACGCCAACATCGCGGGGCTGGCCATCCTCGACGGCGACGTCAACCGCAGCGACCTGCAGGATCTGCTCCAGCAACGCCTGCCGTACGTTCCGGCCCTGCGGCGCAAGCTGGCGCCGGTGCCGCTCGGGCTGGACCACCCGTACTGGGTGCGGGAGGACGACCTCGACCTCGACTACCACGTGCGCGAGATCGGGCTGCCGCCGCGCGGGGACGACCGCCAGCTCGCCGAGCAGGTCTCGCGGCTGCACGCGCGGCGGCTGGACCGCAGCCGGCCGCTGTGGGAGATCTACCTGATCCACGGCCTGTCCGGCGGGCGGATGGGGCTGTACACGAAGATCCATCACGCGGCCGTGGACGGGATCGGCGGGGCCGACGTGCTGGCCGCGTTGCTCGACCTGACGCCCGAGCCGGCGCCTCCGCCTGCCGTACCGCCGGAGGAGGACGAGGAGCCGCCGACGCCGCTGGCGATGGTGGGGCACGCGCTGACCAGGCTGGCGGCCAACCCGGCGCAGGCGGTGCGGTTCGCCGCCGCGGCGGTGCCGCACCTGGACGAGATCCCGGTGGTCTCCTGGCTGCCCGGGGCGGGGCTGGTGTCGCGGCTGGCGCGGCGCGCGGCCGGGGCCGGGCAGGCCCCGCGCCTGCCGCAACTGCCCGCGCCGCGCACGCCGTTCAGCGGCCCGCTGTCGGCGCACCGCCGCTTCGCCTTCGTCAGCCTGCCGTTGGAGGAGGTCAAGGAGGTACGGCGGGCCTTCGGGGTGACCGTCAACGACGTGGTGATGGCCGTGTGCGCCGGGGCGTTACGGCGCTGGCTGGAGGCGCACGGCGGGGTGCCGGACCGGCCGCTGGTGGCCGGGGTGCCGTTCTCGCTGCGTGAGGCGGGGAGGAGCGAGCCGGGCAACCAGGTGACCATCATGACCGCCCCGCTGGCGGTGCACCTGGAGGACCCGGTGGAGCGGCTGCGGCACGTGCAGCAGGCGATGCGGCGGATCAAGGACCGGTTCTCGCTGGCGCCGGCGCGCTGGCTGCGGGAGTTCTCCGAGTCGATGCCGGCGGCGTTGATGGGGCTGGCGGCGCGCTCGGCGTTCGGGCTGGTGGGGCAGACGATGCCGCCGATCAACGTGGCGATCTCCAACGTGCCGGGCCCGCAGTTCCCGCTGTACGTGTGCGGGGCGCGGCTGCTGACCCACTACCCGGTCTCGGTGATCACCGACGTGAGCGGCGGGGTCAACATCACCGCCTTCTCCTACAACGGCTCCGTCGACGTCGGCGTGGTCACCGACCGGCGCATGGTGCCCGACCCGTGGGAGCTCACCCACGACCTGCGCAAATCCCTCGACGAATTGCGGAACGAAGCTTGCCGCGATACTCCGTAGCGTTGGGGTCATGGACGACAGGACGTTGAACCGCACCACCCTCGAACGCCAGCTCCTGCTGCGCCGCGCCCCCCTCACCCCGCTGGAGGCCGTCCGGCACCTGGTCGCCCTGCAGGGGCAGGAGCCCAACCCGCCCTACCTCGGGCTGTGGTCGCGGCTGTCGGCCTTCGCCCTGGAAGACCTGACCAGCCTGCTGTACGGCAAGCAGGTCGTGCGCTCGTCGCTGCTGCGCGGCACCCAGCACCTGACGGCGGCCGAGGACTACCTGTGGTTGCGCCCGCTGATGCAGGCCCCCATGTCGCGCTCCCGCCAGGCCGCCTTCGGCCGCGACACCCGGGGCCTGGACCTGGAGGAGTTCGCCGGGCACGCCCGCGAGCTGCTGACCGGCCGGACCCTGACCCGCCCGCAGCTCGGCGCGCTGCTGACCGAGCGGTGGCCGCAGTACGACAAGCTGGCGCTCGGCTGGTCGGCCCAGGCGCTGCTGCCCCTGGTGCACACCCCGCCCAACGGCACCTGGAACCGCAAGGGCGCCACGCCCTTCACCCTGGCCGAGGAGTGGCTCGGCCGGCCCGTCGAGGAGCTACCGCAAGTGGAGCGGCTGGTGACGCGCTACCTGGCCGCCTTCGGACCGGCGACGATCATGGACGTGCAGGCGTGGTCGGGGCTGACGCGGCTGCGTGAGGTGATCGAGGCGATGCCGCTCAAGCGGCTGCCCGGCGGGCTGTTCGACCTGCCGGACGCCCCGCTGGCCGACCCTGACACCCCGGCTCCGGCGCGGTTCCTGCCGTGGTTCGACAACCTCATGGTCGCCCACCACGACCGCTCCCGGATCATGACCGCGCAGGCCCGGCGGCGGATCTGCGTGGGCGCGATCGTCTACCCGACCTTCCTGGTGGACGGCACCGTCGGGGGGATCTGGGACATGGTGAACGGCTCGCTGGTCATCCTGCCGTTCGAGCCGCTCGGCGAGGACGCGCGGGAGGAGCTAGCCGCGGAGGGCGCCCGGCTGCTTGCCTTCGCCGGGCACGACGGCGGGGAGATCCGCTGGCTCGCCGATGCGAGCTCCGCGACGAGCTGGCCGCCGAGCGCGTGGCCCGGCTCGCGCTGAAGCTCGGGCCTGGGGGACAGGCTCGGGAGAGCCGGCTCTAGGCTGGCCGGGTGATCCCCAAGGCGCACCTGCACACCCACCTGGAAAGCACCATCCGGCCCCGGACGATCGCCGAGCTGAGCGGCGGCGCGATCGCCGAGCCCGCCGGGCCCGCCGAGACGCGGTTCGCCGACTTCCGCGACTTCGCCGACCAGCGGGCCAAGGTGCGCGAACTGCTCACGGAGCCGGCGCACTTCCGGCGGATCGCGGTGGAGTTCTGCCAGGACGAGGCCGCCCAGGGGGTGCGCTACGCCGAGGTGACCTTCACCGCCGCCTCGCACGGCGAACGGGTCGGGGCGCTGGAGATGCCGCTGGAGTCGGTGCTGGAAGGGCTGGAGGAGGGGCGGCAGCGGTACGGCCTGGAGACGCGGGTCATCCTCGACCACTCGCGGCGGCGGCCCGTGGAGCGGCTGCGCCGTACCGTCGAGCTGGCCGCGCGCTACGAGCAGGTGGTCGCGGTCGGGCTGGCCGGGGACGAGCGGCACTCGCTGAAGCCGTTCGCCGGGGTGCTGCGGGAGGCTCGGGATCTCGGGCTGCACCTGGTGCATCACGCGGGGGAGAGCGCGGGGGCCGAGAGCGTGCGGGAGGCGCTCGAGGTGGGGATGGCTGAGCGGATCGGGCACGGGATCCGGGTGCTGGACGATCCCGCGCTGGTGGCGGAGGTGCGGGAGCGGGGGGTGCCGCTGGAGGTGTGCCCCACGTCCAACGTGATGTTGTCGTTGGTGGGGTCCATGGCGGAGCATCCGCTGGCTCGGCTGGTGGAGGCTGGGCTGGTGGTGACGCTCAACACCGACGGGGAGACCTCGTTGGGTGGGGAGTATCGGGTGGCGGCGGAGGTTTTCGGGCTGGATGTGGGGGAGTTGGCTCGGGCTTCGGTGCGGGCCAGCTTTGCGCCTGCGGCGGTTAAGGAGCGGGTGATGGCGGAGATTGCGGGTTATCGCTCTTCGTAGGGGGCTGGGGGTCGTACTGGGGCAGTTCCGTCTGTCGGGGTGCTCGCCGCATCGGGAGGGCCCGGGGGGTTGGTGGGCTGTGTTGGGACGCCCCGCGGGGTGGGTGGGGTTTGACTGGTTGTTTGCGTGGCGGGGGCGCTGGAGGCTGGGTGGTCCGGGTATGCCCGGCTCATGCCTCTGCCCGCCTATCAGCCCATGCTGGCGCAGCTAGGGTCGCTGCCGACTGCTGCTGAAGAGGCCGGCGTCGCGGTCGAGATGAAGTGGGACGGGATCCGCTGCCTCGGCTACGTCGAGGGGCGCGGGCTGCGGCTGGCCTCCCGGACCGGCAAGGACATCACGCTGGCCTACCCGGAGCTGTATCCGCTGGCGGGGGCGGTGGGCGGGCATGACGTGGTCCTGGACGGGGAGATCATCGCGTTCAACGACGAGGGGGTGCCGTCGTTCGGGGCGCTGCAGGGGCGGATGCAGCAGAACGCGGCCAGGGCCGGGCAACTGGCCCGCACGGTGCCGGTGACGTACATGGTCTTCGACATCCTGCACGTGGACGCCTCGACGACCATCCACCTTCCCTACCGCGAGCGGCGGGAGGTGCTCAAAAGCATCGTGACGCCCGGCTTTCGGTGGCAGGTGCCGGTCGAGTTCCTCGGGCACGCGCAGGAGGCGCTGGACGCCAGTTCCCGCCTCGGGCTGGAGGGGGTGGTCGTCAAGCGGCTGACCAGCCCGTACCGTCCGGGGCGGCGCAGTGCCGAGTGGACGAAGGTGAAGAACTGGGCCGGCATGGACGTGGTCATCGGCGGCTGGACGCAGGGCACCGGGCGCCGCCAGACGACCATCGGCTCGTTGCTGCTCGGGGCCTATGACGCCGACCGCCGCTTGCAGTACGTGGGGAACGTGGGCACCGGGTTCACGCAGGCGATGCTGGCCGATCTGCTCGGGCGGCTCACCCGGCTGGAGCGCTCGCACAGCCCGTTCGCCTCTCCGGTGCCGGCTCCGCATGCCCGCACCGCGCGCTGGGCCGAGCCGGTGCTGGTGGGTGAGGTACGTTACGCCGAGCTGACCGGGGACCGGCGGCTGCGGCACCCGTCGTGGCGCGGGCTGCGACCGGACATCCCGGCCGAACGGGTCACCACCGACCAGATCCGCCCCACCCCGGGCCACGGCCACGGAACCGGCACAGCCGCCGCAGGCTAGCCGACGCCCCCGAACGGGCGCGCAGGCTAGCTCGGCTCTCCCAAGGGGGCGAGGCGGTGGGCGGCCTCGAGGAGGTCGGCCGGGTCGGCGGTGGCGGCGAAGGCCAGGCGCAGGTGGGCGGCCGGAACCTCGGTCGCGAAGAACCGGTGACCCGCGCTGACCGCCACCCCGGCCCCCCGGGCCGCCTCGGCGGCGGCCACGTCCCCGACCCCGTCCGGCAGCCGGACCCACAGGTGCAACCCGCCCCCGGGCACCCGCGCCACCTCCCACCCCGGCACCTGCCGGGCCAGCGCCGCCACGAGCGAGGCGCACCGCTCCCGCAACGCCGCCCCCAGCCCGCGCACATGCCGCTCCCAGGTCGGCGAGCTGAGCAGTTCGACCGCCGCCTCCTGCAGAGGCCGGGCGATGAAGAAGTCGTCCACCAGCCGGATGGCCCGCAACCGCTCCAGCACCGGCCCCCGAGCGACCAGAGCCCCGATGCGCAGGCTCGGCGCCGCCGGCTTGGTGAGGGAGGTCAGCCACACCACCACCCCGTGCCGGTCGTCGGCCAGCAGCGGCGGCGGCACCGGCCCACCGTGCCCGAGGTGCCGGGCGAAGTCGTCCTCGACGACGAACGCGCCCGCCGCCCGCGCCACGTCGAGGACCTGCCGCCGCCGGTGCGGCGCCAGCACCGCCCCGGTCGGGTTGTGGAAGGTCGGCTGGCAGTACAGCACCCGGGCCCGCGTCAGTGCGAAGGCGTCGGCCAGCAAGTCCGGCAGCAGTCCGTCGCCGTCCATGGGCACCGGCACCGGCCGCAGGCCGGCCGCCTTGGCGGCGGCGATCGCGCCCGGATAGGTCGGTGACTCCATCAGCACCGGGTCGCCCGGCGCGGCGATCGCCCGGAAGGCCATCGACAGCCCGCTCTGCCCGCCCGCGGTGACCAGCACGTCCTCGGCGCGCACGCCGTCACCGGCCAGGGCGGCGAACAGGCTCCGCAGCCCCGCCAGCCCGGCGGCCGGTGCCCGGTCCCAGGCGCCGGGCCGGCGCGCGGCCCTGGCCAGCGCCGCGCTCAGGAGCTGCGCCGGCTGGAGCGAGGGGTGCAGGTAGCCGCCGTCCAGCAGGATCGTGCCGGGCGCGGGCTCCTGGAAGGTGAGCAGGCGCGTCTCGACGCTGCGGTCGGCCAGGGTCACGCTCTGCCAGGCGGTGTCGGCCGGTTCGGCGCGCCGCCGGGGACGTTCGGCGACGTAGGTGCCGCTGCCCGGCCTGCTGATCACCACGCCTTCGGCGGCCAGGGCGGCGATGGCCTGGGAGACGGTGCCGGGGCCGACCCGGTAGCGCTGGATGAGCTCCCGGCTGGTCGGCAGCCGCTCGCCCGGGGCCATCCGGCCGATCATCGCCCGCATCGTGGCGGCCAGCTCCGCAGAACTGCTACTGTCCGACATGAGAGATGATAATAGCGCTTCCGGCATCAATGCAGAATTGCTTCTGGACGTGGTGGCCTTGCGCGCCGACACCCCCGGCACCGGCAACGTCGTGCACTTCAACAACGCCGGCTGCGGCCTGCCGGCCACCCCGGTGCTGGCCGCGATGACCGATCACCTGCGCCTGGAGGCGCAGATCGGCGGCTACGAGGCCGCCGCCGCCCGCGCCGAGCAGGTGCGCGGCTTCTACGCCGAGACCGCCGCCCTGCTCAACTGCGCCCCGGAGAACATCGCCTTCGCCTCCAGCGCCACCCACGCCTACTCCACCGCCCTGTCGGCGATCCCCTTCGAGGCCGGCGACGTCATCCTGACCACCCGCAACGACTTCATCTCCAACCAGATCGCCTTCCTGTCGCTGCGCCGGCGCTTCGGCGTCGAGGTCGTGCACGCGCCCGACCTGCCCGAGGGCGGGGTGGACGTGGCGGCGATGGCCGCGCTGATGCGCCGGCACCGGCCCCGGCTGGTGGCCGCCACGCACATCCCCACCAACTCCGGCCTGGTCCAGCCGGTCGCCGAGATCGGCCGGCACTGCCGCGAGCTGGACCTGCTGTACCTGGTCGACGCCTGCCAGTCGGTCGGGCAGTACCCGCTCGACGTCGCCGAGATCGGCTGCGACCTGCTCACCGCCACCTGCCGCAAGTTCCTGCGCGGGCCGCGCGGGTCCGGCTTCCTGTACGTCTCCGACCGGGTGCTGCGGGCGGGGTACGAGCCGCTGTTCATCGACATGTACGGCGCGCGCTGGGTGGAGCCGGGCCGCTACCAGCCGGTCGGCAACGCGGCCCGGTTCGAGGACTGGGAGTTCCCCTACGCCGTCCTGCTCGGCTGCGCCGAGGCCGCCCGGTACGCCCGCCGGGTGGGCATGGACGCCATCGCCCGCCGTACCCCCGCCCTGGCGGCGAGCCTGCGCGACGGCCTGGCCGCCCTGCCCGGCGTCCGCGTGCTGGACCACGGACGGCAGCTCGGCGCGCTGGTGACCTTCGCCGTCGAGGGCTGGGCCGCCGAGCCGTTCAAGGCGGCGATGGACGCCCGCCGGATCAACTCCGCGCTCAGCTTCCGGCACTTCGCCCAGTTCGACTTCGGCGACAAGGACGTCGAGTGGTGCCTGCGGCTGTCGCCGCACTACTACAACACCGAACAGGAGGTCGCCGAGGTCGTCGCCGCCGTCGCCGAGCTCGCCGCCTCTAGCATGGGCGGGTGAAGTACATGCTGATGATCTACACCAACGCCGCCGCCCGCCAGGCCATGGAGCCGGACATCGACCGGATCATGGCCGAGGTAGAGGCGCTGATGAAGGAGCTGGAGTCGACCGGCGAGTGGGTCGGCGGCATGGCCCTGGACGACGTGGCCCGCACGGTGCGGGTCAGCGGCGGGCTGCCCGCGGTGACCGACGGGCCGTTCCTGGAGACCAAGGAGGTGCTCGCCGGGGTCAGCATCGTCGACTGCGCCAGCCTGGAGCGCGCCACCGAGATCGCCGCCCGCTGGCCGGACGCGCGCTACTGCGCGATGGAAGTGCGCCCGGTGGTGGGCGAGGCGTGATCGACGGGCTGCTGCGCGAGCTGGCGCCGCAGGTGCTGGGCTCGCTGGTGCGCCGCCACGGCGACTTCGACACCTGCGAGGACGCGGTGCAGGAGGCGCTGCTGGAGGCGGCCACGCAGTGGCCCGTCCGCGGCCTGCCGGACAACCCGCGCGGCTGGCTGGTGACGGTGGCCTCGCGGCGGCTGATCGACCAGGTGCGCAGCGAGGCCGCCCGCCGGCGGCGCGAGGAGAGCGCGGCGCTGCGGGAGGAACCGCTGCGCCGGGAGGACTCCGAACCCGGCGAGCCCGGCGGGCCGGTCCGCGACGACACCCTGGACCTGCTGTTCCTGTGCTGCCATCCGTCGCTGCCGGAGGCCTCGCAGGTGGCGCTGACGCTGCGCGCGGTCGGCGGGCTCAGCACGGCGGAGATCGCCCGCGCCTTCCTGGTGCCGGAGGCGACGATGGCCCAGCGCATCAGCCGGGCCAAGGCCAGGCTCAAGGGGGTGCGCTTCGGCGAGCCCGGGTCGGTGCCCGTCGTGCTGCACGTCCTGTACCTGATCTTCAACGAGGGCTACACCGCCTTCCGCGGCGACCTGGCCGAGGAGGCGATCCGGCTGGCGCGGGCGGTGCACCGGCTGCTGCCCGGCGACGGCGAGGCGGGCGGGCTGCTGGCGCTGATGTTGCTGTCGCAGGCCCGGCGGGCCGCGCGCACCGGGCCGGACGGGGCGCTGATCCCGCTGGAGCGCCAGGACCGCTCGCGCTGGGACCGGGCGCTGATCGCCGAGGGGGTCGAGCTGGTCAGCCGGGCGCTGAGCGGCTCGCCGCTCGGCCCCTACCAGGTGCAGGCGGCCATCGCGGCCGTGCACGACGAGGCGCGCGGCTGGGCCGAGACCGACTGGCCGCAGGTGCTGGCGCTGTACGGCCTGCTGGAGGACACGCCGGTGGTACGGCTCAACCGGGCGGTCGCGGTCGCGATGGTGCACGGGCCGGAGGCCGGGCTGGCGTTGCTGGAGCCGCTGGAGGCGGAGCTGGCCGGGTTCCACCGGCTGGCCGCCGTCCGCGCGCACCTGCTGGAGCGGGCCGGGCGGGTGCGGGAGGCCCACCAGGCGTACGGCGAAGCCGCCCGGTCCACGCCCAGCGAGCCCGAACGCCGCTACCTGCTCGACCGCGCCGACCGGCTCCACCCCACCTCACACGAGACGCCCTGAACGGCCCTCGTCCGGCGTCCCCCGTCCCGCGTGCCGTACGTTGGGCAGAGGACCTGCATGGATGACTGACCGGGGGGCGTCATGATCGTGGTCGGGGTGGACGGCTCGCGGGCGGGCCTGGAGGCGGTCGCCTGGGCGGCCCGCGAGGCGAGCCTGCGCGAGGAGCCGCTGCGGGTGGCGCACGCCATGCCCGCCTGGGCGATCGAGGAACGCACCGGCCGCCTGTCGGAGGTGTCGGAGTGGATGCGCGAGGGTGCCAAGGTCGTCCTGGACGCCGGGCTGGAGCGCGCCCGGCGTGAGGCGCCCGGCGTCGAGGCCGACTCCCAGCTCCTGCCCGGCGACGCCCGCGAGGCGCTGATCGCCGCCTCCGGCCACGCCGGGCTGCTGGTGGTCGGCAATCACGGGCTCGGCGGCGTGCGCGGGCTGCTGGTCGGCTCGGTCGCCTACGGCGTGGCCGCCCGGGCCGCCTGCGACGTGGTCGTGGTGCGCGAGGCGCCCCGGCGGGGCGAGATCGTCGTCGGCGTGGACGGCTCACCGGCCGGCGAGCACGTGCTCGACTTCGCCTTCGCCGAGGCGCGGCTGCACGGCGCCCGGCTGCGGGCGGTGCACGCCTGGACCATGCTGGAGGCGGGCGGCGGCTTCTACCCGGTCCCCGACGACCTGGGACTGCGCGAGACGCTCGGCGGGCGGCGCGAAAGCCACCCGGACGTGGAGCTGATCGAGGAGATCGTCCGCGGCCACGCCGTGGAGGTGCTGCGCCAGGCGGCCGAGGGCGCCGACCTGCTGGTGGTCGGCACGCGCGGGCAGGGGCAGGTGGCGGGGCTGGTGTTCGGCTCGGTCAGCCAGGCGATGCTGCAGCAGGCTCCGTGCTCGCTGGCCGTGGTCCGCACCGGCGCCGAACGGTTCGGCTCGTGACCGGTTTACCGCGCCACCGGTTTGGTCCGTAGCTGGTTTGGTTCGTAGGGCGAACCTTTCTGCTAGGCTGGGCCGATGGCCAAGGCTGAGCACAGTTTGGGAGTGGTGGCCGCGCTGGTGCGGGCGACCTTCCTGGTGGACGCGGTGTACGTGACCTCCGCGCGCGAGTACGGGCTGACCCAGCAGCAGGGGCAGTTGTTGTGCGTGCTGATGGCCAAGCCGTACCGGATGGGCGAGCTCGGCGCGGTGCTGGGGCTGGCCAAATCGAGCCTGACCGAGCTGGTCGACCGCAGCGCCCAGCGCGGGCTGGTGCGGCGCGAGCCGCACCCCGACGACCGGCGCGCGGTGCAGGTGCGGCTGACCGAGCGCGGCTCCGAGCTGGCCGAGGCGTTCTACACCGCCACCTGCGAGCGCATCGACCTGCTGCCCTCCGGCCTGGACGAGGCCGAGCGCGCCACGCTGGCCGGCCTGCTGAGCCGGGTGGTCGCCGACAACGACGTCCCGGCCGTCTTCAGCGAGCCGGAGCACGCCGAACCAGGCCGAGAGGCGAGCGAGCACACCGAACCGCGCCCGGAGGCGAGCGAGCACGCCGAAGCGAGCCTCGAGACATCCGATCTCCAGACCCGCTAGAAGCGCTCCAGCGCCCCTCTGGCCAACCATACCGGTCTATAGATCGGATGAAACGTGACCTTGGCGTGATCGTCTTCACCATGCCGCGACCCCCAGAATGAGCGCAATTCGCTCTCTGGAGGCACCGTGCACCTCGGCACCCCCTGGCGGCTGCTCCTGGCCGCCGCCCTAGCCGCCGGCGGTCTCACCGTCGCCGGCGCCACCCCCGCACTGGCCGCTGATCCGACCTTTCACGTCTCACCCGACGGCGACGACGCCGCCGCCGGCACCGAGGCCGCGCCGTACAAGACGATCGCCCGCGCGCAGCGCGCCGTCCGCGAGGCGCTGCCCGGCGCGAGCGGCCCGGTCCGGGTGCGGCTGCGCGGCGGCACCTACTACCTGGCCGAGCCGCTGACCTTCACTCCCGCTGATTCCGGCGCCGTCTACGAGGCGGCGCCGGGCGAGCGGGTCGTGCTCAGCGGCGGACGGCGGCTGACCCCGGCCTGGACCTCCTACGAGGGCGCGACCCTGGTCGCCGAGGTCGGCAAGGGCCTCGACTTCGACGAGCTGTTCCTGGACGGCCGCCGCCAGGTGCTGGCCCGCTACCCCAACGCCGACCCCGCCCAGCCGGTCCTGGACGGCTACGCCGCCGACGCGATCTCGCCCGAGCGGGTGGCCCGCTGGAAGCAGCCGACCACCGCGCTGGTGCGCGGCCTGCACCAGGGCGAGTGGGGCGGCAACTCCTTCAAGGTCACCGGCGTCGACGCCGACGGCGCCCCCGTGCTGCAGTGGGTCGGCGACAACAACCGCGGCAGCGGCCTGCACCCGGTCAAGCGCATGGTCGAGAACGTGCTGGAGGAACTGGACGCGCCCGGCGAGTGGTTCTACGACCGCGCCGAGGGCAAGCTGTACCTCCAGCCGCCGCCGGGCGCCGACCCGGCCACCGCCCGGATCGAGACCGCCGAGCGCGAGGAGCTCATCCGGGTCGTCGGCGACTCGCCGGCCACGCCGGTGCACGACCTGACCTTCACCGGCCTGACCTTCACCCAGACGCACCGCACGCTGTTCTCCCGGCCCTTCGACAAGCTGCAGCTCGGCGACTGGGCCATCGCCCGCGCCGGCGCGCTCTACCTGAAGAACACCAAGAACGTCACCGTCACCGGCGCCCGCTTCGACCAGGTCGGCGGCAACGCGATCTTCATGGACGGCTACGCCGAGGGGAACAAGGTCACCGGCGGCGAGTTCCGCGACTCCGGCGCCAGCGACGTGGCCGTCATCGGCTCGCCCGCGGCCGTGCGCGAGCCGTCCACCTGGGACGACATGCGCCGCACCATCACCGACACCACGCCGGGCCCGAAGACCGAGGACTACCCGCGCGACATCACCATCAGCGGCAACCACATGACGCGCAACGGCCGCTTCGAGAAGCAGACCTCCGGGGTGCAGATCTCGATGAGCCGCCGCGTGACCGTGTCCGGCAACACCATCCACGACGGCCCGCGCGCCTGCGTCGACGTCAACGACGGCACCTGGGGCGGCCACCTCATCGAGGACAACGACATCTTCGACTGCGTCAAGGAGACCTCGGACCACGGCCCGTTCAACTCCTGGGGCCGCGACCGCTTCTGGCCGCTGAGCGCCGGCGACGAGGTCAAGAAGGGCTACGCCAAGCTCGACGCGCTGGAGACCACGCGGGTGCGGCACAACCGCATCTGGCACTCCTCGCACTGGGACATCGACCTCGACGACGGCTCCTCCAACTACGAGGTGACCGACAACCTGCTGCTCAACGGCGGGGTCAAGCTGCGCGAAGGCTTCTTCCGCACGGTGCGCAACAACATCTTCGTCAACGGCGGCGGCCACTTCCACGTCTCCTACGCCGACAACGGCGACGTGATCGAGAAGAACATCTTCGTCACCGCCGACCCCTACGACTTCATCCAGAGCGACCCGGCCACCTCCAGGACCGTCTACAACGACAACCTGTTCTGGAACAACGGCCGCGCCGTCGCCGACATCACCGACGCGTGGCGGGCCCGCGGCCTGGACACCCGCTCGGTCATCGCCGACCCGCGCTTCGAGGGCGCCAGCCCCTTCGCCGACCCGGCCAAGCTCGACTACACCCTCAAGAGCGACTCCCCGGCGCTGGCGCTGGGCTTCAAGCCCTTCCCGATGACCTTCGGCAAGCAGGGCGCGCCCACCCCGCCGCCGCTGACCTGGCACTCGGCCCCGGCCGGGATGACGCAGGCCAACCTCGCCGAACCGCTGATGGGCGCGACCGTCACCGAGATCCACAGCGACGAGATCAAGTCGAGCGTCGGCCTGACCGACTACGACGGCCTGTTCTTCGCCTCGGTGCCGGCCCAGTCCTACGCCGCGGCCAAGGGGCTGCGCACCGGCGACGTCATCCGGCAGCTCGGCGACACCAAGGTCACCGATCGCGGCAGCTTCTGGCGGGCCTACACGCTGGTCCCGGCCGGCGCCCCGCTCGTCCTGAAGGTCTGGCGCAACCAGGCCCTGACCGACCTGACCCTGCCGCGCACCGGCGGCGTCGAGACCGTCGACAACGTCTCCGGCGTCACCTACGCCGGCACCGGCTGGGACTGGAAGAACAACCAGCGCGGCGGCGGCAACTCCAGCCTGGACAACCTGCACGCCACCCAGGCCGACGGCGACTCCTTCGAGATCTCCTTTTACGGCACCGGCATCGAGTACATCGCCCAGGTCAACTCCGACGAGGGCAAGGTGGACCTCTACCTCGACGGGCGGCTCGACACCACGATCGACAACTACAGCGACACCCGCGTCCACCAGAAGGTCGTCTACACCAAGACCGGCCTGGCCCCCGGCAGGCACACGCTGCGCGGGGTCAAGAAGGGCGGCGACTACTTCATCGTCGACGGCTTCAAACTGCACAACGCCCCCGCCGGCGGCGACACCAAGCCCCCGGTGACCACCGTGAGCGGCGTGCCCGCCGGATGGAGCGCCGAGCCGGTGCGCGTCACCCTGGCCGCCGACGAGCCCGCCACCACCCGCTACCGGCTGGGCGAGGGGCCCTGGCAGGTGTACGGCGAGCCGTTCACCGTCGACCGCGAGGTGGCGCTGACCTTCCAGAGCACCGACACCGCCGGCAACGCCGAGGCCGAGCGCACCGTCGAGGTCAAGGTCGACACCACCGCGCCGGAGCTCACCGTCCAAGCGGCTCCCGGCCGGATCTGGCCGCCCAACCACAAGCTGGTCCCGGTCGAGCTGACCGTGCAGGCGAGCGACGCCGGGCCGGTGGAGGTCACCCTCGTCTCGGTCACCGGCGGCTCGGAGGGCGACGTGGTCCGCGTCTCCGACACCGTCGTCAAGCTGCGGGCCGAGCGGGGCAACCGCTACGTCGTCACCTACCGGGCCGTGGACCGCGCCGGCCACACGGTGACCGCGAGCGCCGAGATGGTGGTCGGCAAACGCTGACCTGAGGGGAGGAGGCGGCGGCCGGGAGTGTCACATTCCCGGCCGCCGTCTCGTCCAGCCCGCATGACGACAGTTCTGGTGACAGGGGCGAGCGGCCGGCTGGGCCGCGTCCTGGTGGAACGGCTGGCCGCGGACGGCCACCAGGTGCGGGCGGCCAGCCGTACCGCTCGAAGCGGGCCCGGCTCTGTGCGGTGGGTCGTGGCCGACGTGGCCACCGGCGAGGGACTCGCCGAGGCGGTGGCCGGCGCGGAGGTGATCGTGCACGCGGCCTCGGCGCCCTACAAGGGCCGCTACACCGCGAAGGTCGAGGTCGAGGGCACCGCCAACCTGCTGGAGGCGGCCGGAAGAGCCGGCGTCGGGCATCTGGTCTACGTCTCGATCGTCGGCGCCGACCGGGTACCGATGGGCTACTACCGGTCCAAGGTGCGCGCCGAGGACCTCGTGCGCGGCGGGCCGGTGCCGTGGACGATCCTGCGGGCCACGCAGTTCCACGAGTTCGTCGCCGATGGCTTCCGCCTGCTGTCCAGGCTCGGCTTCCTGCCCGTCGACCCGGACGTGCGCGCCCAGCCGGTCGCGCTGGCCGACGTCGCCGGCCGCCTGGCCGGGCTGATCGCCGCCGGGCCCGCGAGGGCGATCGTGGAGTACGGCGGGCCGCGCGTGCTCGGCATGGCCGAGGCGGGCGAGGGCTGGTTGCGCGCCCAGGGCCTGCGGCGGCCGATCGTGCGGGTGCGGCTGCCCGGCGCGATGGGCCGCGCCTTCCGGGCCGGGCACCTGGTCACCGCCGCCGAACCGGCCGGGAGCGGCACGTGGGAGGACTACCTGCGGCAGGTCGCCGCGAAACGGTGAAGGTCCGGTCTCGCCGCGGGGGTTCCGTCCGCCCCCGCGGCGAGCGGCCTGGGGTTAGCCCAGCTTGTTGGTCCAGACGCGCTGGACGGGCCACGGGGTGATCTGGGTCGAGGAGATCGTCCCCGGCGGCTGCCAGGGGCCGGTGACCAGGATCGGGCCGGCGTAGGGGTGCCACTGCTGGACGGCCACGCTGTGCTGGCCGGTCCCGCCGGTGCACTGGCTGTAGGCCATGTTGCCCGACACCCAGGCGGTGCAGCCGGTGGGCGCGGCCAGGGCGGGGGAGGGGAGGAGGGCTGCGGTGCCGAGGGCCAGGGCGGCCGAACCGGCGAGGGCGGCGACGCGACGACGAAGGCTCATACGAGTCTCCTGCGGGGGGTGGGGGTGAGCTTTCTTTTAGGAAAGTTTCCTAAAGGAAAAGCTAGATCGCGTCCCGGTTCACGTCAATAGGCGATCAAGCCGTTCTCGGCCAGCCAGGCGGCGGCCGGGGTCGGCTCGACGCCCAGCCGCTCGGCCGCGGCCGGGTCGGCCCGGAAGAAGCCGGGATGTGCGGCGCCCCAGTGGTAGGTCGCGGCCACCGGCGGACCGGCCGGGCCGAGCGCCGCGGTGAAGGCGTCCGGGTCGGCGGCCTCGTAACGGGCGCCGGCCAGCGCCGCCAGTTCGGGGCCGGTGAGTTCCTGCGGGCCGCCCAGGTCGAGCCGCGCGCCCTCCAGGCCGTCGCGGGTCAGCGCGGCCTCGGTCGCCACGGCCAGGTCGTGGTGGCTCAACCACGCCACCGGCTGCTCGGCCGGCAGCGGATAGCGCAGCACCCGCTCGGCCCCCTGCCCCGCCCAGACCCAGGGGGCGTGCAGGTTGTCCAGGTAGACCGGCGGGCACAGCACCACCAGCGGCACCCCGGCCGCCTCCAGTTCGGCGACCGCGGCTCGCCTGGTATCGAACGCGGCCACCCCCGACGGCCCGGCCGGCAGCCGGTTGGCGGTGTTGAGCACCACCCGCTCGACCCCGGCCGCCTTCGCCGCCGAGACGAGGTTGGCGGTGTAGCGGGCGACCGTCTCGGCCTCGAACACCAGCGGCAGCGTCACCGACACCCGCCGCACGCCGGCGAAGGCCGCCCGAACCGCCCGCTCGTCGCCGAGGTCGCCGGCGAAGCCCTCCACCCCGGACGGCACGCGCCCCGAACGCCCGAACCCGCGCACGGCCAGCCCCCTGCTCGCCAGCCGCGCCGCCACCGCTCCACCCTGGGCGCCCGAGGCGCCGATCACCAGAATCGTCATGCCGCCCAGCCTGCCCGCCCGGCGGGATACGCTCTATTAAGAACTCAACTGCTGTCTTTAAGGATCGTCCCGTGCCCGGTGACCTGCTGAGCGAGCTGCTCGCGCCGCTCCGGCTGGAAGGCGTCTTCCATAGCCGCTGGCTGGCCCGCGCGCCGTGGGCGATCGAGGGCGAGCGGGAGAGTTGCGCGCTGCTGCACTACGTCGCCGAAGGCGCGGTCACCGTCGAGGCGCCGGGGTGTGCGCCGGTCCGCCTGGAGGCCGGCGACCTGGCCGTCTTCCCGCACGGGAGCGTGCACAAGCTGGCCGACCGGCCGGGGCGCGCCGCCGTACCGCTGTCGGCGGTCCTGCCCGAGCGCTCGCCCGGCACCACCCGCTCGATCGAGCTCGGCGGGCCGGGACCGGCGGCGGTGCTGCTGTGCGGCGGGCTGCACTACCAGCGCGACGCCGCCTCGCCGCTGTATCGCGCCCTGCCGCCGGTGATCGTGCTCACCGCGCCGGCGCTGGCCGCCCACCCGCTGCTCGGCGACACCCTCGACCGGCTGGCCGGGGCATGGGACCCGGCCGAGCCTGGCGCGGAACTGGTCGCGCTGCGCGCCTTCGAGCTGGTCTTCGTGCTGGCCTTGCGGGCCGCGATGGCCGGCAGGACCGGCGGACCGGTCCTGGCCGCGCTGCGCGACCCCGCCATCGCGGCCGCGCTGCACGCGGTGCAGACCCGCTTCGCCGAGCCGTGGACGGTCGCCGCCCTGGCCTCCGAAGCGGGCCTGTCCCGCTCGGCCTTCGCCGCCGCCTTCCGCGCGCTGGTGGGCGAGGCGCCCATGCGGCACCTGACCGCCCGCCGCATGCAGGAGGCCGCGCGGCTGCTGACCGAGACCGGACTGGCGCACGAGCGCATCGGGCAGCGCGTCGGCTACCAGTCCGGCGTCGGGTTCCATCTGGCGTTCCGGCAGTGGTTCGGCGTCACCCCCGGCGACTACCGGCGCACCCGCCGGGAAGGCCCGTAGCGCTCAGTTGAGCTCGCAGGCCACCTCGGACTCGGCGACGCAGACGTCGGTGCCGCTGCCGCCGTCGGCCGAGTCGACCCCCGGGCCGCCGTCCATGATGTCGTTGCCGCCGTTGCCGACCATCGTGTCCCGGCCGAAGTCGCCCGAGACGCGGTCCTGGTTGGAACCGCCGAAGTACTGGTCGCTCCCGATGCCCAGGAAGGCCTGCAGCGGCAGCGCGGTGTTGTTCCGCACGATGTCGCTGCCGTCCTTGACGTTGGCCACGATCCTGGAGACCGAGGCGCTCGGGCAGCGGACGGTGTTGGGGTTCACCTGCGCGCAGGCGAAGTTGGTGATCAGCGTGTCGTTGGTGTTGACCACCTCGATCGTGGTGCCGACCACCTTGATGGTGATGTTGTCCGACACGGTGCCGGAGTTGATGGAGAGCAGCCCCCCGGTCAGCGTGACGTTCGTCAGCGCGTGCGCCGGCGCGGCGGCCAGCACCAGCGGTGCGGCAGCCAGGAGGCCGACGGTGAGGGCCTTGAACGTGGTGCGCATGGTTCTCCTCGACGGAATCGGTTGTGTCGAGGGGAAGTACATCCTGTGCACCCGCCCGCGCTCCGCGTCCTCCTGCACACTGCGACTGTGTCATCTTCCGTTGCCTTTTGTGGTGAATGATGAGGGCCGTGAGTCGCATCATCACCCCCATCGCGGTCGCCGCGGCCGTCGTCGTCCAGGTGTTCCATCTCGTGCTCGTGCTCAGCGGCATGTTCCTGCTGGACGGCTACTGGCTGCTGCTGGCCGTTCCCCTGCGCCTGGCCGCGCTGGCGTGGGCGTTGCGGGAGGTGCTGCGGCTGCGGACGCTCGTGCTGCGCGGCGCGCTGCGGGTCCTCCTCTACCTGTCGATCATGTACGCGCTGCTGGGGTCCTTCCTGGTGGACCTCCTGCTGGCCTGGAGCGGGCCGCAGCCGCTCGGTGACGCCGTGGAGGCGGCCGTCCCGCGGGCCTTGCAGGCGCCGCTGACGGTCCTGCTGGTCCTGGCGGTCAGCCGCGGCCGGTCGCGCCTGCGGATCGGCGGGCTGGCCTTCGCCGCCTTCTACATCGCGGTGCTGGTCATGGAGGTGATCCAGGAGGTCCCGTTGAGCGGGGTGGTGGTGTCGATCCTGGTCTCCTACGGGGCCGAGGCGGCCTGGCTGCTCGTGGTGCTGGCCGGGCAGTGGGCCGACGGGCGCTGGAGCAGGACGACCGTCCTGGTCGGGGCGGCGGCGTTCCTGCTGGAGGTCCTGTGGCTGGCGTTGCTCGCCGCCGGGGTGGAGACGGCCGTGCTGGCCTTCCAGGGCGTCGGCGTCATCGGCGTGGTCTGGCTCGCGCGCACCGCCCGCGAGTTGGAGGCCCCCATGCCGCCGCCGGTCAGCGTGCTTCGTCCAGGAACCGCCTGACCAGGTCGCCGACCGCCTCGGGCTGCTCGGTGAGCATGGTGTGGCCCGCCTCCATCTCCACCACCCGTACGGCAGGCGGCAGCCCGGCCAGGTCGCGCCGGACCCCGCGCCGGAAGGCGGCCATCAGCTCGCCACCGGCCAGCCCCGGCGGGTCCTGGGTCGCGACGACGACCAGCGTGGGGCAGCTCAGCTTGTGCAGCGGCGGGATGCTGTCGCGAAACTCCGGCGTGTAGCGCACCGCCTCCAGCAGCTCCGCCGCCGGCCGGGCGTAGACCTGGCCGTCGCGCTCGACCAGCGCCCGGGGCGGGAACATCGCGCGGGCCTCGGCCGGCAGCGGCGCCCCCATCAGGGCGGCCTGCCCGTCGAACATGGCCTTGAGCCGCGCCAGCGCCTCGTCACGGGCGGCCGGATCCATGCCCGGGTAGTTGTCCGGATGGTTCTCGGCCGAACGCAGGCCGTCCAGGTTGACGACGGCCGGGGTGTGCGGGTGGCGCAGCGCCCACTGCACGGCGATCATGCCGCCCAGCGAGTGTCCGGCGACCGCCGGGGCGCCCAGCCCGAGGGCCCGCACGACCGCCTCCAGGTCGTCCAGGACCGCCTCCCACGACCAGGGGCCGTCGCCGGAGTGCCCGTGCCCGCGCAGGTCCACCGCGACCGTGCGCCGCCCGCCCAGGTCGAGGCCCGCCCAGGCCTCCAGTGTGCCGCCCAGCCCGTGCAGCAGCAGGACGGCCTCGCCGTCCCCGCCGGAGTCGCGCACGGCCAGCGGGATCTCGTGCTCAGTGATGACCTTGTCGTACGGCATGGCGCTCCTGGGGGTGGTTGAGCCGTTCGCGGATGGAGTCGGTGCTGACGCCGCCGTCCGGGTGGCGGTCGAGCTTGGCGCGCTTGACCAGGTCGTGGACGCCTTGGCGGGTGATGCCGAGCATGGCTCCCGCCGTGGCGAACGAGACCGCCGCCCGGCCCGGGAACCCGGCCCGCCGGGCCGTCGCCCGTCCGAAGGCCGTGCCCCACCACTCGTCCGGCGGGTCGAACGGGGCGTCCGGGTCGTCGCCGGGGAACAGCGCGGCGATCAGCCGGGCCGAGGTGCGCACGGCCAGCCGCTCGTCCGGGCCGAGGAGCTGGGCGGCCCAGACCTCGGCCTCGATGCGCAGCCGCTCGCGCACCGGCGCGACCGGTCCGGCCTCGCCGAGCAGGATCTCCAGGGGATCGGTGACCCGCCGCTCGACCAGCGCCGCCAGCTCGGCGGCGAGGGCGACGTGCTCGCTGGTACTCACTTGACGGACAATAGCAAGTACTTGCTCTAAAGTGTCAAGTAGCGCTCAGGCCGGGCGGCGCAGGCGCTGGACGAGCAAGGTGACCCCGGCGACCAGCAGGGACACCCCCGGCCCGATCAGCAACGCCCCCGGGCCGCCCACCGGGAGCAATCGGCCACCGAGGTAGCCGAGTCCCACGGTGCAGGAGACGAAGATGAGCTCGGACAGGACGGCGGCGAGCAGGAACCTACGGAACGGCAGGCCGACGATGCCCGCGGTGACCGCCCCCATGCCGCGCCCTCCCGGGATGAAGCGCACCCCGATCACCGACGGCACGCCGTACCGCTGGAAGCGGTCGGTCGTCCAGGCGAGTGCCGTGCGGCGCTTGGGTTTGCGCGACAACCAGGTGGTGGCCGGCTCGCTCCACTTCCGGCCCACGCCGTAGACGGCCAGGTCGCCCAGGACCGTCCCGGCCAGGACGAGCGAGGCCAGGAGCGGAAGGCTGAGGCCGCCCGTGGCGGCGAGCGCGCCCGCGCCCGCCAGCAGGGCGGAGTTCGGGATCATCGGCGGGACGGTGGCGAGAAGCAGGAGCGCGTAGAGGTGCAGCGCGCTGTCCATGCCGCCCAGGCTTCCAGGCGGACTCCGGCCGCGGCAACGGGCGCGAGCCGGTCCCAGGGGGATCTCCGAGATCGCCCCTAGGGGACCGCCGGGTTAAGGAGCGGGCTGGAACTGGACGGCGTGGTCGCGCACCCACTGCTCGAAGGAGCGCGGCTCCCGGCCGGTGAGCTGGGCCACGAACGGGGAGACGGTACGGGCCTCGGCGGGCGGGTCGCCCTGCCAGGCGGCCAGGATCTCGACCAGCTCCTCGGCGTGCCCGGCCTCGCGCCAGCGCTGCTTGGCCTGCTCCTCGGTCAGCTCGTCGAAGGCGAGGTCGCGGCCCACGACCTCGGCGATGGTCGCCAGCCGCTGACGCGGCGTGAGCGGCTCGGGGCCGGTCAGCGGGTAGGCCCGGCCGCCGTGGCCGCCGTCGGCCAGCACCCGAGCCGAGACCGCGCCCACGTCGCCCTCGTGCACGACGGCGATCGGCACGTCGCCGAACGGCTCGCTCACCCCGGCCCGCGAGCCGATCGCCGCCGCCCAGCCGAGCGTGTTGCCCATGAAGTCGGTGGGCTGCAGCAAGGTCGTCTCCAGGGAGCCGGCCAGGAAGGCCTCCTCGACCGGCCCGCTCTGCCCGTTCCACAACACCGCCACCCGCGCCACGCCGGCCTCCTCGGCCAGGGCCGCGAGCTCCGGGCCGGTGCGCAGGGTGGCGTAGTCGTCGCCGCCGACCGTCAGCAGGTGCACGCCGACCACGCCCTGCAACGCCTGCCGTGCCGTCCGGGGGTCGGTCAGGTCGCCGCGGACGATCTCGGCCCCGGCGGGCAGGACTGCGGCGGCGCGCTCGGGGTCCCGGGTCAGGGCACGCACCGGGTGGCCCTCGCTGAGCAACTGGCGGACGACGTGGCGGCCGGCCCGGCCGGTGGCTCCGGTCACAAGGAATGTCATGCCGGCTCACGCTAGGCGGATGCCCCGCCGGCCGCCTCGGTCCGCGGACCGAGGCGGCTCGGACTTTCGGCCTAGTCCGTTAACCGGTGGACATCGCGCCGCGCCCGAGGCGAGGGTGTACGGCATGCGACAGGAGGACATCTGGGACGCCGAGGCGGCCCAGAGCTACGACACCCCGGGCCGTGGCATGTTCGCGCCGGAGGTGATCGGCCCCACCGTGGAGCGCCTGGCCGAGCTGGCGGGCGGCGGGCGAGCGCTGGAGTTCGCGATCGGCACCGGCCGCGTGGCGGTGCCGCTGGCCGAGCGCGGGGTGCCGGTCACCGGGATCGAGCTGTCGCAGCCGATGATCGACCAGCTCCGCACGAAGGCCGGCGAGCAGGCCATCCCGGTCGTCGCCGGCGACATGGCGAGCGCGACCGCGCCGGGCGAGTTCACGCTCGTCTACCTGGTCTACAACACCGTCGCCAACCTGCTCACCCAGGCCGAGCAGGTGGCCTGCTTCCGCAACGCCGCCCGCCACCTGCGCCCGGGCGGCCGGTTCGTGATCGAGCTGTGGGTGCCGGAGCTGCGCAAGCTGCCGCCGGGCGCGGCGGCCACGGTGTGGCACCACGAGCCCGGCTACCTCGGCCTGGACACCTACGACGTGCTCGGCCAGCAGGTCGTCTCGCACCACTTCCGCTTCGGCGAGGGCCGCGAGGCCCGGGTGTACCGCACCCCCCACCGCTACATCTGGCCGGCCGAGCTCGACCTGATGGGGCAACTGGCCGGGTTCGAGCTGGAGTCGCGGCACGCCGACTGGTCGGGGGCGGAGTTCACCGCCGACTCGCGCTCGCACGTGTCGGTCTACCGCTTGCCGGAGGCGCTCGAGCGGTGAGCCAGGAGCGCGCGGTTAGTCATATTCCTTGACACGAATATTCTCTATGACGAATACTTCTCGGCATGGACGGACTTCTCGCCGCGCTGGCCGATCCGGCCCGGTGGCGGCTCGTGAGGTTGCTGGCCGAACGGCCCCGGGCGGTCGGCGTGCTGGCCCGGCTCGCCGAGGCGCGCCAGCCGCAGACCACCAAACACCTGCAAGCCCTCGAACGGGCCGGCCTCGTCGCGGTCCAGCGCTCCGGCCAGCGCCGCATCTACGCGCTGCAGGCCGAGCCGCTGCGGGAGCTGGCCGCCGAGCTGAACCGGCTCGCCGAGCAGGCGGAACAGGCTCGGCAGACCTTCGACCGCTACGGGCTCAACCTCGACGCCGAACGGCTCGCCGCCGCCGAGCCGGGGTGGGCCGACCAGCGGTCGTTCCGCTTCCGGCGCTCGCTGGCCGGGCCGCCCGAGCTGGTCTGGCGGCACCTCACCGACGCCGGGCTGCTGGCCCGCTGGTGGACGCCCGACGACCTGCGCGTTTCCGAGCTGGTCTTCGAGGCTCGGCCGGGCGGGCGGATCGTCCACGAGTACCGCGACGCCGAGGACCTCGACGGCGCCGACCCGGTCGCCGGACGGGCCCTCGGGACCGTCGAGGAGGTGCTGCCGGGGGAGCGCCTGACCTACCGGCTCTCCCCGCTGCTGGCCGACGGCGGGGTCGCCTTCACCGCCCACCTCGACCTGAACCTGCGGCCCGCACCCGGTGGCAGCGAGCTGGACGTGGACTTCCGCATCACCGGCAGCACGATCGGCTCCGCGGACTTCATCGCGGGGATCGAGCTCGGCTTCGGCCAGAGCCTCGACCGGCTCGTGACCACCATCGCCACCACGCAAGCCGAGGGCCCAGCCCCCTCCGCCACGAACCCTTCCTCGTCAGGAGCATGAGCATGTCCCGCAAGGTCACCGCCAACCTCGCCCTCACCCTCGACGGCCGCTACAACGGCCCCGGTGGACCCGGCGACTTCGGACCGTTCGCCCCGTACGTCGCCACCGACGTCGCCCGCGACCACATGACGCGCATCTGGGAGCACGCCACCACCGCCCTGCTCGGCCGGCTCAACGCCGAAGGCTTCCTGGGGTACTGGCCCCCGGTCGCCGACGACCCCGGCGCCGACCCGCGCGACCGCGGCTACGCCAAGTGGCTGGTCGACGCCGAGAAGATCGTCTTCTCCAGCACCCTGACCGAGGCGCCCTGGGAGCGCACCCGCGTCGTCAACGCCCCGGCCGCCGACGTCGTCACCGAGCTCAAGGCCACCGGCAGCGGCGACCTGCTGGTCAACAGCAGCGCGAGCCTGATCAAGCCGCTCCTGGCCGCCGACCTGATCGACCGCCTCCACCTCCTGATCTGCCCCGAGATCGCCGGCGGCGGCGAGCGGCTGTTCCTGGACGGCCTGCCCGGCACCCGCTGGACCCTCACCGACCGCCAGGCCGGCGACCTCGGCGAGCTGGCCCTGATCTACGACCGCGCCCGCTGACCCGGGCGTTCCATCCGGCGGTCAGGGCTGGTGCTCCCAGCGTTCGGTGAGGAGCTCCGGCGCGGGCGCCTCGCCCGGCAGCGGCGGGTGACCGGCACGCAGGCCGTCGAGCGCGATGGCGATGGTACGGCGGCGCGCCGCGCGGGCGGCCTCGATCAGGTCATCCCGCCCCTGCCGCTCCAGCTGCTGCATCAACGGCGACTTGGCGAGCTGCTCGATCAGCAGCGAGACGTCCATGGCTGTCGCGTCAGGCCGGAGTACCCCGGCGGCGTGCGCGCGCTCGATCAGCTCGCCGAGGAGCTCGTCGGAGCGGGCGAAGCGGGCGGCCATCTCGTCGGTCACCGCGATGCTCCCCGCCAGCGGCCCCAGAGACCCGCCGCTGAACTCGACGGCGGCTGTGACGTAGTAGGCCAGCCCCGCCCACGGATCCTCGTGCGCCAGGCCGTGCTCGCCTGCCCGCACCCACTGCTCCAGCGACAGCTCGCACAGGTGCTGGAACAGCTCGTCCTTCGAGCGGTAGCGCCGGTAGAGGCTGGCGATGCCCACTCCGGCCCGGGCGGCGATGGTCGCGACCGAGGCATGAGCCCCGTCCACGGCCAGCACGCTCCGGGCCGCCTCCAGCAGGGCCTGGTCGTTGCGCGCGGCCTCGGCGTGCCTGGGGGCTTTGCGTGCCATGCGTCCCACTGTAGCCCCGTTGCGAAGCGATTCGCTCCGTTATAGGTTCCCCCTTAAACGAAGTGAATGTATCCGTTTGGGGTGGGTCATGCGCGCAGTGGTGATGGACGAGTTCGGCCGGCCCGAGGTGTTGCGGGTGCGGTCCGTGGAGGACCCGGCGCCCGGGCCGGGACAGGTGCTGATCGCGGTGCAGTACGCCAGCGTCACCTTCGTCGAGACGCAGGTGCGGGCGGGTGCCGGGCCGTTCGGCCGGCCCGCCTTGCCGCGGGTGCCCGGCAACGGGGTGGGCGGCCGGATCGTGGCGGCCGGGCCGGAGGCGGACCCGGCGCTGGTCGGCACCCTGGTGGTGAGCACCACCGGCGGCGTCGGCGGCTACGCCGAACTGGCCCTCGCCCAGGCGCGGGACGTGGTCGCGGTGCCCGCGGGGCTGGACCTGGCCGATGCGGTGGCGCTGCTGGCCGACGGCCGGACGGCGGTGCTGCTGCACGGGCAGGCCGAGGTGAAGCCGGGGGAGCGGGTGCTGGTCGAGGCGGCCGGCGGTGGGGTCGGCAGCCTGCTGACCCAGCTCGCCGCCGCCTCCGGCGCGCACGTCATCGGGGCCGCCCGCGGGGCGGCCAAATCCTCGCTGGTGCTCTCGCTGGGCGCCGCCGCCTACGTGGACTACGGGCAGCCCGGCTGGGAGGAGCAGGCGCGTGACCTCGACCTGGTCTTCGACGGGGTGGGCGGGGAGATCGGCACCCGGGCCGCCGCGCTGCTGCGCGACGGCGGGCGGATCAGCGTGTACGGCATGGCCAGCGGCGCCGAGGCCGAGATCGACCGGGACCGGGTGCGCGTGCTGGGACTCACCGGACCGCCCGGCCCGGCCGAGCAGCACGCCCTCATCACCGAGGCGCTCACCCTCGCCGCCGAGGCCCGCCTCCGGCCGGTGATCGGCCAGACCTTCCCCCTCGACCAGGCCGCCGCCGCCCACCAGGCGATCGAGACCCGCGCGACCACCGGCAAGACCCTCCTCACCGTCTCAGCTTCCTGACCACCGCCGCGACCTTCCACCCCGGCCCGCTGCAGCCCGCGGTGAGGGTGGCTGGGGCGGGCCGGTGGGCGCGGGCACCCCTGGTCCACTGTGCTGGTGCCCGCCTGTCGACAATCTGGGTTGCCGGGCGGCTGGTGGCCTAAGGGCGTCCGGGGTTGCCGGGCGGGGTGAGGTGGTCGAGGACGGTGGCGAGGTCGGCGCCCGCTCGGAGCAAGGCCACCGTGCGGACGGCGATGCGGTCGAGGCGCTCGCGCAGGATGCGGTCGGCGTCTTCCAGCCGGGGCAGCGCGCCGACGATCTCGCGCACCGCGGCGATGCCGTACCCGCTGCCCCGCAGGGCGGCCACCACCCGGGCCGCCCGGATGGCGGCGACGCCGTACCGTCTGGCGCGCAGGGAGGTCACCCGCTCGGGGACCACCAGCCCCTCCTGCTCCCAGAAGCGCAGGGTGGAGGGCCGCACGTTGAGCGCCCCGGCCAGCTCGGTGATGGTCATCGCGTCCTCCTCCTGCTCCGGCGCGCCGGGTTCGGCCTGGATCGCGCGCAACGCCTCCAGCGCGCCGAGCGTCTCCTCCCGCTCCCGCGCCAGCCGTACGTGCACCGCCCCCACCGCCGCCGCGGCCTCGGCCAGGGGCCGGCCCCAGAGCTCTGCCAGCAGCCGCCGCGCCTCCACCGGCCCGGCCGCCGCCGCGAGCCCTCTGTAGGCCCGCAACGCCAGCACGTGCGTCTCGTGGTAGGCCCGATACCCGTTCTCCTGCCGTACGGCAGGCGGAACCACGCCCAGTCGCTCCAGGTCACGCACCTGCTGCAGCGAATACCCCGACCGCCGGGCGACCTCGGCCGTCCTCAGCACCTCCACGGTCCAACCCCACATAAGCACTTGAAGGACATGCTTGAACCATGAGTATGGACCAGATCCTGACGACCGTGCGCACCTTCGACGGCGTGCTGGTGGTGACCCCCGGACCCGGCGACGGCCTGCCCGAGCTGGCGTGGGGTGACGCGTTCTTCTACTACGCCCCCGACGGCGAGATGCCGCGCACCACCCAGCCCTACGGCACGATCGTGACGAAGGACTACCCCGACGACACCGCCTCCGACCTCGACCCCGAGGGCCGCTGGCGGCTGAACATCCACGTGGACCGCGCGACCTTCCAGACCCTGACCGGTGAGGAGCCGCGCACGCTCACCCGGCCCCGCGACTACGCGGCGGCCGACACCGTCGTCCCGCACCCGGTGTACGGCTCGCTCGGCTGGATCTCCGTCGTCAACCCCGGCCCGCAGACCCTCGACCTGGTGCTCGGCCTGCTGCGCGAGGCGCACGACGCGGCCCGGGCGCGCCACGAGCGCCGCCACGGCCAGCCGTACCCCTGAAAAACGCCGAGGACCGGCCCCCGGAAAGGAGGCCGGTCCTCGGGCCGCTCGGATCAGGAGCGGGCGACCTCGCCCTTCTTGGCGCTCCACACCGACAGCACGGTGAGGACGGTCAGCGCGGCGCCCACCCACAGGACCGCCGTGGTCGAGGCGGCGTCCACGATCAGCCCGCCCACCAGCGCGCCGAGCGCGATGGCCAGGTTGAACACCACGGTGTTCAGCGCGGTCGCGGCCTCGGTCCGGTCGGGCGCGGCCTTGAAGATGAGCATCTGCACGCCGACCGGCACGGCCCCGAAGGCCGCGCCCCACAGCAGGAGCAGGACGATCGCGGCGGCCAGGTTCCCGCCGGCGAGCGGGAAGAGCGCCAGCACCGCGGTGAGCAGCACGCCGCCGCCGATCACGGTGGCGTACACGTTCCGCCCGGCGGCGCCGCCGGCCAGGGCGGTGCCGGCGATGCCCGCCGCGCCGAAGCCGAGCAGCATCGGGCCGATCAGCTCGGCGTCCAGGCCGGAGATCTCCTGGAGGATCGGGCTGATGAAGGTGTAGGCCGCCATGTGCCCCATGACCAGCAGGAACGTGGTCAGGATGGCGGCACGGACGACGCGGTCGCCGAACAGGCCGACCAGCGTGCGCACCCGCAACGACTGGTGCGCGGGCAGGTTCGGCAGCAGCAGGAACAGCGCCGCCACCGCCAGCACGCCGAGCCCGGCCAGCGTGATGAAGGCGATGCGCCAGTCGGTCAGCCCGCCGATCAGCGTGCCGGCCGGTACGCCGAGGACGTTGGCCGCCGTGGCGCCGCCGAAGGCGATCGCGGTGGCGCGGGCCACGTGCTCACCCGGCACCAGGCGTACGGCGATGCCGGCCGCCAGCGCCCAGAAGCCGCCGATGCTGATCCCGACCAGGAACCGCGCCACCAGCAACGGCACGAAACCCGAGGCCAGGAAGGACAGCACGTTGGCGGCGACCATCAAGGTGATCAGGCCGAGCAGGACCTTGCGGCGGTCCATCCGCCCGATCGCCACCGGCACCAGCAACGCGCTGGCCGAGGCGACCAGGCCGGGCACGGTGACCATCAGCCCGGCGGTGCCCTCGCTGATGCGAAGGTCGCCGCCGATCGAGGTGAGCAGGCCGACCGGGAGCTGCTCGGCGGTCACCACCAGGAAGGTGCCGACCGCCACGGCGATCACGGCCAGCCAGTTCTTCAACGTGACGCGCTCGGCGGCGGCGCCGGCGCGGGAGGGGGACTCAACGGGACTCATACTCTGACCTTCTTAGGAGACACGACGACTTCCTCAGGGGAAGTGACTGCAGGCTGTCCAGGGCGCGGCGGGGCACCCGGTCTGGCGGGGGTCTGGCCGAGGAAGGTACCGCCGAGGGCGATCGCCATCCCCAGCACCTGGAGGGGCGACAGGCTCTGGCCGAGCGCGGCCCAGCCGATGATCGCGGCGGACAGCGGGCTCAGCAGGGCGAGGAAGGAGACGGAGGTGGCCGGCAGCCGGGAGATCCCGCGGAACCAGATCCAGTAGGCGACCGCGGTGCCCACGACGCCGAGGTAGGCGTAGCCCAGCACGGCCTGGCCGTCGAGCACGGGCGGCGCCCCTTCGACGAGGAAGGCCACCGGCAGGAGCAGCAGGCCGCCGGCGGTGAGCTGCCAGGCGGCGATCGCGGCCGGTCCGGCGCCGGCGGGCCGGCCCCAGCGCTTGGCCAGAACGGTCCCGGCGGCCATCGCCGCCGATCCGGCGACCCCGGCCGCGATGCCGGCCGCGTCCAGCGCCGCGTTCGCCCGCAGGACCACCAGGCTGACGCCCAGCACTCCGGCGAGCCCGGCCAGCACCTTGCGCCGGGTGGGCGGCTCGGCCAGCCACGCGGCGGCGAAACCGAGCGCGAACAGCGGCCCGGCCGCGCCCAGCACCGCGGCCACCCCGCCCGGCAGCCGGTAGGCGGCCAGGAACAGCAGCGGGAAGAACGCCCCGATGTTCAGCACCCCGAGGACGGCCGCCCGCCAGATCCACACCCCCTTCGGCAGGGTCCTGGCCACCGCCAGCAGGACCAGTCCAGCGGGCAGCGCTCGCATCAGGGCGGTGAACAGGGGGCGGTCGGGCGGCAGGAACTCGGTGGTCACCGCGTAGGTCGAGCCCCAGGCCAGCGGCGTCAACGCGGTGAGCGCGACGGTGCCCCAGAGCGGGGCGGCGCGCGTCGGCAAGCTGGACATCTGTTCTCTCCTCGTTAATAATCTCAACGTTGAGATAATCTCCCAAGACAGCTTCAACGTCAAGTTGCTTAACGTTAAGATAGTTACCGTTGAGAGGGTGCGCCGATGAGTGACGCCGTGGACCAGCTTCTGGAGCAGTGGAAACGGGAGCGCCCCGACCTGGCCCCCTGGCCCATGGGCATCGTCGGGCGCATCACCCGGCTCTCGCTCCTGCTCGACCGGGAGCTCAAGGAGTTCTTCAACCGGCACGGCCTCGAACGCTGGGAGTTCGACGTCCTGGCGACCCTGCGCCGCTCAGGGCCGCCCTACGAGCTCACCGCCGGCGCGCTCAACCGCGCCGCCATGGTCACCTCCGGCGCGATCACCAACCGCATCGACCGCCTGGCCGGTCGCGGGCTCGTCGAGCGCATCCGCGACGAGGACGACCGCCGCTCGGTCCGGGTACGGCTGACCGACGAGGGCTGGCGGCTGATCGAGGAACTGGTCCCGCTGCACGTGGCCAACGAGGCCCGCATCCTGCACACCCTCGGCGAGGAGGAGCGCGAGCAACTCGCGGGCGCGCTGCGCGGGCTGCTGGAGTCGCTGGGCGACACCTCCCTGGACTAGTTTTCGGTCCAGGGGCGCAGCTTCTCGGGATTGCGGACGGCCCAGAGCTGGGTGATGCGGTCGCCGACGACCTCCAGCGCGATCACCGCGACCGTCGCGCCGTCCAGGTGTGCCACCAGGCCCGGCCGGCCGTTGACCGTACGCTCGCGGAAGGCCAGATCCGGGACCAGCGTGGCGAGCTCGACCAGCACCCGGGCGATCTCCCTGGCCCCGTTGAGCGGGTCCAGGACGGCGGAGACCAGCCCGCCGCCGTCGGCCAGGCCGGTCGCCTCCGGGTCGAGCAGGGCGACGAGCGCCTCGATGTCCTTGGCCGCCCAGGCCTGCTTGAAGCTCCGGACGATCTCGGCGCTGCGCGCGGCCGGAGCCTGAGCCGGGGCCGAGTCCCGGATGCGCCGCCGCGCGGAGGAGGCGAGCTGCCGGCAGGCCCCCGGAGTGCGGCCGACGATCTCGGCCACCTCGGTGAACGGATAGCGGAAGACGTCGTGCAGGACGAAGGCGACCCGCTCGGCCGGCGTCATCTCCTCCAGGACCACCAGAAAGGCCATGGAGACCGATTCGTCGAGCGTCACCCGGTCGGCCGGGTCCGGTGAGCGCCCGCTGATCCACTCGCTCCGGTCCGGCACGGGCTCGGGGATCCACGCCCCCACATAGCTCTCCCGTCGCACCCGCGCCGAACGCAGCAGGTCGAGGCAGATGCGGCCGGCGACCTTAGTGAGCCACGCGCCCGGCGACTCGATCGCCCCCTGCTGGGCGCGGGACATCGCGTACCAGCGGGTGTAGGTCTCCTGCACCACGTCCTCGGCGTCGGCCAGCGAGCCGAGCAGGCGGTAGGCGAGGTTGATGAGCTGCCGCCGCTCGCTCATGATCGCGCTCAGGCCCGGGTCGAGCTCGCCGCCGTCCGGTTCGGGTCGCGTGGTCATGGTTCTCCCTCGTCGTCTCGGCCCTGTCCCTCCTCCTGACGAGACACCGCCGCCGAACGTGAGGCCTCACCTTCCGGGCGGCTACCCCGTCGTATCGCTGTCACCCCTTCGACCTGGGAGTCAGCACCGATGTCCGACCTCCGTACCGCCGAGCTCACCGGCCACTACACCCTCGACCCCGCCCGCACCCGCCTGGCCTTCCTCACCCGCCACACCATGGGCCCGTGGGTGCGCGGCCGGTTCGACGCCTTCGAGGGCAGCGCCCGCCTCGACGGCCACGACCCGGCGAACTCCACGGTCGAGGTCGCCGTCCAGGCGGGCAGCGTCCAGACCGGCAACCCGCAGCGCGACGAGCACCTGCGGGCCCGCTTCCTCGACGTCGCCGCGCACCCGCTCATCCGCTTCGCCTCGACCGGGGTGACCCAGCTCGGGCCCGCCGCCTTCCGGGTCACCGGTGGCCTCACCATCCGCGGCGTCACCCGGCCGATCACCGTGGACCTCGGGCTGCGGTACGGCGAGCAGGACGCCCTGGTGTTCGAGGGCTCGGTCGGCGTCAACCGGATGAAGTGGGGCGTGAACTGGAACGCGGCGACGAGCCTGCTGCTCGCCAAGGAGGTGACGCTGGAGCTCGAGATCACCGCCATCCCGTGACTGTGTTAGCGTTCTGGTCACGAGTTAGCCGGAGGTGAGGTCGTGGCCAGGACGCAGCGGACCGATCTGCGCGAGCGCGCCGACGCGCTCCTGGACGCCGCGGCGACCCTGCTGATCGAGGTGGGGTCGCGGGAACTGCGCATCGACGAGGTGGCGCGGCGGGCCGGGGTCGGCAAGGGCACGGTCTACCTGCACTGGCGCAGCCGGGAGGAACTGCTGCTGGCGGTGGGCGCGCGGGCGGCGGTCGCGATGCTCGACGAGGTCCTCGCCACCATCCGCGCCGACCCTGTCGAGGCCGCCCTGCACCGCTACCTGCGGCGGCACTTCCTCGCGGCCATGCGGCGGCCCCTTTTGCGCAGCCTGTTCGCCGACCCCGCCCTTCTCGGCGCCCACCCGGCCCGGGCCGGGGTCCTGGCCGCCAAGCTCGTCGCGGCCCGCGCGCACCTCGCCGCCCTGCGCGAGCACGGCCTGTTGCGGCCCGGTCAGGATCTGGCGGACATCGACCACGCCACGCAGGCCATCGCCTACGGCTTCTTCGCCGCCGGACCGCTCCTGCCCGCCGGCCCCCGCTTCACCCTGGAGCACCGGGCCGACCAGCTCGCCGACGTCATCCGCCGCTCCTTCGAGCCCTCCACCCCGCCCGCACTCGAGCTCTTCGCCGCCGCCGCGCCTCAAGTCCTGGCCGCCTTCGCGGAGCTCAGGACCGAGTTCCACCACCTGGCCTACGGCCCATAGCCCCGGCCCCTTCAGACCCGCCGCCCGACCCCTCCCTGACCCGCGATCACTCCCTGCCCCCGCGACCCCTCCCTGCCCGCGCCCTTCACGCCCCGCGACCCCTTTCACGCCCGAACCGCAGACCCAGAGAGGCCCTCCCCTCATGGCCAGCAGCGACCTCACCGGCCTTCACCACGTCGGCCTCGTCGTCCACGACCTGGGCGCCGCGATCGACACCTTCCGCCGCCTGGGCTTCCGAGTCGGCCCGCCCGCCTACCCCGCACTGCCGCCCACCCCCGGCGCGCCACCCGAGCCGGTCGGCGCGGGCAACACCCACGCCGACTTCCCCCGCGGCTTCGTCGAACTCCTCGCCTTCGCCCCCACCGATCGGACCGAACAGCCCGCCTCCGCCCCCGCCGAGCAGGCCGGACTGCCCGCTTTCACTTCCGGGCTGCCCGATGACGCCCGCCTCGTCCCCCTGGCCGTCCCGGACGCCAAGCTCGCCGCGGTGCGTGACGGGATCCGGAACACCCTCGCCGGCCTGGCCGACCGGCTCGGGCAGGCCGAGGGAGCGCACATCCTGGTCCTCGCCTCCGCCGACGCCGAGGCCACCGCCGCCCGGCTCGACGCGGCAGCCGTCCCGCACAGCGGAGCCCGCCCCGGCCAACGTCCCATCACCACCGCCGCCGGGACGACGCTCGCCCCGATCAAATACCTCGACCTCCTCGCCACCTCGGGGCAAGGCCTCCTGCCCGAGGGCCGGATCGGGGCCGCCGAGGACGCCCCGGCCGACCTCCTGGACGCCCAGCTCGGCCTCGACCACCCCAACGGCGCAACCGCCCTGACCGAGGCCCTGCTCTGCGTGGCCGAACCCGACCTCGACCCGACCACCGAGCGATACGAGCGCTATCTCGGCGTCCCGGCCGAGGCGGCAGGCTCGACCCGCCGCTTCACCCTCACCCACGGCCGCCTCACCCTCCTCACCCCCGCCGAACTGGCCCGCCTTCTCCCAGGCGAGCACCCGAAGCACCTGCCCACCCTCTGCGCCTACGTCATCGAGGTCACCGACCTCCCCGCCACCGAAGCCCTCCTGCGAGAAGCCGATCCCGCACGACCCGCCACCGAAGAACCGCCACGGAAAGCCGAGCCCAAGCAGGCCACCACCGAAGAACCACTGCGCGGAACCAGGCTCCAGCGCGCCGCCACCGGTGAGCCGTTCGTCCCCGCCGCAGCGGCACACGGCGCGGCGATCGTGTTCCGCCAGGCCACCCCGAAGCAGGCCCGATGAACGCCCGCCGCACGCTGACGACCGCCGCCCTCCTGCTGGCCGCCACCGCCTGCGGAGCCCCGGGCGGCGCCGACTCCCCACCGGACGGCCCCTGGCCCAAGACCGGCGTCCTGGAGGTGACCCTCTGCCGCGACTCCACCGCCGTCGGCTGCGACCGCGACGAGCGAGACGCCGACTGGGCCGCCATCGAGGCCAAGGTCCGCGCCATCCCCGGCATCCGCGACGTCCACCTCAAACCCCGCGAACAGTCCCGAGCCGAGGCGGCGGTCAGCCCCCGATCCCTCGAAGCCGACAAACTGGTCGGCACCCTCGACACCGTCACATCCGGCCGCGAACTGGAGCGCACCCTCTCCGACCTGCCAGGCGTCGGCATGGCCCTGGTCTTCCACCAGCATTTCTGGTCCGCGAAGGCCGACGTCTCCGTCCTGCTCTGCCACCGGGGCGGCCTTCTCGACAGCCTCCTGCCCACCTGCGAGCACCCCCCGACCGGCGAGGACCGCGAGGCGGTCGTCCGAGCGCTCCTGCCGCGCGCCGAACGCGTCTACTACGAGGACCGCGAGCACAACGCCCGCGTGTGGAACCACTACCTGCGCGAGCAGGGCACCCCAGGCCAGGAGATGCTGCACGTCAAGGGCCTGACCGTCGAACAGGCCCGCGCCGCGCTCAAGGGCGTGCCGGGCGTCGGCGGGGTGATCTCCACCCGCTTGTACGGCTGACAGCGCGGTGCGAGCGGTTTGTGAGCGACGGGCTGGAAGGTGAAGGCGTCCCTATCGCCCGAGTGCCCGAAGGAAGTCCCCGATGCCCCGCCACGCCCGCCTCCTGTCTCGTACGGCTGCCGCCGCGAGCCTGGCCGTGTTCGCCGCCCTCCCCGCCCCGGCCGCGGCGGCGACGCCGTACGAGCAGCTCAAAGACCTGGCCCGCCAACTGGTCGCCGCCGGAGCGCCCGGCGTGATCGTCCGGGTGGACGACGGACGCGGCCGGCCGGTCGAGATCGCCGAACAGGCGCCCTGGACCAGACGCGACCACGTGCTCAAGACCGGCGACGAGTTCCGCGTCGGCTCCAACACCAAGACCATGACCGCCACCCTGGTCCTGCAACTGGTCGCCGAGGGACGGCTCGCGCTGACCGACCCGGTGGAGAAGTGGCTGCCCGGCCAGGTGCCGAACGGTTCGGCCATCACTTTGCGCATGTTGCTCAACCACACCAGCGGCCTGGCCGACTACACCGAGGAACCCGCGCTGCTGCCGTCGATCCTGGGCAAGGACCGGCGCCGCTGGACCTCGGCCGAGCTGCTGGCCGTCGGGGTGAAGCAGGACCCGCTGTTCAAGCCGGGCAAGAAGTGGGCCTACAGCAACACCGGCTACGCCGCGCTCGGCGCCGTCCTCGAACGGGTCACCGGCAAGAGCCTCGCCGACCTGGTGCGCGACCGCATCGCCCGGCCGCTCGGCCTGGAGCACACCTACGTCCCCACCGGCTCCTCCTGGCGCGGCTCGTACGCCCGCGGCTACGAGAAGGACGCCGCGCACCAGCCGCCCGCGGTGCCCGTCGCCTGGCGGGCCCTGGTCGGCCCGCGCCGCAACGGCCACATCGACGTCTCGGCCAACAGCCCGAGCTGGGGCGGGGCGGCCGGGTCAGTGGTCTCCTCGGCGGGCGACTGGTCGCGTTTCACCCGTGCCCTGATGTCCGGCAAGCTGCTGCCCGCCACGCAGCTCGCCCAGCTTCGCACCCTCGTCCCGATCGACCCCCAGCAGCCGGACGGGCCCGGTTACGGGCTGGGCATCCAGAGCGCCACCACCCCGTGCGGCACCTTCTGGGGGCATGACGGCGGTATGCCCGGCTACCTCACCGTCGGCCTCACCGACCGCACCGGCAGCCGGGCGGCCACCGTCCTGATCGCCACCGAGTACTGGAGCGAGTTCGGGGCCGACGCCAAGCTCGCCAAGGCGGCGCAGGCGCTCCAGCTCGCGGCGATCTGCTCCATGTTCGCCAAGCCCGTCCCCCGCGGCTGACCGGGCGATGTCCGTGGCGGGAGTGGGGGGAACGGGGGCAGCGGCGGAGGCGGCCGGGGCGGCGGCGGTGAAGGTGGCGGTCACCAGGGTCTCGACCTCGGCTCGCGGCATTGCCGCCGCAGCCTCCCTCGCGGCCCCTGCTTTCCGCGCGCCCTCGGCCGCGTCGCCACCCAGGGCGGCGGCGATCTGCCGGCTGACCTCCTGGACGTCGGGGTCGTCCGGCGCCGCCCACCCCCGCAGCACGTCGGCCGCCCCCAGCAGCCGCGCGGCCTCGACCGGCCGGTTCCGCGCCACCTCGATGCCGGCCACCGCCACCGCGACCGCCCCGGCGACCGGCGTACGCCAGGACAACGCCAGATGTACGGCAGGCACGTTGAGCAGCCGCAACGCCCGCTCCGGACACCCCTCACCGGCCTCCACCCGCGCCAGCACCCCCAGCAGCAGAGCGTCCAGGTGCGGCGTCGAGCGCCCGCCCCGCGCCGGGTCCGCCGAGGGCGCGGCGGCGGCCAGCCCGGCGAGAGCATGGGCCCGGGCGGCGGCGGGACGGCCGGCGTGCCATTCGAGCTGAGCCAGCCCCAGGTGGACCTGCGCCTGAGACTCCGCGGAACCGGCCCGTTCGGCGCGGTCGAGCAGGCGCGCGAGCCGGCCCCGCCCACCGGCCACCTCCCCCGACCGCGCCCGGTGCAGAGCGGAGGCGACCTCGTTCTCCATGGTGTGCTCGGGCATGCCGAGCTCCTGGAAGTACCGCCCGGCCCGATCAGCCAACGCGGGGGCGTGCTCGGGACGGCCGGAGCGCCGCAGGGCCGAGCCGAGGGTGCTGAGCGTGGTGGCCACTCCCCAGCGCTCGCCCACCTCCTCGAACCCGGCCAGCGCCGCCGACAACACCTCGACGGCCTCCTCGGCGCGCCCGCCGTTCAGGGTCAGCACGCCCCGCACCAGCAGCGTCAACGACCGTCGCCACGGATCGGCGGACTGCTCGCCAGGCGCGGGGAGGTCGCCTCCTGAGGCGATGGCGAGGGCCAGACCGGCCATCTCCAGCACCGGGTGCGTCTCGGTGGGGAACTCCGACAGCACTTCACGGATCTGGGCGAAGGCCGCCTCCGCCTCCTCCGGCCGGGTCAGGACCTCCGTGATGGCCAGGGCATGCGCGGCCACCACCACCGCCCGCCCATCCGGATCGGCAGGTCCCCGCACCTGGCGGACTCGGGCGAGCAGGTCGAGCGAGTCCGGCGGGAAGTCCCGCAGGAGCCAGAACCAGCTCAACGCCACCGCCAGGCTGGTCGCCAGGTCGGCGTCGCCCGCTTCCGCCGCCCAGCGGAGGGCGGCCGCCAGGTTGTCGCGTTCGGCGCTCAGCCGTACCAGCCAGGGAAGCTGACCGGACGTGCGCAGGTGCGGGTCGGCGGTCCGGGCGAGGTGGAGGAAGTGCCGGGCGTGGCTCCGCCGTACGGTCTCCAGCTCGGCCCGGTCGGTGAGGCGGGCCACGCCGTACTCGCGGATGGTCTCCAGGGCCCGGTAACGGGGCTCGGCCGGGTCGGCGGAGGTGGCGAGCTGGAGCAGCGACTTGTCCACCAGGGACGCCAGCAGCTCGCCGACGTCGTCCGCCGGGTCGAGGGCGGCGAGCGCGGCGGCGGTCTGCTCGGTGAAGCTGCCGGGGATGATCGCGAGGCGTTCGAGGAGGGTGCGTTCGGCAGGGGTGAGCAGGTCCCAGCTCCAGGCGACCGCGGCGCTCAGGGTCTGGTGCCGGGGGAGGGCGGTGCGGGTGCCGTGGTTCAGGAGCCGGAAGCGGTCGTCGAGGCGGGCGGCGATCGCCTCGACCGGCAGGGTGCGCAGGCGGGCGGCGGCCAGTTCGATCGCCAGAGGCAGGCCGTCGAGGCGGCGGCAGATCTCGGACACCGCGGGGAGGGTGGCGTCGTCGAGGGTGAAGCCGGGGTGGACGGCGGTGGCGCGGTCGTGGAAGAGGCGTACGGCGGCGCGGTCGCGGGCCTGGCCGGGGGTGGCGCCTTCTTCGGGGAGGGCCAGCGGGTGGACCTGGTGGAGGGTTTCGCCGTCGGCGCGGAGGGGTTCGCGGCTGGTGGCGAGGATGCGCAGGCGTGGGCAGCGGGTCAGCAGGGTCGCCGCCAGGGTGGCCGCGTGCTCGATGAGGTGCTCGCAGTTGTCCAGGACCAGGGTGAGGTCTTTGCCGGCGAGCAGGTCGATCAGGGTGTCCGGGGTGATCGGGCGGCGGGGGGTGGCGGGGTCGGCGAGGAGGTCGTGGAGGGCGCGGGGCAGGTCGTCGGCGGTCAGGGCGGCCAGCGGGGCGAACCACACGCCGTCGGGTGGGGTCAGGTGGCTGCCGACCGTGTTGGCCAGCCGGGTCTTTCCCGCGCCGCCCGGGCCTACCAGGGTGACCAGGCGGGTGTGGGTGAGGAGGCGGAGGACGCGGCGTACGTCGTCGTCGCGGCCCACGAAGCTGGTCAGGGGCACGTCGAGGTTGCCGCGGGGGCGTTGGTCCGACTGGGGGGTGCGGAGGGCCTCCAGGTGGGCTTGCTGGAGGTCGGGGCCCGGGTCGGCGCCGTAGTCGTCGGCCAGCTTCTCGCGGGTGCGCTGAAAGACCGCCAGCGCCTCGGCGTTCCGTCCGGCGGCGGTCAGGGCGCGCATGAGCTGGGCGTGCAGGCGCTCGCGCAGGGGATGAGCGGCGGCCAGAGCCTCCAACTCGGCCACCAGGTCGAGGTGGGACGGCTGGCCCGGACTCGACAGGACGAGGGACGGGTCGGAGGGGAGGGTGAGGTCGGTGGTCGGGTGGCGGTCGGGGGGTGGCAGGGCGGTGGTGAGGATGAGGTCGGCCTCGATGCGGTCTTCCAGGGCTGCCAGGTGGGCGCGGGTGAGGCGGTCGGCCTCGGTGGGGGCGAAAGGGGCGGTGAGGACGTCGGCCAGGGCCGGGCCGCGCCACAGGGCGAGGGCGGCGCGGAGATGGGTGGCGGCATCGGCCGGGCGGGACCGGGCCTGGCGGCCTTGGCGGGCCAGGCGTTCGAAGCGCAGGGCGTCGACCGCGTCCGGCTCGATGGCGAGGCGGTAGCCGGCGGGGCCGGAGGTGAGCAGGGCCGGGTCGCCGAGGACGCGGCGCAGGCGGGAGACGAGGGACTGCAAGGCGTGGAGCGGCTCGTCCGGCGGATCCTCCGCCCAGAGGGCCTCGATCAGCGCCCCGGGGGTCACGGGGCGGCCGGCGTCCAGGGCCAGGCGGGCGAGCAGGGCCCGCAGCCGGGCGCCGCCGACGGGGGCCGGGCCGGTGGCGGTGTCGAGCAGCAGCGGCCCGAGCACCCCGACCCGGACCCGCCCCCCGCTGGGCTCGATCGAGTTCGCCATGCCCCCAGCCTGGCAGACACCCCCGGGCACCCGCGCACGCAGCAGACCCGAGCAGGCGTGCGCCCGCCTCCCAGAGAGATCCCCCGGTGGTCCCGGCGGGTGAGCTCACCACCGTACGGCCGGCGCGCAGGCGGGGTGAGCCGGCCGGCTGGCCGCACCGGATGAGGCCAGCCGACAGGGCCGGTGTGGCCAGAGCAGAGGGGAGGTCAGTCGGCAAAGGGGGTGTGGGCGAGGGCTGAGGGGGTGAGGCGGCCGACGATGGCGGGGGCTTCGTGGATGAGGGAGTCGTCCTCCACGGCCTCGACCATGAAGCGCGCATAGTCCACCCGGCGGGTCCGGTTGCTGGCGAGCACCGGGTCGCCGACGTGGCGGCTCCACACCGGGAGCCCCTGGCCGGCGCCCTCCTCCAGGTCACTGCCACGCACGACCGTCCACCGGCGGTCGCTGGCGAAGATTCGGCGGCACGCCTCCTCCTGGTCACGCACGTCCACCACCCGGGCCAGCCGGAGCAGCGGTCCGGCGACGGCGGTGGCGAGCCGGAAGGTCCAGGGGTAGACGTCCAGACCGTCACGGCTGATGTGCCAGCCACAGGAGAACACCAGCCGGGCGTCCAGAGGCGCATGGTCGAGCACGGCCTGGGCGGTGCCGGACGCGTAGTGGTGCACGCCGAAGGGCACCAGCACGGTCAGGACGGCGGAGCAGTCCCGCACGGCCCGCGCGACGACGGCGGGGGAGTCGGTCGGCCCGGGAACCACCTCGATCCGGTCGCCGAAGTCGGCCAGCTTGCCCACGCTCTTCTCCCGGCACACCCCCACCACGTCGTACCCGCGCTCCAGCGCCTGCGCCACCATGTACCGCCCGAGCTTGCCGGAGGCGCCGATGACGCAGATCCGCTTGCCCGCCCCCGGCTGGTCGCCCGCGCCTGACCCGATCGGTTGCACGTCCGTCTCCTCGTCCCCGACAGCAGCCTAACGCTGTTAGGTTCTCCCTAACAGTGTAAGGTTGTCAAGCCGTACGAAGGGAGAACCATGGAGGCCACCCCCCGCCGCCCCGCGCTGAGCCGGGAGGCGGCGCTGCGCACGGCGGTGGCCCTGGCCGACGAGGCCGGCTCGGGGGTGCCGAGCATGCGCCGCCTCGCCGAGCGGCTCGGCGTCGAGGCGGCGTCCCTCTACCACCACTTCCGCAACAAGGACGTGATCCTCGACGGCATGCTCGACCTCGTGTTCGCCGAGATCGAGCTGCCGTCGGACCAGGACGGCTGGCGCACCGCGATGCGCCGCCGGGCCGACTCGATGCGGGCCGTACTGCTGCGCCACCCGTGGGCGATCAGCCTGATGGACTCGCGGACCAACCCCGGCCGCGCGACCCTGCGCCACCACGACGCCGCCATCGGCTGCCTGCGCTCGGGCGGCTTCACCCTCTCCGGCACCGCCCACGCCATCTCGGCGCTGGACAGCTATGTCTACGGGTTCACGCTGCAGGAGCTCGGCCTGCCGTTCAACTCCCCGGCAGAGCTGGAGGACGTGGCGGGCTCGATGCTGGACCGGCTGCCGCGCGAGGAGTTCCCGCACCTGGCCGAGATGATCGTCGAGCGCGCCCTCAAGCCCGGCTACGCCTACACCGAGGAGTTCGGGGTCGGGCTCGACCTCATCCTCGACGGCCTGGACCGCGAGCGCGACCGCTGGCGGTAGCTACGACGCCGAGGGCAGCCGCGCCTCCCCGGCCGCCTGCCGTACCGCTGCGGCGACCAGTCTCCTGACCTGCTCCGCCGGTACGGCGAGGCCGGGCGTCCGGTAGGTCCAGGCGAGGAAGTCGGCGACGTCCAGGGCGGGGATGTCGCCCAGGTAGGGCCGGATGTAGGCGGGCGTGCCCGGTTCGATTCGCCAGCTCTCCGCCAGCGGGCCGACGCGCACCGCGTCGAAGCCCAGCCGGTCCAGCAGCCCGGCCGCCTCGGCGCTCGCCGCGTCGTCCCCGGCGATGGGCAGGGCGCTGCGGTCCGGCGCCCCGGCGGGCCGGGCGAGGGTGCCGAGCTGGTGCGGGGTGATGGTGTTGAACGCCTTGACCACCCGCGAGCCCGCCAGGTGGCGCTGCGCCAGCGCGCTGGAGGTCAGCTCGCCCGTCTCCAGTTCCGCCAGCCGGCCGTCGCGTTCGGGGTAGTAGTTGGCGGTGTCCAGGACGGTCCTGCCGGCCAGCGCCTCGGCGGGAAGCCTGCCGTACACGTGGAGCGGGATGGCGGCCACCACCAGGTCGGCGGCCCGCGCGGCCTCGGCCGGGGTGGCGGCCCGCGCCCGCGGGCCCAGCTCGGCCACGAGCCCCGCGAGGGTGCCGGGCCCTCGCGAGTTGCTCACGACGACGTCCATTCCGGCGGCGACGGCCAGCCGGGCGACGGCCGAGCCGATCATCCCGCTGCCGATGACGGCCAAAGGTCCAGACATGAGTGCTCCACAGGGTGTCGGGGATTTCCTCCGGACAGCCTGGAGCCGCCGCCCGCACCCGGCCAGGCCCGTGCTGTGGGTACGCACGGCGTGATTAGGCTGGCCGGGTGGACGAACGGACCGAGTTGCGGGACTTCCTCCGATCACGCCGGGCCCGGCTGCGGCCCGAGGATGTCGGGCTGCGCGACTACGGCCGCATGCGCCGGGTCGCGGGGCTGCGACGGGAGGAACTGGCCCGGGTGGCCGGGGTGAGCATCGCCCACTACACCCGCCTCGAACAGGGCAGACCCGAGAGCGTCTCGGACGACATCCTGGACGCGGTCGGCACCGCCCTGCGCCTGGACGCCGACGAGCTGACCTACCTGCACGAGATCGCCAGGCCGCCGCGGCCGTGCCCGGCGGTGACCTCGCCGCAGGCGCCGCCGAGCCTGCGTTACCTGCTGGAGTCCTTCGTGCTGACGCCCGCGCTCGCGCTCGGCCGGCACACCCAGCTCGTCGGCTGGAACGGGCTCGCGGTCGCGGTCTTCGGCGACTTCGCCGCGCTGCCGGAGGAGCGCCGCACTCTCTCGCACCTGCTGTTCACCGAACCCCGGCTGCGGGAGCTGTACGGCACGGGGTGGGAGCCGGCGGCGCGCGAGCACGTGGCCCACCTGCGGGTGCTGCTCGGGCGCTTCCGCGGCGACGCCGGGCTCGCCGCGCACCTCGACGGCCTGCTCGCGCTGAGCGCGGACTTCGCGCGGCTGTGGGCCGAGCACCCGGTCGCACGCGCCCGCTCGCGCGCCCACGTCCTGCACCACCCGGTGGCCGGGGAGCTGACCCTGTACGGCGAGCGCGTCAGCCTCCCCGACGCGCCGGCCTGCTGGGGGCTCGACCTGTTCGCCGCCGAACCCGGCTCGGCCTCCGAGCGGGCGCTGCGCCGGCTCGCCGGAGCCGATATTCGCTGGCCCCGCGACCGTCCGGCGAGCTAGCGTGCCGCCAGAATGCCCGTCGAGGGGAGAACCAGGATGACGTCCCAGCTCGTAGCGCTCTGTTTCGACGCGAACGACCCGCCCGCCCTCGGCCGCTTCTGGTCGGGCGTCTTCGGCTGGGACCTGGTCGACGACCCCCAGGGCGGGCCGACGCTGGTGCCGGACGACGACACCGGGTTCGCCATCCGTTTCCTGCCGACGCAGGAGAAGAAGGACCGGCCCAACCAGATCCACTTCGACCTGACCAGCGCCTCCCCGGAGCAGCAGCAGGAGACCGTCGCCCGGGCGCTGGCGCTGGGCGCGCGCCACCTCGACATCGGGCAGGGTCCCGACGCCAGGCACGTCGTGCTCGCCGACCCCGAGGGCAACGAGCTGTGCGTGCTGCCCGCCGGCAACAAGTTCCTGGCCGACTGCGGCTTCCTCGGCGCGCTGTCCAGCGACGGCACCCAGGCGGTCGGCTACTTCTGGGCCGCGGCGCTGGACTACCCGCTGGTCTGGGACCAGGACGAGGAGACCGCCATCCGCTCCCCGCACGGCGGCCCGAAGATCACCTGGGGCGGGCCGCCGGTGAACCTCAAGACCGGCAAGAACCGCCTGCACTTCGACCTCGCCCCGCCGCCCGGTGGCGACCAGGAGGCCGAGGTCGCCCGGCTGATCGCCCTCGGCGCCACCCGGATCGCCACCGGCCACACCGGCGGCGGCCGGATCCTGATGGCCGACCCGGACGGCAACGAGTTCTGCGTGGCGCCGCCCGCCTCGGTGATCGGCTAGGGCACGGCGAGCGGGGCCAGGTCTACGAAGATGCGGTAGTCGGTGATCAGCCCGTCCGCCCCCTTCCGCCAGATCGACACCGCCACGACGCTCACCTCCTTGCCGTCCAGCCGCCGGTAGGTGACCTCGGTCTCGGCGATGGTGTCGGCCTCCACCCGCCACGAGCGGACGATGCGGTGGGACAGCCCCGCGATGGTGGCGAAGAAGGCCTCCAGCCCCGAGGCGATGGCCGCATGCCCGGCCATCGGCTCGGCGTTCCCGAACACCAGCCGCGCGTCGGGCGCGAGCAGCCGGACGAACCGGCCGACGTCGAACGAGTCGACCTCCTGGAACACGCGGCGTGCCTCGTCGTGGGCCATGCGCTCTCCTTGGCGGGGGCGGGGGTCGCTGCTTCGGACGGTACGTGCGGCAGCGCCGGGCGACAAGGCTCCGCATATGTGCTTGCGTGTATATACGCCACTGTGTATATTCGAGGTGTGGTCAACAGCGTGCAACAGCGGCTGACGGCGATCTCCGAGCCGAACCGGTTCCGGATCGTCGAACTGCTCAGGGACGGCCCCCAGCCCGTGGGAGCCATCGTCGACGCGCTCGGTCTCGGCCAGCCGCAGGTCTCCCGGCATCTTCGGTTGCTGGCCGAGGCCGGGGTGGTCGAGTCGAGCAAACGGGCGCAGCAGCGGATCTACCGGCTCCACCCCGAGGCGATGCGCGAGCTGAGCGACTGGGTGCAGCGCTTCGCCGAGCTGTGGTCGGAGCGGCTGGACCGCCTCGGCTCCTTTCTCGACGAGGACGACCGCGCCACGACAGGGACGACCGCACCGACCGGCAAGGAGGACGACCATGCCTGACGGCATCACGATCGACCGGGCGAGCAACACCGTGCGCATCGCCCGCACCTACACCGCTGGCGTGGAGCGCGTCTGGTGGGCCTGGACCGACGCGGAGGCGATCAGCCGCTGGTGGGGCCCGCAGGGCTGGGACGCGACCGTCTACGAGATGGACGTACGGCCCGGCGGCCGCTGGCGCTTCCAGATCGCGCCCGCGGACGGATCGGCCGACCCGGTCCGCACCCTCGCCACCTACCAGGTCGTCGAGACCGGCGCCCGCCTCGGCTACGACGGCGCCTTCGCCGATCAGGAGTGGCGCGCCGACGGTCCCGACACCTTCCCCACGACGGCCACCTTCACCCCGGCCGGCACCGGCTGCACGGTCGAGGTCGCCGCCACCTTCCCCGACGAGCAGGCCCTGCAGCGCGCGGTCGAGCTCGAGATGGCCGAAGGCTACGCCGAGGCCCTCGACCGGCTGGCCGGCCTGGTCGACACCCCGAACAACGAAAGCGAGCCCATCATGTCCGAGCTGAACACCCTCACCTCCGCCGACGGCACCACCATCGCCTACGAGCAGACCGGCTCCGGCCCGGCGATCATCGTGGTCAGCAACGTCACCGAGGACCACACCAGCGTCGCCGGCCTGGCCAAGGTGCTGGCCGAGGACTTCACCGTGATCACCTTCGACCGCCGGGGCCGGGGCGCCAGCGGCGACCCGCAGCCCTACGACCCGGCGCGCGAGATCGACGACATCTCCGCCCTGATCGACGTGGTCGGCGGTACGGCAGCGCTCGCCAGCGGGTCCGGCGGCTGCGGGATCACCCTCGACGCCGCGAGCGCCCTGGGCGCGAAGGTGACCGGCGTCTACCTCTACGAGCCGCCCTTCATCGTCGACGACTCCCGCCCGCCGGCGCCCGCCGACTACCTGGAGCACCAGCGGGCCCTGGTCGCGGCCGGCCGGCGCAGCGAGGCCGTCGAGTACTTCATGACGGAGATGATCCGCGTCCCGGCCGAGTACCTGCCGATGATGAAGGCGGACCCGTCCTGGGAGGCCATGGCCGCCAACGCGCACACCTACACCTACGACGGCCTGATCCTGAAGGGCCTGCAGGACGGCAAGCCGCTGCCTGCCGACCGCTGGTCGATCGAGGCGCCGGTCGCGGTGGCCGTCGGCGGCAACGGCGAGGAGTTCATCCGCCGCGGCGCGCACGCCCTGGCCGCGATCCTGCCGAACGTCACCGTGCTGACCCTGCCCGACCACGACCACTCCGCCTTCTGGATGGCGCCCGAGGCGGTCGGTCAGCAGATCCGCGCCTTCCTGCTCGGATGAGCCTGCCGCTGAGCGCCGGCCTGGTGGCCGACGCCGGGCTGCCGGTCACCCCGGTGCTCTCGCCCGACGGGCGGAGGATCGGGTACGGCCGGCAGCCCGGCGGCACGTTGCACGTGGTCACCGTCGGCGGGCCGACCCGGACCGTGGGGGAGGGGCGCACCCCCAGGTGGTCGGCCGACTCCCGGCACCTGTTCTTCCTGGCCGGCGGCGAACTGTGGCGTGAGCGGGCCGACGGGGGCGACCGTACCTCCTGGCCGGTGGCGGCCCGTGACTTCGTCCCGCTCGCCGACCTCGCAACGGTCGTCGTGCTGTCCCCGGATCCCGGCGAGCCCGACCCCTGGGTGTGGAGCGAGGCCGCCGGGCACGACCGGCTGCGCCTGCTCGGTGTCTTCGAGGCGGCCCACGGCGGCAGCATCGGCTGGGAGGGCGCCGGGCCGCACCCGCACGACGAGCGGAGCCCGATCTCCTACGCGGCCAGGATCACCACGCCGGTGCTGATCGTGCACGGGGCGGAGGATGCCAACGTGCCGCTCGGGCAGGCGGTGTTCCTGCACCGGGCGCTGCGCCGGTTCGGGGTCGAGCACGAGTTCGTCGTCTATCCGCGGGAGGGACACACCATCGCGGAGCGCGCGCACCGGTTGGATCTGCTGCGCCGTACCAGGGAGTGGTTCCGCCGGCTGAATCCCGGCAGGTCGTAGTGGGTGGGTGGTGGACAGCGGGTGCCGTCGGCGGTAACCTACAACCAAATGGTTGTAGATGATGGGGCCGTGGATCAGACGTTCCACGCGCTGGCCGACCGGACCCGCCGGGACATCCTGCGACGGTGCGCCACGGGCGAGCTGTCGGTCTCCCGGCTGGCCGAGGCCTACCCGATGAGTTTCGCGGCGGTCCAGAAGCACGTCGCGGTGCTGGAACGGGCCGGTCTGGTCACCAAGGAGCGGAGAGGACGGGAACAGATCGTGCGAACCGCCCCCGACGCCCTGGCCCGTGCCCGCCAGTCGCTCGACGAGCTCGAAGCGCTCTGGCGGGGACGCGTGGACCGCATGGCCGCCCTGCTGGCCGAGGAGCCGGCCCCGGGGCAAGCCGAACCGAGGAGAGGAACGGAAAGATGAGCGTCACCGACGTCAAGACCGATTTCGACAGTCTCACCCTCACCCTGACCGCCGACTTCGACGCACCCGTCGAGCAGGTCTGGGAGTTGTGGGCCGACCCGCGCAAGCTGGAGCGCTGGTGGGGCCCGCCCACCTACCCGGCCACCGTCGAGGAGCACGACCTGACCCCGGGCGGCAGCGTCACCTACTACATGACCAGTCCCGAGGGCGAGCGGCACCGCGGCTGGTGGCGCATCTCGTCGGTCAACCCGCCCAAGTCGCTGGAGTTCATCGACGGCTTCGCCGACCCCGACGGCACGCCCTCCGCCGAACTGCCGACGAACACCGCCCAGGTGCGGCTGGTCGAGCACGAGGGCGGCACGCGGATGGAGCTGCGCTCGGTCTTCGACTCGCGCGAGCACATGGAGCAGATGGCGGCCATGGGCATGGTGGAGGGCCTGCGGCTGTCGGTCGGGCAGATGGACGCCCTGCTGGCCAAGTAGCCGCCGCGGCGGGCGACCGGCGGACCTCCCGCGCCGGTCGGCCCGCCACGCCTGCTCCGCCGGGCGGCCTGCCGTACCGGGCGGCCTGCCGTACCGGGGTCAGGCTCGGCGGCGGCGGTAGCTGATCGCGGCGGTCGCCAGCGCGGCGCCCCAGATCGGCCAGAAGCACTCCGGCAGCCACGCCCCCCATTCCGCCCAGCGGAACCGGCCCGCGATCGTCGCCCGGAGGTAGGTGATCCCGGCGACCGTGATGATGACCGACACGAACCCGGCGGGGATCACCGCGAGCAGCGGCGGCACCCGCCGGCCGCGCAGCCACGGGATCCAGCGCGGGAAGATCTCCCCCCACCGCTGGACGAGGCCGAGCGTGAGCACCCCGCCGAGCGCGCCGAAGGTGGCCAGGTAGGCCCCGGCCAGCCAGAGCCCCGGCTCACCCCCGGCGAGGAAGGCGTCGCTCACGCCGAGCGGGATGCCGAGCGCCCACGCCCAGCGGGTCGCGCAGTACACCAGCGGCACCCCGACCGCCACGTAGACCGCGACGCGGCCCCGCTGCGGCGTGAACCAGCGCAACCCGCCCTGCCCGCGCGCCGAGGCCAGGGCCACCGACGCCAGCAGCAGGCCGCCGGTGATGCAGAGCAACTGGTTGAAGACCGGCCAGTGCCAGGCGTCGGCCAGGCCGGCGCCGTCGAGCAGGCCGAAGAGCGGGCCGATCAGCAGGAGCGGCGTGTAGGCCACGCCCATCATCAGCCGCGAGTCCGGGATGACCAGGATGAGCAACGCGGCGATGACCCAGGCCAGGAAGCTCGCCGCCCGCACGCCCCGGGCCACCCCCACGGCCACGCCGGCGGTCAGCAGCCCGAAGGCCGCGACCACCCAGCCGAAGCCGGGGGTCGTCCAGGCCAGGATCGACAGCGCGCCGTCCGGGTCGGGGTCGGCGGCGCCCCAGGGGTATCCGGGCGCGCCCAGGGCCCACGCGGCGCCGAGCCCGCCGTAGGCCAGGCCCCACAGAGCCGCCGCGGCCGATCGGTGGTGAAGGGAGATCGTCATGGGACCAGCCTCCTGGCCAGGGCCGATGTCCTGACAGATGCCGTTCGGCACGTTCAGAAGCCCCGAGGGGTGCCGTTCGGCACCTTCGATCGAGTGCCGTTCGCCCCGTATCGTCACCCTGGTGAGTGTTCTGGGGGTTGTCGCCCTGTTCGTGGCGGTGCTGGCGGTCGTGGCCGGGTCGGTGCCGTGCTGCCGTCCCGTCCTGCCCGTGGCCGCCGTCGTCGCGGCGGGCACGTCGCTGCTGGTCACCGCGGCACACCTGACCGGCCCGGTGGTGGCCGGTCCCGGCGGTGACGCGCTGTCCATGGCGGAGAGCGTGGTCCTGACCGCGCTCACCGGGGTGGTCGTCCGCTTCGTCCCCGGCCGGCGAGCAGCCGTGCTCGCCGCGCTGGTCGCGCTGGCGGCGGCGACCTGGCTGCTGCGCGTCTTCGACGCGGCCTCGCCGCTGGAGGCGGTGGGGGCCTGCGCGTTCTGGGGCGCGGGCGCCGCGCTGGCCGCCGCCGTGGGCGGCCACCTGCGCCACACCGAGGTACGGCAAGCGCGTGCGGTCGCCGGCACCCGCCTGGAGCTGCGCCTGCGCCTGGCCAGAGACCTGCACGACTACCTCGCGCACGACATCAGCGAGATGGTCGCCCACGCCCAGGCCGGCACGGTCGCCGGCGACCCCCGCGAGGCGCTCGGCCGCGTCGAGGCGGCCGGGCAGCGCGCGCTAGCCATGCTCGACCGCACCCTCGACATGCTGCACCACGACACGCTGCACCACGACACGCTGCACCACCACATCCCGCTCACCCCCGGCGGCGACCTGGAGGGCATCCGGGAGGCGGCCGGCCGGTTCGCCGCCGCCGGGCCCGCCCGGGTCGAGCTGACGCTGGAGGCGGCGGACGTGCCACCGGAGACCTCGGCCCTGGCCTACCGGGTCGTGCTCGAAGGGCTGACCAACATCCGGCGGCACGCGCCGCAGGCCCGGCTGGTCGGCCTGCGGATCAGCACCTCCTCCGGCAGGCTCGACCTCAGCCTGACCAACGACGGCGTGCGCGCGGCCCAGCCCGCCGGGCGGCGCGGCGGCACCGGGCTGGCCGCCCTGACCTCGCTGGTCGAGGCGCACGGCGGGGAACTGCGGGCGGCAGCCGTACCGCAGGGGTGGTCGTTGACCGTCCGGCTGCCGCTGGCACAATCGCCGGAATGGCCACCCGCATCCTCCTCGCCGACGACCAGGAAGGCATCCGCAGCGCCTTCCGGCTGATCCTCGACGCGCAACCCGACATGAGCGTGGTCGCCGAGGCCGCCGACGGCCGGACCGCCATCGACACCGCGAAGGCGATCAAGCCGGACGTGGTGCTCGCCGACATCCGGATGCCGGGCGCGGACGGCATCGAGGTCACCCGGGCGCTGCGGGACACCGGCATCCACGTCGTCGTGGTCACCACCTTCGGCCTGGACGAGTACGTGGACGCCGCGCTCCGGCACGGCGCCGCCGGGTTCCTGCTCAAGCGGTCGGGTCCGGCGCTGCTGGTCGAGGCGGTTCGTGCGGCGATGAGCGGGGACGTCCTGATCAGCCCGCAGCTCACCGTCGGGCTGCTCGCGCGGCGTGGTGAGGCTCGGGAGGGCTCCGACGTGGTCCTGACCGAGCGGGAGGAGCAGGTCGTCACGCTCGTCGCGCAGGGGCGGACCAACGCGGAGATCGCCGCCGAGCTGTTCCTGTCGCCCGGGACGGTGAAGAACCACGTCGCCACCCTCCAGCGCAAGGTCGGGGCCCGGAACCGGGTCGCCGTCGCGGGCTGGGCGTGGGCGACCGGCCGGGCCGGCACGAGCGGGGGAGAGCTGGGATGAGGATGCACGACGACCAGCTCACGATCACTCCGGAGCTCGTGCGTGCCCTGGTGGCATCTCAGTTCCCCGAGTGGCGCGATCTCCCGGTCACCGAGGTGACCGGGCCCGGCACGGTCAACGCCATCTTCCGCCTCGGCGACGACCTGACCGCCCGCTTCCCCCTCCAGCCCGGCGTCACCGCCTCGGTGCGCGACGGCCTTCGGGGGGAGTTGGAGGCGGAGGCGGCGGCTGCCCGGGAGCTGGCCGGTCGCACCCGGTTCCGTACCCCGGAACCCGTCGCACTGGGTTCCCCCGGCGATGGTTACCCGCTGCCCTGGTCGGTGCAGACCTGGCTCCCCGGCACCATGGCCACCCCGGACTCCGTCGCCACCTCCACCGCTTTCGCCCACGACCTGGCCGACCTCATCACCGACCTGCGCGCCGTCGACACCCGCGGGCGCACCTTCACCGGCAAGGGACGAGGCGGCGACCTGCGCTCCCACGACGCCTGGATGGAGACCTGCTTCCAGCGCAGCGAACACCTGCTGGACCTCCCCCGCCTGCGCGCGCTGTGGGAGCGCCTGCGGGTGCTGCCGCCCGCCGGGCCGGACGTGATGTGCCACAGCGACCTCATCCCCGGCAACCTGCTCGTCTCCGGCGACCGGCTCACCGGCGTCCTCGACGTGGGCGGCTTCGGCCCGGCCGACCCGGCCCTGGACCTCGTCGCAGCCTGGCACCTCCTGGAGCCCGGCCCCCGGAAGGTGCTCCGGGAGCGGCTGGACAGCGACGACCTGACGTGGGAGCGCGGCAAGGCCTGGGCCTTCCAGCAGGCGATGGGAGCCGCCTGGTACTACGTGAGGAGCAACCCCGCGATGAGCCGGATGGGCCTCACCACCCTGGAGCGGATCTTGGCCGACTGACCCCGCCGCCACCCTCACCGAGCCGCCGCTGGCCCCGCCCCCGTCTCCGCGATGAACTCGTTGATCACCGCGGCCAGCTCCGGCCCGGCGTCCTCCTGGAGGAAGTGCGCCGCCCCGGTGATCAGCGGATGCGCCCGCCCCTTCGCCCCCGGGATCCGGTCGCTCAGCCCCCGGTGGTCACCCCGGCTGACATGGTCGAGGTCGCTGAACGCGCACAGGAACGGCACGTCCAGCCCCTCCAGCGCCCGCCAGGCCTCCCGCAGCACCGGAGTGATCTCGTCCTGCGGCGTGATCGGGATGAGCAGCGGGAACTGCCGCACCCCGGTCAGGTACGCCTCCCCGGGGTAGGGCGCGTCGTAGGCGGCCAGCGCCCCCGGGTCCAGCTCGGTGACGGTCATCGCGTCGATCACCGCCGACGGCTTGAACGGGTGGATGCGCTGGCTGGACTGCAACCAGGAGGCCAGCATCGGCCAGCCCTCGCCGAGGTCCTCCTCGCCCGTGCTCAGGCCGGTGTTGGCGGCCACGACCCGGCGGAAGCGGCCGGGCCGGGCGGCCAGCAGAGGCAGGCCGAGCGCACCGCCCCAGTCGTGGCAGACCAGGGTGAGCTCCCGCAGGCCGAGCACGTCGAACAGGGCCTCGCCGAGCCAGTCGAGGTGCCGCTGGTAGGTGTGGCCGAAGCGGTCGGCGAGCTTGTCCGACTTGCCGAACCCGATCAGGTCGGGCGCGACGCACCGGTGTCCCGCCGCGACCAGCGGCGGGATGACCCGGCGGTACAGGTAGCTCCACGAGGGGTTGCCGTGCAGCAGCACCACCGTCTCCCCGGACTCGGGCCCGGCCGGGCGCTCGTCGAGGTAGTGCATCCGCACCCGGCCGCCGTCCAGCGCGGCGTAGTGGGGGGTGAACGGGTAGTCCGGCAGGTCGGCGAACCGCTCCTCCGGGGTCCTCAGCACGTTCATGTCCATTTCCTGCGATGTTCCGGTCATGCCGATGAGAGATCCGGCGAGGGCGAAGTGTGACGTCACATTCCGGGCGCCGGATCCCTCTTATGGACATGAGCCGACACGACTCGTCGCGGGAGCGGCGATGAACAAGATCGAGCGGTACCTTCTCGACCGGGCCAGGTTCGCGCCCGGCGACCGCGTCACGCCCCGCCGGCCGGCCGGGCTGCGCGGGCCGGTGGCGTTGCCCGCGCCCGGCGGGCTGACCCACCTGCAGTTCCGCCGCTACGCCGGCTGCCCGGTGTGCAACGTGCACCTGCGCACGTTCGCGGTACGGCACGCCGACCTCACCGCCGCCGGCCTCCACGAGATCGCCGTCTTCCACTCCCCGGCCGAGGACCTGCTGCCGCACCACGAGGCGCTTCCGTTCGACGTCGTCGCCGACCCCGGCAAGGAGCTCTACGAGGCGTTCGGCGTCGGCCGGTCGGTGCGCTCGGTGCTGCATCCGCGGGCCTGGCTCGCGCCGGTGCGGCCCAGCACCTACGGTGTGGTGATGCGTGGCGTGTTCCGTGGCGGCCGGCCGTACCCCCGGAGCGGCGAGAACGTCACGGGGCTGCCCGCCGACTTCCTGCTCGACCCCGACGGCGTCCTGCTCGCCGTGCGGTACGGCAGGCACGCCGCCGACCAGTGGAGCGTCGAGGACCTGCTGGCGCTCGCCCGGAGCCACGCGTGAACGAGCAGGTCTTCGCCGAGCATCGCGAACTGCTGTTCTCCGTCGTCTACGGCATGCTCGCCACCGTCGGCGACACCGAGGACGTCCTGCAGGAGACCTGGCTGGCCTGGTCCGGCACCGATCTGGCGCGGATCGAGAACCATCGCGCCTACCTGGTCCGGATCGCCGTCAACCAGGCCCTGGCCCACCGGAAGGCTCTCGACCGCCGCAAGGAGACCTATCTAGGCCCGTGGCTCCCCGAGCCGCTGGTCACCACCGGCGACGCCGCCGAGCCGGCCGAACGCGCCGAGTCGGTGTCGCTGGCCATGCTCGTGGTGCTGGAGACGCTGACCCCGGCCGAGCGCGCGGTGTTCATCCTGCACGAGGTCTTCGGCTACCGGCACACCGAGATCGCCGAGATGCTCGAACGCACTCCGGCCGGCGTCCGCCAGCTCGCGCACCGGGCCCGTGAGCACGTGCGGGCCCGCCGCCCGCGCGCCCGCGTCGACCAGCGGACGCACCGGGAGGCGACCGAGCGGTTCATCGCGGCCGCGTTCGGCGGCGACCTGGCGGCGTTGCTGGAGCTGCTCTCGCCGGAGGTCACCCTGTGGGCCGACAGCGGCGGCAAGTCCGCGGTCGGCGGGCCCAGGCCGGTGCATGGCCGGGACAACGTCGCCCGGGTGCTGCTGGCGGGCGCCCGCGAGGTCGGCGACGTCGAGGTGCGTTACCGGCAGGTCAACGGCGACCCGTCGGTGGTCCTGTTCGCCGACGAGACGCCGTTCGCGGTGATGGTGCTCGACCTGGAGGACGGCGGCGAGCAGGTGCGGGACGTCTACGTGGTGAGCAACCCCGACAAACTCGCCACCCTCGGCGACGCGGCACCGTGACGGGCGCGCCGCCGGGGGAAGGTCTCCCCGCATGAGGCCCTCCTCGCCCGAGGCGTCGCCGTCGAGGCCGGCCTCTTCTCCGGGACCGGGGCCGGCGGGGTGGGGGTCTTCGCGGGAGTGGACGCCGTCGAGCGCTTCTTCGCCTGGCCGGGCGCGCACCGGGTGACGCGCGTCCTGGCGGAGATCACCGACACCGACCCGGACACCGCCGTGTCCACCGCCGCCGCCCTGCTGGACCGCCTGGCCGCCCACGCCGAACGGCCGAACGCCGTCCGCGCCGGACGGCCGAACACCGCCCGCGCGACCAGGCCGATCCTGCTGCACGGCGAGGACGGCTCGGCCTGGCCGGTGCTGGCCCTCGCCGGTGCGCGCGGGCTGGCGGCCAGGATCGGCCTCGAGGACACCCTCCATCTGCCCGGCGGCTCCCCGGCCCCGGACAACGCCGCCCTGGTCAGGGCCGCTCGGCGGCTGCTTCGGTGAGGGCCAGGGCGATGCAGTCGAGGACCCGCTCCAGCCCGTGCCGGAACCGTTCGTCCGGGCTGAGCCGCGGCTGCCGCGCCTCCAGCGTGATCTTGGTGAAGATCGGGTACTCGCCGCTGTCCACGATCTGCCGGATGCGCGGGTAGCTCTGCGCCAGCCAGTCGGCCTCGGACAGGCCGCTGCGGCGCAGTTCCCCGGCCCAGGTGACCTCCTCGCGGGCGGCGCCTTCGACGTAGCCGTTCAGCAGGGCCATCAGGCTGAGGTTCTCGTCGACGGGAACGTGGGCGTCGAGTGTCCCCATCACCCGCTCGATCAGCCGGAGCTGGTTGGGGCCGAAACCGGCCCGCGAGCGCTGGACGCCGGCGATCCACGGGTGGCGCAACCACATCGCCCGCAGCTCGCAGGCGTAACGGGTCAGGTCGGCGCGCCAGTCGCCGGAGGGCAGCCCGGCGAGGTCGAGCTCGCCCATCAGGTGGTCGGCGATGAGATCGACCAGGTCGTCGCGGCTCGGCACGTACCGGTAGAGCGACATCGCCCCGGCGCCGATCTCGGCCGCGATCCGCCGCATCGTGGCGGCCTCCAGCCCTTCGGCGTCGGCGAGCCGTACCGCCGCCTCGGTGATCTGCGCCCGGCTGTAGGCCGGTTTCGGGCCCCGGGCGGGGCGCTCGGGCCGCATCCAGATATTCATGTGGCCACGCCACCTCCTTGCTGCGTACAGGGTACTCAGTGGGCGGCTAGGAGCGGGGCGCGTACATGATCACAGCGACGCCGGCCAGGCAGATCAGCGCGCCCGCGACATCCCACCAGTCGGGCCGGAACCCGTCGACGACCATGCCCCACACCAGCGACCCGGCCACGAACACCCCGCCGTAGGCGGCCAGGATACGGCCGAAGTCGGCGTCCGGCTGCAGGGTGGCGACGAACCCGTACAGCCCCAGCGCGATCACCCCGGCGCCGATCCAGACCAGGCCGCGCTGCTCGCGCACGCCCTGCCACACCAGCCACGCCCCGCCGATCTCGGCCAGCGCGGCCAGGGCGAACAACACCAGGGAGCGGATGATCGTCATGCCTGCCAGTACAGCGCATCCCGGAGGTGACACGTGCTGCAGCCGGCGGGCCCGCGACGAGCTGGGGTGGACCCTCGCCACCGTCCGGCTACGGTGCGCGGTGCCGGACGGTGAGGGCGGCGAGGACGGCCAGCAGACCGGCCAGCGCGGCGAAGCCGTACCCCAGGAAGGACACCGTCGCGACGCCGGCGACCAGCAGAGGCCCGCCCGCGTCGCCGAGTTCGCGGCCGAGTTCGGCCGAGCCCATGGTCTGGCCCAGGCGTTCGGCCGGGGTGGTGGCCGCCAAGGCGGCGAAGCCGAGCGGGGTGATCAGGCCGGTCCCCGCGCCGATCAGCACCGCGGCGGCCAGGAGGCCGCCCAGACCGGGGAGCATGGCCGCGGCGAGCCCCGCGGCGGTGGTCAGCAGCCCGGCCGTGAGACCGGTGCGGGTGCTGAGCCGTCCCGCGTCGAGGGCCCGCCCGGCCAGCGGCTGGACGAGCGCGGCGCTGGCCGCCAGCGTGGAGGCCGCGGCCCCGGTGGCCACGGTGCCGAGCCCGGCCGCCGCGCCGGAGACGGGCAGGAAGCCGACGCCGACCGACAGCGCCGCGGTCGCCCCGGCCAGGGCGGCGGTCGGGGTCAGGAAGGCGCGGCTGCCGAGCCGCCGGGCCAGGTCGAGGACGGTCTGGCGGGCGCGCGGCAGCGGCGGCACGGCAGGGACGGCCAGCGCCGCCCAGAGCGCGACGGCGAGGCCGAGCCCGGCCGTCACCGCGAACAGCAGCCGCAGCCCGCCCGCCCAGACCAGGACGCCGCCGAGCAGCGGGCCGAGGGTGTAGCCGAGCGACTTGTAGAACCCGTACCCGCCGAAGGCGCGCCCGTGCTTGGCGCCCGGATTGAGCCGGGCGACCAGCGCGGAGGCCGCGGGGGAGAAGGCCGAGGCCGCCGCGCCCTGGCCGAGGCGAGCCGCCCACAGCCACCCCGGGCTGTCGGCCAGGGCGTAGAGCGCGGAGGCGGCGGCGAAGGCCAGCAGCCCGCCGAGCAGTACCGGCCGGGCGCCGACGCGGTCGGCCAGCGTGCCGAAGACCGGCTTGAGCAGCACCTCCGCGCCGTCGTAGAGGGCCAGCAGCCCGCCGAGGACCAGCAGCGAGGTGACCGCGTCGGAGGAGAAGCCGCCGAGGTTGGCCGCGACGGCGTGCGCGCCGAACGCCGTGGTGAAGCCCGCCGCGTACAGCGGCCACATGGCCGCCCTGGCGCTCACCCGGACTCGGTTCGGCAGTTCTGCACAGCGCAGAAGGTAGCAGGGCCACGCCGGTCGGTTTCGGAACGGTTTCGGAGGGTTGACACCGGCCGAAGCCCGGCTCCATATTTTCACCACTAACTTTATTGCCGAAGAAAGCCTGGTACCCCCACATGGCAGGCACTGACCGCGGCGACCTGACCCGGACGGCGATCCTCGCCCTCCTGGGCACGCTCGGGCCGCTGAGCCGTACCGACATCGCCCGCGAGCTCGACCTCAGCCCCGCCACCGTCACACAGCTCACCCGCGAGCTGATCGGTGCGGGGATGCTGGAGGAGCTCGACCTGAAGCCCTCGCGCGGCGGGCGGCCCGCGCAGTTGCTGGGCCTGATCGGCGCGGCGGGCCGCGCGCTGGGCGTCAAGGTGACCGCCGACCACCTGGTGCTGGTCGATGTCCGCCTGGACGGCGTCGTGCTCGGCTCCTGGGAGCGCCCGTTCGACCCGGCCTCCCCGCACGCGCTGGACGAGCTGGCCGACGCGGTGGAGGCCACGCTCGGCGCGCTCAGCGACGGGCCGCCGCTGCTCGGGCTCGGCGTCGGCGTGCCCGGCGCCGTGGACGACCAGGCGGCCGGCACCGTCAACGCGCCCACGCTGGGCTGGCAGGGCATGCCGGTCGGCGAGCGGCTGCGGCGCAGGCTCAAGCTGCCGGTGCTGGTGGAGAACGACGTCAACGCGCTGGCGGCGGCCGAGCGGCTGTACGGCAGGGGCCGCACGCACCGCGACTTCCTCGTGCTGACCATCGGCCGTGGCGTCGGCGCCGCGATCGTCACCGACGGGCGGGTGTACCGGGGAGCGCGCGGCGGCGCGGGCGAGTTCGGCCACGTGCCGGTGGCCGAGGACGGCCCGCGCTGCGGCTGCGGCTCCACCGGATGCCTGGAGGCGTTCGTCGGCACCGCCGGACTGCTCGCCGCCGCCGGCGAGCAGGACCTGGGCCCGGTCGCCTCCGTCGACGAGCTGGGCCGGGCCGCCGCCGAGGGCTCGCGGGCCGCGCTCGGCGTCTTCGCCGAGGCGGGCGCGATCCTGGGCCGGGCCACCGCCGGGCTGATCAACGTGGTCGACCCCGAGGTCGTGGTCGTGCTCGGCGAGGGCGTCGCGCACTGGCCGTTCTGGCAGCCGGGCTTCGACCGCGCCGTGCGCGCCCAGCTCATGCCCGGCCGGCGCGACATCTCCATCGAGGTCGAGGCCTGGGACGAGACGAGCTGGGCGCAGGGCGCCGCGGCGCTGGTGCTGGCCACGCCGTTCGACGCGGCCGGAGCCGCGGGCGAGCAGGGCAGGCTGGTGCGCGCCCGGCTGATCGGGACCCAGTCATGAGCGTGACCACGCGGGCGGCGTCGCCGGTCGAACGGGCCACCGCACCGCCCCGCCGTACCGCGGGACAGCGCTGGCGGTACGCGGGCACGGTGGCGATCTTCCTGCTGCCGAGCCTGGTGCCGCTCACCCTGTTCACCCTGGTCCCGATGGCCGGGTCGCTGTGGGTGAGCCTGCACGAGTGGGACCTGCTGCAGCCGATGCGCTGGGTCGGCCTGGCCAACTACGCCGACCTGCTGGGCGAGGAGGAGACCAGGGCGGCCTTCGGGCACACCCTGTACTTCATCGCCGGCTACCTCCCGCTGGTGTACGCCGGCGGCCTCGGCCTGGCGATGTTGCTCAACCGGGCGATGAAGGGCCGCAACCTCTTCCGCGCCGTCTACTTCCTGCCGGTGATCACCAGTTGGGTGGTCGTGGCGCTGATGTGGAAGTGGCTGCTCAACCCGGCCAGCGGCATCGTCAACTGGGCGCTCGGCCTGCTGGGCGTCGAGGGTCCCGGCTGGTGGACCGATCCGGACTGGGCGATGCCGTCGATCATCCTCGCCTCGGCCTGGAAGGACCTCGGCTTCGTCATGATCATCCTGTTGGCCGGGCTGCAGGCCATCCCGGGGGAGTACCACGAGGCGGCCCGCGTCGACGGCGCCTCCCCCTGGCAGCGCTTTCGCGGCATCACCCTGCCGCTGCTGTCGCCCTCGACCTTCTTCGTCGTGGTGATCTCGCTCATCAACGGCTTCCAGGTCTTCGACCAGGTGCACGTCATGACCGGCGGCGGCCCCGGCGGGGCCACCCAGGTGGCGGTGGAGCAGGTCTACAAGCTGACCTTCGAGTACGGCAGAGCCGGCGCGGCCTCGGCGTTGTCGTGGCTGCTGTTCGCCGTCGTGCTGGTGGTCACCCTCGTCCAGGTCCGCGGCCAGCGCAGGTGGGTGACCTATGGGTAAGGCGCTGAAGTACCTGCTGGTGATCGCTGGCGCGCTGGTGATGCTCTTCCCCTTCGCCTGGGCGGTGATCACCTCGCTGACGCCGGACGGCGCGGTGCTCGCCTCGCCGCCCGACTTCACCCCGGAAGGGGCCGGGCTGGGCGCCTACGAGCGGCTGCTGGCGGCGATGCCGTTCTGGCGCATCCTGGCCAACAGCCTCTGGATCGGCCTGGCCTCGACCGCGCTGCAACTGATCACCAGCGCGATGGCCGCCTACGCCTTCGCCCGGCTCCCGTTCCCTGGGCGCGGCGCGTTGTTCGCCGTCTACCTGGCCACGCTGATGGTGCCGCTGCAGGTGCTGATCGTGCCGCTGTTCATCGAGATGCGCACCCTCGACCTGACCGACACCTACTTCGCCGTGCTGGCGCCGACCGTGGCCTCGGCGTTCGGGGTGTTCCTGCTGCGGCAGGCCATCCAGCAGGTGCCGCGCGAGTTCGACGAGGCCGCGGTGCTCGACGGCGCGGGCCACCTGCGGATCTTCGCCTTCGTCGTGCTGCCGCTGATCCGGCCCGCGCTGGCCACCTTCGCCATCTTCGCCTTCATGGCGAGCTGGAACAGCTACCTGTGGCCGCTGGTGATCCTGCGCTCGCCGGAGTTCTTCACGCTGCCGCTCGGCCTGGCCGAGTTGCACGGCCGCTTCACCACCGAGTGGAACGTCGTCATGGCCGGCTCCGTGGTCAGCGTCGTGCCGATCCTCATCCTCTACCTGTTCGCGCAGAAGCACGTCATCGCCTCCGTCGCCCAGTCCGGCCTCAAGTAAGGACGAACCCCCCATGAAGAAGACCCTCGCCCTCCTGGCGCTCGCCGCGCTGGCCACCGCCTGCTCGCAGGGCTCGGCCACCAGGGACACCACCACCGCCGAGGGCGGCAAGGTGACGTTGCGCTACTTCACCTTCTCCGCCGCGCCCGACCACGTCAAAGACCTCGACAAGATCGTCCAGGCCTTCGAGAAGGAGAACCCGGCGATCGACGTGGTGGTCGAGACCGCCCCCTACGACCAGTACTTCACCAAGTTGCAGACGGCCATCGCCGGCGGCACCGCGCCCGACACCTTCGAGCTGAACTACGAGAACTTCGTGACCTACGCTGGGGCCGGCTCCCTGCTCGACCTCGGCACCGTCGCCGGCGACACCGCCCCGGCCGGCTACGCCGAGGAGTCGCTCAACGCCTTCCGGCACGAGGGCAAGCAGTTCGCGCTGCCCGCCTCCTTCTCCACCGTCGTGCTCTTCTACAACAAGGACCTGTTCGAGAAGGCCGGGGTGGCCCTGCCCACCGCCGACTGGACCTGGGCCGAGGAGCAGGCCGCCGCCGAGAAGCTGACCGACAAGGGCGCCAAGGTCTACGGCGACTTCCAGCCGGTGCAGTTCTTCGAGTTCTACAAGGCGCTCAAGCAGGCCGGCGGCGAGTTCCTGGCGGCCGACGGCAAGAAGTCGGCCTTCAACAGCCCGCAGGGCGTCAAGGCCGCCACCTGGCTGGTGTCCAAGGTCGGCAAGACCATGCCGACCGAGGCGGAGATCGGCGGCACCGCCGACTACGACACCAACCTCTTCAAGTCCGGCAAGCTCGCCATGTGGCACAACGGCATCTGGCAGTTCGCCGGGCTGAAGGACGTGCCGTTCGAGTGGGACGTGGTCGTCGAGCCCGGTGACGTGACCAAGGCCAGCGCGGTCTTCCACAACTCGGTGGCCGCCTCGGCCGGCACCAAGCACGGCAAGCAGGCCCACGCCTGGGCGAAGTTCCTGTCCTCGTCGAAGGTCGCGGCCACCACCCGCATCGAGTCGTCGTGGGAGCTGCCGCCGATCTCCGACCAGGCCGTGCTCGACGGCTACCTGAAGGACCCCGAGCCGGCCAACCGCCAGGCGGTCTTCGACTCGCTCAAGTCGATCGCGCTGCCCCCGGTGATCAAGCGTCAGCAGGAGATGCAGGACGCGGTGACCCAGGAACTCGGCAACGCCGCCGCCGGCCGCGTCAGCGTGCAGGAAGCGCTGACCGCGGCCGCCGCCAAGGTCGACGCGCTGCTCGGCTGACCCCATCTACCAGGAGAACTGACCCAGTGATCGTAGGAAGCGACCTGGCGCGGGCGCGGCTCGTCACGCGCAGCGTCGAGGTGATCGGCGCGCATCAGTCGCCCTCGGGGGCCTACCCGGCCAGTCCCACCTTCTCGGCCTACCGCGGCTACGCCTGGCTGCGCGACGGCGCGTTCATCGCCGAAGGCATGAGCCGGTCCGGGCAGGCCGAGAGCGCGAGCGCCTTCCACGCCTGGTGCGCGCGGGTGATCGGCGCCCGCCGCGACCAGGTCGAGAGCCTGATCGCCCGGGCCCGCGCCGGGCTGCCGGTCTCGGCGGCCGAGATGTTGCCCACCCGCTTCACCCTCGACGGCGGCGACGGCGCCGACGAGTGGTGGGACCACCAGCTCGACGGCTACGGAACCTGGCTGTGGGCGCTGGCCGAGCACACCGCCCGGCACGGGGCGCGGGTGCCGGGGGCCGAGGAGGCGGTCGGCGTCGCCGCCCGCTACCTGACCTGGTTCTGGAACCAGCCCTGCTACGACTGGTGGGAGGAGCACGTCGACCAGCGGCACGTCTCGACGCTCGGCGCCGTGCACGCGGGACTGCGCGCCGCGGTGACCAGCGGCCTGCTCGACAACCGGGAATCCGCCGCCGCCGCGCAGGCCGTGGCCGACATCGCCGCGCTGGTGGCCGAGCACGGCGTCGCCCCCGCCGGTCACCTGCGCAAGTGGCTGCCCTCCGGGCAGGGCGCGGTCACGCTGGTGGATCCGGGCCAGGCCGTGGCCCCGCTGCACGACCTCGACGCCCAGGGTCTCGGCGGCGACGCCGTGGACGCCTCGCTGCTGGCCTGCGTGGCGCCCTTCGGGCTCTACCCCGTCGGCCACCCGGTGGCGGTGGCCACGGTGGCCGAGGTGGAGCGGCAGCTCGCCCGCGACGGCGGCGTGCACCGCTTCCTGGCCGACAGCTTCTACGGCGGCGGCCGCTGGGTGCTGCTGGCCGGCTTCCTCGGGCTCAACCACGCCGCCGCCGGCCGTCGCGCGGAGGCGCTGCGCTACCTGGACTGGATGGCCGCGCAGGCCGACGAGTCGGGGCAGTTGCCGGAGCAGGTCTCCGACGTCCTGCTCGCGCCGCGCCGGCTCTCGGAGTGGACGCGCCGCTGGGGGCCGGTCGCGCGGCCCCTGCTTTGGTCGCACGGAATGTACCTGATGCTCGCCGACGCGCTGGAGGTCCGCGCATGATCACCCACCGCCCGTACGGCTCGGGCCACCCCTACGCCGACACCCCCGACCAACGGCTGCCGGTCACGCCCCTGGACGGGCAGCCGGTGGAGCTGCGGGTGCGGGCCGCCGCCTCGGTGCGCGAGCTGACCTGCCAGTGGCGCGTCGACGGGCGCGACGCCGCCGAGTTCGGCCTGACCAGGGTGGGATCGGCCGAGGATCCGGCCGGGGACGAGCAGCTCGACGGCGGGCACCTGGCCGCCGCGCAGGCGCGGGCCGCCCGGGCGGCCTCCGGCTCGTGGCGCGTCACGACGCCGCCGCTGCGCGCCGGGCATCGGTACGGCTACCGCTTCGTCGCCACGACCGACGGCGGTGCCCGCCGTACCAGCCGGTGGTTCGAGGTCACCGCGGCGAGCTGGCAGGACGGCGGCGGCAAGCTGACCACGCGTGGCGCCGACCGGATCGTGCCCGGCAGCGTGCGCTGGCTCGCCGACGGCGACGGCGTACGGCGGAGCCGGTTCGAGATCGCCCTCGCGCCCGGCGAGCACGTGGTCGGCTTCGGCGAGCGCTTCGACCACGTCGACCAGCGCGGCCGGACGCTGGACGCGGTGGTGTTCGAGCAGTACAAGGCCCAGGGCGAGCACGGCCGCACCTACCTGCCGATGCCGTTCGCGATCGTCGTCGGCGGCCCGCGCACCTGGGGCTTCCACGTGGCCACCTCGCACCGGACCTGGTACGACGTCGGCGACACCCTCACCGTCGAGGCCGACGGCGCCGAGGTGCACGTCACCTTCTACGAGGGCGAGCCCGCCCGCGTCCTCGACGCCTTCCTCAACGACGTCGGCCGGCCGGCCGAGCTGCCCGACTGGGTGTTCCGGCTGTGGGCCAGCGGCAACGAGTGGAACACCCAGGCCCGCGTCATGGCCGAGATGGACGCCCACCGCGAGCACGACATCCCGGTCGGCGCGCTGGTCATCGAGGCGTGGAGCGACGAGAGCACCTTCACCGCCTTCCGCGGCGCCCGGTACGAGCCGGGGGAGGAGCCGCACACGCTGGCCGACTACACCTTCCCGGCCGACGGGCCGTGGCCTGACCCGAAGGGGATGGTGGACGAGCTGCACGAGCGCGACATCAAGGTGCTGCTGTGGCAGATCCCGCTGCAGAAGATGCGCCCGCACCCCGCCCACCAGGCCGCCGTCGACGCCCGGCAGATCCTGGAGCACGGCGTCCGTGAGGCCGACGGCCGGCCGTACCGCAACCGGGGCTGGTGGTTCCCGCTGGCGCTGATGCCGGACCTGTCCAGCCCGGCGACCCGCGAGTGGTGGACGGCCAAGCGCCGCTACCTGGTCGAGGAGGTCGGCGTCGACGGGTTCAAGACCGACGGCGGCGAGCACGCCTGGGGTCACGACCTGCGTTACGCCGACGGGCGGCGCGGCTCGGACGGCAACAACCTGTTCCCGGTGCACTACGCCCGCGCCTTCGGCGACCTGCTGCGCGCGGCCGGGAAGGCGCCGGTCACCTTCAGCCGGGCCGGGTTCGCCGGGTCCCAGCCGCACGGCGCCTTCTGGGCCGGGGACGAGGACTCCACCTGGGAGGCCTTCCGTGCCTCGATCCGGGCCGGCATCACCGCGAGCGCCTGCGGCATCGTCTACTGGGGCTGGGACCTGGCCGGCTTCTCCGGGCCGGTGCCCGGCGCCGAGCTGTACCTGCGGGCCGCCGGGACCAGCGCGTTCATGCCGATCATGCAGTACCACTCGGAGTTCAACCACCACCGCACCCCGCGGCGGGACCGCACGCCGTGGAACATCGCCGAGCAGACCGGCGACGAGCGGGTCCTCCCGCTGTTCCGCGCCTTCGCCAAGCTGCGCGAGCGGCTGGTGCCGTACCTGGCGGCGGAGGCGGCCAAGGCCGTGCGCGGCGGCGCGCCGCTGATGCGCGGGCTGTTCTTCGACCATCCGCGCGACGAGCGGATCTGGGCCTACCCGCTGCAGTACAAGCTGGGCGACGCCCTGCTGGTCGTGCCGGTCACCGAGCCGGGCGCCGACCGGGTCGAGGCGTACCTGCCCGAGGGCGAGTGGATCGACGTCTGGACCGGCCAGGCCCGCCCCGGCGGTCAGGTGCTCACCCTGGACGCGCCCCTCGACCGGCCGCCGGTGCTCTGCCTGGCCGCGCACTGGCCCGGGCTGTCGGCCGTGTTCGGTTCAGGTCACATGCCCGACCGCGCGTAGGCGTGCAGCGCGTCCCGGACGAAGGCCGACCCCGCCGCGTCGTCGTACATGCCGGCGTAGCGGGGGTCGTCCACGTACATGTCGCCCACGCCGATCACCATCTCGATCGAGCGTTCCCGGTCGCCGTCGAACGTGGGCGTGCCCGGGATCCGGCTCAGCCACCGCACGTGCCGGGCGGCCAGCTCCTGAGCTTTGTCCGACTTCGGGGAGATCCCCGCCTTGGCCAGGTCGACCCAGGCGGCCACCAGGTCCTCGGCGTCGCGTTTCCAGGCCCGCTGCTGCTCCAGGGTCTTGCCGTGCCACCAGTCGTTGCTCACCCGGAAGGCGCGCTCACCCCAGCGGGAGATCACCTCGTCCCTGTAGTAGTCGTTGAACCCGGCCAGCATGACGTCCATCCGGGGCTCCCCGCCCGCCTCCAGGACCTCGAGCGTCTGCCGGACCGACCGGATCTGCCGGTCGAGGCGCTCGCGCTCCTCCTCCAGCGCCGCGATGTGACCGCGCAGCCCTTCGGCCGCGTCCACCTCCTCGGCCAGCACCTTCGCGATGGCGGGCAGACCCATGCCGAGCCGGCGCATCAACAGGATCCGCTGCAACCGCAAGACCGCGCCCGCGTCGTAGTACCGGTACCCGTTCGCCCCCACCCGCGACGGCGCCAGCAGCCCCGTGCTGTCGTAGTGCCGTAGCGCGCGGCTGGTGATGCCGGCCCTGGCGGCGAGTTCCTGGATCGTCCACTCCACCGTCCCAGTCTCACCGCTCGTCGGCGAAGCCCGGCACCCGGGTGCCGATCACCCTTCCCGGCGGGTGATGGCGATGACCTTGGCGGCGTCGGCGTGGAGGGCCTGGGCGGGGGTCTGCCCGGTGGCGGTCAGGTAGGCGTCGGCCAGGCGGTTGCCCGCGGCGTAGCCGGCGCCCATGGGCAGGCCGACGGGGGTGAGGCCGAACAGCTCGGCGCTCGGGTCGCCGTGCACCCAGGCGGTGAAGTTCTCCATGCCGGTGACGCCGAGCCCGGTGAGCACCTTGGCGAACACCTCGTCGTCGTGCAGGTGCGGGACGCCGATGCGGGTGTGGCCGAGCTCGTCGCCGTAGAGCTGGCGGGCGAAGGCGTCGGCCAGGCCCTCGGAGACGATGTGCTCGCCGACCGTGACGGTCGCCGGGTCCCACACCACCCCGCTGGGCGCGAACCGCAGGTTGTGGTGGAGCTCGTGCGCCGCGGTCACCTCCAGCCGCGCCACGTTCTCCGGGTAGGGCCAGAGGGTGATCACGATGGTCCCGGTGATGCCGCCGAACCCGGTCACGCCCTTGCAGGGACCCATGAAGTGCTCGTCGCCCGGGTCTCCGAGGATGACCGCCACGGTGATGTCCGGGGCTTCCAGCCCCGGGTTCGCCTCCACCAGTACGGCAAGCGCGTCGTCGAAGGCCCGCCGCAACCGCTCCAGGGCGCCGGCCGCCTCCAGGGTGTCGAGCGCGTCGAGGCAACGCTCCTCGTCCCGGTCGAGCGGGAACCCGGAGGTCTGCCCGTGCAGGGCCACCAGGTCGAGCTCGCCGGGGTGGTAGCGGTACATCGGCCTGGTGGGCTCCAGCATCTCGCCCAGCAGGGCGGCCCGGCCGGCGGGCGGGGCGAGCAGGATCCGCCGCATGGCGGAGAAGGTGTCAAGAACGGTGATGGACATGGCGGCGATGCTAGAAGTTGACGCAACGTCAAGGTCAAACCGCTGCACCCCAAGGGTGTTCCCACGCCCTCGGCAGAGCCGCGGGCGTGGGAACACCCCGGCAGGGGTCACTGGGTGGCGAGCCACTCCCGGAAGGTGGGGCCGGCGAGCTTGGCGTGCGGGCCGGGCAGGAAAGCACCCTCGGCGGCGAGCTCGCCGTCGGGCACGGCCGAGCCGTCCACGCCGACGACCTTGACGCCCCGGCGGGCGCCCAGGAGCGCGGCCGCCTCGGCCAGGATCTCCGCCCTTGGCCCGGCGATCTCCGGGACCGGCGCGGCCGGGTCGGGCTCGGCGGGCCGAAGGGCCAGGTCGGCGAGTTCCTCGGCCACGGTACGGCAGGCGACGAGCTGGGCGGGCAGCGCCGGGACGTGGGCGACCTCGCCCGGCTGCCAGTCGAGGAGCTGGCCGACGAACTCGTGGAACTGCGCGGCGCGCAGGATCCGGACCGGGAGCGGGCCGGCCGGCAGGAGGTCCTCGTGCGTCTTCTTGGCGGCGAGGAACCCGGCGGTGGCCTTGTCGGCCCCGATGATGGAGGCCACCACGAGCCGGGCGGCGCCGGCCTGCCTGCCGTACTCGTGCAGGTTCCGGGCGGAGGTGCGGAAGAAGGCGGTGGCCGCCTCCTGCTCGGAGGCGTGCCAGGAGGCGACGTCGACGATGATCTCGACGCCGGTGAGCGCCTCGGCCAGGCCGTCGCCGGTGATGATGTCCACGCCGGTGGCCCGCGACATCGGCACGACGTGGTGCCCGCGCTCGGTGAGGACGTCCACGACGTGCCGGCCCAGCCGTCCGGTGGCTCCGGCGACCGCGATCTTGGTGGTGCTCATGAGGGGTTCCTTCCTAGTCGGTGTAGTTCTGGCCGGGCGGCATGCCGGGGATCGGCTTGGCGATGAGCGCGGCGGGGGTGAAGAAGCCGATGTGCGCGATGGCCATGATCAGCGTCCACATCGCCTTGTCGTCGTAGTGCTCGGTGGCCCTGGCGTACAGCTCGTCCGGGACCCGCTCTCCAGACGGGTTCGGCGTCAGGACCGCCTCCACCAGCTCCAGCGCGACGCGTTCCGCGGCGGTGAACACCGTGGCGTCCCGCCAGGTCGCCACCGCGGTGATGCGCTCCTCGCTCTCCCCGGCCTGGCGCAGGACGCCGGTCTCGCGGACGGTGAAGTACGTGCTGCCCAGGAGCTGCCCGGCGCGCAACTGCAGCAGATGGACGGTGGTCTGCGGGATCGCGCCGTTGCGCAGGACGTTGTGCAGGCCGGCGGCGACCTCGGCCATCTCGGGGACGAACGGGAGCGGGCTGGGCATCCGCGATCGCTGATCTGCTGTCATGGCGAGACCTTCCTTCTCGTGAGGTGCGTGAACACGAGACGCCGGCCGCCGCGACCCTGTGACGGAGTCGCGTTGTGACATACGCCATCGGTCCCGGCCGTCACAGACGGGCGGGCTGCGGCGTCTAGTGCGCATGAGGGAACGCAGCGACCGAACCGAGGCGGTGGACTCGGCCACCGGGGTGTTCGTCACCCACCGCAACCTGCTCTTCACCGTGGCCTACGAGCTGCTCGGCTCGGCGGCCGACGCCGAGGACGTGCTGCAGGAGACCTGGCTGCGCTGGGCGGGCGTGGATCCGGAAACCGTGCGCGAGCCGCGCGCCTACCTGGTGCGGATCGTCACCCGGCAAGCGCTGGACCGGCTGCGGACGCTCGGCCGGCGCCGGGAGTCCTACATCGGGCCGTGGCTGCCCGAGCCGCTGCTGACCGCGCCCGACGTGGCCGAGGACGTGGAGCTCGCCGACAGCGTCTCGATGGCGATGCTCCTGGTGCTGGAGACGCTCCAGCCGACCGAGCGGGCGGTGTTCGTGCTGCGCGAGGTGTTCGACGTGGACTACGACGAGATCGCCGAGGCGGTCGGCAAGAGCCGGCCCGCGGTGCGTCAGATCGCCCGCCGGGCCCGCGAGCACGTCGCCGCGCGCCGGCCCCGCGGCGCCGGCTCCCCGGCCGAGCACCGCGCCGCCCTCCAGGCCTTCCAGCGCGCGGTCGAGACCGGCGAGCTGCAGAACCTGCTCGACGTCCTCGCACCGGACGTCGTCGCGCTCAGCGACGGCGGCGGCATCCGGCACGCCCTGCTCCAGCCGATCGTGGGCGCCGCCAACGTGGCCCGGCTGCTGGCCGCCGGCTGGTGGCGGCGGCAGGCCCCGCGGACGGCCGAGTTCGTGCAGATCAACGGCGGCCCCGGCCTGCTCGTCCGCGTCGGCGGCGAGATCGACGGCGTGGTGGCGGTGCGCGTGGAGAACGGCCTGGTCACCGGCGCCTACCACGTACGCAACCCCGAGAAGTTGTCCCACGTCGGCCGCGAGGTCGTGGTGAGCCGCTGATCCCTTCACCCGGGAGCAGCCCGGCGCTGGATCAGGCGCCGGGATCGGCCTCGCCGTTGAGGTAGCGCCCGGGTGAGGTGCCGACGGTCCGGCGGAACGCCGCGAGGAAGGCGCTCGGGGTCACGTACCCCCCCGTGTGCGCCACCTGCGACGAGGAAGACGCGGCGGCGGCCAAGCAGATCCGCCATCCGGCCGCACGACAGCAGCAGCCCGCCGAAGGCCGGGAAGTAGGCGTTGACGACCCAGGACAACCCGGACGCGCGGAACCCCAGCTCATCGCGGATGCGCCCTGCCCCCTCGCCGGGCGGGCATAGGGTGGTCGCCATGTCATTGCAGCTTGTTCAGGCGAACTTCAAGGCCAAGGACGACGTGGCACTCGGCGGGTTCTGGGCGGCGGCGCTCGGCTGGGACGTCTCCAGCGAGGGGCCCGGCGTGACCAACCTGCAGCCCGCGGGCTTCACCTGGCCGGACCCGAACGGTTTCTACCTCGACTTCGTGGCCGTCCCCGACCCGGAGACGGTGACGTACCGCGTGCACCTCGACCTCGCCACCACCTCCCAGGCCCACCAGGCCGAGCTGGTCGCCCGGCTGACCGAGCTCGGCGCGACCCCCGCCGACGTGGGCCAGGGCGACGTGCCGTGGGAGGTGCTGGCCGATCCGGAGGGCAACCTCTTCTGCGTGCTGGAGCCCCGGGAGCTGTACCGCGACACCGGGCAGATCGCCGCGGTGGTGGTCGACTGCGTCGACCCGCGGGCGATGGCGCGGTTCTGGGGCGAGGCGACGAACTGGACCGTGCACGAGGTGGACGACGAGCACGCGCGGCTGCGCTCGGCCGGCGGCGTCGGGCCGTTCCTGGAGTTCCTGCGCATCCCGCCCGGCGGGACCCCGGTGGCCAACCGGGTGCACCTCGACCTGATCCCGGACCCGATCGAGACCCAGAAGGCCGAGGTGGCCCGGCTGCGGACCCTGGGGGCGACCTCGGCCGACGTGGGCCAGGGTGAGGTGCCGTGGCAGGTGCTGGCCGATCCGGAGGGCAACCAGTTCTGCGTGCTGGGCCGGGCCTGACGCTCAGTCCGGAGCCAGGGCCTGGGTGATCTGCCGGGTGGTCTGCGCGGCGACGCGCGCATCGACGGCGGCGTAGGCGACGTAGGCGTTCAGGCCGGTCGCCAGCGCCCAGCCGCGTCCGCGCAGCCAGGTGGCCTCGTCCACCTCCAGCGCCTCGCGGAAGGCGGCGCGGGCGCGTGGCGTCATCAGCGTGTAGGCGACCATCAGGTCGCAGGCCGGGTCGCCGACGCCCAGGCCGCCGAAGTCGATGACCGCGCTGAGCGCGCCGCCGGTGGTCAGCAGGTTGCCGGTGTGGAAGTCGCCGTGGAACCACACCGGCGGGCCGGTCCAGCCTGGCGCCGCCAGCGCCGCGTCCCACACCGCGGTCATGGCCGCGGCGTCGAAGACCCCGGCCACCTGGGCGATCGTCGCCCGCGTCGCCCCATCCCGTACGGCCAGCAGCCCGCCGTCCGGGTGCTGATCCCCGTCCTCGGTGCCTTGAGCCGCGGGCTCGACCGCTGCGGTGGCCTGCGGAAACGGCGCCGGTTCGACGGCCTGGAGTGCCCGCAGGAAGCCAGCCAGCTCGCCGGCCGCCTCGGCCGAGTCGCCCAGCCCCTCGACGGTCGCCACCTCGCCCTCCAGCCAGCGCGACACCGCCCACGGCCAGGGGTACCCGAACCCCGGCTCACCCACCGCGACCGGCTCCGGCACGGCCAACGGCAGGTGCGGCGCGAGCCGGGGCAGCCACTCCAGCTCCTTGGCCGCCTGCTCGATCGCGTCCGAATGCCGCGGCAGCCGTACGGCAAGCCCGTCGCCGAGCCGGAAGATCATGTGGTCGGACCCGCCGGGCTCCACGAGCGTGAGCGGCAACCCCGACCACTGCGGGAACTGGGCCTCCACCAGCCGCGCGGCCAGCGCGGCATCGACGTGCGGACGGAACGACAAGCCGCCTCCCGGCGAACACGGAGCATGGACCCCTGATTGTCGCCCCAGACGCCGCGCCCGCACGACGGGTTTTCAGCCAGCCAGCGCCTCGCTCAGGTGCGCGCGGAAGCGGTGAGCCGCCTCCGACAGGTAGGCCCCCTCCCGCCAGTACAGCCGCAACACCCGGAAGGCCCCCGGCGCCAGCAGCCGGATGGCCGAGAAGCGGGGCCGCCCGGCCGCCATCGGCGAGTCGAGGTACCACGCGGGCCCGAACCCCACGCCGAGCCCGGCGGTGACCAGCTCGATGGCCGTCGCCGCCTCGTCGATCTCGCAGGCGACCACCAGCTCCAGCCCCGCCTCGGCGAAGAGCCGTTCGGCCAGCGTGCGCTGCCACAGGCCCGGCCGCGTGGTCACCACCGGTTCGCCGGCGACCTCGGCCATCGTCACCTCCCGCCGCCCGGCCAGCCGGTGCCCGAGCGGTACGGCGAGCACGACCTCCTCGCGCAGGAGCACCTCGTGGACCAGCCCCGGCCCGTCGAGCGTCTCGGAGGCCAGGCAGAAGTCGACCTGTCCCTCGCTCAGCCGCTCGGCCATCGCCGCGGGCGTCGCCTGGAACAGCCGGACCGCGACGCCGGGATGCTCGGCGAGGAAGCTCTTGACCGGTTCGGTGACCGTGAGCAGCGTCTCGGAGGCCAGCGAGACGCTGCCGTGGGTGAGCCCGGCGGCGTCGGTGAGCTCGCGCCTGGCGTCGTCCAGCTCGGCCAGCGCCCGGTCCACCCGGCGCAGGAACGCCGCGCCGAACCGGTTGAGCCGGATCCGGCGGCCCTGCCGGTCGAACAGCGGCACGCCCAGGTCGCCCTCCAGCCGGGCGATGGTCCGGCTGAGCGAGGGCTGGGCGACGCGGAGCTCCTCGGCCGCCCGGCTGATGTGCTCATGCCGGGCCACGACCTGGAAGTAGCGCAGCGACAGCAGATCCATGATGCCTCTGACGTTATGGATGCTCGGGAGAATCGATCCCGGACAGCATAGAACCGGGCGTGGCGCGCTAGAGGCCGAAGGAGTCGTGCGGTCCGGGCTTGGTGCTCGGCCGAGCCCTCGGCGGTCTCGGCGGGCAGCAGGCCCGGTGGCGGCGGTGCGCGGCGATCACCCCGGTGGCGTAGGGCAAGCACCCGCTAGTAGGCGGGCAGCTCCTCGCGCCGCGGCGGGCGGGCCTGGGGAGCCATGCCGGGCATCGCAGCACTCGATCACCCGGCCCTCAAGGGCCCGCCCGCGGCCGCGTTCAGCTGTTCTGCGCGTCCGTCTGGACCGTGCCGTCCTTGGCGTTCACCTTGACCTCGCGCTTGGCGCCGTCGGCGGTGACGACGTCGGCCTCCCAGACCGGCTTGCCGTCGTCGCTGTCCAGGTTCAGCTCGGTGATCCGGCCCTCGGGCACGGCCTCGGCCACCTTCTGCGCCGCTTCCTTGTAGTCGAGCGTGGCCGCCTTGACCAGGGCCGCCAGCTCGGCCTTGTCCGAGGCGTCGTCCTGCTCGGCGGCCGGTCCCGCGACCACGCGGCCGGAGGCGGCGTCCACGTCGAGCTGCTGCTCGGTGCCGTCCGGCTCCGCCAGGTGCACCTCCCAGACCTTGCCGTCGCCCTCGGCCTCGATCGAGATCAGCTTGGCGCCCTCCACCGCGGCCATGGCGGCCGCCGCGGCCTTCTCCAGGCCCTGCGTGTCCACCGGCCCGGACGCGCCCGCCGAGGGCGAGGACTCCGCCGGGTACGAGCCGGTCGGCTCACCCGACGGCGAGGCGGCCTGCCGCTCGGCCGCGAGACGCACCGCTGAACTGTCGCTGCCGGCCGATTGGCCGCCTGTGCCGCAGGCCGTGCCGCCGACGAGCGACGCCCCCAGCAGGACGATGCCGAGCAGGCCTGTCTTTCGGATTCCTTGTCGCATGTACGGCTTGCTCCCCGGGACTCGGCATAGGCAATACCAAGATTTCCTTTGCGCGGATCCCGCGTTTCATGGGAGCGGTCCGGTTTCTAGAACGTGTAGCGGGTGTGGCTGAACACCTGGCCGTCGTGCCCGAACCCGTAGGCCGTGCCGGGCGCCACCGCGAACAGCAGGTCGCCGCCCTTGCGGATGTTGTCGCCGAAGCCGAAGAACAGGCCGTCGGGCGAGGTGACATGCTCGCCGTACTGCTCCTCGAACGCGGCGATGACCTCGTCCTGCCGCGCCGGGTCGGTCACCTGCTCGGCCCTGCCCTCGACCACGATGTCGAGGCCCTCGGACAGGGACGCCTGCCCGGTGGTGAGGGCGCACTGCGGGTTGCCGGCCAGGTTCCTGGCCTTCTGCTCGGCCCGGCCGGTGCTGAAGTGCAGGGCCCCGTCGTGCCAGGCGGCGATCAGCGGCGTGACGTGCAGCCGGCCGTCGGGCCGTACGGTGGTGATCCAGAAGACCTCGGCCGCCCGCAGCCGGCGCTCGACCTCGGCCCAGTCGGTGGCGGTGACGTCCTCCGCCCCGGGGCGCGGGTGCAGCGCGGAGCTGTAGCGGGTGTCGAGTTCGGTCTTGGGCTGCTTCGCGGTCATGCGGGTCACTCCCTTCCCGAGCCGCCTACCCCACCCACCGCGAGGGAACCGCGGGGCCGGGCAGGAGCCGGGCAGCCCTGGCGGCGGTACTTGCCGGGGGCCGTGCCGTACTCGCGCTTGAAGGCGTTGGCGAACGCGAACTCCGAGCCGTAGCCGATCGCCGCGGCGATCTCGCTCAGCGCGGCGTCGGTGTCGCGCAGCAGACGCGCGGCCGTGCTCAGCCGCCACCAGGTCAGGTACGCGAGCGGCGGCCCACCCTTCGACCCTGCAGTGCTTGGCCGGGGCGTCGAACCAGGCGCGCAGGATGTACGGCAGCAGCAGGTCCAGGAGCGAGGAGACCACCAGGTCGGCACCGGGGCCGCGGGTTGAGCAGGGCGACCGCCGACGTGATCATGCTGGAGGAGGTGCCGAGACCCGGGCGGGTGAGGTGCTCGTCAAGGTGGCCGCGACCTCGTTCAACCCGTCGGAGATCGGCCTGCGCCGTGGCCTGCTGCACGACGTGCTCGGCCTCACGCTCCCGCACCCGCTCGGCTGGGACGTGGCGGGGAATCGTGCTCACCGGCTCGGGCGATCTCGCCCCCGGTGGCCGGGCTGACCGCGTGGCAGGCGGTGTTCGAGCACGCCCGCCTCCGCCCCGGCCACCGGGTGCTGATCAACCTGGCGCACGGCGTACCTGCCTCGGTGACCGAGCTGGCCGACTCGTTCGTCTCCGTCACCCAGCCGGTCGAGCACCCGCGAGCCGTGCGGTTCGTGGCCCGCAACGACCCCGGCCGGCTCGCCGAGCCGGTGACCTTGATCGACAAGGGCGTGGTGACCGTCGAGGGGGAGACCCGGCCGCTGGCGGCGCTGCTCGGCGTGCATCGCGCCGCCGAGCGCGGCCTCGTCCGCGGCAAGGTCACGCTGTCCGTGGAAGGGTGAGCGCCGGGGCTCAGGCCGGGACGGCGTCCGCCTCGGCGTCGCAGAACGGGCGGTAGCGCTCGTCCATCGACTGCTCGGCCGCGTCGATGTAGCCGGCCAGCGCGGCACGGGACCGGGTCAGCCGCTCGATCTGCTCGTCCAGGCGCTGGAGCCGGGAGCGGGTCGCGACCAGCAGCTCGGGGCAGGCCAGCAGCTCCGGCTCCTCCCCGGTCGCGCACGGCAGCAGGTAGGCGATCTCCTCGGAGGACAGCCCGGCCCCGAGCAGGTGCCGGATCTGCTTCACCCGCAGGATCGCGTCCTCCCCGTACTCGCGGTAGCCGTTCGAGCCGCGCTCCGGGGTCAGCAGCCCCTGGGCCTCGTAGTACCGCAACTGATGGGCGTTGACCTGCGTCCGGCGGCTCAGTTCCCCGATCAGCATCGAATCCCCCTTGACCTTCATACCAGCCTCAAGGTTGACGATAACCCCATGAACTGCACACCCAAGACCTCTGTGACCGTCCTCGGCCTGGGCCTCATGGGCCAGGCGCTGGCCGCCGCCTTCCTGCGGGCCGGGCACCCGACCACGGTGTGGAACCGCACGAGCGCCAAGGCCGACGCCCTGGTGGCCGAGGGCGCGTCGCTGGCCCCGAGCGTCGGCGCCGCGCTCAAGGCCGGCTCCTTGACCATCATCTGCCTCACCGACTACGAGGCCGTGCGCGAGCTGCTCCGCCCGAGCGAGGGCGAGCTCGCCGGCACGATGGTGATCAACCTGACCTCGGGCGACTCGGCCCAGGCCCGTGCCGCCGCCCGCTGGGCCGAGCAGCACGGCGCCGGCTATTTGGACGGCGCCATCATGGCCGTCCCGCCGGTGATCGGCACCCCGGAGGCGCTGATCCTGCTCAGCGGGCCGCAGGCGCACCACGAGAAGCACCGCGCGGCGCTCGGCTCGCTCGCCACCATCACCTATCTGGGCGAGGACCCCGGGCTGGCGGCGCTGTACGACGTGGCCGGGCTCGCCATGATGTGGAGCGTCCTGAACGCCTGGCTGCACGGCACGGCCCTGCTCAGGACGGCCGGCATCGACGCGGCCACGTTCGCGCCGTTCGCCCAGGAGCTCGCCACCGGCGTGGCCGGCTGGCTGCCCGGGTACGCCGAGCAGATCGACCGGGGCTCCTTCCCGGCCGAGGTGTCCGCCCTGGAGACCGACGTGCGGGCCATGACCCACCTCCTCGAGGAGAGCGAGGCCGCGGGGATCAACGCCGAACTGCCGAGGCTGATCAAGGCGATCGCCGACCGGGCCATGGCGGCCGGGCACGGCGGCGAGCAGTACCCGGTGCTGATCGAGGAGTTCAGCAAGCCAGCGGGCCGTTGACCGGTCAGTCGACCTTGCCGAGCTGGAGCCGCACGCCGTCCGACTTGATGCCCATCGTGTCGCGGTGGCGGCTCTTCCCGGTGCGCACGTCCACGACGGCGAAGCCCTTCGCGTCGTCGCCGTCCCTGAGCATGACCAGCACCTCGCGCCCGTTGAGCCACCGGTCCACCCCGGCGGCCAACGGCAGGCTTCCGCGCAGCGACGGCCGGTGGGCGGCGATCTTCCCGGTCCTGACGTCGATGCGGACCAGGCGCAGGTCCTCGGAGAGGCTGGCCAGGGTGCGGCCGTCGGGCGCCAGGGCGAACTCCCGCCCGAGCAGCCCGGCCGGGACGCGGAACCGTTTGACGGTCGACAGGTCCAGGTCGTTGAGGGCCAGCGTGGTGGTGGAGCGCCCGGTCACCAGCGACAGCCACCAGCCGTCGTCGCGCAGGGCGACGACCTGCTCGCTCGCGTTGTGGGTGAGGCCCGTCCGGAAGTCCAGGAAGGCGGTTCCCTCCCACTGGACGTCTTCCGACTCCTGGGGCTGGCCGGGGGAGGAGTCGCTGCCGTAGGCCACCCCGGCGAAGCGGCCGTCGGGGGAGAAGGTGAAGGCGGGCTCGCCGCCCCTGAACCGCACCTCGATCTCCTTGATCGCCCCGGTCGGCAGGTCGCGGACGAGGTAGCGGCCGTCGCCGGCGTCCACGTAGGCCAGCCGGTGGCCGTCCGAGCTCACCCTCAGCGCCTTTCCGGGGTGGGCGGCCGCGACCAGGAACACCTTCCCGGCGGTCGTCACGATCCGCCAGCCGGGCGGCTCCAGCCCTTCCATGGCGTAGGCGTGCCGGATCGGGGCCGGCAGCTTGTCCGGCAACACTCCGGGTTCGTCGTCCGGCGCCGTCTCGGGCGCACTCAGCTCCGAAAGCGCCGAAGGCAGGGCTTGCGGTACGGCTGCCGCCGGCTGGGGGCGCGGCGCCAGCGCGAGGGCGCCGAACCGCAGCACGATGAACGCACTGACCCCGGCGACGGCCACGAGGCCTACGACGATCAAGACCGAGGAGAGCCGCCGCCGGGGCGCGGCTAAGGCCCCGTTCGGGTTGTCCATGATGATCCTCCTAGTGGATCGATCACTTAACCATGGACAGGCCGGCGACGGTGTCGCGGGCGGTGCGGGCGGCGCCGATGAGGGTGGCGGAGGCGGCGCCGGTCCAGTCGCCGTAGCCGAGGAGGTGGAGGCGGGGCTCGCCCACGGCCCGGGTGCCGTGGACCGGGATGTGCCCGCCGGCCGTGCGCAGCCGCAGCGGGGACAGGTGGCCGAGGGCGGGGCGGAAGCCGGTGCACCAGATGATCGCGTCACACTCCAGGTGCGACCCGTCGGCCCAGGCCACGCCGGACGGGGTGAGCCGGGCGAACATCGGCTGGGCCTTGAGCACGCCCCGCTCCCGCGCCTCGCGGACCGGCGGGACGGCGACGATGTCGCCCAGGTCGCCACCCGCCGCGCCGCGGAGACGGCTGGTGGCGAGCTCGAACAGCGCCCGGCCGTCGAGCTCGTCGGGCAGCAGGCGGGGCGGGCGCAGGGTGACCCAGGTGGTGTCGGCGACGGTGGAGACCTCGGCGAGGATCTGCGCGCCGGAGTTGGCGCCGCCCACGACGACCACCCGCTGCCCGGCGAACCGTTCGGGCCCCCGGTAGCCGGCGGTGTGGATCTGGTCGCCCCGGAAGTCCCGCAGACCGGGATAGTGCGGGACGTAGGGGCGCGACCAGGTGCCGGTGGCGCTGATGACCGTGCGGGCCCGCCAGACGCCCGCGGGGGACTCGACGCGCAGCCGGTCGCCGTCCCGCCGCACGGCCTCGACCCGCGCGGGGCGGATCACGGGCAGGTCGTAACGCTGCTCGTAGCCGGTGAGGTAGGCGACCGTGTCGGCGGCGGACGGGTAGCCGCCGCCGGGCGGGGCGGGCATCATGCGACCGGGCAGGGAGCTGTACTGGGCGGGGGAGAACAGCCGCAAGGACGGCCAGGCGTGCTGCCACGCGCCGCCGGGCGCGTCCTGCGCGTCGAGGATGACGAAGTCGGCCTTCGCGCGGCGCAGGTAGTACCCGGCGGCGAGCCCGGCCTGGCCGCCGCCGATCACGACCACGTCGGTCATCGCCCCTCCCTGATTCGAGCCGCTCCAGTTAAGGCCGTTGATTAGAGGGGTGTCAAATCAGCGGCGAGGGCGAGCCGCGTACACGGCCGCACCCGCGACCAGGTACAGCCCGGCCAGCACGCCGAGCGCCCCGGCGAGACCGCCCGGAAGCTCGACCGCGTAGGAGCCGAGCCCGGCGCCGAGGAACAACACGAAGCCGTTGACCGCCATCCCGGTGCCGCGCGCCGGATGGGCGGCCGCCCCCCACAGCGCGATCATCGCGGGCACCAGCAGGGCCACCCCGGCGACGAAGACGACGCTCGCGATCACCAGACCCGCCAGGCTGCCGCCCAGCACCGCCTCGCCGCCCAGCCCGGCCGCCGCGACGGTGAAGCCGAGAAGCGCGGTGCGCGGCACCCCCAGGCGTACGGCCAGCGGCCCCGCCAGGAGCGAGCAGAACAGCGCGGGCAACGCCGCCGCCCGGACCAGCATGATCTCCCCGGCGGACAGCTCGGCCTGGGCCAGGTACGGCCCGAGCAGGCTGTACATCCCGACGAATCCGCCCAGCACCACCAGGTGCCCCGCGGCGAGCAGCAACGAGCCGGGCCGCACCGCGAACCGCACGAGCCCCGCGTAGCGCCCGGCCAAAGACTGCCCGGGCCGGTCCACCTCGGGCTCCCGGATGACGACGAAGGCGGCGAGCGTCAGCACGGCGAGCACGAGGCCGCCCGCGAGGAACGTCCCCCGCCAGCCGGTGAGCGCCGAGAGCGAGGTCGCGGCCACCTGCCCGAGAATGCCCGCGGTGAGGAAGGCGATCGAGATGGCCGCGATCGCCCTGGCCCGCCGCTGCGGAGGCAGTGCCTCACCCAGGTAGGCCAGAGCCGTCGGCGCGAAGGTCGCGGCGGCCAGTCCCTGCACGGCTCGCGCGACGGCGAGGACGCCCGTCGACGGGGCGAGGCTCACCGCGAACGTGGCGAGCGTGAGGGCCGCCAGGCCGTACACCAGGATGCGGCGGCGGCCGAAGTGGTCGGAGAGCGGCCCGTAGATCAGGAACCCGACCGCGTAGGCGAAGGAGTACCCCGCGGCCAGCGCCGCGGTCACCCCCTCCGGCCCGAGGTCGGCGGCCACCGGCTGGCGCAGCGGGATGGACGCGTACAACTGGATCAGCACGACCAGGGCGGTCCCGACCAGCAAGGGGACCGTGCCGGCGCGCGGCGCGGACGGCCGGACGGCGGGCGGGGTGCTCACGATGGCAGACATCAATCTCCAACTCCAACGTTTTAGTTGGAAACACTGTAACGCGCCGCCCGGGATTTGCAACGCGAGCGTTGGATATGCTGCGCGACATGGCCTGGAACACCGCCGAGACCAAGCGCCGGCTCAAGGAGTCCGCGACCGCCGAGTTCGCCGCGCACGGCCTCGGCGGCACCACCATGGAGCGCATCGCGCGCCGGGCCGGGATCAACAAGGAGCGGCTCTACACCTACTTCGGCGACAAGTCCCAGCTCTTCGCCGCGGTCCTGGCCGACGAGCTGAACAAGGTCGCCGCCGCCGTGCCGGTCGAGCACCTCGACGGGCCGGAAGCGGTCGGCGCCTACGCCGGGGCGGTCTTCGACTACCACGCCGCCCACCCGGAGCTGACCCGGCTCCTGCTGTGGGAGGGCCTGCTCGACCTGCCGCAGGTGCCCGAGGAGCCGGCCCGCGGCGAGACCTACCGCCGGAAGGTCGAGGCCTTCGACCGGGCGCAGCGGGCGAAGCTGATCAGCGACGACATCCCCGCGGCCGACCTCGCCTTCCTCGTCCTGGCCCTAGCCGGCTGGTGGTACGCCGTGCCACAGATGGCCCGGATGATGCACCCGGGCGAGCCGGCGACGCCCGCCAGCAGCAAAACGGCCCTCACCCGCGCCGCCACCAAGCTGGCCACCCCGTTCACCGGCTGAGCAGCCGCTCCAGGGCGTCCAGGATGAGCTCGAAACCGAAGGCGAACTCCTCGGCGGGGGTGTAACCGGCCCGCTGCGCCTGCGCGACGGCCGTCTCCCGCAGGTGCGGGTACGACCCCTCGGCCAGCCGTTCGGCCAGCTCGCCCGCGGCCTCGTCGACCGCCTCGAAGGGGAGCTGGCGTTCCTGCAGCGTGAAGCCGTACACGTAGCTGTCGATCACCGAGACCGCGTGCACGGCTCCGGCGGTCGAGAAGCCGGCCCCGCGCAGGCAGCCGAGCACCGCGTCGTGGTGCCGCAACGTGGCCGGGCCGGTGGTGCGCCGCGACTCCATCAGGCCGAGCGCCCAGCTGTGCCGGGCGAGGGTCTCGCGGGCCGAGCCTGCTCGGCGGCGCATCGCCGTACGCCAGTCGAGCTCCGGGTCCGGGAGCTCGATCTCGGCGAACACCGCGTCGACGATCCCGTCGAGGATCGCGTCCTTATTGGCGACGTGGTGGTAGAGCGACATGGCCTCGACGCCGAGCTGCGTGGCGACGTTGCGCATGCTGACCGCCGTGACGCCGCGCTCGTCGGCGACGGCCACCGCCGCCTCGATCACGCGTTCCCGGCTGAGCTGCGGGCGTGCGGGCACTCGGACCTCCTGCTTGACGGCCTTACAGGCGTAAGTGTAGCGTCGGCCTCCTGACTTACGGGTGTAAGGCAGTAGAGGAGCGGGATGTGCTGAAGACGGACAGAATGGCCGGTGTCCTGGCCCTCGCAGGCATGCTCGCCGGCGTGCTGAGCATCGTTCCGGTGCTGGAGGAGCCGGGGTTCCTCGCCCTCGTCCCGGCGCGGGAGGGCCAGCTCCTCCTCGGGGCCGTGGCGCAACTGGTGATGATCCCGGCCTACGCCGGGTTCGCGCTGTGCCTGCATCGGGCGCTGAAGGCCGAGAACGAGACGCTCGCCCTGGGCTTCGTCGGCTTCCGGCTGATCGCGGCGGCGTTCCACTTCGTGGGGGTGATCAGCCTGCCCCTGATCCTCCTGCTGTCCCGGCAGGAGGCCGCGCCCGACGTGGAGGTCCTGGCCGAGCTGCTGCGGACCGGGCGCGACCTGGTCAACCACGTCGCGCTCATCATCGCGCTCGGCCTCGGCGACCTGCTGATGTTCGCCGTGTTCTTCCGGTCGAGGCTCGTTCCCCGCTGGTTGTCGGTCTGGGGGCTGCTCGGAGTGGGGCTCGCCATCGCGGCGAGCGTGCTCGTGCTGCTCGGGGTGACCGGGGTGGTCACCCCGTTCTACCTGGCCCTGAACGCGCCGCTGGCCGTGCAGACCCTGGTCCTGGCGCTCTGGCTGATCGTCCGGGGTCTGGGCCGGCCGGTCAGGTGAGCAGGCCCTCGTGCGGGCCGGCGGTGTAGGAGATGCGCCGGTACCACTCGTTGGCCAGCATCTGGGCGCGGGCCGGCTCCGGCAGCGAGGTCAGCAGGGTCATCGACGCGCCGCGCGCGACCTCCGACTCGTGGGCGTGCATGGCCGCCCACTTGACCTCGGCCCACCGGGCGACGTCGACATGGGCGCTGACCTGGTCGTCCGGAACGCCGGGCAGGGTCAGCCCGGGCGCGGGCGGCGACCCGAACACCGCCTCCCAGTGGGCGGCCACGACGGAGCGCGGGATGGTCGCCAGGTAGACGGCCTTCGGCCGCCAGGGCTCGCCCGCCTCCGGATAGAGCTGGTCGTAACCGGCCGCCTCGACCGCCGCCACGGTCACCCGGTGCGTGTGCACGTGGTCCTGATGGCCGGAGGACCCGTACCCGTCGAAGGTGAGCACGACATCCGGCCTGAACTCCCGGATGTGCGCCACCACCCGGCCCACCGCCTCGTCCAGCGGCACGTCCACGAAGCGGGGACTGCCCGGAGCCGACTCGGGCTTGCCCGCGTCGGCGTACCCGAGCAGCCGAGGCTCACCCGCGCCGAGGATCTCCAGCGAGCGCGCCAGCTCGGTCACCCGCACGCCCTCCGCCCACGTGCAGGTCAGCACCGCGGTCCTCGCGCCCTCGGCGGCGTACTTGGCGAGAGTCCCGCCCGTCCAGATCGCCTCGTCGTCCGGATGCGCGTAGACGCCCAGCACCCCGAGAGCCATCAGCCCACCCTGACGCCGCCCGCGAAGGGCGACGCCTGCCAGTGCTCGACGGCGGGCTTGAGGTAGTCCATCAACTGCGGCAACTGCGGGACCAGGCTGAGCGTGGCGATGACCCGCAGCATGCCGACCGCGTTGACGAAGGCCAGGACGTCCTTGTCCAGCGGCCTGAGGCCGTGGCGCTGCGCGCCGCGGTCGTAGGCGGCCTCGTGCTCGGGCCCGAGCGCGGCCAGGTCCCACTCGACCGGCCCCAGCGTGACCAGCTCGAAGTCGGCGTAGCGGTCGCCGTCCACGCCGGAGAAGATGTTGGCCGGCGGGGAGTCGCCGTGGATCGGCTGCAGGTCGATGCCCGGGAAGCGGGCCTCGAAGGCCTCGCGGGAGCGCACCAGGGGTTCGAGGATCTCCCACTCGCGGCGCGCGCGGTCGAGCTCGGCCGCGCCGATCAGGTCCGGCTGCCCGTCGAGCTGCGCGAGGGCGGCCTCGACGAAGTCCGGGTCGGCCGCGGACAGGAACTCCAGCCGCCCCGGGTAGTCACGCAGCGCCGCGTGCAGGCCGGCCACGCTCTCTGAGTTGGCCACGTAGTCCGGCTCCTTGTCCCGGTCCTCCGCGACGAGCTGCCAGAACGTCATCGAGAACCCGTCCCGCTGCACGGGCTCGCGCGGCACCAGCGGACTCGGGGCGAGCACCGGGACGCCCTGACCGTCGAGCCAGTGCGTCACGGCCAGCTCGTCCCGCTGGCGGCGCGCGACGCCCGCCAGGTCGTCCGTGCTCGGCAGGACGGTCGGCATCCTGGCCACGACCGGCGCGGGCGCGAGGTGGACCACGACGGAGAACAGGTCGTGGAGCACCACGGGGTCGGTCACGGTCAGGCCGAGCTCCCGCCCGGCCGCGACAGCCGCCTCCACGGCGGCGGAGGTCCGGGCGGCCAACTGATCCGGTGTCAGGAAGGTGGTCATGGCTCCCATCTTTCCAGCACCGCCGCCCGGGCAAGATCCCGACGCCTTCTGCATTAGTGCACAGAGGAGCCTTTCCCCTTGTCGGAGCGGGATTGCCGTCGTCCCTGCGTACGGTGTCCCCATGAGATACCTCGAAGGGGACTTCGCCCCCGTCACCGAAGAGATCACCGCTTTCGACCTGCCGGTCACCGGCCGCATCCCCGCCGAGCTGAACGGCCGCTACCTGCGCAACGGGCCCAACGCCCTGGGCGTGGAGGACCCGGCCGTGCACATCTGGGGCATGGGCCAGGGCATGGTCCACGGGGTACGGCTGCGCGAGGGCCGGGCCGAGTGGTACCGCAACCGCTTCGTCCGCACGCCGGGGTTCGCCCCCATGGTGAACGTGATCGAGCATGCCGGCCGTACCTTCGCGATGGCCGAAGGCGGCCTGCCGCCGGCCGAGCTGGACGCGGAGCTCGACACCGTGGGGCTGCGCGCCCTGGGCGGCACCGCGGAGGGCTTCACCGCCGGGGCGCACTCCAAGCACGACCCGCGCACCGGCGAGCTGCACTCCCTGTCGTACATGCCGGGGCACGCCTTCGTGCAGCACATCGTGACCGACGCCGGGGGCACGGTCGTCCGGAGCGTCAGCATCCCCATGGCCCGCACGCCGTTCCTGCACGACTTCGCGCTCACCGAGAACCACGTCGTGCTGTGGGACACCCCGCTCGGCTTCGACGGGTTCGAGTGCCGGTGGGAGCCCGGCCGGCCGACCCGGGTGGGCGTGATGCCCCGCGCCGGGGGCGAGGTGCGCTGGCACGAGATCGAGCCGGTCCACGTCAGCCACACGCTCAACGCCTACGACGACGGCGGGTCGGTGGTGGTCGACCTGGTCACCGCCCAGGGCCCGTTCGACCCGGCCGACCCGGGCGCGATCCGGCCCGTCCTGGACCGCTGGACGATCACCCCGGACGCCCTCCACCAGCGGCGCGTCGACGACCGGCCGCAGGACTTCCCCCGGGTGAACGAGGCCCGGCTGACCCGGCCCTACCGCTACGGCTACTCGGCCGCGACCTCGTTCTACGGGATGCCGTTCGTGCCCGAGGGCGCGCCGCCGGACGACGCCTTCGTCAACGCCCTGGTCAAGCACGACCTGGAGCGGGGGACCGCCGAGGTGCACGCCTTCGGCCGGGACGAGGCGACCGGCGAGGCCGTGTTCGCCGCGGCGGGAGAGGGCGAGGACGACGGCTACCTGCTCGCCTACGTGCACAACCCGGCGCGCGGCGCGGGCGACCTGGTGATCCTCTCGGCCCAGGACTTCACCGGCGAGCCCGTCGCCCGCGTCCACCTGCCCGCCCGGGTGCCGCTCGGCCTGCACGGCAACTGGCTGCCCGACCGCTGAGGCGTGACAGCATGACCGGTGTGAGCGATCCGCATCCGCCGTACCTCCGGATCGTCGCCGAGATCGAGCGCCGCATCGCCGACGGCGAGCTGCGGCCCGGCGACCCCGTCCCGACCACCCGGGCGATCATGCACGACTGGGGCGTGGCGATGGCGACGGCCACCAAGGCGCTGGCCGCGCTCAAGCAGGCGGGCGCGATCGAGTCGAAGCCCCGCGTCGGCGCGGTGGTCGCTTCGCGCCGGCTTCCCTCCCGTACGGCAGGCGGCATCGAACGGGACCGCGTCGTCCGCGTGGCCATGGAGATCGCCGACGCCGACGGGCTGGCCGGCCTGTCCATGCGGGCCGTGGCCGCCAAGCTCGGCGTCGCCACCATGACCCTCTACCGGCACCTGGAGGCCAAGGCCGAGCTCACGCACCTGATCGCCGAGGCCGCCTTCGCCGAGATCGTCTACCCGGAGCCGCCGCCGGGCTGGCGTTCCCACCTGCGGGTGGCCGCCCAGCTCCAGTGGGCGGCCTACCAGCGCCACCCCTGGCTGCCCCGGCTGGTGTCCATCACCCGCCCGGCGATGCTGCCCGCGCAGCTCGCGTACGGCGTGTGGACCCTGCGCGCCCTCGACGGCCTCGGGCTCGACCCGACCACCCGCATGCACGTGTACGGCACGCTGGTGAACTACGTGCGAGGCACGGCGATCAACATCGAGAGCGAGGCCGCCGCCGAACTGGACACCGGGATGACCAGCATCCAGTGGGGCAGGGCCCGGCTGTCGGCCGAGGGGCCGCTGGTCGCCCAGGTCGCCGGGGCCGACGCGGAACTCGACCTGGAGTCGCTGTTCGCCTTCGGCCTCGAACGGGTCCTGGACGGCCTCACCTTCGTGATCACCCCCCACCGCCGGGGCTGACCCCGGGTCCTGAGCCTACGAAGCGGTCTGGTCGGTGGACTGGTCCATGACGATGAGCGTCGCGCCGCCCGGATCCCGGTAGGTGGCCTGGAAGCCGCCGGGGATCTCCGCGGGCTCCTCGACGACGGCGAGCGTCTCCGGGCGGGCCGCGTGGAAGGCCTCGACGCTCTCGACCACGAACACCGGCGCGACCGGCGCGGACGGGTCGTGCGTGTCCAGCATGATCTGCACGTCCGAGCCCGGCAGGCCCAGCGCGACGGTGGTGTCGCCCTCGCGCCACTGCTCGCTGAAGCCGAGGCTGTCGCGGTAGAGGGCGAGCGAGGCCTTGAGGTCGGAGGTCGGGATGAACAGGAACTCGAGCTTCATGGGAGCTGCCTCCTGGTCGTAACTGGATTTCCTCTGAGCATAACGGCATTATGGTGGCGTGCGCGAATGGATCCCGGTTTCGACGTCCCCCAAGGGCCGACTCGTCCTCGCCGCGGTCAAGGAGTTCGGCGCCCGGCCTTTCGAGGAGGTGACGGTCGCCGAACTGGCGGCGGCGGCCAAGGTCACCACCGGCGCGCTCTACCACCACTTCGGCAGCAAGCTCGGCCTGTACGCCTTCGTCCGCGACGACGTCGAACGCCGCCTGCTGGACCGCATGGAGGGCGCCCTGGCCGCCGCCTCCCCGACGTCCCCCAGCCCTGACGGGCCAGCGTCCGTCAACTCGGCCGCCGTGATGTCCGCCCTGCTGGTCGGCCTCGACTTCGCGGTGCGGGAGAACTTCCTGCACATCCTGGGCGAGCCACCCTCCGGCACCGCCCAGGATGCCCTCGCCGACCTGCTCGGCCGCCACGCCCCGGCGCCTCTGCTGGGCCGCATCCTCGCCGCCGCCTGGCGCGCCGCCCTCGCCGCGATCGCCGACGGCGCCCCGCCCGGCCAGGCTCGCGCCGCCCTCGCCGCCCTCCACCTCCGGTCACCCGGCTGACCGCTACCGGTGGGGAACCGACCCGACCAGCCCTCCGTCGACCACCAGGTCCTGCCCGGTGACGTAGGACGCGTCATCGGAGGCCAGGAACGCCACGGCGGCGGCCACCTCGGCAGCGTGCCCGATGGAGCCCAGCGGCACCTCGGCCGCGTTACGCCGGTCGGCCTCCGGGTCCGGGTTGGCCCCGCGGTACATCTCGGTGTCGATGTAACCCGGGCTGACCGAGTTGACGCGGATGCCGCGCGGCGCCAGCTCGGATCCCAGCGTGCGGGCCAGGTTGTGCACCGCGGCCTTGGTCGCCGAGTAGACCGAGGCGACCGGCAGCCCGCGGTGGATCGTCCACGAGGCATTAAGCACGATCGCGCCGCCCTCCTTGAGCAGCGGGAGCGCCTTCTGCACGGTGAAGTAGACCCCCTTGAAGTTGACGTCGCTCGCCTGGTCGAAGTCGGCTTCGGTCAGCTCGGAGCTCAGTTTGAAGACGCCGGTGCCGGCGTTGGCGAAGACCGCGTCGAGGCCGCCGCGCCACGTCTCGACCCGGCGCATCAGCCGGTCCAGGTCGGCCAGGTCGGCGGCGTCGGCGCGGACGGTCAGCAGGCGCGGCCCGGCGTCGAGCTCGGCGGCGGCCCGCCGCAGCCGGGCCTCGTCGCGGCCGGTGATGACGACGTAGGCGCCCTCGTCGAGCAGGCGGCGGGCGGTGGCCAGGCCCATGCCCGAGGTGCCGCCGGTGATCAGGACTGTGCGGTTGGTGAAGCGTTCCATGGCCATCATCCTGGGCGGCTCGCCGCTGGACCGGCAGTGCGTGACGAACCTGGGTCCGTCACCACCACCTTCCGGCCCGCCTCACCCGACGGCGGCCCCCAGGAGGGCGGCGAGGCGCTGCTCGGTGTCCGTGCCCGCCGCGGGCGTGTGCAGCAGCAGGCGGTGACCCGGAAGGTCGGGGAGGGTCAGCGTGGCGTAGTCGAACGTCAGCTCACCCGCGTCCGGGTGCAGGACGGTCTTCCTGCCGGTGCTCGCGCCGCGGATGTCGTGCTCGGCCCAGATCTCGGCGAACTCCGGGCTGACCGCGCACAGGTCCGCCGCCAGGCGCCCGAACTCCGCGTCGTCGGGGTAGCGGGCGGCATCCGCCCGGAACTGGCCCGCGATGGCGTGGGCGGCATCGCGCCAGTGCAGCAACGACGAACGGAAGCGGGCGCCGGCGAAGAAGGTGACCAGGCAGTTGTGGTCGTCCTCGCCGTACCCGAAGACCGCCTCGGCCGCCCGGTTGACCGCCACCAGGTTCCAGTGCCGGTCCAGCAGGTAGGCCGGGCGCGGCAACCAGGAGTCGATCACCTGGCGCAACCCGTCCGGCACCCGCCGGACCGCCACCGGTGGCGCCTGTGGGGGGTTGAGACCGGCCAGCAGGTAGAGGTGTTCCCGTTCGGCCGCGTCCAGGCGGAGCACCCGGGCGATCGCGTCCAGCACCTCGCCGGACACGTTGATCTCGCGGCCCTGCTCCAGCCACGTGTACCAGGACACGCCCACCCCGGCCAGGACCGCGACCTCCTCGCGCCGCAACCCGGGTGTACGGCGCGCGCGGCTGTCCCCAGCGGCCAGCCCCGCCTCGGCCGGGGTGACCCTGGCCCGGCGCGAGCGCAGGAACTCCCGCATCTCCGCGGACCGCCTGGCCCGCGCCTCGGCGGGCAGCTTCGCGATGTGCACGAACGCCATGCTAGGCCCAGCCCCGAAGCCGCCCAGTCCGAGGCCCGGGCCAACCTGTCCAGTGCGGCCGCAAGCTGCTCGGCTCAGGTGCCGGGGCGGGTTCGGGCCTGGCGGCGGCGGGCGGCGCGGTCGGTGGCGGCGGAGGTGAGGGAGACGTTCACCTCCGCCGCCGAGGTCTGGGTCTGGCTGAGGTGGGCGGCGAGGGAGGTGACCGTCGGGTGGGCGTAGAGGGTGGCGAGGGGCACCTTCACCCCCAGCGACTCCTCCAGGCGCCGCTGGACCCGGCCCATGCGCAGCGAGTCGCCGCCCAGGTCGAAGAAGGCGGTGCTCGCTCCCACCCGCTCCAGGCCGAGGACCTCGGACCAGATGGCCGCGATGGTGCGGGCGGGCTCGCCCACGGGTGCGGGGGAGTCCTCGGGCACGACGACGGGGTCGGGCAGGGCGTTGACGTCGATCTTGCCGGTCGGCGTCAGCGGGAAGGCGTCCACCGGAACGATCCGGGAGGGGACCATGAAGGCGGGCAGGGCCTCGGCCAGCGCCTCGCGGACTCCGGTGGCACGGCCCTTCACGTAGGCGACGAGCGAGCCGTCGCGCACCGCGACCGCGGCCCGGTCGACGTCCGGGAGCGCGGCCAGGGCCGCCTCCACCTCGCCCAGCTCCACCCGGTTGCCCCGGATCTTCACCTGCCGGTCGGCCCGGCCCTGGTAGAGCAGGAGGCCGTCGGGCAGCCAGCGGCCCAGGTCGCCGGTGCGGTAGAAGCGGGTGCCGTCGGAGTCCACGCCGAAGCGCGGGTCGTCCACCCGCCAGTACGAGGCCAGGTGGGCGCTGCGGATGACGATCTCGCCGACCCCGTCGGTGACCGCCCGCAGCTCGACCCCGGCGCCGTCGAGGGGCCGGCCGATCGGCACGACCCCGGCGCCCACGCCCTGCCCGGCCTCGATGGCGGCCGTCGTCAGGTGGTTCTGGACGGCGAAGGAGATCTCGGTGGCCCCGTAGCCGTTGATGAACACCGACCCGTCGGGGAAGTGCGCCACGAACCGTTCGAGGTCTCGCCGTACCACCTCCTCGCCGCCGAGCAGGACCGCGCGCACGCTCGCCAGCCGCCGGCCGGGGGCCAGGGAGTCGAGCAGGTGCCGGTAGACGGTCGGCGTCGAGTGGTAGACGGTGACGCCGTGCGCGTCCAGGTGCGCGGCGAGGTCGTTGAGCCCGTGCCGGTGCAGGTCAACCGGTACGGCGGCGCCCCCGTTCAGCACGGCGGAGAACCCGTCGGTCACCGCCATGTCGAAGCTGAACGACGACAGCACGCTCACCCGGTCGCCCGGCCCCAGCCGCAGGTTCGCGGTGTGGGTGCGCACCTGGAACAGCGCGTTGCGATGGGTCTGCACGACGCCCTTGGGCACCCCCGTGGAGCCGGAGGTGAACAGGATGTAGGCGGGCGCGTCCGGATCCACTGTCACGGGCGTGAAGCCTGCCGTACCGGTGGGGACGACGTGCGGGACCCCGGGAGCCAGCCGCGCGGCCAGCTCCCGGTGCCGCGGCGAGATGACGACCGCGTCGGGCTCGGCCAGCTCGGCCATCTGCTCCAGCCGCCGGACCGGGTAGAGCGGGTCCAGGGGGATGTAGAGCGCCCCGGCGCTGAGCGCGCCGAGGATGGCGGCCATCAGGTCGGGCCCGTGGTCGACCAGAATGGCCACCCGCTTGGCCCCGTCGACGGCCGCGGCGACGGCCCGGGCGCGGGCGCCGAGTTCGGCGTAGCTGAGCGTCTCGTCGGTGCCGATCACCGCGGGCCGGTCGGGGTGCTCGGCGACGACCTCCCAGAACCGGCCGTGGAGGCTGCCGGCCTCCCAGGAGGTGTGGGCGGGGTCGCCGCGGTGCAGGTGGGCGAACTGTCCGGTGGTCATGAGCGGGCCGCCAGTTGCTGGATGCCGATGAGGTCGTCGGGCAGGGCGTCGGGCAGGTCGGTGTCGAGCCCGGCCAGGACCTTGGTGCGCAGGCCGATGGCGGCGGCGAGCGCCAGGCCCGCGCCGCACAGCAGGTACGCCAGGGCCAGGCCGCGGCCGGGTCCGGTGCCGATCAGCGTGCCGAGGGTGCCGGCGAGCGCGCCCTGTTGCTGCATCAGCGGCTCCAGGACGCTGCCCGCCAGCGGCGTCAGCACGCCGAAGCCGAGCGGGAAGGCCGCCCACGAGATGGCCTGGTTGATGGAGACCACCCGGCCGTGGAAGCGCTGCGGCACCTTGATCTGCACGATCGTGGTGTAGACGCCCTGGCTGAGCGCCAGCCCGAAGCCCATGCCGAACAGGCCGAAGGCGATGAGCGGCAGCGAGGGCCGCAGGCCCGTGACGAAGCAGCACGCGGCGACGAGCAGCGTGAAGGTCATCAGGCGGACCATGCGCCGCTTCTGCGGGCCGCCCCACACCGCCATGAGCAGGCCGCCGAGCACGGTGCCGATGCCTTCGGCGAAGGCGACCGCGCCGACGTCGGCGGTGGTGCCGAAGCCCAGGACCATGGGGGAGACCAGGAACAGCGGGGCGGCGAGCAGCAGGTTGAGCACGGAGAAGTAGATCAGCATCGCGCGGAAGCCGCGGTTGCCCCACGAGTACCGCAGTCCTTCCGCCATCTCCTTGAGCAGCGGCTCGCGGCGGCGGCGGCCGAGCAGGTCGGGGAAGCGGACCATGACCAGGACGGTGACCGCCACGACGTAGCTGGCCACCGGGATGGCCAGGACCCCGCCGAGGCCGAGCGCGGCCAGCAGGCTGGCGGCGATCAGCGGCATCACCAGCATCGCGGTGCCGTTGACGAGCTGCGCGACGCCGTTGGCGTGGCCGAGGTAGCGCTTGGGCGCGAGCTGCGGGATGGAGGCGGTGAAGGTGACGCGTTCGAAGACCGAGGCGATGCTGAGCAGGCCCACCAGGACCAGGATCGGGACCACGCTGGTTCGTCCGGTGAAGACGAGCGCGGCCATCGCCGCCTGGCAGGCGCCCGCCGCCAGGCTGGACAGCAACAGCACGCGGCGGCGGTCGTGCCGGTCGGCCAGCGCGCCGGCCAGCGGCATGACGATCAGGCCGGGAGCGTACGCGAGCACGCCGACCAGGCCGAACCACACGTACGAGCGGGTCTCGGTGAAGATCCACACCGGCACGGCCCACTGGGTGAGCGCCGAGCCGAGCAGGGACAGGAGCTGCCCCAGCGTGACGGCCAGGAAGCGCCGCAACGCCGGATCGGCCGGGGGAGCCGCAGCAGGCGTCGCAGCGGCCTGCCCGGCAGCCTCCGGTGCAGCCGGGGTCGCCCCGGAGACGCCTTCGAGCCGCCAGGTCTCCCCATCGAGCTCGCCGGTCAGGGAGAGGTGCGTCTCGGTGAGGATGCGCGCCAGCTCGCCCGCCCGGTGCTTGACGAAGAAGTGCCCCGCCTCGTCCAGGACCACCAGCGCGGTCGTGCAGGTGAGGAAGCCCCACTCGGTGTAGCGCTCCTGGTGGTAGTCGGTCAGCGGGTCACGCTCGCCGACGACCGAGATGATCGGCGCCCGCAGCGGCGTGGCCTTCTCCTCCAGCAGCCGGGTGAAGTACGCCTCGGCGTTGCGCGTGTCGTGCCGCATGTTGGCCACGATCCGGTCGGCCTGCGCCGGGTCGAGCTCGTCCATGTCGACGCCCATGCCCTTGAGCCAGTTGGCGTGGTGGCGGTTGCTGGACTTGCTGTCGAACCAGGTCAGGAACTTGCTGACCGCGCCGGTCGGCCGGGCGGCGGGGAAGACGCCGCCGGTGTAGACGGCCCGCACCTCGCGTCCCGCCGCCTCCAGCCGGCGGGCCAGCTCGATGACCAGCGCGCCGCCGACGCCGCAGTGCCCGTAGAGCACGATCGGGCCGGACACCCGCGCCAGGATCTCCTCGGTCGAGCGGGCCGCCAGCTCCTCGAAGGGCAGCGCCTCCTCGTCCAGGCCGACGTCGTGGCCGGGGATGGCCAGGGAGTACAGCGCGTGCCCGGCGGGCAGCGACTCGGCCAGCGGCAGGTAGACCACCGCGCTGCCCCCGCCGTACGGCACGCAGACGATCGACAGCTCGGCCTCGCGCGAGGAGCGCTTGGTGAGCTGGTGCAGCAGCCGCCGCTCGGTCTCCTCCGGCCCGTCGATCAGCTCGGCGAGCTGCCGGATGGTCGGCGAGGCGAACAGGTCCATGACGCTGACCTGCCGCCCGGTGGCGTCGGTGAGCCGGCGCAGCTTGGCCACGACCTGGGTGGCCAGCAGCGAGTGGCCGCCGAGCTCGAAGAAGTCGTCGTCCACGCCCAGGCCCTCGATACCGAGGACCTCCGACCAGATCGCGGCGATCTCGCGCTCGGTGTCGGTGCGCGGGGCGACGCTCTCGGCGACCAGCAGGCGCTGGCCCTCGGGCGCGGGGAGCGCCTTGCGGTCCAGCTTGCCGTTGGTGGTGGAGGGGAAGCGGTCCATGGTGACGAACGCGGTGGGCACCATGTGGTCGGGCAGTCGCTTGCGCAGCTCGACGCGGAGCTGGGCCAGGTCCGGCTCGGCGTCGACCGCGAGGTAGCCGACCAGGCGCTTGTCACCCGGGGTGTCCTCGCGCACCAGCACGACCGCGTCGCGCACGCCCGGCTGGTCGCGCAGGGCGGACTCGATCTCGCCCAGCTCGATGCGCAGGCCGCGCAGCTTGATCTGGCCGTCGGTGCGGCCCAGGAACTCCAGCGTGCCGTCGGGCCGCCAGCGGGCCAGGTCGCCGGTGCGGTACAGGCGGCTGCCCGGCGGGCCGTACGGGTCGGGGACGAAGCGGTCGGCGGTCAGCGAGGGCCGCCGGTGGTAGCCGCGCGCGACCTGGACGCCGCCCACGCACAGCTCGCCGGCCACGCCGGGCGGCTGCGGGCGCAGGGCCGCGTCGAGCACGTAGATCGTGGTGTTCTGGATGGGTCCGCCCAGCGGCGCGACGGTCTCGCCGTCGATGCCCTCCGGGGTGACCGGCCACCAGGTCACGTCCATGGTCGTCTCGGTCGGGCCGTAGATGTTGACCAGCCGGCAGCCGGGCAGCGTCCGGCAGAAGCGCGCCCCGACGTGCCCGGGCAGCGCCTCGCCGCCGCTGGTCACCACCCGCAGCGAGGTGCAGGAGGAGACGTCCTCCTCCAGGAAGACCGCGAGCATCGACGGCACGAAGTTGGTCACCGTGACCCGCTCGGCGTTGATCAGGTCGCGCAGGTAGGCGGCGTCCTTGTGCCCGCCCGGCTTGGCCAGCACCATGCGGGCGCCGGTCTGCAGCGGCCACATGAACTCGCGCATCGACACGTCGGCGCTCATCACCGTCTTCTGCAGCATCACGTCGCCGGGGCCGAGCCCGTGGCGGCGCTGCATGTCGTCGATGTGGTTGACCGCGGCCGAGTGGGGCGTCGGCACGCCCTTCGGCCGGCCGGTCGAGCCGGAGGTGTAGATCATGTACGCCAGGTTGGCCGAGGTGGCCAGCGGCTCGGGGTCGTGGCCGGGTTCGTCCCAGGGCTCGTCCAGCGGCACGACCTGCACGCCTTCGGGCAGCAGCCCGAGCAGGTGGCTCTGCGCCAGCAGGACCGGCGCCTGCGCGTCCTCGACCAGGAAGGCCAGCCGGTCGACCGGGTACTCGGGGTCGAGCGGCAGGTAGGCCCCGCCCGCCTTCATCACGCCGAGGATCGCCGCGACCAGCTCGAAGGAGCGCTCGGCGCAGACGCCCACGAGCGTCTCCGGCCCGACGCCGCGCCCGCGCAGGCCGTGCGCGATGCGGTTGGCCATGGCGTTGATCTCGGCGTAGCTCAGCGTGCGGCCCTCGAAGGTCACCGCGGGCGCGTCCGGGGTTCGGGCGACCTGCTCCTCGATGAGGCCGTGCAGGGTGGCCTGGTCCTGGTACGGCGCGGCGGTGTCGTTGCGCCCGTGGACGTGCCAGTCGTACTCCTCCGGCGAGACCAGCGGCAGCTCGGACACCCGCAGCGAGGGCCGGCCGACCGCCTCGGCCAGCAGCCGGACGTAGCGCTCGGCCAGCGCGGCGGCGCTCGCGGCGTCGAACAGGTCGGTGGCGTACTCCAGGCGGCACTCGCCGGAGGTCAGCTCGAAGGCCAGGTCGCGCCGCGAGGTCCCGTTGCCGTAGCCGGTGCCCGAGTGCGGCAGGTAGTTGAGGCTGATCTGGAACAGCGGGTGCACGCCCGGGTCGCGGCGCGGGGAGACCGCCTCGACGACCTTGTGGAAGGGCACCTCCTGGTGCTCCCAGGACTCCAGGATCTGCTCGCGCTCGCGCTCGACCAGTTCGGCGAAGGTCGGGTCGCCGCTCAGGTCGCTGCGCAGGACCACGTTGTTGACGAACATGCCGATCAGCGGCGCCAGCTCGGCCCGGTCGCGCCCGGCGACCAGCGCGCCGATCACGATGTCGGACTGGCCGGACAGCCGGTGCAGCAGCGCGGCCAGGGCGGCGTGCAGCACCATGTAGGTGCTGGCCTTGTGCTGCCTGGCCAGCGCGTTCACCGCCGCCAGCAACTCGGCGCCGAGCGTGAAGGTCACGTCGGCGCCCCGGTGCGAGGGCAGCGCCGGCCGGGGCCGGTCGGTGGGCAGGGCGTGCACGGGCGGCAGGTCGGCCAGCCGCGCGCGCCACCAATCGAGCTCCGCCTCCAGCGCCTCGCCCGACAGGCTCTCGCGCTGCCACGCGGCGAAGTCGGCGTACTGGATGGCCAGCTCGGGCAGCTCGGCCGGGCGGCCCTCGACCGCCGCCGCGCACAGCTCGCGCAACTCGGCGGCCAGGTTCTGCTCGGAGCCCGCGTCGACCACGGTGTGGTGGGCGACGAAGGCCAGCCGCCAGCGTTCGGGCGCCAGCCGGACGATGGTGGCCCGCCACAGCGGCGCCGACTCCAGGTCGAGCGTCAGCTTGCCGTACCCGGCCAGCAGTTCCTGGAGCCGGGCCTGCTGCTCGGCCTCCGGCAGGTCGCTCAGGTCGGCCAGGTCGGGCGCCACGGGCACCTCGTCCAGCACGACCTGGGTCAGAGCGCCGTCGACCACGCGCAGGCCGGTGCGGAGCGTCTCGTGCCTGCGCACCACCTCGGCCAGCGCCTCGGTGATCGTCTCGGGGTCGAGCGGCAGGTCGAGCGGGGCGGCGTCGACCACGTTGTACGCCGGGACGTCCCCGGCGAGCTGCGCGGCCAGCCAGACGCGCTCCTGCGCGAAGGAGGCGGGCGCCAGCCACTCGCCCACCTGGACAAGTTCGGTCACCGGCGCACCCGCTTCGGCCGCATGTCGGTCCAGACCTGGTCGATGTGGTCCAGGCAGGCCTGCCTGTCACCCTCGAAGCCGGCGGGACGCCAGCCCGCGGGCAGCGGGCTCTCGGCGGCCCAGATGGAGTACTGCTCGTCGTCGTTGAGTACTACCAGCCACATGGTGGTCACCTCCGGGACAGTCTCGGGATCGTGGTGGGCGCCGGCTCCTTGACGCTGAGCTGCTCGACGCGGGCGGCCATCTGGTCGACCGTGGGCGCCTCGAACAACGTGCGCATGGGCAGCTTGACGCCGGTCGCCGCCCTGATCTGGGCGATGAGCTGGACGGCGACCAGGGAGTTGCCGCCCAGGTCGAAGAAGTCGTCGTCGCCGCCGACGCCGGCCACGCCCAGCACCTCGCCCCAGATGCGGGCGATGGTGCGGCCGAGCTCGGTGGCCGGCGCGTTGTACGGCGTGGCCCGCTCGGCCGGCGCGCCCGCGGCGGCCTGCGGGACCGCGAGCGGTTCGCGTTCGCGTTCGGCCACCTCGGCGAGCGCGACCGCGCTGACCACCACCTGCGGCCCGAGCCCGGAGGCCAGGACCGCGCGGAAGGCCTCGGCGCCTTCGGCCGGCCGGATGCCGGTCCGGTCGGCCTCCTTGACCGGGGCGGCGGCCCGGGCGACGTCCAGGCCCGCCGCGTCCACCCGGCGCAGCAGGAACTCCTCGATCTCCACCAGCACCGCGCCGCTCTCGTCGAACACCGTCAGGTCGGCGGCGACCAGCTCGGCAGTGGTGCTGCGGTGGCGCAGGTGACTGTAGAAGCGGGCGGGCAGCGGCGCGTGCACCAGCAGCCGGCCGTAGCCGAGCGGCAGGTAGGTGCCGCTGCGAGAGGCGCCGAAGGAGGTGGCCACGTCCAGCAGCGCCGGGTGCAGCACCCACTGGCCGGCCTCCTCGGGGAAGACCGCCTCGACCAGGGCCAGCTCCTCGCCCTCGCCGTGCCAGACCTGCCCGGGCTCGCGCCAGTGCGGTCCGAAGGTGATCGCGCTCTCGCCCGGCTCGGGCGTGGCCGGCCGCAGCCGGCCGAGCAGCTCGCCCGGTTCGACCTTCGCCGGGATGGCGCTCACCCAGGCGGCGCCGCCGGAGGTGCGGGCCCGGCCGCCCGCGGCCACCTCGAAGCGGCCGTCGGTGACCGTCACGCTGACCTCGGTGGGCTCCAGGACGGCCAGCGGCTCGGCGAACACCACGTCGCTCAGCTCGATCGCCTGGCCGTCCTGGCCGGGCACGCAGGCCTCGAAGGCCGCGCGGGCGAGCTCGAGCTGGGCGGTGCCGGGCAGGACCGGGGTGCCGCCGATGCGGTGCTCGTCCAGGACCCAGTGCGCGGCGGCCGACAGCACGCCCCTGACCACCGGGCCGCTCCTGGAGCCGAGCAACTGGTGGCGCACGGGGTCGCCGCCGGTCTCGACGGCCATGCCCACCTCCAGCCAGCCGCCCCAGTTGATGGCGACCACGCCTTCGTGGGCGCGGGCGAAGGCGTCCTGGAAGGCGTTGGCCGCGGTGTAGTCGACCTGGCCGAGGCCGCCGGTGAGCGCGGTCACCGACGAGCACAGGGCGAAGAAGTCGAGATCCTGGTCCTTGAAGGCGTTCCAGAGCGCGATCGTGCCGGCGACCTTGGGCGTCAGGACCCGCTCGACCTGGTCGGGGTCGCGGACCTCGATCATGCCGTCGCCGGGCAGGCCGGCGGCGTGCACGACGCCGTCGAGCCCGCCGTAGGCGGCCAGGACCCGCTCGGGCGCCGGGTCGGTGACGTCGGCCTCGACCACGGTGACCTGGCCGCCCGCCTGCTCGATGCGGCGGATCGCGGCCAGCGCCCGGGCCGTGCGGCTGTCGTGGGCCGACAGCCCGGTACGGCTCAGCAGCACGAGCCGGGCCTTGTACCGGGTGCCCAGGTCCTCGGCCAGGGTGATGCCGATCCCGCCGAGGCCGCCGGTCACCAGGTAGCGGCCGCCTTCGCGGATCGCCTCCCCGGCTGGTTGCGGGGTGACCGGCTCGAAGGCGCGCCGCCAGCGCCGGGCGCCGCGCAGGGCGACCGGCTCACCGGCGGGGGCGCGCAGCTCGGCCAGGACGGCCGCGTCCTTGGTGGCGGCGTCCACGTCCACGTGCGTGACGGTCAGCCCGGTCAGCTCCAGCGGCGCCACCTGGACGATGCCCGCGACGGTGGCGTGTTCCGGGCAGGTCAGGTCGCCGCCGAGCGGGTCCTGGGTGCCCTGGGTGAGCACGTCCAGGCGCAGGCCCTCGGCGGGCACGGACTGGAGCAGGTGGAGCAGGCTGAGGAAGCCGCGCTCCTGGACCGGCTCGCCGTCCAGCGCCCAGGCGTGCACGATCCGGGTGGCCGGGAGCGCCGCGGCGAGGGCCTGGTAGTCCTCCGCCGCGCCGGGGCGCAGGGTGTAGCCGCCGTCCACCGCCTCGAAGGCGGCGCCGGGCCGTACCTCGACGACGGTGGTCCCGGCCGCGCGCAGGGCGGCGGCCAGGCGGGAGCCGCGCGGGCCGTCGGCGAACAGCAGGCAGGCCTCGATCGGCTCGCCGGGCTCCGCGGGCGGGAGCTGGTTCCAGACCGGGACCTCGTACCAGGAGGTGCGCCTGGGCGCGGGGGTGACGGCTCCGGCGCCCGGCTCGACGAAGTGGCGGGTGCGCTCGTAGGGGTAGCCGGGCAGCGAGACCCGGCGGCCCTGCGAGGACAGCTCGACCGGGACGCCCGCGACCCACAGCCGGGCGGCGGCGCCGTACAGGACGGTGAGGTCGGAGGCCTGCTCGCCGGGGCCGGGCAGGCTGGAGGCCGGGGCGAAGGCGCCGGCGGCGACCGCGTCACGCAGCTGCATGCGCGCCAGGCTGGACAGTTGCTTGCCCGGCCCGCACTCCAGCAGCGCCCAGTCGCCGGGGGAGGCGGTCAGGGTGCGGACGCACTCGCCGAACAGCACCGGCTCGCGCAGGTGGCGGGCCCAGTAGGCGGGGTCGGTGGCCTGGGCGTCGGTGATCCAGGTGCCGGTCACGTTGGACAGGAACGGCACCTGCGGCGCCTGCCGCGGCACGGCGGCGACCAGGGCGGTGAACTCGTCCAGGATCGGGTCCATCATCGCCGAGTGGAAGGCGTGCGAGGTGCGCAGCGGGGTGCAGCGCATGCCCTTGGACCGCAGCAGGGCCGCGAACGCCTCGATCGCCTCGGTCGGCCCGGCCACGACGCAGGCGCCGGGCCCGTTGACCGTGGCGACCGAGACGCCTTCCGGCAGCAGGTCCGCCAGCTCGGCCGGGTCGCGCTGGACGGCCAGCATCGAGCCGGGCGGCATCGACTGCATGAGCCGCCCGCGCGCCGTGACCAGGCGTAGCGCGTCCGGCAGGGCGAAGACGCCGGCGACGGTGGCGGCCACGTACTCGCCGATGGAGTGGCCGATCATGGCCGCCGGGCGCACGCCCCACTCCTGCCACAGGCAGGCCAGGGCGTACTCGACGGTGAACAGCGCGGGCTGGGTGAGCCTGGTCTGCCCGAGCTCCTCGGCGGTCAGCTCCGCGCGCACGTCCACGCCGAGCTCCGGCAGGAGCAGCTCGGCGCAGCGGTCCACCGCCGCGGCGTAGGCGGGCTCGGCGGCGTAGAGCGCGGCGCCCATGCCGGGGTACTGCGCGCCCTGGCCGGAGAACAGGAAGGCGACCGAGGGCTCGCCCGCCTGGCCGCTCTCCCAGCGCTTGCCCAGCGCCGAGGCGTCCTCGGCGACGATCGCGGCGCGGTGCGGGTAGGCGGTCCTGCCCACCCGCAGGGTGTGGGCCACGTCGGCGAGCGTCACGTCGTCGGCGGGCGACAGCCCGTCCACGTGCTCGATCAGGCGCTTGCGCGCGGCCTCCAGCGCCTCGGGCGTGCGCGCCGACACCTGGATCAGCGCGGGGCCCTCCGCCGCGACCGGCGTGCGGGGCGGCGCCTCCTGCAGGACCAGGTGCGCATTGGTGCCGCCGATGCCGAACGAGCTGACCGCCGCCCGGCGCGGGCCCTGCGCGTTGTCCCACTTGGTGAGGCTGGAGGTGACGTAGAACGGGGTGGCGTCGAAGTCGATCGCCGGGTTGGGCCGCTCGTAGTTGACCGTCGGCGGGATCAGGCCGTGCTCCATCGCGAGCACCGCCTTGATCAGGCCGACCACGCCGGAGGCCTGGCTGAGGTGGCCCAGGTTCGACTTGACCGAGCCCAGGCCGCACCAGCCGCTGTCGTCGTGGTCGCGGCCGTAGACCGCGGTCAGCGCCGCGACCTCGATCGGGTCGCCCATGGCGGTGCCGGTGCCGTGCGCCTCGACGTAGCCGATGGTGCGCGGGTCGACCTCGGCCATGCCCAGCGCCTGCGCGATCACCTCGGCCTGGCCCTGCAGCGAGGGCGCGGAGAAGCCGACCTTGGTCGCGCCGTCGTTGTTGATGGCGTTGCCCAGCACGACGGCGCGGATGTTGTCGCCGTCCTCCAGCGCGTCCGACAGCCGCTTGAGCGCCACGACGCCGACGCCGTTGCCCCACATGGTGCCGTCGGCCCCGGCGTCGAAGGGCCGCACGTGGCCGGAGGAGGAGGTGTAGCCGTCGAGGGCGACGTAGCCGCGGCTGTAGGGCAGCTCGATGCAGACGCCGCCGGCCAGGGCCATGTCGCACTCGGCGTTGCGCAGCGCCTCGCAGGCCAGGTGGATGGCGACCAGCGAGGTCGAGCAGGCCGTGGTGACGCTCAGGCTCGGTCCGCGCAGGTTCAGCCGGTAGGAGACGGTGGTGGCGATGTAGTCGGGGTTGTTGCCGACCGACAGGCCGAGCAGGCCCGCGCCGGCGACGCGCGGGTTGGTGCGCAGGTTGAGCCACTGGTAGGTGCTCGGGCCTGCTCCGCCGTACACGCCGATCTCGCCGTCGTACTGCCCGGGGTCGTAGCCCGCGTCGGCGAGCGCGGCGTGCGACTGCTCCAGGAACAGCCGCTGCTGCGGGTCGGCCAGCTCCGCCTCGCGCGCGCTCATGCCGAACAGCGGCGCGTCGAAGCCCTCCATGTCGGCCAGCACGTGCACGGCCGGCACGAACGCCGGGTCGTCCAGCTCCTCCTCGGTGACGCCCAGCGCGAGTTGCTCCTCGCGGCTGAAGACGGTCACCGACTCGACGCCGTCGACCAGGTTGCGCCAGAACTGCGTCAGGTCGCCGGCCCCCGGCACCCTGGCGCTCATGCCGATGATCGCGATGGGTTCCACGCTGAACTCCGTCACAGCCGGCCTCGCTTCCTGCGTTGGTCGGACCGCTGGCGGCGGGCCTGCGCCCGCTGGTCGGCCCGGTTGAGAAGGGGTGCGCCCGTGTCGCCGTCGAGATAGCTCGCCAGCGCGCGGACGGTGGTGTGCTGAAAGAGGTCCACGACGGCGGGCCGCCGTCCGGTCCGTTCGGCCAGGCGGTCCTGCACGACGAGCAGGGACATCGAGGTCCCGCCCGCGTCGAAGAAGTTGTCGCTGACGCCGACGCTCTCGCGGCCGAGCACCTCGCACCAGACGGCGGAGACCAGGAGCTCGGTCTCGGTGACCGCGACGCCGCCCCTGGCGGCGGGCCGTTCCGGTACGGCAGGCGCCAGGACGCCGGCCCGCAACGCCTCCAGCCCGTCGGCGTGCAGGCCGGTGACCGGGCGGCCGGGCTCGGCCGTGCCGCCTTCCAGGAGGGCGGCGTAGGCGGCGACGAGCGTCTCGATCCTGTCCCGGTCGAACAGGTCGGTGTTGTAGACGCAGTCCACCGCGTGCCCGCCGTCCCGTTCGGCCACGTAGACGGTCAGGTCGAAGGGCGAGCCGGGCTGGCCCGCCTCCAGGCTGCCCGCGCGCACGCCCGGCAGGTCCAGGTGCGGCGCGGGGAAGTTGTAGACGTTGAACAGCACCTGGACCAGCGGCGAGCGCCGCGGGTCGCGGGGCAGCGCGAGCGCCTCGACCACCGTCTCCAGCGTCGCGCCCGGATGGGCCAGCGCCGACAGCAGCTCGTCGGAGGCGGCGGCCACCCGGTCGGCGAAGCTGTCGCGCTCGCCCATCCGCAGCCGCAGCGGGGTGATCTCGACGAAGAAGCCGACCAGGTCCTGGAAGGCCTCGTGCCGCCGGTCGTCGATCGGGGTGCCGATCACCAGGTCGTCACGGCCGGTGACGCGGCGCAGCAGCTCGCCCAGCCCGGCCAGCAGCACCGCGGGCACGGTGACGCCCAGTTCGCGGGCGGCCCGGTCGAGGTCGGCGCCGAGCCGCCGGGTGACCATCGCGCCGTTGTAGGTCTGCGCGGCCGGCCGGGGCCGGTCGCCGGGCAGTTCGAGCACCGGGGCGACGCCCGCCAGGTGCTCGCGCCACCAGGCCAGGTCGCCGGGGCCGCGCCGGGCGTCCCTGGCGGCCCGCCAGGCCGCGTAGTCGGCGAAGGCCGCGGGCGGCGGCTCCAGCGGGCCGTGCCGGTAGGCGCGCGAGAGGTCATCCAGCAGGGGCCGCTGCGACCAGCCGTCGAAGACCGCGTGGTGGAAGGTCAGCACCAGCACGTGCTCCTCGGGCGCCCGCCGGACCAGCACGGCCCGCCACAGCGGCCCGGTGGCCAGCTCGAAGCGGTGCCCGGCCTCGGCCTGCACGATCGCGTCGAGCTCGCCGTCGGTCACGGTGAACGGCGCCTCGCCGGGCGGGTCCACCTCCACGTACGGCAGGCCGCCCGCGTCCGGCACCCGCCAGCGCAGCACCTCGTGCCGGGCGGCCACCGAGGCCAGCGCCTTGCCCAGCGTCTCCACGTCCAGCGGGCCGCGCAGGTGCTCGACGAGCTGGATGTTGTAGGCGGAGCTGTCGGGGGCGAGCTTGTCCAGGAACCACAGCCGCCTCTGCGCCGGGGTGAGCGCGGGGACGCTGCCGTGCGGGAGCGGGTCGGGCTCGGTGAGCGCCGCGGCCACGCCCTCCAGGGTCCTGGCCGCGTAGACGTCCTCTACGGCCACCTCCAGGCCGAGCTCCTCGCGCAGGGCGGCGACCAGCCGCATGACGCCGATGGAGTCGCCGGAGGCGAAGAAGTCGTCGTCGAGCCCCGCCTCGCTGGTGCCGAGCACGCGCTGCCAGACGGCGGCGACCTGCCGCTCCCGCTCGGTCACCGGCGGGCGGGCGGGCGCGGCCGGCTGCTCGCGCAGCGCGGCGGTGTCCACCTTGCCGGAGGGCAGCAGCGGCAGCTCGGGCAGCAGCAGCACCCGGGTGGGCAGCATGGCGCCGGTCAGGTGCCTGGCGCAGTGCTCCAGGACCTCCTCGGCGGTGGCGGTGTCGGGGGTGCAGTAGGCGACGAGCCGGCCGTCGACCAGTTCGACGACGGCGTGGGCGAGCTTGGGGTGGGCCCGCAGCACGGTCTCCACCTCGCCGATCTCCACCCGCTGGCCCCTGATCTTGACCTGCCGGTCGGCGCGGCCCAGGAACAGCAGCTCGCCGTCGTCCTGCAGCACGACCAGGTCGCCGGTGCGATACAGCCGCCCGCCCGGCTCGCCCCACGGGTCGGGCACGAACCGCTCGGCCGTCAGCCCGGGCCGTCCGAGGTAGCCCCGGGCCAGGCCGGGCCCGCCGATCAGCAGCTCACCGGGCTGGCCGGGCGGCACCGGCCGCAGCCGCTCGTCCACGACGTGCAGGTGGTGGCCGCCGAAGGCCCGGCCGAACGGCAGGGGACGCGTCCAGGTCCCGCTGGTCTCGAACGCGGCGACCGCGACGGTGGCCTCGGTCGGGCCGTAGGCGTTCAGGAACCGCCGCCCGCCGGCCGACCAGCGCTCGACCTGCTCGGGCCCGGGAGCCTCCGCGCCCGTCATCATGACGCGCAGCGCCGGCAGCCCGGCCGGGTCCAGCAGCGGCAGCAGCGGCACCGGCAGGATGGCGAAGCTGACCTCGTGCTCGGCGGCGAAGCGCTGGGTCCTGGCGGCGTCCCGGCGGTCCTGCTCGTCGACCAGCATGAAGGTGCCGCCCGCGGCCAGCGTCACGGCCAGCTCGGCCACCGAGACGTCGAACAGCAGGCTGGTGAAGCCCAGCGTTCTGAGGTCCTCGCCGGCTCCGATCAGCTCGCCGCAGCCGTCGGCGAAGGCGGACATCGCGGCGTGGCTGATCATCACGCCCTTGGGGCGGCCGGTGGAGCCGGAGGTGAACAGCACGTAGGCCAGGTCGTCCGGCCCTGCCGTACCGGCGGAAACCGAACCGCTCCCGCCGGTCACGGGCACCAGGTGCGGGGCCTCGACCAGGCCGGCGGTCTGCTCGTCGACCACGATCACGTCGAGCCCGGCGTCGGCGGCGATCTCCGCCCGGCGCGCGGGCGGGCCGTCCGGGTCGAGCGGCACGTAGGCGCCGCCCGCGAGCAGTACGCCGAGCAGTCCGGTCACCATGGACGGCGTGCGGCGCAGGCAGACGCCGACCAGGCGGTCGGGGCCGACGCCCAGCAGGCGCAGCTCGGCGGCGAGCGCGCGCATCCCGGCGGCCAGCTCGCCGTAGGTGACGACCTGGTCCCACTGCCGTACGGCAGGCGCGTCCGGACGGCGCGCGGCGTGCTCGAGGACCAGGTCCGGCAGCGTGGTCATGGCATCCCCAGCGGGTCGGTGGTGTGCAGGCGGAGCTCGGTGAAGTAGCGGCGGCCCTCGGCGTCGGTCAGCCAGGCCTGCTCGGGACCCGGCAGCATCTCCGTGATCACCAGCCGGGTGCCCGGGTCGCCGGCCCGGCGCACCATCGCGCACAGCAGGGCGGCGTACAGCGGGCTGCCCAGGTCGACGTAGGTCGGCTTGATCTCGGTGGACAGCTTGACGAAGACCCGCTCGGGCAGCCCGAGGCGGCGGCGCCAGGCACGCACCGCCAGGTAGGCCTCCTTCTCCCCGCGCACCTCGCCCAGGCCGCTCTCGCCGGTCGTGGTGCGCCAGGTCTCGCGCGCCACCACCAGCCGGTCGATCGTCAGGCGCGGGGTGTGGCCGCGGGCGGCGGTGAGCTTGAAGCCGTCCACGGCGTGCATCGACATCAGCCCGGCGAACATCTCCAGCAGCGGCCGGACGGTCCCGTCCGGCCAGGTCGCCACCAGCTCGCCGTCCTGCTCGCCGACCAGCACGGAGGCCGCGCTCAGCAGGGCGCCGGGGTCGGCTCCCTGCGCGGCCGTCCAGCCGAGCTGCCGGTCGGTCGGGCCGTCCAGAGTGGCGGCCATGCGGCCGGTGAAGCGCGGCCAGCCCTCGGGCGGCAGCGGGTGCACCCGGTCGGGGCCGAGGTCGGTGACCATCGCGGTGCGCAGGAACTCGGGGTCGGGATGGGCCCGGGTGAACACCGCGCAGTTGAAGGTGGGCCAGGCCGCGTGCAGCTCGCCCAGGACGATGAGGAAGTCGCCGTTCCTGATCGCCTCCGCGCTCTCGGCGCAGATCTGCAGGTCGGGGCTGTGCAGCCGGGCGGTCGACCAGCCGGGGAGCACGGCGGGGAAGGCCCGCTCGGCGGCCTCGGCCAGGTCGGCGGCGGTGAAGCGGAGCTCCTGGACCGGCTCGTCGGTGAGGCCGAACAACCTGGTCCAGCGGGCGGCGAACTCCTCGGCGACCGTGTCGACCGGGCGGTGCCCGGCGCCGAACAGCGCCCCCTGCGCCAGGAACCACAGGTCGGCCAGGCGCACCCGCTCGTCGGTGGCCCGCAGCTCCTCGTACAGCTCGCGCAGCGCGGCCCCGTAGGCGGCGGCCAGTTCGGCGGTGAGCCACCGGGCCGCGCGCAGCAGCAGCGCCAGCGGCTCGGCCAGGGCCTCCAGCACCGGAGCGCCGAAGGCGACGTGCACGTCGCGGACGGTGTCCTCGTAGACCAGGCCGCGCCCGGCGTAGGTCTGGCCCGCCTTGCGTTGCGCGTCCAGGCCGGTGACCTCGGTGAACTCGCTGTCCATGGCGCCCAGCGCGCGCAGCAGCGCCTCGGGGTCCCCGGCGGCGGCCGCGACCCGGTCACGGGCCGCGCACAGGCGGTCGAGCCCGGCCAGCGCCGCGTCGAGGGCCTCCTCGGCGGAGGCGGGCGCAGCGGCCTTGGCCTCGGTCAGCAGGCGGTGGAGCCGTACCTCGGTGTCGGGCGCCTGCGGCAGCTCGCCCCAGGACAGCAGCCCGCGCTCGGCCAGCCGCTCCAGCAGGACCATCGCGTCGTCGGCGGTCCGGATGCCGGCCTGCCCGCTGACCCCGTCGGCCACCGCCGCGGCCGACCTGCGGCCGTCGCACAACGCCAGGACGGCGGCCTCGGCGGCCGACAGCACGATCGGCGGCTGCGCGGGCCGGTGCAGCTCGCGGCCCTCCAGCGCCAGGTGTGGCTGGAGGGCGAGCGGCAGGCAGGGCCGGATGTCCGGGTCGGCGGCCAGGCGGGCGGCGTAGGCGCGGATGGCCCAGTCCTCGAACCCGACCCGCCGCTCGCGCACCAGCCCGGGACCGGGCTCGACGGTGATCGCGGGGCCGTCGGCGTCGATCCTGGTCCAGGTGACCGGGCCGAAGAAGCCGATGGTCTCGTTCTTGGCGCAGTAGCGCTGCCAGTACTTGGCCAGCATCAGCTCCCGCGAGCGCCGCCGGTGGTTGCGCGGCCCGGGCGTGGCCAGGCCGTCCAGCGACGGCAGCATGGTGCGGTTCTGCCAGATGACGGCCTCGCGCAGCAGCGGGTCGGCGGCCAGCTCGGTGGCGCGGGCCGCCATCTCGGCGACGGCGGCCTCGAAGGTCTTGTCGAACAGGTCGCCGCCGGCGTCGGGACCGCCGCGACCGTCGGGACCGTCGGGGTCGCCGGCGGCGTCCAGGTGCTCGTCGGCGGCCAGCGCCAGGTCGGGCGCGGCGAACAGCTCCAGCCCCTCGGCCGGGAAGCCGGTGCTGCGCAGGATCGCCTCCCGCCACACCGACCAGCCGGTCCGGCCCAGCGGCGTCAGATGCGGCCGCTCCAGCAGGTCACCGGCCACGACGCCCAGGATGCGCTCCATCGACTCGTGCAGGAAGAAGTGCCCGCCCGGCTCGACGTGCAGCTCGAAGCCGGCGCTGGTGTGCTCCTCCCAGTACGGCATGGCCCCGGTGACCGGGTCGTCGGCCCCGCCGAAGGCGGTGATCGGCACCGGCAGCGGCTCCTCGGCCTCGTAGCGGTAGCCGTCCAGCCAGGCGAAGTCGCCGCGCAGGATGGGCAGCACCAGCTCCAGCAGCTCGGGGGAGTCGAGCACCTCCCGCGGCATGCCGCCCAGGGCGCTGACCCGGGCCAGCAGCACCTCGTCGGGCGCCTGGGACAGCCCGTCCAGCGGGTCGATCCGGTCCGGCGGGCGGCAGCCGCCCAGGTACAGCCGCTCCGGCAGGCGCTCGCCCCGGCGGCGCAGCTCGCGCACCACCTCGAAGCCGACCCGGCCGCCCATCGAGTGGCCGTACAGCGCGTACGGTCGGTCCGCCCGCGCGGCGATGACCTGCGCGAGCTCGGCCACGTCGAAGCCGATCGGCTCGGTGATGCGGCTCTCGCGGCCGGGCGGCACCACCGAGAGCACCTCCAGGCCGGGATCGGCCGCGGCGGCCCAGCCGTGGAAGGCCACGGCGCCCGACCCGGCGTACGGCAGGCAGAACAGCAGCGCCCTGGCCTGCGGCCGGGGGCGGGGGACGCTGAACCAGCGGCTCATGATGCTTTCTCGATCCAGTAGGGCTCGCGCTGGAAGGGGTAACCGGGTAGCGGTACCCGGCGGGCGTGCGCGGCTGCCGGGAGGTCCACCGCGTCACCGCGTTCCCAGGCCGAGGCCAGGTCCCGCAGGTCCGCGGGGGCGTCCGGGGCGGGGCCTCCGCGCAGCAGGGCGACGGCCTCGGCGGCGTCCCGGGCCACGACGGCGAGGCGGTGCGGGAAGGCGCGGCGGCCGGCCAGGGTGAACGCCACGTCGTCCAGGCGGCACGGCTCGGCCTCCAGGAACCCGGCCAGGTTCGCCGCGGCCTCCCGCAGGGCCTGCTCCGACCGGGCCGACAGGACCAGCACGTGCCAGCCGTCCTGCTCGGGCGCTCGCTCGGGGGCCTCGAAGGACTCCACGATGACGTGCGCGTTGGTGCCGCCGAGCCCGAACGAGCTCACGCCCGCTCGCCGAACCGCCAGCTCGTGGTTCTTGACCGGCACGAAGAACGGCCCGAACTCGATCTCCGGGTTCGGGGTGGTGAAGTGCAGATTGGCCGGGACGATCCCGTGCCGCACCGCGAGCACGGCCTTGATCAGCGCGGCGGCGCCCGCGGCGGCGTCGAGGTTGCCGATGCCGGTCTTGACCGAGCCGAGCGCGCACGAGCCGGCCGGCAGCCCCGCGCCGAAGGCCCGGGTGAGCGCGGCCACCTCGATGGCGTCGCCGGTCGCGGTGCCGCTGCCGTGCGCCTCGACGTAGCCGATGTCGCCGGGCGACAGTTCGGCGCCCGCCAGCGCCTCGGCGACCACCATGGCCTGCCCGGCCAGGCCGGGGGCGGCGAAGCCGGCGCGGGCGGCGCCGTCGTTGCCGACCGCCCAGCCGCGCAGCACCGCGTAGATCTGGTCGCCGTCCTGCACCGCGTCGTCCAGGCGCTTGAGCGCGAGCACCGCGACGCCGCTGGAGTAGGCGGCGCCCTGGGCCTCGGCGTCGAAGGCGCGGCAGCGGCCGTCGGGCGAGACCAGCCCGCCCGGCGTGTGCCGCCAGCGCGGCTCGGTGACGCTGACCCCGCCGGCGAGGGCGAGGTCGCAGCGGAAGTCCAGCAGGTTCTGCGCCGCCGTACAGATCGCGACCAGCGAGCTGGAGCACGCCGTCTGGACGGCCATGGCGGGACCGGTCAGGCCGAGCCGGTAGGCGGCCTGGGCCGGCAGGTAGTCGGGCGCCCAGCCCGCCGGGTGCTCCCAGTCGCCGTCGAACTGGCGGAACAGGAAGTAGCGGTTGGCAGAGGACCCGGCGAACACGCCGACCAGGCCGTCGAAGCGCTCCGGATCGCACCCGGCGTCCTCCAGCGCCACCCAGGACTGCTCCAGGAAGAGCCGCTGCTGCGGGTCCATGCGCAGCGCCTCGGCCGGGGAGACGCCGAAGAAGCCGGCGTCGAACCCGGCCACGTCCTCCAGCCGGCCGCCCGCCGGGACGCCGGTGCCTGGCTCGATGCCCAGCTCCAGCAGTTCCTCCGGGCGGTAGTCGTGGATCGCGTCCACCCCGCCGAGCAGGTTGCGCCAGAAGGCCCGCACGTCCGGCGCCTGCGGGAAGCGGCCCGCCATCCCGACGACGGCGACTGCTAGCTCGCTCACGGACGCAGGACCGCCTCGGCCACGTCCTCGACCGACGCGACCTGGATCATGGCGTCGCTCTCCAGCAGCCGGTAGTCGGCGGCGCCGTAGGAACCGGACCCGTGCACGACGATGTCGCGGCCCTCCTCGACCAGCCCGCGGTCCACGGCGTTGGCCACGCCGGTGAGCGCCATCACCAGCGACCACTCGCGCAGCGCGCGCAGGTCGGCGGGCAGCGCGCACGAGGTGGGCGCCAGGAGCTCGCGAAGCTGCGGGTAGCGCTCGACGCACTCGGCCAGGGAGACCACGATGCCGTCGCCGCCGAAGCGCTCGATCAGGTCGTTCATCGCCGGGGAGGTCGCCGGGCGGTGGGTGTAGAACGTCGGGTCGAGCACCTCCTGCGGGTCGTAGGTGACCTGCGGGAAGCGGGGGTCGGCCGACTGGCGGAACAGGCCCTGGCCGTCGGGCTCGTAGGCCGGCAGGCCCTCCCGGTCGAAGCTGCCGTGCCGCAGGTTGAGCACCATGTCGGGGGTGCCCAGGTGCTGCACGAGCAGCGTGGCCGGGCGGGTGTCCGGCGAGGCCAGGCCGTCCTCCTCCAGGACGTCGCGGCCGCGGTGGTAGCCCAGCATGCCGAAGGCGCTGGAGACGGCGTGGGCGTGCAGGCGCGGCACCGGGCCGATCGGGTCGACCTCCTGCTCGAAGAAGGCCCGCGCGGTGTCGGCGACCAGGTAGTTGGCCAGGTCCAGGGAGTACCACAGGCGGCCGGGGACCTCGGCGGCGTGCTTGTCGGCGAAGGCCCGGCCGATGGCCTTGACCTCCTCGGGCTCGGGGCCGGTGTAGAGCAGCAGCGGGTTGAGCGCGCGCAGCGCGGGGTCGGTCGACAGCCGGCTGGAGCGCAGCTTGCCCAGGCAGGAGGCGGGGGCCAGCACCACGACGCGGAGCTGCTCCGGCTCGACCAGGCCGGCCTCGATGGCGCGCAGGACCGCGTCGCGCAGGGCGGTGCCCTTGTTCGCCGAGGTGGGCGAGAAGATCGTGACCGGCTCGCCGTAACGCCGGATGTACTCCACCGCGCGGGCCACGATGAGCAGCGAGGCGAACGTCTTGGTCGTGCCCGTGCCCGGGTTGCGGGTCAGGTCGAGCAGCGTCAGGCGGTGCCCGCCGTACTGGCCGAGGTGCTGCCAGGCGGCGGTGGCGGGCGCCAGGAAGTCACGCAGCGGCTGGTCCAGCTCGGGCAGCAGGAAGCCGGGGGAGAACGAGCCGCCGTCCCGGATCGGGGCCGGGTCGCTCACGCAGGCGGCGATCGCGCGCGGCAACCTGTCGTAGAAGTCGACGAGCAGGTTGGCTTCCCGGGTGGCGGGAGACAGAACGGAATTCGGCATGCTGGCGGACCTCGTTCAGGCGTGGGGATGCTCGGATGGGTGCCGGTCACGCAGCCGGGTCCTGAGCTGGTCTAACTCAAGTCGGACCCGGTCGAGCTCGTGCACGGGGAATTTCGGAATTTCGGTCAAGTCGGAAGTGAAGGAAATAGTGTCGTTTTCAACAATGACGCCGTCGCGAGCGGCGGACCGCTGGTTGAAGGCGACCGCCTCCTCGCGGCTCAGGCCCGCGGGAAGATCGAGTTCGAGCCGGGAGCCGGTCAGGCGCACCGGGTAGCCGCCCGGCAGCCCGAGCGGCCCGGGCAGGCTCACGCGCTGCTCCTCGCCGGCGAGCACGCCGAGCAGGACGCGCGCGGCGGCCAGTCCGGTGACGTGGTTGAGCTCGCTGCGGGTGGTGGAGCGCTGGGCGGCGAGGAGCCCGCCCACACCGGCCACCGGTTCGCCGCCCACCCAGGCGCGCGCCTCCTCCGGCTGCGCGTGCAGGTGCGCGTGGTGCGCCAGCACGGCCAGGTGCTCGTCCGCGCCCAGGCGCAGGGCGCCCCGCAGGCTCGCGGCCAGCAGGTTCACGTTGCCGATCCCGCACAGCACCGGCACGTCCAGGGCCGACAGGACCGGGTTGACCGCGTCGGGGAAGCAGGCGTTCACGAACCACGCGTCCGGGCAGGCCTCGGCGACCGCACGGCCGGTGCGGACGGCGAAGTCGGCCTGGAAGGGGAGGGTGAGACCGAACCCGGCGCTCCGGACCAGGGACGTCCAGGCGGACGGGGCGTGCGTCGCCTCCCAGGGGGACTGGGTCGAGGCGGCCAGCACGACCCCGGCGGGGTTCAACCCGGCCAGGGTCGAGACCAGGTCGCCGGAGAGATCGGCGGTGAGGTCGCCGGTGAGGTCGACAGGGACCGGCTCGGCCACGACCGGGGCGCCGGTCAGGGCGGCTCGGGTCGTGGTGACGTAACAGACCTCCGCGGCCCGCTCCGGGGTGCGGCCCGCGACGACGAGTCGGAGCGGGGTGCGGGCGAGGGTGGCCAGGGCATAGGCGAGGCCTCGGGCCAGCCCGCCGGTACCGATCAGCACGAGGGGCCGCCCGCCGAAGGTTTCGGTCAAACCGTAATTCTCCTCGGGTGGGGCTGTAATTCACCTGGGATCGCCAGGCCGGGACACATTGTGATGATCAACCTGGATTTATGTCAAACGTCCGGTTAGTCCGCACTTCTAAGATGGTTTGTAGCGCGAAGTATGACTGTCCGAAATATCATCACTTTCCGGCAATCCCGATTGACTTAGTCGACAATGCCGCTTGGCCGGAGGATCTTCGCAGAGGCCGTCCGACGGGGGATGATGCGGAGCGGAGGCACCCCCACACGAGGAGCGGACGTGCGGCTCGGATTCAGCATCGGAACACTCGGCCCGGTGGCGGCCAGTCCTGACGACCAATTACGGCTGGTCAAGGAGGCGGAGCGGCTGGGCTACGCCTCCGTCTGGGCCGCAGAGGGCTACGGCGCGGACCCGGTGACGACGATGGCGTGGCTGGCGGCCGGCACCACGCGCATCGAGCTCGGCACCGGCGTCGTCCAGATCACCGGACGCAGCGCCGTGGCCACCGCCATGGCCGCCGCCACCGTCGACCGGTACTCCCAGGGACGGTTCCGGCTGGGGCTCGGGGTTTCCGGCCCGCAGGTGACCGAAGGCTGGCACGGCCGGCCCTACCACCGGCCGCTGGCCCACCTCCGCGACTACGTGGCCGTGGTACGGCAGGCGCTGGCCGGGGAGCCGGTCAGCCACAAGGGCGAGACCCTGGAACTGCCGCTGCCCGGCGGCAAGGAGCTGAGCCTGGCGATCTCGCCGGTGCGCAAGCCCCTCCCCATCCACCTGGCCGCCATGGGCCCCAAGGCGATCGCGCTCGCGGGCGAACTCGCCGACGGGTGGCTGCCCATCCACTTCCCGCCCGAGCACCTGGCCGCCTCCACGGCCCACCTGCGCGAGGGCGCGGCACGAAGCGGCCGGGCGCTGCCCGAGGTCTCGCCCATGGTGCTGGCCATGGTGGACGAGGACCCCGGGTACGCCTGCGACCTGGTCCGCCCCATGCTGACGCTGTACCTGGGCGGCATGGGCACCCGCGCGGTCAACTTCTACAACCGGCTGGCCCAGCGGCTCGGATTCGGCGAGGTGGCCCGGCGGGTGCAGGAGGTCTACCTCGAAGAGGGGCTCGGCGCGGCCATGGACGAGCTGCCCGACGAGCTCGTGGCGGAGCTGGCGCTGTGCGGCACGCCCGCCCGCGTGCGCGAGCGGCTGGAGGCCTACCGCCGGGCGGGCGCGACCAGCGTGATCGTCGGGCCGGCGGCGCCCACCGTGGAGGACCGGGCCGAGCAGCTCGGCTGGCTCGCCGAACTGCTCGGCCCCTGAGGCCCTGAAATCCCTGAGGCCCCGAAACCCTGAGGCCCCGAAACCCTGAGGCCCCGAGACCTGAGGCCCTGAGGCCCTGAGGCCTCCTCAGGTCACGCGCGGGGCCTCGGCGTGATGCGGGCGGGGGCGGACTGCCCCTGCTCGCGCGCCTCGGTCACCAGGGCGCCCATCCCGCGGATCGTCGCCACCTCGAACAGGCTGCGCATCGGCAACCGCACCCCCAGCTTGCGCCGGATCAGCGCGATGAGCTGGACCGCCACCAGCGAGTTGCCGCCGAGCTCGAAGAAGTCCTCGTCGGCGCTCACCCGCCGGGTGCCCAGCACCTCGCACCACAACGCCGCCAGCGTGGTCTCCACCTCGCCCTGCGGCGCGATGTAGCCGGTGTCGCCGTGCTCGTCTCCGCCGTCGGAGCCGGTGCCGACCGGCCGGAGGCCGTCCTCGATCGTCTCCTTGGTCAGCGTGCGCACCCCGGCCACGAAGTCGGCGAGAGCCGTGGCGTTCACCACCACCTGCGAGCCGACCGCGAAGGCCAGCAGCCGGCGGAAGGCGTCGGCCCCCAGGACGGGCAGGATGCCCAGCCTGGCGCCCTCGCGGTCGAGCGCGACACCGGCCGCCGCCGACTCCTCGGCCACCTCCGGCACGTCCGCGCTTTCCCGCGCACCCTCCTCGACCCGCTGCGACATCGCGCCGGCGTCCACGCGCCGCAGCACGAACTCGGCGATCTCCACGATCCGGCGGCCGGTGTCGTCGTAGAGCGTCAGGTCCACGGCGATCACCTCGCCCCCGGTGTCGCGGTGCACCGCGTGGCTCCACACCCGGGCCGGCATCGGGGCGTGCACGGTCAGCTTGCCGTACCCGAGGGGCAGGTAGCTGTGCTCGCCCGCCGCGCTGACGAACGCGGTGGCCTCGTCCAGCAGGGCCGGGTGCAGCCCGAAGCGGTCGAGTTCGGCGGCCGTCTCCGGGCAGGCCTCCAGCCGGGCCAGCTCCTCGTTGACGCCGTGCGCGACCGAGCGCAGGCTCCGCCAGCGCGGGCCGAAGGTGACCAGGCCGGAGGCGGAGGCGAACAGGTTCTCCTCCCGCACGCCGAACGAGCAGCGCTCCTGGATCCCGGCCAGATCGGCGAGCGGCGCCGACTCGGGCAGGTTCCAGGCCGCGCTGCCCTTGACGTGCGTCTGGGAGCCGCCGCTGATCACCTCGAAGTCGGCGCCCTCGGCCGTCGCGGTGAACAGCACCCGAAGGTCGGCCGAGGCGTCCTCGGCCACCGGCAGCGGCGCGACGAACGCGACGTCGCGCAGGACGACGACGTGCTCGGCGCTCGGGCTCGGCACCACCGCGGCGAAGGCGGCGCGGGCGCACTCCAGGTAGCCGGTGCCGGGCATGACCGGCACGCCCGCCAGCCGGTGCTCGGCCAGCACCCAGTGGGTCGCGGGCGAGATCCGGCCGCCGCACCAGGGCAGCCGCCCGTCGGCCGGCTCGTGCAGCTCGGTGAGGATCGGGTGGTCCAGCGGGCTGAGCTGGTCGCCGCGCTGCAACGCGCGGAAGGATTTGGGCGCCTCCACCTCGGCGGCCATGCCCACCTCCAGCCACGCGCCCCAGTTGGCCGAGATGACGCGGCCCGGCCAGGTGGCGGCGTAGGCGTCCAGGAAGGCGTTGGCCCCGCAGTAGTCGACCTGCCCGAAGCCGCCGGCCACCGCGGTGACCGAGGAGCACAGCAGGACGAAGTCGAGCTCGCCGAAGACCTCCCGCAGGGCCTGCGCGCCCAGCAGCTTGGGCGCCATGACGGCCAGGGCCGCCTCGCGGTCCTTGACCTCCGCCATGCCTCCGCCGGGCAGGCCGGCCGCGTGCACCAGGCCGTCGATGCGGCCGAACCGGGCCAGGACGGTGTCGCGGACCTCCCGCAGCGCGGTCGCGTCGGTCACGTCGGCGGCCAGGACGAGCACCTGGGCGCCCGCCTGCTCCATGCGGGCGATCGCCTCGGCCGCCCGGCCGCCGCGGCTGCCGTTCAGCCCGGAGCGGCCGAGCAGGACCAGCGCGCCGCGGGTGCGGGTGGCCAGGTCCTCGGCCAGGGTGAGGCCGATGCCGCCCAGGCCGCCGGTGACGACGTAGACGCCGCCCTCGCGCAGGCCCGCCATCGGGTCGGCCGGCTCGGGCAGCTCGACGGGTTCGTAGCCGCGCGTCCAGCGCCGTCCGGCGCGCAGCACGACGGGGGAGGGGATGCCGCCGTCGGGCTCGGCCGGGTCGGTCGCCAGCTCGGCCAGCGTCGCGTCGAGGTCGCCGGACGCCGACTCGACGTCGAGGTGGCGCACCGACAGCCACGGCGCCTCCAGCGGCAGCACGCTGGCGATGCCGGTGACGGTGGCGTGCTCGGGCCGGCGCACGTCGTGGCCGAGCACGCCCTGGGTGCCCTCGGTGAGCACGTCGAGATGGACCGCCGCGTCCTGCTCGCGCGGGCTCTGCGCGAGCGCCTGGAACAGGGCCAGCAGGCTGAAGAAGCCGCGGTCCTGGGCGTCCAGGATCGGCTCGCCGCCCTGGCCGTCGAGCGCCCAGGCGTGCAGGATCCGCGCCGGGGTGCCGGTCTCGGCCAGGAGCAGCTCGCAGTCCTCGCGGGAGCCGGGCCGCAACGTGAAGGAGCCGTCGGCCGCTCTGCCGTACTCCTTGCCCTCCACGGCGCGGATCACCTCCGCGCCCGCCGCTTCGAGCGCGGCCAGCAGCGGCTCGGCGACCGGGCCGGCGAACGCCAGCCAGCGCCGCCCGGTCAGGTCCGGGGTACGGCGGGCAGCGGCCAGCGGCGCCTGCCGCCACGAGGGCAGCGCGAACCACTGCTCGACGGGAAGCGCCCCGGTCTGCGGCGACTTGGGGTAGATCAGCTCGGGGTCGGCCGCGACCGGCACCCAGTGATGCGTGCGCTCGTAGGGATAGGTCGGGAGCGGCACCCGGCGGCCGGGCTCGCCGAGCGCGTCCACGACCGCGCCCGCCGCCCACAGCGTGCCCGCGGCGGTGTAGATCACCTGGAGGTCGGTCGCGGTCTCGGTGGGCCCGGGCAGGCTGGGCAGCGGGGCGGGCGCGCCCATCGGGAGCTGGCTCCTGATCAGCCCGGCCAGTTGCCGGCCGGGCCCGCACTCCACCACGTGCCACTCGCCCTCGGCCGCCAGCGTCGCCACGCAGTCGGCGAAGCGGACCGGCTCGCGCAGGTGACGCGCCCAGTACGCCGGGTCGGTGGCTTCGGCCGCGGTGATCCAGGTGCCGGTGACGTTGGACAGGAACGGCAACGCCGGCGCCTGCCGGTCGATCGAGGCGACCACCTGGTGGAAGTCGGCGAGGATCGGATCCATCATCGGCGAGTGGAAGGCGTGCGAGGTGCGCAGCGCCGTGTGCCCGATGTCGTCGGCGGCCAACCGGGCCGCGTACTCCTCGACCAGCGCCACCGGACCGGCGACGACGCACGCGCCGGGGCCGTTGACCGTGGCGATCGACAGGCCCTCGGGCAGGCCGGGCCGTACCTCCTCCTCGTCCAGCCGTACGGCGAGCATCGCGCCGGGCGGCATGCTCTGCATGAGCCGGCCGCGGGCGGCGACCAGCCGCAGCGCGCCGGGCAGGTCGAACACGCCCGCGACGGTCGCGGCCACGTACTCGCCGATGCTGTGGCCGATCATCGCGCCCGGCTCGACGCCCCACGAGCGCCACAGCATGGCGAGCGCGTACTCCACGGTGAACAGCGCGGGCTGGGTCAGCTCGGTGCGCCTCAACCGCTCGTTGGCCGACTCGTCCCCGAAGATCAGCTCACGCAGGTCCAGCCCGAGCTCGGGCCGCAGCAGCTCGGCGCACTCGTCCACGGTGTCGCGGAAGACGGCCTCGGTCCGGTAGAGCTCGGCGCCCATCCCGGCGTACTGCGCGCCCTGGCCGGAGAACAGCCAGGCCACCCGCGGGCTGCCGGCCACGCCACGGATCAGCCGGCGCGAGTCGCCCAGCGCGCGCACGGCGTCGGCCCGGTCACCGGCCACCACGACCGCCCGGTGCTTCATCTCCCGCCGGCCGGTGCGCAGCGTCTGCGCCACGTCGGCGAGGTCGAGGTCGGCCTCCTCCAGCCGGGCGGCCAGCCGGCTCACCATCGCGGCCAGAGCCGTCGGCGTGCGGGCCGACAGCCGCAGCAGGTGCCGGCTGCGGTGCTCGCGCGGGACCGGGGGCAGGGGCGGCGCCTCCTCGACGACAACGTGCGCGTTGGTGCCGCCGATGCCGAACGAGCTCACACCGGCCCGGCGCGGCACTCCGTTGGACTTCCACTCCGCCAGCTCCGCGGCCACCCGGAACGGGTTCTCCCCGAACGGGATGCGCGGGTTGGGCCGCTCGTAGTTGAGCGTCGGCGGGATCAGGCCGTGCTCGACCGCCAGGACCGTCTTGGTCAGTCCCGCGATGCCCGCGGCCGGGCCGAGGTGGCCGATGTTGCTCTTGACCGAGCCGATCGCGCACCAGCCGGCGTCGTCGGTGCCGCGGCTGAACACGCTGGCCAGCGCGCCGACCTCGATCGGGTCGCCCACCGAGGTGCCGGTGCCGTGCGCCTCGACGTAGGTCACCGTGCGCGGCTCGACGCCCGCCACCGACAGCGCGTTCGAGACCGCGACCGCCTGCCCTTCGAGGCTCGGCGCGGAGAAGCCCGCCTTGGTCGAGCCGTCGTTGTTGATGGCGTTGCCGCGGATGACCGCGCGGATGTGGTCGCCGTCGGCGATGGCGTCCGACAACCGCTTGAGCACGGCGACGCCGCCGCCCCCGCCCCAGATGGTCCCCTTGGCCGAGGCGTCGAAGGCCCGGCAGTGCCCGTCGGGGGCGTAGATTCCGTCCTGGTGGTAGAGATAGCCCCACTCCGGCGGCATCTCGAAGGACGCGCCGCCGGTCAGCGCCATGTCGCACTCGCCGCCGCGCAGCGCCTCGCAGGCCACGTGCACCGCCACCAGCGAGGACGAGCACGCCGTGTGCAGCGTGAGGCTCGGCCCGCGCAGGTCCAGCTTGTAGGAGACGAAGGTCGACAGATAGTCGGGATGGTTGCCGACGTAGACCGCCAGGTTGCCCGCCGAGGCGTGGGTCTTGCGGTCGCGGCGGATGTAGACCCACTGGTACTCGTCGGAGCCGATGGCCCCGTAGACGCCGATGTCGCCGTCGTAGCGGGCCGGGTCGTAGCCGGCGTCCTCCAGCGCCGTGGCCGACAGCTCCAGGAACAGGCGCTGCTGCGGGTCGCGTAACTCGGCCTCGCGCGGCGACATGCCGAAGAACGCGGCGTCCAGCGCGCCGTAGTCGTCGGTGATCGCGGCGGCGCGGACGAAGTTGGGGTCGTCCAGGAGGTAGTCGGGCACGCCGAGGGCGGCCTGCTCCTCCCGGGTGTAGAACCGGACCGACTCCACGCCTCCGACGAGGTTGCTCCAGAACTGCGTCACGTCCTGCGCGCCGGGCAACCGGCAGGCCAGTCCGACGACCGCGATCGGCTCGACCAGCGGTTCGTCCTGCGGACCTGTCATGCGTCACTCTCTCTTTCTGGCCTGGTCAGGCCGCCGAGAAATGGTCCGGGCACGGCTTGCGGCGATTCGCCGGGCGGCGCGGTCGAGACCTGAGGTGGTGCTCTGGCCGTCCAGGTGCACGGCCAAGGAGCGGACGGTGGGAAAGCGGAACAGATCGACGATGGACACCTCGCGGCCCAGCGGGCCGCTCAGCCTGGCCTGTACCTCGGCTGTGGCCAGGGAGTGGCCGCCGATGTCGAAGAAGTTGTCGTCCAGGCCGATGCGGGGCCGGCCGAGCACCTCGCGCCAGATCCCGGCGATGAGCCGCTCGGTCTGGCCGGCCGGCTCCTCCGCCCCGGCCGACGCCGGCCGTGGCGGCGGGTCGGGCAGTGCGGCCCGGTCCAGCTTGCCGTTGGGGGTGAGCGGGAGCGCGGGCAGCAGGATCACCTCCGCGGGCACCGCCGCCTCCGGCAGCCGGGCCCGCAGATGCCGCTGCAGGTCCGCGGCCCTGGTCCCCGGCCCGGCCGGTACGGCGTAGCCGCGCAGCACCGGCCCGCCCGGCTGCTCGACCAGGGCGGCGGCGGCCGCTCGCACCTCCGGGTGCTCGGCCAGGACCCGCTCGATCTCGCCCAGCTCCACCCGGTGCCCTCGCACCTTGACCTGCCCGTCGGCCCGGTGCGCGATCACCACGCGCCCCTCGGGGTCGTAGCGGCCCAGGTCCCCGGTGCGGTAACGAGCGATCCCACCGGCTTGTGTGGCGGGGTGGCCGGCTTCCGTGGCAAGGCGGCGCGTTTCCGTGGCGGGACGATCCGTTTCGGTGGTGAGGCGGTGCGTTCCCTTGTCGAGGTGGTCCGTGTCGGTGGCGAAGCGGTCGGCGGTGAGCTGTTGATCGAGGTAGCCGTCGGCCAGCCGCCTGCTCCTGACCACCACCTCGCCCAGCTCACCGACCGCCGCCGGTACGCCACCCGGGGTGAGCACCAGCAGCTCGGCCCCGTCGACCCCGTGACCCACCGGGACAGAGCCGGTGCCGCACTCCTGCGCGCCCAGCTCGTGGAGCGCCTGGAGCTGCGGCGTCTCGGTGGTGCCGTACCCGTTGACCAGCCGAGCGCCGGGCGCGATCGTGCGTAACCGGGTGACGTCCGCCCAGTCGAGGCGGTCCCCGCCCAGCACGACCAGCCGCAGATCCGGCAACCTCAGCCCCGCCGCGGCCAGCAGCCGGGCGAGCTGCGGCGTGAGGTGAACCACCGTGATCGCGTGCTCCTGCAACCAGCGAGCCAGCCGGGCCGGGTCGCGGACACACTCCTGCTCGGGCACGTACAGGGTCGCCCCCAGCACCAGCGGGACGAACGCGTCCCGCAGCAACGGATCATGGGCCAGCCCGGCGAGCAGAGCGAACCGGTCGTCCTCGGTGAGCTGGAAGGCGCGCGGGTACCAGTCGAGGAAGCGGGCCAGGGGGTACTCGGCGGCGTGCACGGGCTTGGGATCCCCGGTCGTGCCGGAGGTGAAGGCCAGGTAACCGCGCTCGGCAAGGGGGACAGCCGGCAGCCCTCTTCCCGCCCGGTCGGCCGGTCCTGGGACGGGCAGTTCCGGAAGGTGGGCGAGCTCGGGCGGGGCCGTGGTGCCGGGACAGCACAGCAGGGCCGTGGCTCCGGCGGCCGCTGCCTGGGCGGCCAGGCGAGCCGGTGGGAGCGCCGGATCGAGCACCGCCCACCGCGCTCCGGCCGCGAGCACCCCCAGCAACAGCCCGGGCAACTCATAACTCCGAGCAGCGAGCACCCCGACCGCCTCCCAGGAAGCGGCCTGCCCGAGAGGGGTGGTGACCGCAGCGGTGGTTGCCGCCGCCAAGGTGACCAGTTGGCCGTAGGTGAGGGTGCCGCCGACGCCGGTGACCGCGGTTCGGTCGGGATGGGCGGCGGCGCGGCGGTGGACCCGCTCGACCAGCCCGTCACCCGCCCACTCCGCCAGCTCCCTCTGTCCGTCCGGGAGCCCAGAACCGCCTGGCAGCCGGTGGCCGGCGGGGCGCAGGGTCGCCTCCTGGACGGGGGAGCCGGGAGCGGCCACGACCTGGTCGAGCAGCCGCACGTACCCCGCCAGCAGCGCCTCGATCCGCTCGGCGCGATACAGGCGGGGGTTGTACACGGCCTGCAGCTCGTAACCCCCGGCCCGCTCCCCGACGTACAGCGTGAGGTCGAACAGGGACCCGGGCAGCCCGGCCGGCAACGGCTCGACGGCCACACCGGGAAGGTCGAGCCGCGGCTCGGTGTAGTCGTACATGTTGAACAGCACCTGCACCAACGGGTTACGGGCAAGATCCCGCCCCGTCCCGAGCCGCTCGACCACCCCCTCCAGCCGAACGTCCAGGTGCGCCATAGCCTCGGCCAACGCCTGCCGACACCCCACGACCTGCTCATCGAAGGACACCGAGCCCCGTACGGCCAGCCGTACGGGAAGGACCTGCACCAGGCAACCGACCAGCGGATCAAAAGCCGGATGCCGCCGGTCCGCCACGGGGGTGCCGACGACCAGGTCGTCGGCCCCGGTCAGCCGGGACAGCACCTGGGCGAAGGCCGCGAGCATCACCGCGTACGGCGTCGCACCGAGCCGGGCGGCCAGCGCCCGCACCGCGTCACCGGACGGGATCGTGGCGTGCGCGGCGGCCCCCTCGAAGGTCTGCACGGCCGGCCGAGGATGGTCCCCGGGCAGGTCGAGCACGCTCGGCACCCCGTCCAGCCGCTCGGCCCACCACCCGAGCGCCTCGCCCGAGGGCCGGGCGTCGAGCCAGGCCGCGTAGCCGGAGAAGTCGACCGGCAGCTCGGGCAGCGCCTCACCCCGGTAGGCACGGGAGAGATCGTCGAGGAGCACCTGCTGCGACCAGCCGTCGAAGACGATGTGGTGCGCGGTGAGCGCGAGCACGTGCTCCCGGTCGCCGACGCGCAGCAGCCGGGCCCGCCACAACGGTCCCGCGGCCAGGTCGAACGGCCGCCGCGCCTCGGCCGCCAGCCACTCGTCCGTGCTGCCGCCGGCGGCGAGGTCCACCGGAAGCGGGACCTCGCCGGGCGAAGCCACCGCGACCTGAGGCACGCCGTCGACGTCCGTGACGCTCCACCGGAGGACCTCGTGCCGCCGATGCACCGCCGCCAGCGCCCGCCGCAGCGCGTCGAGGTCGAGCGGCCCGCTGAGCCGCTGGGCGAGGGCGATGTTGTGCACCGGCGTCCCGGGCGCCAGCCGTTCCACGAACCACATGCGCCGCTGGATCGGGGTGAGCGCCGGGACCGCCCGGGCGGGCGGCTCGTCGGCGGGCGGGGCCGCCTCGGCCCGGCGGGCCAGGGCTTCCACGGTCCGCCCGGCCAGCACGTCCTCGACGGTGATCTCGCGGCGCAGGTCGGCACGCAGGGCGGCGACCAGCCGCATGGCCAGCAGCGAGTGCCCGCCGGAGGCGTAGAAGTCGGTGTCGAGGCCGGGCGGCCCGAGCTCGAAGACCCGTTCCCAGGCGAGCGCGACGGCCTTCTCCACCGGGGTGCGCGGCGGCCGGTCAGGTGCCTGTTCCGGCCCCGTGGCTTCGGCCTTGAGCCGCTCGGCGCTCTCGGCGCGGAGCCGCGCCAGGTCCACCTTGCCGGCGACGGTCAGCGGGAGTACGGCCAGCCGCAGTACCCGGACCGGGATCATGTACCGGGGCAGCCGGTCCTGGCAGTGCGCCCGCACCTGCTCGAGCCCGGGCGCGCTCAGCGGCGCGAGGTAGGCGGTCAGCTCCGGCCGTCCGCCCGGCCCGGGGGCGAGGTCGACGACGGCCTGCCCGATCTCCGGATGGGCCCGCAGGACGACCTCGATCTCGCCCAGTTCCACCCGCTGGCCCTGGACCTTCACCTGGCGGTCGACGCGGCCGAGGAAGCCGATGCGGCCGTCCGGCTCGATGACCACGCGGTCGCCGGTGCGGTAGAGCCGGCTGCCGGGCGGCCCGTACGGGTCGGGCACGAAGCGTTCGGCGGTGAGCTCGGGCCGGTTGAGGTAGCCGCGGGCGAGCTGGGGGCCGCCGATGAACAGCTCGCCCGGCGTGCCGGGCGGGCAGGTCTCGCCGTGCTCGTCCAGGACGCGGGCGATGCAGCCGGGCAGCGCGTGGCCGATCGGCAGTGGCCGGTCCCAGGCGCCGGACAGTTCGGTCCCGACCACGCACACGGTCGTCTCGGTCGGGCCGTACCAGTTGTGGAAGCGGCGCGTCCCGGGGCGGGCCCAGCGGGCGACCTGCTCGGGGCCGGCGGGCTCGCCCGCGGTGAGCACGTCGCGCAGCGTGGGCAGCCGGTCCGGGTCGAGCAGGGGGAGGAGGGCGGGTGGGATGGTGCCCCAGGTCACCTCGTGCTGTTCCAGGAAGCGTTGCAGGCGGGCCGGGTCGGTGCGGTCCTCGTCCGGGATGAACATGACCGAACCGCCCCTGGCCAGGGGGGCGAAGATGTCGAGGACCGAGACGTCGAAGCCGAGCGCGGCGAAGCCGATGCTGCGGCAGCCGGCGTCGAGCTCGAAGTAGCGGCCGGCCATGGTGACGAAGGCGACGGCGGCGGCGTGTTCGACCACGACGCCCTTGGGGCGTCCGGTGGAGCCGGAGGTGTAGAGGACGTAGGCGGCGTTGTCCGGGCGCGGCCGGTCCGGCGGGGCGTCGCCGGGCCGCTTCGCCCGCTCACCCACACCGATCAGGTCAACGCCCATGCCGGAGAGGCCGGGGTCGGTTGAGCCGGTGCCCGGGCCGGAGAGGAGGGCCCGGCCCGGCTCGTCGGTGACGACGATCGAGAGGCCGGCGTCGTCCAGCACGTCCAGCAGCCGGGCCCTCGGATGGGCCGGGTCGAGCGGGACGTAGGCGCTGCCCGCCGCCATGACGCCCAGCACCGCGACCAGCAGGTCGGGGGTCCGGCGGGCGCACACGCCGATGCGCGTCTCCGGCCCGGCGCCCGCCTCGCGCAGCCGGGCCGCCAGGCCGGTGGCGGCCTCGGCGAGCTCGCCGAAGGTGAGCGCGCGCGTCCACTGCCGGATGGCTACGGCGTCGGGGGTCCGTTCGGCCTGGGCCAGGACCAGCTCGTGCAGCAGGGGCCCGGTCATGGGGCCCAGCCCGGGGCCAGGTCGAGCCGGAGCAGGATCCGCTCGTACGGCGCGGCGACCGCCAGGACGGCTTCGCCCTGCCGTACGGGGAGCGGCAGCACCAGCACCCGCCAGCTCTCCAGAGCGGGGTCGCCGACCGGCCGCCACGCCCCTCGGGTGGCCGGGTCGGTGAAGGCGAACCGGTCGGGTGGCACCCCGGTGGCCGAGCCGAGGGCCTGCCGGGCGGCGGCGACCCGGGCGGCCAGCCGGTCGCGCTCCTCCTCGGCGGCCGACTCGATCCAGCCCGCCTCCTCGGGATCGAGCGCTTCGACGATGGAGGCGTACGGCGTCACCCTGCAGATCGCCACCCCAGGGCTCGGCACCGCGCTCACCCGAACCTCCCCGGCACGGGTGCCGAGGTCCTCGGTCGGCGCGCCGAGCTCCTCGGCCAGCAGCCGCGCGAGTTCGGTGGGCGCGTCCCGCAGGAACAGGTGCCCGGCGGCCACGGTCCGCAGGCCGAAACCGGCGCTGGTGTGGCGGGCCCAGCCGAGCAGGTCGCCGGGCCCCACCTCCTGGTCGTCGGCGCCGGCGAAGGCCACCACAGGCACGTCGAGCGGCGGCTCGGCCAGGTAGCGGTAGGCACGGATCCACCGGAAGTCCGCCCGCAGGATGGGCAACGACCACGCCCGAAGCTCGGGCTCGTCCCGCAGTTCGGGCTGCGCGCCCGCCCGCCGTACGAGCTGGTCGATGAAGGCGTCGTCGGGCAGGTCGGTGGTCGCGGCCAGCGGCACCCGCCGGTCGGGCGGGTGCGCCGCACCGACCAGAAGCCGTTCAGGCAAGGGCAGCCCCCGGCGGCGCAGCTCGCGCACGACCTCGAAGGCCAGCCGCGCCCCCATGCTGTGCCCGTAGATCGCGTACGGCCGGCCGGTGTGCGGCGCGATCTCGTCGGCGAGCGCGGAGACGCTGAACTCCGGCGGCTCGTCGCCGCGTTCCTCCCGGCCGGGCAACTGGATGGGAACGACCTCGAACCGCCCGCCCGCCACCCGGCGCAACTCCCGGAATGCGCCGGCGGCACCACCGGCGTAGGGAAGGCAGAAGAGCTGGACGGTGGTGGACAGGGGAGGCTGGGTGGCGATGCTCAAGGCACTCCTGTGGGCTGGCAGGCCAAGGCGTCCCGTTCACCGGGCGGTCATCAAGGGCTGTGCGATAAATCCTTATAACTAACGTTTTGTGGTGCAGTCAACTGCCATATACGGACATGCACAGATGGTAGAAGTCGCCGCACGGAATCCGCCCCCGACCTGGACCCGCCGTCCCTTGGGCCGGATTCGCGCAGTGCGATAAAGGGCTTCTCGGCCTGTCTGAAACGAGCACGCCCGTCTCCCGAACTCTCTCGACTCCCGCCGGATGAATAGGTATGAATAGCTTCGTCCACCTCGTGAATGCCACAAAAGACGACGTTCACCAGAAAGTGAGGCAGGAGTGACCTCCTCGCCGGGGCTGTCCGCAAGCGAGCTAGAGCTTTCCGACCCCAAGCGAGCCTTGCTGGAACAGCGCCTGCGCCGGCGATCGGGCCCCAGACGTGCCGCGATCCCGCGCCGCGAGCCGGGTGCGGAGGTGCCCCTGTCGTTCGCGCAGGAGGGCCTGTGGTTCATGGAGCAGTTCGCTCCGGGGACCGCCGCCTACACCGTGCCGCTCGTGCTGCGCCTGCGCGGGCCGCTCGACACCGGCCGGCTCCAGCACGCGCTCGACTCGCTGGTGGCCAGGCACGAGATCCTGCGCAGCCGCTTCCCCGCCGACGCCGACGGGCGGCCACGGGTCGAGGTGGCCGAGCACGTCCACGTCGAATTGCGCCACCAGAGCGCCGCCGACGAGACCGAGGCCCGCGCCCTGCTCGGCGCCGACCTGGGCCGGCCCTTCGCCATCGCCACCGAGCCGCCGCTGCGCGCCACACTGGTACGGCTGGCCGACGAGGAGCACGTGCTGCTGGTGACCCTGCACCACATCGCCGGCGACGGCTGGTCGCTGGAGATCCTGGCCGGGGAGCTGCGCGCCCTGTACGCGGGGGAGGACCTCCCAGAACCGGCCGTGCAGTACGGCGACTTCGCGCTGTGGCAGCGCTCGCGCCCGGCCGACGAGGCGGACCTCGCCTACTGGCGCGAGCAGCTCGCCGGCGTGCCGCCCATCGACCTGCCGCTCGACGGCCGGCGCGGCGCCGTGGCCACCTTCGAGGGCGACTCCCACGCCTTCACCATCGACTCCGGCCTGCTGACCGCCGCCACCAACCTGGCCAGGGAGCACGACGCGACGTTGTACATGGTCGTCCTGGCCGTCTACCAGGTCCTGCTCGGCCGGCACAGCGGGCAGGACGACTTCGCCGTCGGCACTCCCGTCGGCGGTCGCCCGCGCAGCGAGCTGGAGCAGCTTGTCGGCATGTTCGTCAACATGCTGGCCATGCGCGCCGACCTGGCGGGCGACCCGACCTTCACCGAGCTGCTCACCCGGGTCCGGCGGACCGCCCTGGACGCCTTCGAGCACCAGCGCCTGCCGTTCGAGCAGCTCATCGGGGAGCTCGGCCTGGCCCGCGACATCTCGCGCACCGCCGTCTTCCAGGTCGCGCTGGCCCTGCAGAGCTACGCCGAGGAGAACGCGGACTGGCCCGGGCTGCGGGTGGAGTCCTTCCCGCTGGCCGCCCAGGCCGCGCCGTTCGAGCTGGAGCTGTTCCTCACCGAACGCCGCGACGGGCTCGACGGGCTGTTCGTCTACAACCGCGACCTGCTCGGCAAGCACACGGTCGAGGAACTGGGCGCCCGGTTCGTGACCCTGCTGCGGGCCGCGACCTCCGCGCCCGACCGGCGGGTGTCGGAGCTGGAGATGCTGACCGCCGAGGAGCGGACGCACCTGCTCGCGCTCGCCGAGGGGCCGCGCCTGCCGTACCCGGAAGACAAGACCCTGGGCGAGCTGGTCGGCGAGCAGGTCCTGCGCACGCCGGACGCGGTCGCCCTGGAGCTGGACGGCGAGCGGCTCACCTACGCCGAGCTGGAGCGGCGGGCCAACCGGCTCGCGCACCGCTTACGCGAGTGCGGCGCCGGACCCGGCACCCGGGTCGCGGTCTGCGCCGAGCGCTCGTTCGAGCTGGTGGTCAGCCTGCTGGCCGTGGTCAAGGCCGGGGCGGCCTACGTGCCCCTGGACCCTGACTACCCGCGCGACCGGCTGGAGTTCATGCTGCGCGACGCCCAGGCCGTGGTGCTGCTGGCGCAGGAGGCGGTCCGCGACCGGCTGCGCGACGTGGGGATCACGGCGCTCGCGCCGGAAGCCGACCTGCCCGGCCTCCCGGACGAGGCGCCGGAGCCGGTGGCGACCCCCGACGACCCCGCCTACATGATCTACACCTCCGGCTCCACCGGCCGCCCGAAGGGCGTGCCGAACACGCACGCGGCCATCGGCAACCGGCTCGACTGGATGCAGCGCGCCTTCGCCCTGGACGGGTCGGACGTGGTGCTGCAGAAGACGCCCGCCGGGTTCGACGTGTCGGTCTGGGAGTTCTTCTGGCCGCTCATCACCGGCGCCCGGCTGGTGCTGGCCGTACCGGGCGGACACCGGGACACCGCCTACCTGCGCGACCTCATCGCCGGCAGCGGCGTGACGACCCTGCACTTCGTGCCGTCGATGCTGGCCGCCTTCGTGGAGGAGGAGGGCATCGAGGCGTGCACGTCGCTGCGCCGGGTGATCTGCAGCGGCGAGGAGCTGCCGCCCCGGCTGGCCGACCGCTTCTTCGAGCGGCTGCCGCACGTCGAGCTGCACAACCTGTACGGCCCGACCGAGGCGGCCGTGGACGTCACCGCCTGGCGGTGCACGCCCGGCGACAGCCGCGTGCCGATCGGGCATCCGGTGCAGAACACGCGCATCCACATCCTCGACGCGCGGCTGAACCCGGTGCCCTTCGGCGTGCCGGGGGAGCTGCACATCGGCGGGGTCCAGGTCGCGCAGGGCTACCACGACCGGCCCGCGCTGACCGCCGAGCGGTTCGTGCCCGACCCGTACGGCCCGCCGGGCGCGCGGCTGTACCGCACCGGCGACCTGGCGAGGCTGCGCCGCGACGGCGCGGTGGAGTTCCTCGGCCGCATCGACGGCCAGATCAAGATCCGCGGCCAGCGGGTCGAGCTGGGCGAGATCGAGGCCGTGCTGCGTGAACAGCCGGGCGTGCGCGAGGCGCTGGTCCTGGCCCGCGACGAGGGGCTCGTGGCCTACGTCGTCACGGCCGCGCCCGAAGCCGACCTGCGCGCGGCGCTCAAGGCGCTGCTGCCCGACCACATGGTGCCCGGCGCCTACGTGATCCTCGACGAGCTGCCGCTCAGCCCGAACGGCAAGGTCGACCGGGCCGCGCTCCCCGCGCCGCCGCGCCCCGGCCCGGCCGGCGGACGCGGCGAGCTGCCGAGCAGCCCGGCCGAGCTCGCCGTCGCCGAACTCTGGGGCGAGTTGCTCGGGCGCTCCGACATCCGGCTCGACGACGACTTCTTCGAGATCGGCGGCCACTCGCTGGTGGCCATCCAGGTGGTCGCCCGGCTGCGCCGCCTGCTGGCGCCGGTCGAGGGCCGCTCGGTCGGCGTCATGGACCTGTTCAAGAACCCGACCGTGCGCCTGCTCGCCGAGCTCATCGAGGGGCCCGCGCCGGCCGAGGACCGGCCGCGCGAGCTGCTGCACCGGCTGACCCGCTCGCGGGCCGTACCGGCGCTCACCTTCGTCTGCTTCCCGTACGGCGGCGGCAGCGCCCTGGTCTACCAGCCGCTGGCCGACGCCCTGCCCGAGGAGTGCGCGCTGTACTCCATGGCCTTCCCCGGCCACGACCCCGGCCGCCCCGACGAGCCGGTGATGCCGCTGGAGGAGGTCATCGAGCAGTGCGTGCGCGAGATCCTCGACAACGTGCACGGACCGATCGCCCTCTACGGCCACTGCGGCATCGGCGGCGCGGTCACCGCCGAGGTGGCCCGGCGCTTGGAGGCGCGGGGCCGCGACCTGGAAGCGGTCTACATCGGCGCGATCTTCCCCTTCGCCCGGCCCGAGGGCCGCATCGCCGGGCCGCTGGGCCGGCTGCTGCGCACCGACCGGCTGCGCGGCGACCGGGTCTACGAGAACCGCATGAAGGCTATGGGCAACGACATCAGCGGCCTGGACGAGGAGCAGGTCCGGTTCATGGTCCGCAACCAGCGGCGGGACACGCTGATCGCGGAGGAGAGCTTCACCCGGATGCTGGCCGAGCGGGCCGAGCCGTTGCGCGCCCCGGTCATCGCGGTCGTCGGCGCGCAGGACCCCGCCACCGACTACCACCGCGAGCGCTACCGGGAATGGCGTTTCCTGTCGCCCGACCTGGCCCTGGTCGTCCTCGACGAGGCGGGGCACTACTACCTGAAGTACCGCGCGGACGACCTTGCGCAGATCCTCACCAACACCCACATCGCGATGGGCTACGGCGCCACCGACGCGCTCAGCCGTACCGCCCGGGGACCGGCGGCGGGCTGGTGGATCGAGGAGACCTCGCCGCCGTCGCAGCCGGAGCCTGAACCGGACCGGCCGAAGAAGGAGCCGCCGCCGCCCAGCATGCGGCGCTTCCTGACCGTCTCCGCCGCCCAGCTCGTCTCCATGATCGGCACCGCGGTCACCGACTTCGCCATCCCGATCTGGGTCTACACCACCACCGGCTCGCTGGTGAACTTCGCCCTGCTGGTGGCCCTGGCGATCATGCCGGGCGTGCTGGCCGCCCCGCTGGTCGGCGCCATCGTCGACCGGTCCGGGAAACGGTCCATGATGGTCCTGGGCAACTGCCTGGCCGGCGGCGTGCAACTGCTGTTCGGGCTGTTGCTGTGGAGCGGCAACCTGGCCGTCTGGCACATCTACCCGCTCACCGCGGCGCTGTCGGTGACGCTGATCTTCCAGCGGCTGGCCTACTCCTCGGCGCTGCCGCAACTGGTCCCCAAGCGCTACCTCGGTCACGCGGCCGGTGTGGTGCAGATGTTGCTCGGCACCTCCCAGTTCGTCGCGCCGCTGCTGGCCGTCGCGCTGCTGGCCGGGATCGGCCTGGGCGGCATCCTGGTGATCGACGTGGCCAGTTTCGCCGTCGTGCTGGTCGCGCTGGCCCTCATCCGCTTCCCCGCGACCCTCGGGCTGGAGCGGCGCGAGCCGATGGCCACCGAGATCGCCGCCGGGTTTAGCATGTCCCTGGGCAACCGGCACCTGCGGGCCGCGCTGCTGTACTTCGCCGTCCTCAACGTCATGCTGGCCGCGGTGCTGATGTCCGTCTCGCCGCTGGTGCTGTCCTTCGCCGACCTCGGTACGGCAGGCCGCGTCGCCTTCGTCGGCGGCCTCGGCGCCACCCTCGGCGGCGTGCTCGTCGCCCTGTGGGGCGGCCCGCGACGGCGCCGGATGCGCGCGGTGCTGCTGGGCACGCTGCTGCTGAGCCTGTTCGCGGTGGTCACCGGCCTGCACGCCTCACCGCTCGTGGTCGCCGTGGGCGCGTTCGGCCTGTGGTGCAGCCTGTCCGTGGTCAACGGCGTCTTCATGACGATCATCCACGTGAAGGTGCCGCAACGCTTCCACGGCCGGGTCATGGCGTTCAACCAGATGATCTCCTGGTCGACGCTGCCGATCGGCATGGCCGTCGTCGCGCCGCTGGGGGAGCGGCTGCTGGAGCCGCTCCTGGCCCCCGGCGGGGCGCTGGCCTCCTCGGTCGGCGCGGTGATCGGCGTCGGCCCCGGCCGCGGCATCGCGTTCATGTACATCCTGCTCGGCCTCGGCATCGCGGTGCACGTGCTGGTCTCGATGCGCATCCCGGTGCTGGCCCGCTTCGACGACGAGGTGCCGGAGGCCGAACCCGACGACCTCGTCGGCGCTCAGGCGCTGCAAGGCCGGGCGGGCAACGTCGTCAGCCTGGCCTGGAGCGCGCCCGCCTTCGCCAAGGCGCTGACCATGCCGCTGTCGGCGGCCAAGGCCGCGGAACTGCTCGGCGAACCCGTCGAGAGCGTGCTGCTGCGCACCGGCGGTGAGATCAGCGCCGTCTACGAGGTCAGGACCGCCACCCGCGAGCTGATCTTCAAGCTCTACCCGGGCCTGTTCACCGACCGCATGCGCAAGGAGCGCCGCGTCTACGAGCTGCTGGCCGGCAGCGGGGCGCCCGCACCGGCCGTGGTGCTGGCCGACGACTCCAAGCGCGACCTGCCCCAGGCGTACCTAGTCATGACCAAGATCCCCGGACAACCGCTGTCCCAGGTGTCGGCCACGCTGGACGAGGAGAGCATCGAGCGGCTCTACCGCGACATGGGCCGAGTCCTGCGGGCCGTGCACAGCGTCGAGCTGACCGCCTTCGGCCCGTTCGACGGGCTTCAGGAGCCGACCAACGACGCCTACGTCGGCGGCGAGTTCGAGACGAAGGCCGCCCGGTTCGCCGAGTTCGGCGGCGACCCCGAGCTGCACGCGGCGCTGGTCGCCAAGCTGCGCACCGGCCGCCCGCTGCTGTCCCGCTGCGCCACGCCCGTACTGCTGCACCACGACTTCCACGAACGCAACGTCATGGTCGCCGAGCAGGACGGGCGCTGGGAGCTGACCGGCGTCATCGACGTCGAGAACGCCCTCGGCGGCGACCCGCTCATGGACCTGGCACGGACCGACTACTTCGCCGTCCGCGGCGACGCCCGCCGCCGGCGGGCGCTCCTGGAGGGGTACGGCCCGCTGCCGGCCGACTGGGCCGAGCGCCTGGCGTTCTACCGGCTCTACCACGCGCTCGACCAGTGGCACTGGCTGGCCACCATCGGCGAGGTCAGCGCGCTGGAGCCGATCACCGGGGAGATCCGCGAGCACCTGACGGAGGCACCGTGACCGAGAGCGTCTTCCCCGCCTCCTACGCCCAGCAGCGCATCTGGTTCCTCACCGAGCTGACGCCCGACCTGCCGCTCTACAGCATCGGCGGCGTCTACCGGCTGGAAGGGTTGCGGGTGACGCGGCCCGAGCTGGTGGAGGAGGCGCTCCGGCTGGTCGTGCGGCGGCACGAGCCGCTGCGCACCCGCTTCGAGCTGCGCGACGGGCAGGTCGTGCAGCTCATCGCCCCCGACGTGCCGGTGCGCCTGGCGCGGAGCGACCTGTCCGGCCTGGACGCGGCCGACCAGGCCGCCGAGCTGGCCGCGCTCGGCGCCGCCGACGTGGCCGAGCCGTTCGCCCTCGACCGGGCCCCGCTGTGGCGGGCCCGGCTGGTGGACCTCGGCGGCGACCAGTGGCGGCTGGTGCTCGTCACCCACCACACCGTCTTCGACGCCTGGTCCTCCGAGGTCTTCGCCGAGGACCTTGCCGAAGCGCACGCCGCCCTGCTGGAGCAGCGCGAGCCCGCCTTCGGCAAGCTGACCGTGCAGTACGCCGACTACGCCGTCTGGCAGCGCGAACGGCTCGACGCCGGCGAGCTCGACGAGGACCTGGCCTACTGGCGCGAGCGGCTGGCCGGTGCGGTGCCCCTCGAACTGCCCACCGACCGGCCCCGGCCGGCCGAGCTCAGCTACGCCGGCGCCAACCACGCCTTCACCGTCCCCGCCGAACTGGCCGAACGGGTCACCACCCTGGCCAAGTCCTCCGGCGCGACCACCTTCGCGGTGCTGCTCACCGCCTTCGCCGCCCTGCTGGCCCGCTGGAGCGGGCAGAACGACGTGGTCATCGGCTCACCGGTGGCCGGACGCGACCTGCCGGAGCTCAACCCGCTGGTCGGCATGTTCGTCAACACCCTGCCGCTGCGCGCCGACCTCGGCGGCGACCCGACCTTCGCCGAAGCGCTGGACCGGGTCCGGGACACTGTGCTGGAGGCGCTGGACCGCGCCGAGGTGCCCTTCGCGCGCATCGTCGAGGAGGTACGGCCGCCGCGCGACCCGGCGCGGACCCCGCTGTACCAGGTGGCCTTCAACCAGTTGCCGTTCGACGTCCGCGGCCAGTTCGGGACCGGTACCGCCAAGACGGACCTCACGCTGGAGGTGCAGAACCCGGACGGGGAGATGAGCGCCTGGCTGGAGTACAGCACCGACCTGTTCGACCCGGAGACCGTCGCCGAGCTCGCCGGCAGCTACCTCGCCCTGCTCGACGCGGCCACCGCCGACCCCGCGCTGCCCCTGTCCCGGCTGCCGCTGATGTCGGCCGCGCGGCGGGCCGAGGTGCTGGCCTCCTGGCACGGGCCGCGCCTGCCGTACCCGCAGCAGCCGCTGCACGAGCTGGTCGCGGCCCGCGAGCCGGACGCGCCCGCAGTGATCGTCCCGCACGAGGACCGCACGCTGACGTACGGCGAGCTCGACCGGCGGGCCCGCGCGCTGGCCGCCGAACTGATCCGCCGCGGCGTCGGCGGCGAATCACCGGTCGCGGTCTGCCTGCCGCCCGGCGGCGACCTGGTGATCGCGCTCCTGGCGGTCCTGAAGGCGGGCGGCTGCTACGTGCCGCTCGACCCGCGCTACCCCGAGGCGCGGCTGCGCTTCATGCTCGACGACTCCGGGACCGCCCTGGCTCTGACCACGCCCGAGCTGGCCGGGCGGCTGCCCGGCGTGCCGTGCCTCGTCGACTTTCCCAGCGAGCCGCCCGCCGGCCTGGTGCTGCCACGGGTGTCGCCCGACGATCTCGCCTACCTGATCTACACCTCCGGCTCCACCGGCACCCCCAAGGGCGTCATGGTGCCGCACCGGGGCGTGGTCAACCTGGTCGAGAGCCTGGCCTTCGACGCCGCCGAACGCATGCTGCTGCTCACCCCGCTCTCCTTCGACATCGCCGCCCTGGAACTGTTCGGGCCGCTGCTGGCGGGCGGCGCGGTCGTGGTGGCTCCGCCGTCCGGCAAGCTCAGCGGCCTCGACGTCACCACCGTCCAGGCCCCGCCCTCGGTGCTGGCCGAACTCCTCGACCAGTTCCCTCCCGGGCTGCCCCGCCTCTTCAGCGGCGGCGAGCCGCTGACCGGCGGCCTCGCCGCGCGGCTGCAGGCCGTGGCCGGGCAGGTGCACAACATGTACGGCCCGACCGAGACCACCATCTGGTCCCTCACCCACCGCCTCCGGCCCGACGACCCCGCCATCCGCATCGGCCGCCCGGTGGCCAACACCACGGCCTACGTCCTGGACGCCTCCATGGAGCCCGTGCCGCCCGGCATGATCGGCGAGCTCTACCTGGGCGGCGACGGCCTGGCCCGCGGCTACCACCGCCGCCCCGACCTCACCGACACCCGCTTCGTCCCCGACCCCTTCGGGCCGGGCGGGCGCCTGTACCGCACCGGCGACCTGGTGCGCCGCTGCCCGGACGGCCTGCTGGAGTTCATCGGCCGCACCGACGACCAGGTCAAGGTCCGAGGCGTCCGCATCGAACTCGGCGAGGTCGAGTCGGCCCTGCTCACCCACCCGGGCGTCACCAGGGCCGCCGCCGCCGTCCGCGACGACGCCCCCGGCGGCCCGGCCCTCGTCGCCTACGTCGACCACCTCGCCCCGGTCGGAGAACTGCGGGCCCACCTGGCCGACCGCCTCCCACCCACCATGGTCCCCAGCCTCTACGTCAGCGTCGACACCTTCCCCCGCCTGCCCAACGGCAAGCTCGACCGCACCGCCCTCCCTCCACCCCAGCCCCTGGCCCCCTCCACGTTCGCCGCACCCCCTTCCACGGCAGCGGAAGAACTGGTCCACGAGATCTGGGCCGAGGTGCTCGGCTTCGACACCTTCGGCGTGGACGCCGACTTCTTCGACCTCGGCGGCCACTCCATGCTCGGCACCCGCGTGATCGCCCGCCTCTGCTCCGACCTGGACCTCGAACTGCCGCTGAACACCCTCTTCCTCACCCGCACCGTCCGCCGCCTGGCCGCCGCCGTGGAAGCCCGCCTCACCGCCGAGATCGCCGCACTCTCCGACGAGGAGGCCCTCACCCGCCTCACCTCATCCACCGGACAGGAGGACACCTGACCCAGGTGGCACCCGCCGCCCTGAACGAGGCTCTAGGCCGGGCGAGGCACGCTGACGGCGTGAACCTCGCCCTCGACGACGACGATCTGCGCGCCCGACCCCGGCTGCAGGAACTCCCGCACGTCTGCCTGGGCACGAGGCCGTTCGACCAGGCCTACGCCAAGCTCAGCCAGCGCCGCCCGCAAGGATTCAAAAGGGAGCGCCGGCTGCAGCGGCCCGTACTCGATCCGGATCGGATCCGCAGCGATGCCGACCCCGGCTGGCCGAAGCCGATGGAACTGCACCGTGAAGTGGACGCCCCACCATGTCGGCGCCCCGATGTGCCGTTCCCAGAAGAACTCGACCAGACCGTAGTCACGCCACATCCGCCGCCGAGCCCGGTTCTCCGCCGACGTGGCCCCGAGGATCCCGTCGACCTCGTCCGGACTGCTCGTCGAGTCGGCCCCCAGGACATGCCCCCGCACGATGACATCGACGGCAAGGCGCAGCGTACTCACGCTGGGGTGTTACGGGGAGCTCTCGTCACACCGGCTGAGTGTAGACAGGTCGCCCTTCTTGGCGCCTGGTGGGGCCGCGCGCATCACCCCGGTCAGCACGTGGAGCGCATGCGGCCGAACCTTGACGGACGTCGTGGAACCTTCGGCCCAGCCTCGGTCCTCTTCGCCGGAACCAACCCCGGCGTCGCCGTCCCTTCCTGTGGGTGGAAAAGGGTTGGACGGGGTGGTGTTCAGGCCGCTAAGTTGCGGGCGACCGTGACATCGCCCGAGGAGGTGGGACCCATGAACGCAGTAGCTATGTGGGTGCTCCCCCTGCCGTCACGGTCGGGCGATTGACGTAGGTGTCGCCGGGAGCGCCAAGGCACTCCTGAAGGGCAACACCTATGCATTCTCAGCAGGCGCCCACGCCGAGCGGTGTGGAGCGGGAGCTGGACAGGTTCGATGTGGTCGTCGTGGGCTGCGGGCCCACCGGGGCGATGCTGGCCGCCGAACTGCGGCTGCACGAGGTGCGCGTACTCGTGCTGGAGAAAGAGACCAGGCCCACGTCGTTCGTTCGCATCGTCGGACTGCACGTGCGCAGCCTCGAGTTGATGGCGATGCGCGGGTTGCTGGAACGCGTGCTGCCGCATGGGCGGCGGCGGCCGGCGGCGGGGTTCTTCGCCGCGATCCCCAAGGCGGCGCCCAAGGGGCTGGATTCGGCGTACGCCTACTTGCTGGGCATTCCGCAACCGGTGATCGAGCGGCTGCTGGAGCAGCGCGCGGTCGAGCTCGGGGCGGATGTGCGGCGCGGGAGCGCGGTCGTGGGGATCGAGCAGGACGGCGAGGGGGTGACCGTGGAGCTCGCGGACGGGGAGCGGGTGCGGGCGCGGTATGTCGTCGGGTGCGACGGCGCGCGCAGTACGGTGCGGAAGCTGCTCGGGGTCGGGTTTCCCGGGGAGCCGGCACGGGCGGAGACGCTGATGGGGGAGATGGAGGTCGGGGTCTCGCCGGAGGAGGTCGCCGCCAGGGTGGCGGAGACCGGCGGGGCGCAGCAGCGCTTCTGGCTCCGGCCGTTCGGCGAGGGGGTCTACAGCGTCCTGGTCCCTGCGGCCGGCGTCAGTGATCGTGCGGAGCCGCCTACGCTCGATGACTTCCGGCAGCAGTTGCGGGCGATCTTCGGGACGGACTTCGGGGTGCATTCCCCGCGCTGGCTGTCGCGGTTCGGGGATGCCACGCGGCTGGCCGAACGGTATCGGGCCGGGTGGGTGCTGCTGGCAGGGGATGCCGCGCACATCCATCCGCCCATCGGCGGGCAGGGGCTCAACCTGGGCATCCAGGATGCGGTCAACCTCGGCTGGAAGCTGGCCGCGCAGGTGCGGGGCTGGGCACCGGAAGGCCTGCTGGACACCTACGAGGCCGAGCGGCGGCCGGTGGCCGCGGATGTGCTGGACAACACCCGGGCGCAGACGGAGCTGCTGTCTCCCGAGCCGGGCCCGCAGGCCGTACGCAGGCTGCTCACCGAGCTGATGGACTTCGACGAGGTGAACCGGCACCTGACCGAGAAGATCACCGCGACCGGCATCCGATACGACTTCGGCGCGGGGCCCGACCTGGTCGGCCGCCGCCTGCCCGATCTGGCAACGAAGCAGGGCCATCTGTACGGGCTGCTGCATCGCGGGCGGGGGCTGTTGCTGGATCGGACGGAACGGCTGGACGTCGCCGGCTGGGCCGACCGGGTCGACTGCCTTGCGGATCCGGCGGCGGAGATGGACGTCCCGGCCGTTCTGCTCCGGCCGGACGGGCATGTGGCCTGGGTGGGCGACGATCAGCGGGAGCTGGACGATCAGCTCACCCGCTGGTTCGGCTGACGGGCCGAGCCAGACGGGAGGGCATCAGCTCGGGGTGCGCTGGGCAGCAGGCCGTACAGCGCACCCCGAGCGGTTCTACGGCTCGCGGCGGGACAGGGCCCGGTCGAGCAGGACGGCCGGTACCACCGCTGCGGCCAGGGCGGCGCCGATCCAGGTGACGGATGTGATGCCTGCGCCGGCGGTCAGGGCGGCGGCGGCGAGGGCCGGGACGAGGCTGATGCCGAGCTGGAACGCCGAGACGGTGGTCGCCCCGGCGAGGGTGGGCGCCGCGGCGGCGATGGTGAAGACCCGGCCGTAAAGGGCGGGGTTCAGGACGAACGCGGCGACCCCGAGCAACAGGACCAACGGGACGACGGCCAGCGCGTGCCGGCCCAGCAGCGCCAGCAGGATCGACACGGCCGCGATCCCGAAAGCCCCGGCCAGCAGCGCGAAGGTGGGCCGCCGGTCGGCGATCCGGCCGCCGACGGACACGCCGGCGAAGGCCCCGACGCCGAAGAGCGCGAGGACGGCGGGGATGCACACGCCGGGAAGGCGGGTGAGGTCGGTCAGGAAAGACGCCAGGTAGTTGAACGTGATCATGTAGGCGGCCGTGCTCAGGATGGTGACGCCGTAGATCACCCAAAGCTGGGGCCGCCGCATCGTCCGCAGCTCGCGGCGCACGCTCGGCTCGGTGTCCGCCCGGGTCGCCGGCACCGCGATCAGGCTCAGGACGGTCCCCGCCACGGTCAGGACGACCACTCCCCAGAACCCGCCACGCCAGCCGGTGAAGTAGCTGAGCATCGCCCCCGCCGGGCCGCCGGCGACCATCGCCAGGCTGAGCCCGCTCACCACCACCCCCGAGGCCCGGGCGGTGCGGTCGGGCGTGACCAGGCTGATCGCGATGACCGCCGCGACCGCCCAGTACCCGGCGTAGGCCAGCCCGCTGACGAACCGGGTGGCCAGCAGCACGGCGTAGCTGTCGGTCAGCAGGCCGATCGCCACCGAGGCGGCGAAGACGACCTGCGTGGCCACCAACGTGGTACGGCGAGGCCAGCGCAACGTCAGGATGGCGAAGGGCGGTCCGCCGACGACCACCCCGGCGGCGAAGGCCGAGATCAGCGCCCCGGCCGTCGACAGGCTGATCCGGAAGTCGCCGGCGATCTCCGGCAGCACCCCGGCCAGCAGGAACTCCGCGCTGCCCATCGCGAACAGGCTGAAGGCCAGGATGTAGACGCCGACCGGCAACCTCCCGCCCGAAACCGCAGCCTGCTGAGGGGCGGTCTCGACGCTCATCGGCCCTCACCCGTTCCCATCATCATGATCACGTCCTGCGTCTTCAGTGTCGTCTCGCTCATCGCGATCACCTCCGCCGCAGACGATGCGCCCTCCGTCCCGGAGGGGGCAATTCTTGTTGCCGTTTCTGGGAACGGTGCGGTGAAATGGCGGCGTGGACGACCTTTCCGCCATCACGGCCGCGCTCGCCGAAGTCGGGCCGCGCCTCAAGCGGCTGCGCATCCAGCGGGACGTGACGCTGGCCGAGCTCGCCGCGGCCACCGGCATCTCCAAGAGCACGCTGTCGCGGCTGGAGTCCGGCCAGCGCCGTCCCAGCCTGGAACTGCTGCTGCCCATCTCGCAGGCGCATCAGGTGCCGCTGGACGAGCTGGTGGGCGCGCCCGAGGTCGGCGACCCCCGCATCCGGCTGACCGCGAGGAAGGTGAACGGCAACACCGTGCTGCCGCTGACCCGCCAGCCGGGCCCGATCCAGACGTACAAGATGGTCATCCCGGCGCGGCGGACGGAGCCCGAGCTGTGCACGCACGAGGGCCATGAGTGGCTCTACGTGCTCTCGGGGAAGTTGCGGCTGCTGCTCGCCGACCATGACCTGGTGCTGGGGCCGGGGGAGGCCGCCGAGTTCGACACCAAGCTGCCGCACTGGTTCGGCAGCACCGGCGAGGGGCCGGTGGAGATCCTCAGCCTCTTCGGCCGCCAGGGGGAACGCATCCACGTCCGCGCCCGCCCGCGTTCGTCGAAGAAATGACCCGAGGGTAGAGTTCCTGGCCGCGGGAAAACGCGCCGCTCCGCCGCCGGGCGGTTCCCTCCTCGCCCAAGGACGTCGTCTTGCTGTTGCCCGTCACCCGTCCGGCCTGGCTCTCGCCGAAGGTCGCCCGTACCGAGCTCCTGTCCGGCCTGGTGGTCGCGCTCGCCCTCATCCCCGAGGCGATCTCGTTCTCGGTCATCGCCGGTGTCGACCCCAGCGTCGGCTTGTTCGCCTCCTTCACCATGGCCGTGGTCATCGCCGTCGTGGGCGGCCGGCCCGCGATGATCTCGGCGGCCACCGGCGCGGTCGCCCTCGTGGTCGCCCCGCTGGTCCGTGAGCACGGGCTGTCCTACCTGATCGCCGCGGTCATCGTGGGCGGCCTCATCCAGATCGCCCTCGGCGCGCTCGGGGTGGCCAGGTTGATGCGGTTCGTGCCGCGCTCGGTGATGGTCGGCTTCGTCAACGCCCTCGCGATCCTGATCTTCATGGCGCAGGTGCCCGAACTCACCGGCGTGCCCTGGGCGGTCTACCCGCTGGTCGCCGGCGGCCTGGCGCTCATGGTGTTCTTCCCGCGCCTCACCACCGTGGTGCCGGCCCCGCTGGTCTCCATCGCGATCCTGACCGCGATCACGCTCGGCGCGGGCCTGGCCGTCCCGTCCGTCGGCGACCGCGGCGAGTTGCCCTCGGCACTGCCCGCCTTCGGCCTGCCGGACGTGCCGTTCACGCTGGACACCCTGGCCGTCGTCGCGCCCTACGCCCTGGCCCTGGCGCTGGTCGGGCTCATGGAGTCGCTGATGACCGCCAAGCTGGTGGACGACCTCACCGACACGCACTCGAACAAGACGCGCGAGTCCGTCGGCCAGGGCGTCGCCAACATCGTCACCGGCCTGTTCGGCGGCATGGGCGGCTGCGCGATGATCGGCCAGACGATGATCAACGTGAAGAACGGCGCCCGCACCCGGTTGTCGACGTTCTCCGCCGGCGTCTTCCTGCTGATCCTGTGCCTGGTGTTCGGGCCGTGGGTCTCCCAGATCCCGATGGCCGCCCTGGTCGCGGTGATGATCCTGGTCTCCTTCGCCACCTTCGACTGGCACTCGATCGCCCCGGCCACGCTCCGGCGGATGCCGTGGGGGGAGACCATCGTGATGGTCACCACCGTCGCCGTCGTGGTCGTCACGCACAACCTGGCCATCGGCGTGGTGGTCGGCTCGGTCACCGCGATGGTCATCTTCGCCCGCCGCGTCGCGCACCTGGCCACGGTCACCGCCGTCCCCGACTCCGACCCTGACCGGGCCGTCTACGCCGTCACCGGTGAGCTGTTCTTCGCCTCCAGCAACGACCTGGTCTACCAGTTCGACTACGCGGGCGACCCCGACGAGGTCGTCATCGACCTGTCCGACGCCCACATCTGGGACGCCTCCTCGGTGGCCGCCCTGGACGCCGTGACCGGCAAGTACGCCGCCCGCGGCAAGACCGTCACGGTGACCGGCCTCAACGCGCCGAGCGCCGAGCTGCACGACACCCTCGCCGGCCGACTGTCCTGACCGGCCCGCGCCCGGCTCACCGGGCCGAGGCCACGGCCGGGTCGCTCCGCCGTACCTCGGAAGCAGCGTCCGGGCCGGGCCTGCGGCGGAGCGAGAGGACGGCCCCCACGCTGAGGGCCGTGCACAGCCAGGCGAACCAGTCGCCGAAGCGGGCGTACGGGGTCTTGCCGGGGCCGGCGGGGACTGTGGCGGTGGTCAGGACGAAGTCCTCCCGGGTGTTCTCTGTGTCGCCGCCGGCCAGCACGCGGCCGTAGCCGTCCGAGATCATCGGCGTGCCCTTCTGCGCGGCCCAGGCGATCGCGACGCCGCTCTCCACCCCGCGCAGCAGGCCGCTGCGGCTGTGCTGCCAGCCGTTCCCGAACTCGTCGGCAGCCGGTACGGCCAGCAGCCCCGCCCCGGCCAGGCCGTAGGAGCGGGCGGGGTCGGCGAAGTTCAGGTCCATGCAGTTGGCCAGCCCGATCGTGCCCCCGGCCGCGTAGACCAGGTCGCGCCCGGCGACCAGCCCCGCGCCGGGCGCGACGTGCCACTTGGTGTAGACCGCGGGCGCCGAGCCGTCGCCGGCGTAGGCGAGCACCTGGTTGTACTTGGCCTCCGGCGTCTTGTGGATCACCCCGACGACGACGGTACGGCCCAGCGTGCCCAGCGCCCGGTCGAGCACGGCCCGGTCGTCCGGGCGGGTGGCGAACGCGGCCTCGGGCAGGACGACGGTCTCGACGGAGGCGGGCAGCGCGGCGATCCGTTCGGCGTAGCCGCGCAGCCGGTTCTGGGCGTCCGGCTCGTCGAGCTGCGGCGCCCATTGGAATCGCCCGGCGACGAGGAGGGCGACCTGCCGCCCGCCGGTCGCCGGTTCGGCCAGCCGTACCAGCCCGAAGCCGACAGCGGCGGCGCAGAGCACCGCGCCCACGGCGATCGCCCGGGGCCGGAGGGAGGCGAGGGCGGCGGGGACCAGCAGGACGAGGTACTCGACCGACCACGACCCGGCCACCGACGCGATCTGGATGACGGCGGGCAGGTCGGCCTGGGTGCCGGCCAGCGGCCACAGGATGCCCACCGGGCTGGTCATCAGGTACAGGTGCCCGAGCGCCACCCAGAGCGCGGGCGCGGCCAGGACGGCGAGCACCGCCCGGCCCCGGACCATCAGCGCGCGGAAGAGCGCGACGACCAGCGCGAACAGCAGCGCCGAGCCCGTCATGATCACCAGGGCGACCGGGAACGGCACCGACGGGGTGTTGAGGTAGAAGTGCAACTGGTTGCCCTGGGCGAGCAGGTAGGCCAGGAAGGCCGCCCCCGCCGCGCTCCACCCGCCAACGCGCGGTGCTACCAGCAGCAACGGCAGGGGAGCCAGCCAGGTCAGCGCGGGCACCGGGGTGAGGCCGGTGCCGAAGAAGAACAGGACGGCCGAGGCCGTCGCGGCTAACGGAAGGCTAAGCCTGGAGACCATCGATGATCCTTCTCGCGGTCCGCTCGCACAGGCGGCGGAAGTCGGGTTCCGGCAGGGCGATGCGGCCGTTCAGGTAGAGCAGGACCAGACCCTGCGCCGCGGAGGTGAGCGCCATGGTGGCCTCCAGCGGGTCGTCGCGGCGCAGCAGGCCCTCGTCCATCCAGTCGCGCACGGCGGTGAAGATCGGCCCGAAGGTGGGGGAGTCGCCGGTCTGGAAGTCGTCGGGGTAGCGGCGGGCGTCCTCGCGGCGGTCGGTGAGCAGGAAGCGGTAGACGTTCGGCTGGCCGAGGGCGAAGTCCAGGTAGTCGTTCAGCAGGCCGGTCAGCCGCTCGGCCATGGGCTCGTCGCGGCGCTCGCTCCAGGTGCCGGCCGCGGCGGCGAAACCGGCCTCGGCCACCGCGCGCAGCAGCGCCTCCCGGCTCGGGTAGTGCCGGTAGGCGGCCATGGCGCTCACGCCGACGTCCGCGGCCACCCGGCGCATGGTCACGGCCTCCGCGCCCTCGGCGGCGAGGATCGCCAGGGCGGCGGAGGCGATACGTTCGGCGGTCGTCACGTTTACAGCGTATACAGCCGACGTATACGCTGTAAACAATCAGCCGGTTCCGGCCCAGCGGGCGAAGCCCCGGAGCTGCCCTTCGTGCACGTCGACCACCCACTCCCAGCCGGGCCCGGCCGAGGTGACGCGGGGGTCGTCGAAGGGGCGGCCCTCCCGCAGGGCGAGGACGTACGCCCGGTCCAGCTCGATCCGCTCGCGGAACCGGCCGGCTCCGCAGGGCGACCCGTGGCCGGGGACGACGGCCTCGACCTTGGCCGCCACGCCCTCGAACAGGTCCAGGGCGGCGAGGTAGTCCTCGACCGGGTCCGCGGTGCCGTCCCAGTCGAGGATCGGGACCAGCACGTCGGAGAGCATGTCGCCGGCCACCAGCACCCCGCGCTCCTCGATGAGCAGCGCCGCGTGGCCCGGCGCGTGCGCCCGGTGCTCGATGATCCGGACCTGCGGGCCCTCCCAGGGGAGCCGGGTGGTCCCGGCCGGCAGGGCGGTGATGAGGCCGAGCAGGTCCAGCGGGATGTGCTCGGCGAGGCCGGTCGGTTCCAGGTGGGCGGCTATCTCGGCCTTGGCGTCCGGGGCGGCCAGTTGCTCGCGGATGGCGGCCGCGCAGCGGGCCGTGCCGTACCGCGGTGGCGTGCCGAACCGGGGGTGCCAGAGCAGGTGGTCCCAGTCCGGATGCGTGGAGAAGCCCGCCGCGACCGGCCGCCCCGACGCGGCCAGGTCGTCGGCGAGGCAGGCCAGCTCGTGGTCCTGGATCCCGGGATCGACGAGCAGCACGCCGTCCCGGCCGTGCACGACCACGGTGTTGGTCCGCACGAACTCGCTCTCGTGGACCAGCACACCGTCGGCGACCTGGTTCAGCACGGGTGACTCCCTTTCATTTCGCGCCGTAGGCGCGGAGGAAGGCCTGGACGGCTGAGGTGGCCAGTTGGGCGCGCTCGGCGTCGGAGTAGTCGGCCGAGGCGCCACCGCAGAACATGGCCCGGTTGACCGGGATCCACAGCAGCAGGCCCATCAGGTGGTTGGCCGCCAGGTAGGGGTCGTCGGCGTGGAGGAGCCCGCGCTCGGCCAGCCGCTGGAAGCCTGCGCTCAGCGTGGCCAGGACCGGCTCGAAGCCGAGCTCGTACCAGCTCCGGCCCAGGTCGGGGAAGCGGTCCGCCTCGGCGATGATCAGGCGCCGCAGCCGCAGGACGTCCGGTTCGAGGAGCCGGTCGAGGAAGGCGCGGGTCAGCCGTCCGAGGTCGCGTTCGAGGTCCTCGGTGTTGTCCAGGGTGGCGGCCACGACCTTGATCACGCCGTCGAGCTCGCCCGCCGTACTGATCACCAGGTGGGCGAAGAGCTGCTCCTTGTCGGTGAACTGCTTGTACACCGTCTGCTTGGAGACCGACGCGAGCGAGGCCACCTCGTCCATGCTCGCGCCCACATAGCCGTTGCGCAGGAAGACCGAGCGGGCGGCCTCCACGATCTGTGCGCGCTTGCGGGCCGACCGGCCCTCTTCAACCTCTGCCATGAAAGAAGAGTACTAGACAGTCCAGTACTGTGACGAGTACTGTACCGTCTAGTTCCGAAACGACGAGTAAGTCAGGTGGATGACATGAGCGAGCTTCAGAAGCAGGTCCAGGGTCTGGCCGACGAGCTGGTGGACTCCGGCGCCGAGCGCGGGATCCAGGTCGCGGTCTACCGCGACGGGCAGCAGGTGGTCGACGTGGTCGCCGGTGTGGCCGACCCCGAGACCGGCCGCCCGGTGACCCCCGACACCCCCTTCTACAACTTCTCCATCGGCAAGGGCGCCACCGCCACGGTCGCGCACGTGCTGGCCGAGCGCGGTCTGTTCGAGTACGGCACGCCGGTGGCAGAGCTGTGGCCCGAGTTCGGCGCGCACGGCAAGGGCGGCGTGACCGTGGCGCACGTCCTGTCGCACACCGCCGGCGTCCCCGGCGTGCCGCTCGACACCACGCCCGAGGACATCTGCACCTGGGACACCATGGTCCACGCGCTGGAGAACGCCGAGCTGTGGTGGGAGCCCGGGACCAAGGTGGGCTACCACGCCTACACCTTCGGCTTCCTGGTCGGCGAGATCGTCCGGCGGGTCACCGGCAAGCCGATCTCCCAGGTGCTGCTGGAGGAGGTCTCGGGACCGCTCGGCATCGGCGACGAGCTCTACTTCGGCATGCCCGCCGACCAGCACCACCGCCTGGCCCGGCTGGAGGACGCGCCCATGGACCCGTCGGCGTTCATGGACATGCCGGCCGACCTGCCCATGTTCAAGGCCGGCCCGATGACCCTCATGCCGACCGCCGAGCTCGGCAGCCGCACCGACTACCTGCTGTCCGACATCCCCGCCGGTGGCAAGACCTCCGCCCGCGCCATCGCCCGGATGTACGCGGCGCTGCTCGGCGAGGTGGACGGCGTCCGGCTCATCTCCGAGTCCCGCCTGCGCGAGGCCACCTCGGTGGTGTCGAGCGGCATGGACGAGGTCTTCGGCATGCCGACCGCCTGGGGGCTCGGCTTCGCCATCGGCCGCCCGGACGGGATGCCGGGAGCCGGCCAGGGCGTCTTCGGCGTGGGGGGAGCCGGTGGCAGCGCGGCCTACGCCGACACCGCCACCGGCGTGACGGTCGCGATCACCAAGAACCGGCTGACCCACGACTTCGACGTCGTCAAGGCCGTCGGCGACCTGGTGGCCGCCCACTAGACCCCGCTCGGGCTCCCGAAGAGGGAGGGCCGCTCGGGCAGGTCGAGCACGCCCGACAGCGCGAGCAGCCCGACCAACGCCACCCCCGCGACGAGGACCCACGCGAGCGGGTGGCCGAGGTTGAGCGTCCACGAGCCGGACCTGATCCGGGCGTGGACCAGGAACGCCGGGTCGCGGCGGTTGGCGTACACGGCCCCGGCGAGGAACCAGTGGCGATCGTCGTCGCGCTGTACGACACCCGAGTCCTCCTGCTCCTCTCCCGGCAGGGCGGGCAGCCGGTGGCCGGCCTGGCCGACCCGGAACTCCCAGGCGACCCAGACCGCCGCCAGCACGACGAACGGGGCGAAGGCCGCCACCTGCCAGAGCGGGCCAGGACGGACCACCTCCCACTGGAGCAGGGCGGAGACGGCCAGGCTGAGGTTCACCGCCGCCACCGCCAGCAGGGACAGGACGGCGACGCCGCGCAGGTACGCCCGGTAGCGCCGCGCCGATCCGCGAGGCCGGGCGGCGTCGAGGTCGGGCCTGGCCCGCAGCACGGCGAGGGTCGCGAGGAGGCCCACCACGGTGACCGCCACCTGCGCGAGCACCGGCTCGAAGGCGCTCAGCGGGGTCGTGGGCACCCGGGCGGCGCCGCCGTACCCCGGGAAGGCGGGGAGGGTGGCGGGCAGCGAGCCGTACCGGACCCAGCCGAGCCCGGCGGTGAGCAGCAGGACCGCCGCCGCCGGAAGCGCCCAGAGCCACGGCAGGCGCACCGGGTCGGTGCGGAAGCCGGTGTCCACGGTGACGCCCTGCCGCCGCTCGGCGCTCCAGCCGCCGGCCCGCTTGGCGGCCATGATCCGGCGGTGGGCCACGAAGTGGAGAGCAAGACCGGCCGCGACCAGGACGGCCACGACGACGCCCACCGGGACCCAGAACGTGGCCGGCACGGCGAGCACCCCCGCGCCGACGACGCCGCGAGTGTAGAGCCGCCGCGCACCGGCCACGGCGGGGTCGGTCGCGCGCTCGGCGCTCACGCGCACCCCGAACGGCAGGGTGGGCCGGGCGATCGCCGGCAGCGTGACCAGCAGGCAGGTCACCAGGATGACGGTGATCATGAATTCTCCTCGAAGCCGAGCAGCAGCGCCTCGCAGCGCCGCAGCACCTCCCGCCGGTCCAGGCCGTGCACGGTCGCCTCGGCGAGCAGCACGCTCATCCGCGCCTGCCAGTCCTCGGCGAAGGCGTCCTCCGGCGGGCCGCTGTCGGGATCCCGCCGCACGACGGCGCCGCTCTTGCGGTTGATCCGGATGACGCCCTCCTGCCGCAGCAGGTCGTAGGCCTTGTTCACGGTGTGGAAGTTGATGCCGAAATCGCCGGCGAGCTGGCGGGTCGAAGGGAGCGGGTCGCCCTCCTTGGCCTGCCGCCGGGCGATGGCCTGCAGGATCCGGTCGCGGATCTGCTGGTAGATCGGGACCTCGCTGTCGAGGTCGAGCGTGAGCTGCACCCTCCGATTCTATCTGATATACAACTTATAGAACAGATAGAGCTTGGAGAACATGACATGATCCGATTTGCCCCCATCGGCGCGGTGACGGCGTGAACATCGAGGTCCGCGGCCTGACCAAGGCCTACGGAGCGGTGCGAGCCGTCTCCGATCTCAGCTTCGACCTGCCGCCCGCCACCGTGACCGGCTTCCTGGGCCCGAACGGCTCGGGCAAGACCACCACCATGCGGATGATGCTCGGCCTGGTCACCCCGACCGCCGGCACGGCCACCTTCGGCGGCAGGCGCTACGCCGACCTGCGCAACCCCTCGGCCGTCGTCGGCGCCGTCCTGGACAGCGCCGGCTTCCACCCCGCCCACACCGCCCGCGACCACCTGCTCGTCTACGCCCGGATGGCCCGCCACGGCGTCCGGCGCGTGCGGCAGGTCATGGACCTGACCGGCGTCGCCGCCTTCGCCGACCGCGGCACCCGCGCCCTCTCCACCGGCATGCGGCAACGCCTCAGCCTGGCCACCGCCCTGCTCGGCGACCCGCGCGTGCTGCTGCTCGACGAGCCGAGCAACGGCCTCGACCCCGAGGGCATCGCCTGGCTGCGCGGCTTCCTGCGCGACCTGGCCGCCGAAGGCCGCACCGTCCTGGTCTCCAGCCACGTGCTCGGCGAGATCGAGCACCTGGCCGGCCACGTGGTCCTCATCCGCCGGGGCCGCCTGGTCACCACCGGCCCGCTCTCCCTGCTGTACGGCACGGCCGCCGTCCTGGTCCGCACGCCCCAGGCGGACCTGCTGGCGGCCCGCCTGACCGCCACCGGCACCCCCGTGGAGCACGCCGGCCACGACCTCCTGCGCGTCCACGGCCTCAGCGCCCCCGAGGTCGCCGAGACCGCCGCGCACCACGGCGTCGTCCTGCACGAGATCACGCCGGAGCGCCCCTCGCTCGAACAGACCTTCCTGCACCTGACCGGAGACCCCCGATGACCGCCCTGCTCTTCGCCGAATGGACCCGCCTGACCCGCACCCGCCTGTGGTTGTGGGGCCTGCTGGCCGCCGGGGGCACCGGAGCCCTCATCGGGCTGCTCGCGCTCGCCGGCCCCGAGAACTTCGACCCGCCCCTGCCCGCCCTCCACACCGCCCAGGGCACCCACGCCCTGGTGGGCCTGCTCGGCGTCACCGTCTTCGTCCCCGCCCTGCTCGGCAGCGTCGCGGTCGCCTCCGAACACCGGCATCGCACCATCACCACCACGACGCTCTACGCGCCCCGGCGCTGGACCTGGCTGGCCGCCAAGCTGACCGTCTACACGGGGGTGGGGCTGGCCTACGGCCTGCTCGCCACCGCCGTGACGGGCGGCGCGCTGTTCGCGGTCGCCGCCGCCAAGGGCCTCACGCTCGGCCTGCCCGCCGCCGCCGTCGCGGGCATGCTGGGCCGCATCGCCGTGGCGATGGCCGTCTACACCCTGCTCGGCGTGGCCGTGGGCGCGCTCCTGCGCAACCAGGTGGCCGCCCTGGTCGTGGTCGGGGCCTACTTCTACTTCGTCGAGACCCTGCTGATGGTGCTGCCGGGGGTCCGGGAGCTCTACCCCTACCTGCCGGGCGGCGCCACCGCCGCGCTCACCGGCTTCACCTACCTCACCGACGCCGTCGCCACCCAGACCGGCCAGGCCGTCACCCACCTGCTCCCGGCCCCCGTGGGCGCGGCGGTGCTGGTCGCCTACGCCCTGCTCGCCGCGGCTCTGGCCATCGCGGTGCCGCTGCGCCGCGACATCTAGCGCGCGACCCAACGCTGGGCCAACAGCCGGAGGCTAGCGTCCGTCGTCCCCCTCATCGCCTCATCGAAGGAGACGACCGTGATCCGTGGGATCGTCACCGCCACCGCGATCCTCTCCCTCGCCGCCGGCGCTCTGCTCGCCTCCATGCCGCCCGCCGCCTCGGGGATCCCGCGCGACTGCACGGTGGCGGAAGGCTCCGGGCCGTCCGATTCGGGCCGGGCCCGGTGCACGTCGGGCACGGGCCACTTCCGGGCGGTCGCCTACTGCACCTCCAGCCCGACGTTCAGCCACGGCGGGTACTACTGGGGGCCGTGGAAACGGCCCGGCGAGGCGTGGTCGGTGGTGACCTGTCCCAGCTCCGCGAAGTACGTCGTCGACACCGGCTACGAACTGGCCAACTGGTAGCCGGGCGGTTGGCCCGGGCTGTCAAGGACTCCGAGCCCGGGTTGTCATAATCGCGGGATGGATCTCGGGGTGCTCGGAGCGGTGACGGTGCGGGGCCTGCCCGTCCCGGCGGGCAAGCAGGCGGTCATGCTGGCGTTATTGCTGTGCCACCCCAACCAGCCGGTCCCGGGGGAGGCGCTGGTGCAGGCGGCCTGGCCCGCCGCGCCGCCGTCCCCGAGCACCTTCCGCTGGCACCTGCACCAGCTCCGCGGCCTGGTCGGCGACCGGCTCACCCGCCAGGGCGACGGACACCTGCTGACGGTCCGTGACGGCGAACTGGACGCGGCCCGCTTCGAGACGCTGACCCGGGCCGCCCGCACCGAGCCGCCCGCGCGGGCGCTGCCCCTGCTGGAGCGCGGCCTCGCCCTGTGGCGCGGCGAGCCCTTCGGCGGGCTGCGCGATCCCCTGGCCATCCAGAGCGAGGCCGCCCGCCTGGAGGAAGCCCGGCTGCTGGCCGTCGAAGCCCAGGCGCGGGCCCTGCTCGCGCTCGGCCGCGCCGCCGAATGCGCGCTCGCCCTGGCCGCCGTCGCCGAGGCCCACCCCTTCCGCGAGTCCCTGACCGAGCTGTGGCTTCGCGCCCTGGCCGCCTCCGGCCGCCGCAACGAGGCGCTGCGCCGGTTCGAGCAGACCCGCCGCCGCCTGCGGCACGAGCTCGGCGCCGAGCCCTCCGAACCTCTGCGCCGCCTGCATGAGGACCTGCTCCACCGCGACCCCGCGCCGGAGCTGCTGCCCCCGGACGTGCACGCCTTCACCGGACGTACGGCGGAGCTGACCGTCCTCGACCGGCTCCTGGACCGCACGCCGAGCGTCGCGGTGATCAGCGGCGTCGGCGGCGTCGGCAAGTCGGGTCTGGCCCTGCACTGGGCCCACTGCCGCCGCGACCGCTTCCCCGACGGCCAGCTCTACGCCAACCTGGGCGAACACACCCCGGCCGAAGTGCTCAACCGCTTCCTGGCCGCGCTCGGAGCCGCGGCCATCCCGGTCGAGCAGGACGCCCAGGCCGCCCTCTACCGCCGCATCACCGCGCAGCGCCGCACCCTGGTCATCCTCGACAACGCCACCGGCTCCGCCCAGGTGCAGCCGCTGCTGCCCGCGGGCCCCGGCTGCGCGGCGGTGGTGACCGGCCGCAGCCGGTTCGAGAGCCTGGTGGCCGAGGGCGCCCTGCCGATCCCGCTGGACGTGCTGTCCCGCACCGACGCCGCCCTGCTGATCGGCCGGATCGCCGGGATCGAACCGGCGCAGGCCGAGCCGCTGGCCGAGCTGTGCGCCCTGCTGCCCCTGGCGCTGCGCGTCGCCGGAGCCAGGCTGCTGACCCGGCCCGGCGGCCTCGAAGCGCTGACCGCCCGGCTGGCCGGGGAGCTGCGGCTGGACGAGCTGCGCGTCGGCGAGCTGGACGTCCGAGCCAGCCTGGAGGCCGGCTACCACGACCTGCCCGGCGCCGAACGCCTGCTGTTCGAACGCCTGGGCCTGCTCCAGGCGCCCAGCTTCACCGCCTGGACCGCCGCCGCCGTCCTCGACGTGCCGCTCACCCGCGGCGGCGACCTCCTGGAACGCCTGGCCGAGCGGCAACTGCTGCAGCCGGACGGCATCGACTGCGCGGGACAGGAGCGCTACCGCTTCCACGACCTGATCCGCCTGCTCGCCCGCGAACGCGCCGGCACCGGCCCCGACCAGCACGCCGCCGTGGAGCGCTTCCTGCGCTGCCTGCTCACCCTGGCCAAGAAGGCCTACCTGCGGGAGTACCGGGACGCCTTCCGGCTCATGGAGTGCGACAGCCCGCCGTGGGAACCCGCCGGGCACGTGCTGCCGGAGGACCCGATGACGTGGCTGGCGGCCGAGCGCACCACCCTGCTCGCGGCGGTCCGCCAGGCCGCCGACCTCGGCCACACCGGGCTGAGCTGGGGATTGGCCCTGGCCGGTGTCCGGCTGTTCGAGATCCAGGGCAACCTGCTCGACTGGCAGCAGAGCACCGAGGTCGCCCTCCAGGCCTGCCGGGACCACGGCGACGAGCGCGGGGTCGCGGCGATGACGGTGTCGCTTGGGTCGGTGGCGGTCTTCCAAAAGCACTACACCAGGGTGGTGGACCTGCTGGCCGGCGTGCTGCCCGAGCTGGACAACAAGGCGTTCCGCGCGATGGCCACAGGCAACCTCGCCTACGCCGAGCTCGCCCTGGGCCGGACCGAGGACGGGGTGGCCCGGCTGACCGAGGCCGTCTCCATCGCCGAGGGAGCGGGGGACCCGGTCGTGGAGGCGGTCCTGCTCGCCCGCCTGTCGCTGTTCCAGGACGACCCGCGTCCCGCCCTGGACCGGGCGGCGGCCCTGGCGGCGGGCCGGCGGCGGGTGTCGCTGATGGTCCTGCTGTGCGACCTGCGGGCCACGTTGCAGGGCGGCCACCCGGCTCAGGCTGAGGCGCTGGCGCAGCGGCTGGTGGGCGAGGTGCGGTGCTACGGCGACCGGATCCTGGAACGTGAGGCGTTGGCCATGCGGGCCGAGTGCCTCAACGCGCTGGGCCGGTTCGAGGAGGAGGCCGAGTGCCTGCGCCTCGCCCACGACCTGGCCCTCGCCCAGCACGCCCAGCCGGCCGCGGACCGCCTCGCCGTACGGCTGGAGGCCTTGAGCGGTCGGATCCGGCGGTAGGGCAGGCCCTACCGCCGAGAGGCCGGGTGACGTCACTGATCTTGACGCTCCGCCCGGCCAGCATGGGCACATGCGTAAATATCTGGCTGTGACCGTGCTGGCCTCCGCCGTCCTTGCCTCCGCCTCGCCCGCGCTCGCCGCCACCGAACCGTTGCAGCGGCAGGTCGACCGGTTGACCGAGCACTCCGCCGTGCCCGGCGCCTTGTTGTCCGTGCGGGAGCCGGACGGCACCGTCCGCACCTGGACCTCCGGCACCGCGCAGCGTGGCACCGGCAGGCCGATGGTCGGCTCGGACGCCCGTTTCCGTGTGGCCAGCAACACCAAGCCGGTGATCGCCGCCGCCGTGCTGAAGCTCGTCGACGAGGGCCGGATCGACCTCGACCAGCCGGTGGAGAAGTACGCTCCCGGGTTGCTGGACGGCCGGCCGATCACCGTGCGGCAGATCCTCACGCACACCAGCGGCCTGCCCGAGTACGGGAACCTGATCGACCCCAAGGGCCCGCTGGACGATCGCACCTTCCTGCGGGCCGCGCTGGACGCCGACCCGGTCGGGCCCGGCTGGTCGTACGCCAACACCAACTACCTGGTCGCCGGGATGCTCATCGAGAAGGTCACCGGCAAGGGCTTTCGCGCCTACACCCGGCAGACGGTCCTGCGCCCGCTCGGCGACACCTACTGGCCGCGCAAGGACGAGACCGGCATCCGCGGCAAGCACGCCCACACCTACGGCGTGGACCCGTTCAACCCCGAGAGCCAGGGCCGCAAGGTCGTCGACACCACCCGGCAGCCGGCCTACCTGTTCGGCGCGTCCGGCGGGCTGGTCTCCACCCCCGACGACCTGAACCGCTTCTGGCAGTCGCTCTCCCTCTCGACGATCAAGGCCATGACCGCCGACACCGTGCCCGCCGCCGACCCGCCCGGCGGCCGCCAGGGCCTGGGCCTCGTGCGGTACCAGCTCGCCTGCGGCCCCGCCTACCTGCACGGCGGCGGCCTGCCCGGCATCCGCTCGCTGAGCGGCCGCGACCGCGCCGGACGCGCCGTCACCCTCTACGTCACCGGCGTCCCCGCCGACGAGAAGGCCCTGTTCCAGGTGTTCGAGGCCGCCATGTGCGCCGGCCGATGACTTTTCCGCGCCCCGCCGGTCTACCTGCCACAACCCGAGGAAAGGAAGGCGCCATGGGTACCGGCGAGGTTCTGATGGACGGCATCGTGTTCGGCGAGTCACCGCGCTGGCACGACGGACGGCTCTGGTTCTCCGACTGGGGCGCGGGCCAGGTGATCGCGCTGGACGACTCCGGCAAGCACGAGGTGATGGCCAGCGTGCCGTCCTTCCCGATGTGCATCGACTTCCTGCCCGACGGGCGGCTGCTGGTCGTCGACTCCGCCCACCAGCAGGTGCTCCGGCAGGAGCCGGACGGCTCTCTGGTACGGCATGCCGACCTGTCCGGCATCTCGGCCAAGCCGTGGAACGAGATCGTGGTGGACGCCGGGGGCACCGCCTACGTGAACAGCATCGGCTTCGACTTCCCCGCCGGCGAGTTCGCCCCCGGCTTCATCGTGCGGGTCACCGCCGACGGCGCCGTGGAGCAGGTCGCCGGCGACCTGGCCTTCCCGAACGGCATGGCGCTCACCCCCGACGGCCGCACGCTCATCGTCGCCGAGTCCTACGCCAACCGGCTCACCGCCTTCGACCTCGACCCGGACGGCGGCCTGTCCGGCAGGCGCGTGTGGGCCGAGACCCCGGGCGACCACCCGGACGGCATCTGCCTCGACGGCGAGGGCCGGGTGTGGTACGCCGACGTCGGCAACAAGCACTGCGTGCTGGTCCGCGAGGGCGGCGAGGTCGTCGCCACGATCGGCACCGAGCGCGGCGCCTTCGCCTGCGCGCTGAGCCCGGGGGATCAGCCGCGGCTGTACGTGGTCGGCCAGGAGTTCGGCGGGCCGGACGCCGCGCCCAGCGGGCAGGTCGTCGCCTTCCCGGTCACCACGGGCTGAGCCGCGCCGACTGACCGGGGGAGTCGCGGGTACAGGCGAGGCCATGTTCGACGGTTTCGCGGCAGAGGTCGTGGCGGTGGGGGAGACGGAGCTGTTCGTCCGGCACGGTGGCACGGGCAGCCCGATCCTCCTGCTGCACGGCCATCCCCGCACCCACGCCACCTGGCACCGGGTCGCCCGCCTGCTGGCCCGGCAGCACACGGTCGTCTGCCCGGACCTGCGCGGATACGGCCGCTCCGGCAAACCGCCCACCACCGCCGACCACGCGCCCTACTCCAAGCGCGCCATGGCCGGTGACCTGGCGACCCTCATGCGCGAGCTCGGTCACGAGCGGTTCGCCGTCGCCGGGCACGACCGGGGCAGCTACGTGGCCCACCGGCTGGCCGCCGACCACCCCGGCCGGGTCAGCCGCCTGATCGTCATGGACGGCATCCCCATCGGCGAGGCGCTCGCCCGCGCCGACGCCAGGTTCGCCGCCGCCTGGTGGCACTGGTTCTTCCTCGGCCAGACCACCCAGCCGGCCGAACGCGTCATCAACGCCGATCCCGACACCTGGTACGCCACCACCGACGAGCACATGGGACCGGAGGCCTACGAGGACTTCCGGCGAGCCATCCACGACCCGGCCGTGGTGCACGCGATGTGCGAGGACTACCGCGCGGGCCTCACCGTCGACCGGGACGCCGACGACGCCGACCGCGCTGCCGAACGGCGGCTCACGATGCCCACCCTGTTCCTCTGGTCGTCCAAGGACGACATGGAGGAGCTGTACGGTGACCCGCTGGCGATCTGGCGGGAGTGGGCCGGCGACGTCCGCGGCCACGCGATCGACTCCGGGCACCACATGGCCGAGGAGGCCCCGGAGGACGTGGCCCGATCGCTCCTGTCCTTCCTCAACGACGGCTGAGCCGGCCCGCCTCGATCAGGCGCGGGCGCGCAGGCGGCGCAGGGTACGCGGATCCTCGAAACCGACCTCGCGGGCGGCGGCCTCGACCGTGGCGCCCCGGCCGAGCAGGTGTTCGGCGCGCTCCAGGCGCAGGGCGTTCTGGTAGGCCAGGGGAGTGCGGCCGGTCGCGCGGGTGAACAGGCGGGTGACGGTGCGCTCGCTGCAGCCGGTGGCCGTGGCCAGCAGGCTCAGCGGCAGCCGCTCGGTGAAGCGGGCCTCGATCAGGTCCTGGATGCGGTGGACCGTCTCGTCCACGTGCGAGCGCCAGCGCAGCAGGGGGCTGATCTGCTCCGCCGTACCGTCTCTGTGGGTGTGCACCAGCATCGCGCGGGCGACCTGACCGGCGGCGTAGGGGCCGTGCCTGGTGGTCACCAGGTGCAGGGCGACGTCGATGCCGCTGGCCACGCCGGCGGAGGTGACGACCCGGTCGTCCTCGACGTACAGCGCGTCCTTGACCACCCGTGCGCGCGGGTAGAGGCGCGCGAGCTCGTCCTGGACGGCGTGGTGGGTGGTGCAGCGGCGGCCGTCCAGCAGCCCGGCGCGGCCGAGCGCGTCGGCACCGGCGCAGACGCTGGCGACCGTGCCGCCCGAGGCATGGTGCTCGCGCAGCCGGCGCAACGTCCGCGCGCCGGCCGGGCGGGTGGGACCGCGCCAGCCGGGCACGACGACCAGATCGTCGGAGGCCAGCGGCGGCCAGGCGGTCTCGGCGCGCAGGGTGAGCCCCTGCACGGTGGCGACCTCGGCCTCCTCGCCGACGTAGGTCAGGGTGTACGGCCGGCCGAGGTCGTTGGCGGTGGAGAAGACCTGGGCGGGCCCGGCCACGTCGAGCAGGTGCACCTGCGGGATGAGCAGGAAGACGACGCGGGACACGGCCGGCACCCCTTCCTAGGCTCCGGTGAGCTCGGCCACCGTCCTGATGGTGGCGAAGCGGCCGGACAGAGCGTATTCGGTGCGGGCGACGATCTCGTCCACGCCGAGCGTGCGCGGATCCTGGACGAGCTCGTCGAAGGGCGCGTCGTGCGGGGCGTCGCGGTGGGGGATCGGCGTGGTCGCGGTGGCGTCGATCGCGAAGTCCACCTCGAAGCCCAGGTCGGAGGCCAGCCGTGTGGTCGTCTCGCAGCACTGCTCGGTGCGGATGCCGCACACGGTCAGCTTCCTGATGCCGCGCTGGGTGAGGTACTGGTGCAGGTTCGTGGTGGTGAAGGCGTTGTGGGCGGTCTTGGTGAGCACCGGCTCGCCGTCGAGCGGCTTGATGCCGTCCATCAGCCGCACGAACCCGCGGGCGGGGTCGAAGACCGTGCCCGACCCGGGGCGCGAGCCGAGCACCCACACCACCGCGTCGCCCGCGCTCCTGGCGGCCTCGGCCAGGCGGTTGACCTGGGGGACGATGTCCGGCTGGGAGGTGTGCCGCCAGTCGGGCATCTCGAGGAAGGAGTTCTGGACGTCGATGACGACGAGTGCGCTGGTCATGGCCTCAGCCTGGCGACAGGCGGCGGCGAGCTGAAGGCCGGATCCGGTCGGCCTGCGGGCCGATCCGGTCACCGTGGCCCGCCTCGGGTGGACGAGAATGCGACGATTGAGCGGTTTCTGCGTGAGGAGCACCCCTTGATCGACTTTGCGGCCGGCCGGCCTCGTCCCCATGCCTTCGACGTCGCCTGGATCCACGGCTCGCCGTCGGCCAAGCACAACACCGATCCCGACCTGCAGGTGTACGCCTACGACGAGCACACCTTCGTGCTGCGGCAGAACATGGCGATCAACTACGAGGCGCCCTTCCTCTTCCTGCTGTTCGGGAACGAGCAGGCCGTGCTCCTCGACACCGGGGCGACCGAGTCCGCCGAGTACTTCCCGGTGCGGGCGGTGGTCGACGGACTGATCGACGAGTGGCTGCGCCGGCACCCGGTCGACGACTACCGGCTGCTCGTGCTGCACACGCACGCTCATGGTGACCACGTCGCGGGGGACGCGCAGTTCGCCGACCGGCCGGGCACGGTCGTGGTGGACGCCGGGCTGGGCAGCGCGTGGCCGTTCTTCGGGTTCGACGAGGACCCGGGGCGGGTCGCGCTGGTCGATCTGGGCGGGCGGGTGCTGGAGTGCCTGGCGACGCCCGGCCACCACGAGGCGGCGATCACCTTCTACGACCCGTACACCGGGTTCCTCCTCACCGGTGACACGATCTACCCCGGGCGGCTCTACGTCCACGACTGGGCCGCCTTCGTCGGCACGCTCGACCGGCTGATCGACTTCGCCTCGACTCGGGAGGTCACCCATGTCGTCGGGTGTCACATCGAGATGACCCGGACGCCTGGGGTGGACTATCCGGTGCGTACCACCTACCAGCCGGACGAGCCTCCGCTGGAGCTGACTGTCGGTCACCTGACCCGGATCCGTGAGGCGGCCGGGCAGGTGGGGGAGCGGACGGGGGCGCATGCTTTCGACGACTTCATCATCTGCCGGTTGGACGGCTGAGCGCGTGTGTCTGTCGGTTCAGCGCCATGGTTGAGGGTGGTGGCTGGCCCGGTTGTTGGGCGGGGTTGTTAGGCGGGGTTGTTAGGGGCGGTGGCTGGGGGCGGTTTGTCCGGCTTAGTGCCAGTGCCGGTCGCCGATCAGCAGTGCCTCGGCCCCGCCGTCCGCGAAGACCACCTGCCCGGTGACGAACCGGTTCTCCGCACCCCCGAGCCAGCAGATGAGCTCGGCGATCCACTCCGGCCGCCCGGGAAAGCCGCCGAACGGCTGCGGCGCGGCCGTCTCGACCGCCGCCCGCACCTCGGGGTCACTGAAGATCCACGAAGCCGCGGGCGTGTCCACCACCCCCGGCGCGACGGCGTTGAGGGCGATCCCGGCCCCCGCCCAGTCGGGGCCGGGCGCGATCCTGCGCACCCACCGGTTCAACGCCCGCTTGGCGATGCCGTACGCGCCGGCCGCGATCGCCGGCTCCCCGTGGACGTAGGCGAGAGCAGCCGCCTCATCCCCGTCGAGGCACGCCTGGACCACCCGCTCGTCCGCCGGCGCGAGCGAGGACGTGGACGACACCACCACCGCCCGAGGCTCCCGCCCCTGCGCCAGCAACGGCCGAAGCCCTTCGAGCGTCGCGACCGCCCCGAAGTAGTTGGTTTCGAGCAGCCCCGTCCGCCCACCACCGGCGACGGCGAGCACCGCGTCGACGGGCCCACGCTCGGCCACCTGCTCCACCAACGACCGCCGCCCCTCGGGCGTGGACAGGTCCGCCCGCACCTCGGCGTCGTCGAGGTCACACCCGATCACCCTCGCGCCGCGCTCACGCAACAGAGCAGCGGTCGCCGCCCCGATCCCCGACGCCGAGCCGGTCACTACATAGGTCCGCATGGCACATCACCCCTTCAAAGGAAATTTCACGACATGGCGCGCGTGGCCCGGTCGAACAGCTCGACCAGCTCAGCCGCGCACAGCTCGGGATCGCTCCCGGCAGAGATCAACGGAGCGACCCCGTCGATCGAGGCCCGCAGCGCCGCCGCCATGACCTGCGGGTCGAACGCCCGGAAGTCGCCGGTGCGCTGCCCCTCACGCAACAGCCCGGCCAGCCGGTTCTGCGACTCGACGTGATTCCGCTCGTAGTCGCGCAACCCGCCGTTGAGCAGGATCTGCCGCAGCGCCTCCACCTCCCGCGCCTGCGCGGCGATGAACCCCACGTTCGCGCGGATGACGGCGCCCAGCAGCTCGCGGCAGCCGCTCACCCCGTCGAGGGCCGCGCTCATGTACGCCTCGCTGTCGGCCACCACCTGGTCGGCCACGGCCGCGAGCAACTCGTTTTTGCTGGAGAAGTGGTAGGTGATCAGCCGCTTGCTGCTGAGCCCGGCCTCCGCGCAGATCGCCTCGAACGTGGTGGCCTGGAACCCGCGCTCGGCCAGCACGCTGATCGCCGTGCGGGTGATCTGCTCCCGGCGCGCCGCCGTCGCCTCCTGCCGGCTGATCACGCGACTCTTCCTTCGTTATCCACCTGGATAAAATAATCCAAGCGGATAACAAAGCACAACCCCGCCCCGGCGGATCGCTAGGCTGCGCGCATGCCGCACAACATCTGCGCCCTGGTCGTCGCCGGACCGATCGACACCGAGCGGGCCGGCCTGGTGGGACTGCATGCCGTACTCGTTCATGACGACCTGCATGTCTTCCCGATCGACCACTACTACTCGGCCTACTGGAGCGCGAAGCGCGCCAATCACGCCAGGCTCGAGCTCCCCGCCGATCTCTCCGCGGCGATCACCTTCCCCGGGGAGGCAGTGCTGCGCGACCTGGCCGGCGAGGTGAGCGGCACGGACCGGCCCCGTTTCGCGATCATCCAGACCGAGTACTTCGCCGGGACGGGCTCCCAGTGGGCGGTCGCCTTCGAGGGCGTGGAACGGCTGTCGCCGGACGGCTCGTCGATCAGCCAGGCGCTCGCGGCGCTCGGCGTGCGGGCGACCGCCACCATGGACGAGTTCGAGGTGCTCGGCCTCACCGGCTTCCGTGGCAACCCCGACTACCTGGACGACTACGTCGACCTGTGCGACGAACTCGGCGTCTGACGCACGACTACTCAGTCCTACTGTATAGTAGTACTCGGTGGCACCAAGTACCGAAGAATCCCTGAAGAGGACCGCGATGGACGACCTGACCGAGATGCTGAAAGGCACTCTCGAAGGCTGCGTATTGGAGATCATCGGCAGCGAGGAGACCTACGGGTACGCCATCACCCGCCGGCTGAACGACCTCGGCTTCTCCGAGGTCGTCGAGGGCACGGTGTACACCATCCTGCTGCGGCTGGAGCGGAACGGGCTCGTCCAGGTCACGAAACGGCCGTCCGAGCTCGGCCCGGCGCGCAAGTTCTACGCGCTCAACGACGCAGGACGCGCCCGCCTCGCGACCTTCTGGGCGAAATGGGAGTACGTCTCATCGCGGATCGACAAGCTCAAGGAGGGCGGCAGATGAGCTTCTGGGAAACCATCACCGGCAGCGATCTCACCAGGGAATGGAAGGCGTTCGAGGTCCGGGCCGCGGCCTTGCCGGCCGACTATCGGGCGGCGTGGGAGCAGATCAAGGCTCACCTCTTCGCCTACGGCGACTTCACCGGCCGGAACCTGACCCCGATCGTCGACGGCGCCCTGGGCCTGCTCGAAGAGACCGCGGCCGACGGGCAGGACCTGCAGGACGTGCTGGGTGACGACATCGCGGGCTTCTGCGCCGCCCTGGCCGGCGGACAAGGCGCCCGCACCTATCGCGACCGGTGGCGGGCGCAGTTGAACAGGAACGTCGCCAGGAAACTGAGCCGGCTGGGAGGCTGACGTGGGCATCCGAGACATCATCGAAGGCAAGAAGCAGTGGCGGGCGCACCAGGCACGGGTCAAGGCGCTCCCGCCGGACTACCGGATCGTCTACGAGGAGATCCAGCGCTACTACTTCAAGGTCGGACCGACCGACCTGATCGACGGGTCCCTGCTGCCGGGGCTGCTCGACTTCTTCGAGGAGGGGGCCGCGGCGGGCACGGGTGTCCTGACCCTCATCGGCGAGGACGTCGCCGCCTTCGCCGACGACCTGATCAAGGACACCCCCACCTTCGCCGACCTCTACCAGGAGTCCGTCGCTGCCAAGCACGGGACGCCCGAGCACTGACCCCACCGACGACGGTGCGGGCGCCGTCCTGGCCGCCGCCCCAGGCCAGGACCGGCGGGCGATGGGTTCAAGGGGACGCGATCCTGCGCCTGCCGCCCACCGAAACGGTCGCCGCCGCTGTGACCCTCGTCCAGCGCGACGCTAGAGCGCCTCACCCAGCAGCCGCCGCAGCTCCTCCCCCTCGACGACGGCCGACGCCTCCGCCCGCCCGCCGAACCGAAGCCGCGTGAGCACCCAAAGCTCGGCGCGGCCGAGGTCCGCCTGCGTCCCCTCCGCCAGCTCAGGAGGCAGGTCGTCCGGCTCGGTGGCGCGGTAGGCGACGAAAAGGTCGGGCACCGTCAACCCCCGCCCGTCCGGCCCGAACCGCTCAGCAAGATCCTCAGCCAGCTCCCCCCGCGCCCGCCCGGACAGCACGTGCGCCGACAGCGCGTAACCCAGGAACTCACCGATGACCCTACCGGGATCGTCGGTGACACGGATGATCGGCCCGTCACGCCAGATGGCACGCATGACCGGACAGACTAGATCCGAAACAGCGACAGTCAACTTGGGCAGGATCTCCATACTCCTGCCGGTTGGTCCTGCAGCTGCCGCACCTTTAGCCGGGCTCAGGCTGAGGGCGGCGCAGGTGCCCGAGGCGAAGCCGTACACCGCGGTGAGTGTTGAAAGGGGCCAACGAGGGGATCGGCGTGCGAGAGATTCGGGGCGAGCTGGTTCTGCGGCCGGATGCCCGCAAGGGGTGGGTCTTGCTGGGGGCGGCGTCGCTGGCGGCCGTTGCCATCGTCGGGGCGATTCTGATCGGTGATGCCCCGACGGTGTTCGCGCCGATCGTGGGCGCCGCCTTCGTGCTCCCGATCCTGCTGGGAGCCGGTGCCCTGGTCCGGGCCCGGATCATCCTGACCACGGATGAGATCGTGCTGCGGGGGATCTTCTCCGAGCAGCGCCGCCCTCGGGGACGTGCCGCGCAGGTGGTGCGCGTGACCCTCCTCGCGCCGCGGGGGTCGCCCGGCGAGACCCTGTTCGTACTCGACGCGGACGGCGAGCCGGTGCTCAGGGTGCCCGGCGGCGGCTACGCACGCGAGGACATCGACCGGCTGGTGACCGCGCTGGGGGTGCCGTGCAGCGGGCCCGATCACGCCGTCAACGCCAACGAGCTGGCCAAGACGCACCCGGGGCTGGTGTCGCGGGTCGAGCGGCATCCGTATCGGATCGCGTTCGCCGTCCTGGCGGTCGTCGTCATCGTGATCGCGGCGTCGATCATGGGTTGACCGGTGGGGTGTACCATCGGTACATGCCGTTGCCACGTTTCTACCGTCTGCCCGCCGACCGGCGGGAGTCGATCCTGCGCGTCGCCAGGGAACACTTCGCCCGGGACGGCGCCGACCGGGCCTCCTACAACAAGATCATCGCCGAGCTCGGGATCTCCAAAACCTCGGCCTACCAGTACTTCGACGGCAAGGACGACCTGTTCGCCGGGGTGATCGAGGACGTGCACGCGCGGATGTCTCAGGCGCTCGGGGCCTGGGCGGACGCCGGCTCGGCCGAGCAGTTCTGGGAGCGGTTGCGGGCGGCGTCCGACCGGCTGGCCGCGCACGGGCTGGCCCATCCCGAGGACCTGGCGCTGCTGGATGCGAGCACGGCGCAAGACCCGGCGCCGTGGCTGACGCCCGTGCTCGACAACGGGCGGGCACTCGGCGTGATCAGGTCCGACGTGGATCGGGAGCTCATGCTCGCCGCCACGGCCGCCGTCCTGCGCGCCGCCGATGTCTGGGCGGCCGAACGGCTTCGCGAGGGCCGAGCCGTACCGGATGTGATCTGGAGCCTGGTACGAGGAATGTGGAGCAAGCCCGATGAGAGCTGAGATCGACTGGAACATCCCGGCCACGCCGCCGGGGTGGAGGGGTGCGTTTGAGCGGTTCATGGGCCCGGGCAAGAGCCGGGCGGAGCTGCGGATGGAGGTCGCCGGCTCGCTGGCGTGCATGGCGCTGCTCGGCTGGCACCTGCTCGTGGCGCCGGTCCAGGGTGGCTGGCCGCAATGGCTGGTCACGGTGGTCATCGGCCTCGACCTCGTGGGCGGCGTGATGACCAACGCGACCAACGCGGCCAAGAGGTGGTACCACCACAAGCCCGCCCGCGCCCGGATCGGGTTCGTCGCCGCGCACCTCGTCTACCTGGCGGCGATGGCGTTCGTGGTGCTGGACGCGGCGTGGGGGTGGTTCCTGGCCAATTCCGCGCTGCTGCTGGCGGGCGCCCTGCTCATCGAGAGCGTCAGGCTGGAGGCCAAGCGGCCCGCGGCCATGGCCGCCTACATGGCCACGGTGCTGGTCAACCTGACGGTCCTGCCGGTGCCGGAGGCCCTCGACTGGTTCACCGTCCTCTTCTTCCTCAAGCTCCTGGTGTGTTACCTGGTGCCGGAAGCGCCCATGCGCTCGGCGCCGGTCACTGGACCGGGATCAGCCGCAACGCCTCCTCCTTGAGCCCGCCCAGCGTCTTCATGTCGTACGGCGGAGCCGGGTCGTACTCGATGGCGAGCTGAACCGTCTGCGCCACCCGCTCCCCGGCCTCCCTGGCCAGCAACATCAACGCCATGTCGATCCCCGACGACACCCCGGCCGCGGTGACGATCTTCCCGTCGAAGACGACCCGCTCCTCGACCGCCGTGCTGCCGAGGCCGTCCAGGTGCCGCACCCACCCCCAGTGCGAGGTGGCCCGCTTCCCGGCCAACACCCCCGCCGCGGCCAGCACGAACGAGCCCGAACACACCGAGGTGGTCCAGGTGGAGGTCTCGTGCGCCCGCGCGATCCAGCCGGTGAGCGCCTGGTCGTTCATCGCCCCCGTCGTGCCGGGCCCGCCGGGCACGATGATCACATCGGGGCTGGGCACCTCGTCGAAGCCGGCGGTGGCCAGCAGGGTGAGCGTGCCCTGGTCGTCGGTGACGGGCCCCGGCTGCCCGGCGACGAAGGTGACCGTCCAGCCGGGCGCGAAGGCGAGCGCGGTGTACGGCCCGACCGCGTCCAGCGCGGTGAACTGCGGATACAGAGCGATGGCGACATGCATCGTGGTCAGCCTTTCCTGGAGTGGAACCGGCGGCGGTAGTCGCCGGGGGAGACCCGCCAGTGCCGGCGGAAGACTCGGTACAGCGTCTCCGGCACGCCGAGGCCGGTGAGGCGGGCGACCGTGTGCAGCGGGTGGTCGGTCGCCTCCAGCAGCCGCCGGGCGGCCTCGGCGCGCGAACGCTCCACGTACCGGCCCGGCGACAGGCCGCTCTGCTCGGTGAAGACGCGGGAGAAGTGCCGCTCGCTCATTCCCGAGCGGGCGGCGAGCGCGGGCACGCTCAGGTCGTCGGCCGGGTGCGCGTCGATGTAGGCGAGCAGGTCGCGGAGCGGCTCACGGGTCGGGGCGGCGATCTCCATGGGGCTGCTGAACTGGCTCTGGCCGCCCGGCCGGTGCAGGTACACGATCAGGCCGCGGGCCACGTCGCGCGCCAGATCGTGGCCGTGGTCCTCGGCGACCAGCGCGAGGGCGAGGTCGATGCCGGCGGTGACCCCGGCCGAGGTCCAGACCTGGCCGTCCTTGATGTAGATCGGGTCCGGGTCGACGGCCACCGCCGGGTACTCGGCGGCCAGGCGCCGGGCGGCCAGCCAGTGCGTGGTGGCCCGGCGGCCGTCGAGGAGCCCGGCGTGAGCGAGCAGGACCGCGCCGCTGCACACCGACGCGACCCGCCGCGCGCTGCTTGCCAGCCGGGCGAGGCCGCCGATCAGCGTGTCGTCGTGCCGGGTCCGCCAGACCTGGAGCCCGCCGGCCACGAGCAGGACGTCGATCTCGCCGCTCACCTCGCCGATCGCCCGCTGGGCCTGCACCGTAACGCCGCCCTGCGCGGTGACCGGCCCGGCGGCGGGGGCGACGATCTCCACCTCGTAGGCGCCCGGCTGGATCAGCCCGGCGGTGGAGAACACGTCCGCCGGTCCGGCCAGGTCGAGGAGCTGGAAGCCCTCGTGGATGACGATGACGACGCGCATGCCTTTCATGCTGGTCGATCGGCGGGATGGCGTCTATGACACGTCTATTGCAGATTGCGCCATCGCCCTTACGGCATGCGGAGGACGACCTTGCCGGTGGTGCGCCGGGTGATCAGCGCGGTGAGGGCGGTCGCGGCCTGGTCGAGCGGGTACTCGGCCCCCACCAGGGGCCGGAGGCGTCCCGAGGCGGCCAGCTTGAGCAGGTCGTGGAGCGGTTCGGCGGCTCGGCGGCCCGGCAGGCGCAGGTGGGCGCCCAGCCAGTAGCCGCCGACGGTGATGTTGCGCTCGGTGAGGATCGCGGGGTCGAGGGGCGCGGGGTCGATCCCGCCGGAAGTCCCGTAGCTGATCAGGCGTCCGAAGGGGGCCAGCGCCCGGGGGGCCGCGTCGAACACAGGGCCGCCGACGGCGTCGAGGATCACGTCGGCCGGGGCGCCGCCGTTGGCCTCGCGGACGCGCTCGGCGTAGCCGTCGGCCTCGCCCTCGATCGCGGCGTCGGCGCCGAGCCGGAGGACCAGGTCGCGCTTGTCGGGGGTGGAGGCGGTGCCGATGACCCGTCCGGCGCCGAACTCCTTGGCCAGCTGGATCGCCAGGTGGCCGACGCCTCCGGCCGCGGCGTTGACGACGACGGTTTCGCCGGGAAGGATCCGCGCCGCCGTACGCAGCAGATGCCAGGCGGTCAGCCCCTGGACCAGGAGGGCGAGCGCGGCGCCCGCGGGCAGGTCTTCGGGAATCTCGACCGGGTTGGTCGCCAGCGCCTTCGTGGCGTAGCCGCTGTTGGCGAAGGCGAGCACGCGGCGACCGTCCGGGTCGCGGCCGACGACCTCGCTGCCCGGGACGAACGGAAGTGCGGGCGGCTGGTAGGCGCCGCGCAGGCGTTCGGCGTCGGCGAAGTTGAGACCGGCGGCCTCCACGTCGAGGAGGGTCTGGCCGGGGCCCGGCACCGGGTCGGGCAGGTCGGCGGGGGTCAGGACATCGGGCTCGCCCAGGCGTTCGGCCACCATTGCTCTCATGCCGTCAACGCTAGAAGCCGCACGATCGCGCAGGTAGCGGGCAGGGTTGGTGGTTGAGGCGGAATGTATGAAGATCTTTCATACGTTGTCGCCCTCGTGGATGACCTGAGTGTGGCCGAGCTGCGCGTGCTGGTGGCAGTGGACGGCGAGGGCAGCGTGTCGGGGGCGGGGGTACGGCTGGGCCTCACCCAGTCGGCGGTCTCGCACGCCCTGCGCGCGGCGGAGAAGAAGATGGGCGCGGTGCTTTTCCAGCGCGGACGCAGTGGTGCCAAGGCCACGCCGGCCGGTTATGCGGCGGTCGGGCACGCGCGGCGCATCCTGAGGCTGATCGAGGTGATGAAGGTCGACACCCGTACGGCCGCGCGGGGCGAGGTCGTGGGGACGATCCGGGTGGCGGCCTTCCGCAGCGCGGCCTTCCACCTGCTGCCCAGGGTGCTGGTGCGGTTCGGGCAGCGGCATCCGAAGGTGACGGTGACCGTGCGGATCGTGCCGGACCTGGGGCGCGGGATCGCGGGCGAGGTGGCGGACGGGCGCGCCGACGTGGGCGTGGTCACGCTGCCGGTGTACGTGGACGGGCTGGTCACCAAGGAGCTGTACGCGGAGCCGTACCTGCTGGCCTATCCAGAAGGGCATCCGGATCCGCGCTCGCTGCCCATGATCGATTGGCACGAGAACTGCGCGGGGGAGACCCGGCGCTGGCTGGCCCGGCAGGAGTGGATCCCGCCCGGCGACATCACCGTCGAGGACGACGGGGTGGTGATGTCGATGGTGGGGCACGGGCTCGGCGCGGCGATCGTGCCCCGGCTGTCCACGGTCGGCGCGCCCGGCAAGGTCGCCACGGCCTCGCTCGGCGACGACGCGCCGCAGCGGCACGTGGGGTACGTGACCACGCCCGAGCTGGCCGGCTCGGCGATCATCCGCGACCTGCTCGGCGAGCTGCGAGCCATGAAGGTCCTGTCTTAGTGATTCTTTGAACGATCGTACTAGTTGTACTATCGTTCAAAAAACACGAGGAGGACTGCCTTGTCTGCTGTGGCCACCCGACGCGAGTGGGCGGGCCTGGGACTGCTGGCGCTGCCGACGGCCCTGCTCGGCCTGGACCTGACCGTGCTGTACCTGGCCTTTCCGAGCATGGCCGAAGCCCTGAACCCGTCGGCCACGCAAACCCTGTGGATCATGGACGCCTACGGGTTCTTCGTCGGCGGGTTCCTCATCACCATGGGCACCCTGGGCGACCGGATCGGACGGCGTCGCCTGCTGGTGATCGGCATGGCCGCCTTCGCCGCGGTCTCGGTGTTCACGGCCTTCGCCCCGAACGTCGAGCTGCTGATCCTGGCCCGGGCACTGCTGGGGGTCGCCGGGGCCACGCTGATGCCCTCGACGTTGTCGCTGATCTCGGCCATGTTCACCGATGTACGGCAGCGCGCGGTCGCGATCGGGATCTGGGCGATGATGTTCGCCCTGGGCATGGCCGCCGGCCCCATCGTCGGCGGCGCCCTGGTCGGCACGTTCTGGTGGGGAGCGGCGTTCCTGCTCGCCGTCCCCGTCGCGGTCGTGGTGCTGGCGGGGGCGCGGGCGCTCCTGCCCGAGTACGCCGATCCTGGCGCGGGCCGGCTCGACCTGGTCAGCGTCGCCCTGTCGCTGGCCGCGATCCTGCCGGTGATCTATGCGATCAAGCACGCCGCAGCGCACGGCGCGGACCTGGGCACCGTACTGCTCGCCGCGCTCGGCGTGCTGGCCGGAGTGATCTTCGTGCGTCGCCAGCGCGGCCTGGCCTCGCCGCTCCTAGACGTCACGCTGTTCACCAGCCGGGCGTACTCCGTGGCGCTCGCCGTTCTGCTGATCGGGCTGGTCGGGGTGGGCGGATCCATGTACCTGGTCACCCAGTACCTCCAGCTCGTCGAAGGCCTGACGCCGTTCGCGGCGGGACTGTGGATGGGGCCGCCCGCGCTGGCGATGTTCGCCGCGGCGATCGGCGCCCCTCTCGTCGCCCGGCGGGTGCGTCCCGGCCTGGTCATGGCGGGCACGCTCGGCCTCTCGGTGATCGGCTACGCGCTGCTGGCCTCGGCGGGGCCTGGGGACGCGGTGCTGGTGGTGGCCGGGTTCGCGTTCATCTACCTCGGCCTCGGCGCGATCGCCGCCCTCGGCACCGACATGGTCGTCGGCGCCGCCCCGGCCTCGAAGTCCGGCTCGGCCGTCGCCATGTCCGAGACCGTCCAGGAACTCGGCATCGCCGTCGGCGTGGCCGTCCTCGGCAGCCTCACCACCGCCCTCTACACCGCCCGCATGGTCGCCCCCGCGGACGTCGCACCGGAGGTCGCGGCGCGTCTCACCGACAGCCTTCCCGGAGCGCTGTCGCTGGCCGGCCACGTGCCCGGCCAGGTGGTCGAGGACGCGCGGCAGGTGTTCGCCGACGGGGTGAACCTCGCCGCCGCCGTGGCCGGGGCCGCGATCGTCGTGGCGGCCGTGCTCTGCCTGACGGCCCTGCGGCACGTGCGTCCGCTGGGAGACGAAACCGAGCGGCCGTGACGGGCTGGACTACCCTGGACCCCAGGGGAGGGGAGCATGAACGAGGAGAGCGAGCCCGTCGACGGGCGCAAGGCCCGCGGTCACCGGCGACGCGCCGAGATCATCGACGCCACCCTCGCCATCGTCATGCGGGACGGCGCCGCGGGCGTCACCCACCGCACCGTCGCCAAACAGGCCGGCATCACCACCAGCCTGAGCACCTACTACTTCGCCACCCTCGACGACCTGCTGGTCGCGGCCCTGTCCAGCGTCGCCGACGCCTACACCGCGCGTATCCACCAGATCGTCGCCGGTCCCGGGGACAAGCTCCGTGGCCTGGCCGAGCTGATCGCCGAGTCCGGCGGCCCCGGCCGGGCGCGCGCCTTGGCCGAGCGTGAGCTCTCCACCCTGGCCGCTCGCCGCCCGGCGCTGGCACCCGTCGCGCGTCGCTGGCGGGAGAACGTCGCCGAGCTCGCCGCCACCCTCACCGACGACCTCGAGGCCATCGCCGCCCTGGTCGCCGCCTCCGACGGCCTGTGCACCGCGATCCTCATCGACAACGCCCCGGCCGACAGCGACTACGTCCACCGCATCCTGGCCCGCGCCATCCACGCGCCCCAGGACGCGGTCCCCTCCTGAACGGGCCTCGACGGTACGGCACGTCCGAATCAGTGCCAGCCGGTGCACCACGAGGAATTCGACCCCGCGCTCTTGCCGCAGGCCCGGAAGACGAGATTCGGATCTGAACTGGTGTAGTGAGCCGGCGTGTAGTTCCTGGGGTCACCACCGCCGTTGCCCCAATAGGTGAAGGGGCCGCACTGAATCCAGCCGTTCCCCTTCGTGCTGGAAACGTCCATCCAATACTGGTCGCCGTTGTTCCAGGCGCCGGCGAGCCGGGCCCACCCGGCCTGTCTCCCATTGACGTACCCGAAGCGCAGTTCCGCCCTCGCGCGGCTGAAACTCACCGAGGCGACTGTGTAGGTGCCCGTGGCGTTAACCGGATTCGGCCACGAAGAGCAACTTGCGGGATCCGCCGAAGCGGTGCTTGGAAGGGCCAGTTGTGCGGCAAGGAGTCCAACGGTAGCCGTCAGACCGGCAAGAGATTTTCTGAGCATGTCCGTCTTTCTGTGAGGTCGAACCCTGTTGGGCCATGGGATTCTGCGACCAGGTCCAGCCGGCGTACGGCGGTGCCCGGTATTCGACAGCGGTCCCGCGTGTCACGTCGGTCTCCGGACTGGGAGGCTGACGCCGTGAGCCTAGGCGTCCGCCGTTGGTTTTCTGTTGGGTACCGCAGTCGGTGAGATCGGAATCGGAAGCCCCTTGCCGCGGCGGCGGGATTACCGGGTTCGCGCCGTTCCTTGTCGTTGAGGGGACGACGGGTGTCGTGTTCCGTTCTCCGAGACCCGTGCAAGATTGGCCGGCATGGAGTTCTTCTGTTACCACCGTGACCGGCCCGGTTCTGCTGCTCTGCGCGAGAAGCTCACCGAGGAGCACTGGTCCTACATGGACCGCTACACAGCCGAGTTGATCGCCCGTGGGCCGACCCTCGACGGCGACACGGCCACCGGCAGCGTGCACATCGTCGATTTGCCCGATCCGGCAGCGGCGCGGGCGTTCGCGTTCGACGAGCCCAACCAGCAGGCCGGCGTCTATCGGGACGTCATGGTGCGCCGCTGGCGCAACGTGCTGGGTCGCACCATTGGGACTTCCCCGGAGGGCGTGATGGCGGTGACCACTACTTGGTTCTCGGCCTGGCTGAGGGAGAGGCCGCCGACCTCGTCCCGCCGGCCGGCCGGCGGGACGACCTGATCGCTTACGGGCCGCTGCTGTCCGACGACGGCACTGTCTGGCTGGGCACCGCCGCCTTGATCCAGGCCCCGGATCCGGGTACGGCCCGCACGATCCTGACTCCTGAGCTGTATGCCGATATCGAGGTCCACGACTGGACGTTCGGCGGACGGCGATGAACGTCTTGCCGAAGGTGGCGACGGTCAGGACGCCGCGAGATGGCGGGCGCCGCCTTCCACGGTGAGCGCGGCACCCACCCGTGCCGCGCGGGGCGCTCCCCCCGCTCGGGGGTCGAAGGCGATCATTGTTACTTTACCTTCCGGAAGGTAAAGTAAAAGTGTGACGACGAACGCGAAGGAACGCATCCTCGACGGTGCCCTCGATCTGCTCCGGGCCGAGGGCGGGGGAGCGGTCACCCTGGATGCCACCGCGAAGCAGGTGGGGCTGACCAAGCCCGGGCTGATGTACCACTTTCCGACGAAAAATGCCCTCATGCTCGGCGTCGTCGACCACGTCGGCGCGCGGTGGGAACGCCTCCTGCTCGCCCACCTGGGACAGCCGAAGGAGACCGCGTCCCCGCGGCAGCGGATCCAGGCCTACGTCGAGGTCGCGCTGTCCGAGCGGTTCGACCGCGCGGACTTCGCGGTGTTCTCCGACGCGCTCTACCGAGAGGCCCTCACCGAGACCTGGGTGCGCCGCTTCGAGTCCTGGGTGACCGTACCCACCACGCTGCCACCGGCGGTGCGGGCCCGGCTCACGTCGGCCCGCCTGCTGGCCGACGGCTACTGGATGGCCGATGCGACCGGTGTCTTCCCGGTCCCCGAGCAAGACCGGCACCAGGTGCTCGAGGTCGCCAGGCACCTCCTGAGAGACGAGGATCCCGCATGAAGAAATGGTGGTTGTTGTCCGCCGCGATCCTGCTAGAGGTAGCCGCCACACTGTCGTTACGCGCGGCCCTCGACAACCCGGTCTGGTTCGGCATCGTGGCGGCCGGGTACGCCGGGGCGTTCGTCACGATCGCGTTCGTGCTGCGCCTGGGCATGGGCGTCGGCGTGGCGTACGGCATCTGGGCGGCATCCGGCGTCGCGCTCACCGCGATCCTCTCCTCCATCCTGTACGGCGACGCGCTGTCCACGATGACCGGCGTGGGAATCGCCCTGGTCATCGGCGGGGTGCTGTGCGTCGAGCTCGGCTCCCGCGCCCATCCACGACTGGAGGGCACGTGAGCTGGCTGTTCCTGTCCGCCGCGATCGTCTCCGAAGTCGGCGGCACCCTGGCGTTGCGCATGGTGTCGCACGGCCGTGGCCGTACGCCCTGGGTCATCACCCTGATCGTCGCCTACCTCGCGGCGTTCGGGTTCCTCACGCTCACCCTCGCCGACGGGATGGCGCTCGGTGTCGCGTACGGCATCTGGGCGGCGTCCGGCGTAGCGCTCACCGCACTGGCCTCTCGCGTCCTGTTCGGTGAACCGCTCACCAAGGTCATGGTCCTCGGCGTCGCGCTGATCGCCGCGGGCGTCCTGCTCATCGAACTCGGTGCCGCGCACTGATCGACATCAGCAGCTCATAGGCGCCGGCCAAGAGAATGGAGATCCGCATGACAGCCCATCAGGACCACGTCCCGACCAGCGGTGACGACCTCGAGCACGGCGTGGAGGAAGGCTGGGGAAAGGTCGCCGACGCCTTCCGCGCCAACTTCGACGACCCCGGCGAGGTCGGCGCGGCCTGCAGCGTCTACGCCGGCGGCCGCCTGGTCGCCAACCTGTGGGGCGGGCTCGCCGACCGCGAGACGAACCGGCCGTGGAGCGACAGCACCATCGTCCAGGTCGCCTCGGCGACGAAGGGCGCCACCGCGATCTGCGCCCACCTGCTGGCCCAGCGAGGCGAGCTGGACCTGGACGCCCCGGTGACCCGGTACTGGCCGGAGTTCGGCGCCAACGGCAAGGAAGACGTCAAGGTGCGCTGGCTGCTGTCGCACCAGGCCGGTCTCCCGCTCGTCGACGGGCCGCTGACGTTCGAGCAGGCGTGCGCGTGGCACCCGGTCATCCGCGCGCTCGAGGCGCAGAAGCCGTTGTGGAGGCCGGGCACCGAGCACATCTACCACGCCGTCACCTACGGCTTCCTGGTCGGGGAACTCGTCCGCCGGATCAGCGGCAGGTCGCTGGGCACGTTCTTCGCCGAGGAGGTGGCCGCCCCGCTCGGGCTGAGCGCCTGGATCGGGCTGCCCGAGGAACACGAGGAACGCGTGGCCCGGCTGCACTACGCCGACGCCTTCAGCGTGGAGGAGTTCCTCGCCGGGCTGATCAAGGCGACCGGGCTCGACGCGGACACCGTCACCGCCTGGGTCCAGTCCATGTGGACCCCGGGCTCGATCCAGATGCGCGCCGGCGAGCTCGGCGGCGCCCTGGACAACACCTCCGGGGACTACATGCTGACGCGCGCCTGGCGGGCCTCGGAGTTCCCGGCCGCGAACATGATCGCGGACGCGCACTCGCTGGCCCGGATGTACGCCGCCACCGTCAGCGACGTCGACGGGTTCCGGCTGCTGGATCCGGCCACGGTCGAGCGGATGTCCGTCGTCCAGACCGACAAGACCAGGATGTACGGCTTGCCGCCAGGTCTGGACCTTCCGGCCGACCGCTCCTTCTACCTGTCGCTGGGGTTCTGGCGAGCGTCTCCCATGGCGTCGATGCTCGGGCCGGGATCGTTCGGCCACCCGGGGGCCGGCGGATCGATCGCCCTCGGCGACCCCGACGCCGGTGTTGGCTTCTGCTACGTCACGAACCTGTGGAACTTCCGCCCCGACGACCCACGCGCGTCGAACCTGGTCAAGGCCGTCCGTACCTGCCTCGACCGAGGGTGAGACAAGCCGCCCTTCGTCTGAGGCGAGCAGGCAGGCCGGGACACCTCCCGGACGGACCTGGCCCCGATTCCACTGGCAACAGGCGTCAGCGCCTTCCCTGCCAGGAGTAGAAAGCGCCGTGCAGGTGCTCGAAATGGTGATCGACGTGGTCCTCTGACCACTCCACGTCCTCGAAGATTCGGGCTGGATCGCCCTGAGAGCTCCAGGCGTAACCGTAGGGGCGATCCCAAGGCCCGCCCTGCTGGAAGACGACCACCCCGCGCTCGCGGCGGATCTCCTCGAACTCCATCTCACCGACGGTCCGGGGGCCGAGCCGGTCACCGTCCTGCATGGTGCGAGCGAACGCCTCCATCCCTGCGACCGAACGGACGAACTGCTCGTCGCCGGTGCCTCGGAAAGCCACGATCGCCAGCATCATGACGCCGGCGATCGTGAGGACACCGAAGAACGCCAACACTTGCGAACATCGACTGCCAAGCGGCATCGCGGCCTCCAGCGGATCGTCGTGGCGAAGGTCTTGGTTGTTGCCGCAGTTGAAGATCCCGCTGGTGTGGTTGAGTAATTGCCTGATGGTGATCTCGCGGCCGTCGTCGCCGTTGCCGCAGACCCGGTCGGGCAGCCACTTGTCCACCTTGTCGTCGAGGTCCAGCTCGCCCTCGGCCCCCAACTGCAGCGCCACCGTGCTGGTGAACGCCTTGGCGGCGCTGCCGATGCGGATCTGTTCGTGCGGGCGTTGCTTGCGGCCGGTCGTGGTGTCGGCCACGCCTGCTCTGCCGTACCACCGCTTCTTGCCGTCACGGACCTCGGCGACCATGCCCGGCACGCCGTGTCCGGCCATTACCAAGCCCACCGCCAGCAGCCGCCGCGCGTTCGAGCCATACGTCCCAGCATGGGGATCCCCTTCCGGGATGAACGGGACGACCCCGTTCATAGTGTTCCAAGGTCGGGGAAAAGCTATGGGCCGGTGGCTTCACCGATCAGAAATCCTTCGCCACGTCGTCAGTTCTGCTGGCCGTACCGGTGAAAGGATTGATGACCATGACCGACAGCAGACCGCTGGGCGCCGACGAGGCCACGTTCCTCGCGGCGGTTCGTTCGGGCGACCCGGCGCGGTTCGCGCTCGTCACCGAGCGCCACCGGCGTGAGCTGCAGGTGCACTGCTACCGGATGCTCGCGAATTACGAGGACGCCCAGGATCTGACGCAGGAGACGTTCCTGCGGGCGTGGAACAAGCGGGAGTCGTTCAAGGGCCACGCGACCCTGCGGACCTGGCTGTACCGGATCGCGACGAACGCCTGCCTCGACTTCCTGGAGAAGCGCAACGACCGCACCCCCGTGCCAACCGGACTACCCGGTCTGGGCTCCGAGGTGCTGTACCTGCAGCCCTTCCCCGACCGGATGCTGCCCGAGGATCCGCAGGAGTCGGTGGTGGCGCGGGAGACGATCGAGCTGGCGTTCATCGTCGCCGTCCAGCACCTGCCGCCGCGACAGCGGGCGGTGCTCATCCTGCGCGACGTGCTCGGCTGGCCGGCGTCGAAGACCGCCGACGTCCTCGAGCTGACCGTCGCCTCGGTGACCAGCGCGTTGCAGCGGGCGCGGGTGACGATGCGCGAGCAACTGCCGGGCCGCCGCCTCGACTGGCGGAGCCCAGCCACCCACGAGCTGTCGGACGACGAGCGCAGTGTGGTGAAGGCGTACATCGACGCCCATGAGCGTAACGACCTGGACGGGCTGATGGCCCTGCTCCGCGACGACCTGCGCTTCGCCATGCTGCCCGAGCCCGGCACATCGGTCAGCACGGCGAAGGATGCGGTCGACGGCTGGGTCTCCGGCGGGCTGTTCCAGCGCGGCTACGACGACTGGCGTTGCCTCACCACGACGGTCAACCTCATGCCTGCCGCCGTGCTGTACCGCCGCATCCCCGGGGACGTGCAGTACCGGCTGTTCAACATCGCGGTCCTGCACATCGTCGACGGGAAGATCGCCGAGCTGACCGGGTTCGACGCCACCGGCAAGCCATGGCTGGGCCTGCCGGCGACCCTGCCGTCCGACGTCGACGACGTCACCGCGGAATGAGCAGCCTGCCCCACCGTCCGCCGACGAAGATCATCGCCTCGTCTCGTAGCGGGTCATCATCACCCCGCCGGGGAACGTCCGCGTCTCCACCAGCTTCAGGTTCACCCAGTTGTCCAGGGCGGCGAAGTACGGCGTGCCGCCGCCCACCAGGACCGGCTGGGTGACCAGCACGTACTCGTCGACCAGCCCGGCCCGCATGGCCGCGCCGGCGAGCGTCGCGCCGCCGATGTCGATCGGGCCGCCGTCCTCGGCCTTGAGCCGGGCGATCTCGGCGACCGCGTCGCCGGTCACCAGACGGGCGTTCCAGTCGACCTTGTCGATCGTCGAGGAGAACACCACCTTCGGCATGTCCCGCCAGCGACGCGAGTACTCCATCTCGGCCGGGGTGGCGCCGGGCCGCTGGTCGGCGGTGGGCCAGCTCGCGCTCATCACCTCCCACAGTTTGCGCCCGTACAGCGCCAGGCTGGTCGCGCCCACCCGGTCGGACCACCACTGGAACAGCTCGTCGCTCGACGACGAGTCCGGTCCGTCCCCTCCGCTCCAGCCGAGGTCGTCGCCGCGCGCGGCGGTGTAGCCGTCCAGGGTGACGTTCATGGCGAAGATCAGTTTCCGCATCGTGTTCAGCCTCCTGTGAGTCGGTCTCGTACGTACCGACGGTGACGGCGCGGGAAGCTAATCGGTGCGCGATCCGCGGGCGGCCGGTTCAGGGTGCTGCCGTCCCGGCCGGGGACGTCGGTTGCTCGGCGCGACCCACGTTCCGGTTTGTCGCTGTGAACCCCGGCGGTGGAGTGCCGGCAGCACCCTGGCGTGCCCCGTCAGCTTGATCGTCGCAGGGAGTCCACGTACCGGTAGGCGTCGTGCGCGGCCTTCCGCCACAGCGCGAGGGTCTCGGTGTCGCTCTGCTGGGCTGGGACCGCGACCCATTCCCGCATGGTCCGCTTGCCCATGGTCACCGGGTTGGCTGTTCCCTCGTCGAGGAGCCGGCGAGCTTGATCGTGGGGGAGCTTCACGATGAGCTCGCCGTCGTGGCCGAGGAAGGCGAAGATCTTGCCCCCGGTGCGGAGCCCCGGACTGCGGAACATCGTCGCCAGGGCAACGTCCGGGTCGTCGGCGTAGTCCTCGGCGAGCCTGTTCAGGAGGTCCCGATACAGAAGATCTCGATCGTCAGCCACTGGCGAACCCCGCTTCCGGTAGAAGGCGCTGGAGCGCCGCCGAGGAGCCGTCGACGACGAGCCCCTGGGTCTGGGCTGTCGGCAGTGTCATCAACCCCGTGAAGAGCGCGACCAGCACCTGCGGCGGCGCGGTGACGGTGGCGTCGGCCTGCCGCGCCGTAGAACAGGGGAGCACCTGGATCTGGCCGTGGTCGGCGATGATGTCGCAGCCGTCGTGCAGGTCGCCGAGGCGCACGGTGACGGCGGGTTGGTCGGGTGAGCCGTCCCGGCACAGGTGGCGCAGGGGCAGCGTGAACCAGTGCATGCGAAACGCGTCGCCGTCCGGTGGTTCCAGCATCAGCGGCGCGCCCCAGCGGGTCAGTTCGCGGACGACCCCGCTGAGCTCCTGGCCCCGGTCGGTGAGCCGGATGAGCGTCGCGGCGATCGGTGGCGGCTCGTCCTGGCGGGTGATCACTCCGTTCGCCTCCATCTCGCGCAGGCGTTCGGCGAGCAGGTTGCTGGCGACGCCTGGAAGGCCGCGTCGCAGGTCGGAGAACCGGCAGGGGCCCTGAGTCAGCAGCTCGCGGACGATCAGCAACGTCCATCGGTCGCCAACCAGGTCCAAGGCCCGGGCCATCGAGCAGTACTGGTTGTACGAACGCATACCCAACAGCGTAGCAGCATGGTTGAGATTCTCATCTAGCTGGTTTAGTTTCTCTACCAATCGTTTCGCTCATCGGAGGATATGGCATGACTGTCGTCAGCACCGCCGCGCCGGTCCCGCTCCCGGCCTACTATCGGATCCTCACCGGCGGGATCGACGCCTACGGCGAAGGCCGGGACCTTGCGCCCCTCCTGGCCGACGACCTCGACTTCGAGGGCCCCATCGCCGGGCGCGTCACCGGGGCGGCCCGCTTCCTGCAGGGCGTCAAAGGGTTCATCGCCAATGTCGGCACGATCGACCTGATCCAGGAGGTCCACGGGCCCGACGGCAGTGCTGTTCTCTACGACGCCCAGCTTCCCCGTGGCGGCGTCAGGTTCGCCGAGTTCTTCACCTTCGCCGACGGCAAGATCCAACGGCTTCACCTCCACTACGACCCCGCCGACTACCTTGCCAAGGGAGGAGCCTGACCGACCGGCACCACCGGCGCTTCCTGCGGTGCCGGGACAGCTCCTGTGCGGGGTTGTGCGCGCGTGCCGCCACCTCCTATCTTGGAATAGTCGTTCCAAGATAGGAGGTGGCAGCATGCCCGACATCAAGCACTTCGACCCCGAGGCGACGCTGGACCAGGTGGTGACCCTGTTCTGGCAACGCGGGGCCGACACCACCGGCATCGCCGACGTAGTCCAGGCGACCGGGCTCAGCCGCTCCAGCCTGTATGCCACCTTCGGCGGCAAGGCACAGTTGCAGGCCGCCGCGCTGGGCCGCTATCTGGAGCGGCAGTCGCGGCCGGTGTTCCAGGCCCTGGCCGCGGACGAGCGCGGCGTGCCGGCCATCGCCGCGTTCTTCGCGCGGCTGGTGGCGGCGCGGTGTTCGGGTGAGCACGCGCGCTGGGGGTGCCTGGTCACCAATACGCACGCCTCGGCGAGCGGCGGTCTGCCGGAGATCCGGGAGATTCTGGACCGCCACCACGATGCGCTGCGGGCGTCGATGCTCGCCGTACTGCAGGCCGCGCGGGCGCTCGGCCAACTCCGGGACGGTTTGGATCTGGAGGCGGCCGCCGAAGCCCTGACCCTGCAGGCCTACGCGGTCAACCTGCGCTCACGAGCCGGCGGGGAGGCGGACGATCTGCTGGCCGGCGTGCGCGCCGTACTCGATGGTTTCACCACCACCCAGGAGAGATGATGAGCGGTTTTCGCACCTACGACGAGAGCGACGCCCCCGAGGCGGCCCGTCCCATGCTGGAGGCGGCCAAGAAGCGGATGGGGTTCGTGACCACGCTGAACGGGGTCATGGCCGAGTCGCCGGAACTGCTGGCCGGCTACAACGCGCTGGCCGAGCAGTTCGGGAAGTCGTCGCTGCCGGCGGCGGCCAAGCAGGTGGTCCTGATCACCGCGAGCGTGGCCAACGGCTGCGAGTACTGCGTGGCCGCGCACTCCACGCTCGCGCTGCGCGCCCGGGTGCCGGTCGCGGTGGTCGAGGACCTGCGCGCGGACCGGCCGCTGGACGACCCTGCGCTGGAGGCGGTTCGCCGCCTCACGCACGCGATGGTGGCCCAGCGTGGCTGGGTGACCGAGGCCGAGATCGAGGAATTCCTGGCCGCCGGTCCCACCCGCCGTCACGTGCTGGACATCGTGCTCGGCGTCGGCATGAAGACCCTGTCCAACTACACCAACCACATCGCCTGCACCCCGCTCGATCCGGCCTGGGCCGACCAGGCGTGGACGGGCGCGCCGGTCAGGGGCTGACTCCTTCCAATCAGCCTGTACGGCTACCGCACCAACCCGATGGCCAGGGCCATGCCCAGGAACGACGTCAGCTGATAGGCGCTGTTGATCACGGTGAGCTGGGCCGGCTTCTGCTCGAAGGCGTTGTGCTGCGCCAGCGTCGTCAGCGACAACCCGAGCCAGGCGGCGAATCCCACGGCCAGATCGAGCCAGAGCGGGGCGCCGCCGTACGAAACCGACACGACGGAGCACGCGGCGGCGAGCACCAGCGCGGTGAGGAGAATCGACGCCAGGAGGACAGCGAACGGGCGCTTGCCGGCCCGCATCGAGTCCTCCTCGGTGACCCCGGTCAGCTTCCGCCAGACGCTGCCGAAGAGCCCCCAGTCGCTGTACCACACCCAGGCGATCGCCGTCCCGACCACGATCGCGGCCACGACGGCCACCCAGCTGATGCTCATCTCCATGCGGGCCCCTCTGCTCGACATCTCCCGGACGGTTGATATAATCAACCACGATGGAGAACATCAAGCAAGACTCGAAAAAGCCTCGCTCCTACGGGCAGTTCTGCGCCCTGGCGCGTGCCCTGGACATCGTGGGCGAGCGCTGGACCCTCCTGATCGTCCGCGAACTGCTCCCCGGGCCGATGCGCTACACCGAGCTCAAAGCCTCCCTCGCGGGGATCGCGACCAACCTCCTGGCCGAGCGGCTGCGGGCCCTGGAGTCCAACGGCATCATCGAACGCCGCCTGCAGGAGACGAGCGTCGTCTACGCGCTCACGCCCTGGGGTGCAGGGCTTCGCGAGCCGATGGAGGCCCTCGGCAGATGGGGCGCGCCGCTCCTAGAGACAGGACGCGACGGCGACTCGTTCCAGCCGCGCTGGCTGACGCTTGCTCTGCCCGGCCTGCTCCGGGGCATCACCGCGACCCCTCCGGTGGAGCTCGGCATCGAAACGGACGGGTTGCTCATGATCCTGCGTATCGACGAGCACGGCCCCAGTGCCTTCGTCCGGCCCGATCAGCAGCCGGACACGGTCTTCGCCGCCGCACCGGAGGTCGTCATCGGGCTCGCCGCCGGTGCGCTCACGGTCGAACAGGCGCTGTCCGCGGGGGACGTCCGGGGCGACAGGCAGGTCCTCGAGAAGGTGTTCCCTCCGGAGCGCAAGACCACTGAGGTCGCGTCTACACCGTCACCGATGGGTGGCTGACCGCACTCGTGATTCGCGCGCCCCGATGGGCGCCGGCTCGTTCTCACGCCAGCATGTGACACAGGATTCAAGTTGTCTGTCACACTCACCATCGCCTGATCGCGTCCGCCCGGCTCGGCATCATCCGCCCTGCATTCTCCGCCCACGTCGTCTCCGAGGGGGCGCCATCGAGTACGTGCGCTGGGCCAACCGTCTGGTTGCCGGCCCGCCGGGAGTGCGGAGCAGTCTCTTGCGCGAGCGCCACGTGCTCAAGGTCGTTCTCATTGCTTATGGCCGTACCGCTGTTCCTCAACCCGGGATTGGAGCCGCTGACCGGCGCGGCCAACGTCGATCGGCGAAGGCCTTCTTCGCCACCAGCGTGGCGGTGACGGGGGTCGAAGTACAGCGGAACGAAAACGTACGCTAAGCCCGTTCGCGCAGGTCAGCTGTAACGGCTGAGTACGGGGGTCAGGAGAGGCTTGGCGTACGTTCCCGTTCGATCACACAGATCCGGACACGTGCGATCGGACCGAGGCTGTGACTCCGGGGGCGCCGGGGCGCGGTGCCGTTGTGATGGGGCCGCGAGGTCACTGGGCGGGGCGAAGGTCGGCGAGGTCGGCGTGGGCTGCCTCGATTGCCTCGGGGTAGGACTGAGCTTTGTCGTGTTGGGCCAGGGCTCGGTAGATGCTGGCCAGGCCGGGGTTGCGGCCCTTGCGCTTGCCGGTCGGGATGATCAGGTCGGGGCGGATGGCTTCGACGGACTCGCCGGCGGCGCGGCGGCGCAGCACGGTGTGCAGCATGTCGTCGGTGATGACGGGTGGCCGGCCGCCGTGCTTGCCTTTGCGGGCGGCGGCGTCCAGGCCTTCCAGGGTGGCTTCGCGGATGTTCTCGTGTTCGGTTTCGGCCATGGCGGCGAAGAAGCCGAAGAGCATGCGGCCAGGGCCGCTGGGGTCGTAGATGCCGGGGAGCGGGCTGGCGAGCATCTCCAGGATCAGGCCGTGGGCGGTCAGGTGGTCGGCCAGGGCGGTGAGTTCGGCGGCGTCGCGGCCGAGGCGTTTCATCTCGTACCCGGTGAAAATGACGCGGCAGTGCGGGGCGTGGGCTTTGATCTGGCGGGCGGTTTGCAGTGCGGCTTCGAACTGTGGGCGGACCCGGACGCGGGTGCTGATCTTCTCGGAGAAGAGCTTGTCGCGGGGAATGCCATGCGCGGCCAGGGCGTCGAGTTGTGACTGCAGTTTCTGGGTGAGGTGGGAGCAGCGGGCGTAGCCGATGCGGATGTCGGCGCCGGGGGTGCCGGTATCAGGCGCGGCCGGTGGCGGGGTTCCGGGTCGCCAGGGCTGGCCGGGGCCGCGATCGGCTGAGGTGGGCACACGCAGCAGCTTGGCGAGCCGGGCGACCTTCTTGAAGCGGCCGGTGTGGTAGATCCCGGCGACGGCGCCTGAGCGGGACCCGGCAGGGTGAGCCGGGCTGGGCGAGCCGACGGCCTGGTGTCTCGCGGCGGCCGTTTTCGATCTTCCTGCCGGAAAGGATTCGTTTGAGAACTTGGCCATCGCCGAGCGGCGGGAAGCCGCAGAGCCAGTCCTAGGCGGCGATCGTCCGCACATCCGTCATGACGGGACACCTTTCCGGCGCGAAAGCCCCGTCTCGGCACAGTCAAGCCTTTGCTGGCAGAGGGGATGATCGTGGATATAGAGGCGGGTAGCAAGATCGCATGAACGTCACCGGGGAGTTGCTGCCGCTGGCGTTGGGTGTTGCGATCAGCCCGGTGCCGATTATCGCGGTCATTCTCATGCTGCTGGCGCCTCGCGCGGGCGGAACCAGCACCGGGTTCCTGATCGGCTGGGTGGCCGGCGTCGTGATCGCCACCGTCCTGTTCGCGATGCTGGCAGAGGCCGTAGGGCTGGAGTCGGGTGGGCAGCCGTCTGCCGTGGTGTCCTGGATCAAGCTGCTGCTCGGTGTGGTCATGCTGCTGTTGGCGATCAAGCAGTGGAAGGCCAGGCCCAAGGAGGGCCAGGCGCCCAAGCTGCCCGCCTGGATGGCGGCGATCGACAAGATGACCCCGGGCAGGAGCGAATCGATCGGTTTTCTGCTGTCGGCGGTGAACCCGAAGAACCTGGCCATGTGCGTGGCCGCCGGGGTGGCCATCGCCCAGGGCGGCTCCTATGTGCTGCCGCTGGTGGTCTTCACGGTGATCGCCGTCAGCACGGTCGCCGTCCCGGTGATCGCTTACGCGGTGGCCGCCGAGCGGATGCGCGGGCCGCTCAACTCCCTGCGCCACTGGCTGGAGCACAACAACGCGACCGCATTGTCGTCCTGCTGCTCGTGCTGGGCGTGGTGCTGGTCGGCAAGGGTCCTGGAGGACTGTGATGGAGCTGCGTGAACTGGCCGCCGACGCCTACGTCTACGGTTTCCCGCTCGTGTTCGACGTCGGGCAGATCGACCGATTCGTCCGCGAGGGTGTGGGTGACCTGCCCGGCGCGCCGTTCAACACCTTCGCGCACGGCAAGCACCTGGCCACGCCGAAGGACGAGTTCGTCAGCGTCAACAACGACACCCTCTACTCCATCGCCCAGCTCGACCTTTCCAGCGGCCCGGTACGGCTACGCGTGCCCGACACCGGCGAGTGCTACTACGTACTGCAGTTCGTGGACGCATGGAGCAACAACTTCGCCTACGTCGGCAAGCGCGCCACAGGCACCCGCGCCGGCGAGTACCTGATCGTGCCACCCGGCTGGAGCGGACAGGCCGACGTGCCGGTGATCCATGCACCGACCGCGGTGGCCACCATCGTCGGCCGCATCGCCTGCGACGGCCCCGACGACCTGCCCAACGTCTTCGCCCTGCAGAGCGGCTTCACCCTCGACGGCCAGCCAGGCAACGGTATCCCCGACGTGAAGGCTCCGCAGGACCTGCTATTTCTGGAACGCCTGCGCCGGTGGATGGCCGCTTTCCCGCCCGCCCCCGCTGACCAGGACTACGCCGCCAGGTTCGCGCCGCTCGGGCTTCTGGACGGCCGGCCGTACACCAGCGCGGACCCGGAGATCCTCGCCGGGCTCGCCGACGGGCGCGAACGGATCGAGCAGACCATGAAGGCCGGCCACCAGGCCCCGGTCAACGGCTGGGACGTCAACCCGCACGCCTTCGACTACAACCTGGACTTCTTCGAGCTCGGCACCCTGGACGAGGCGGCTTGGCGCCTCCCCGACCGGGAGCAGTCCTACCTGGTGCGCGCCGTCAGCGCCCGGGCGGCGTTGTGGGGCAACCATGGTTACGAGGCCGTCTACCCCACCGTGCGCGTCGACTCCGACGGCCGGCAGCTCAATGGTGCCCACTCCTACACGCTGCGCTTTGAGGAGCTGCCGCCGGTGGGCGCGTTCTGGTCGATCACCATGTACGCGGCGCCCGACTACTACCTGGTGGACAACCCGATCGGCCGCTACTCCATCGGCGACCGCACCCCAGGCATCCAGCACGCCGGCGACGGATCGCTGACCATCGTCATGAGCCACGAGGAGCCCGCCGACACCGCCAACTGGCTGCCTGCCCCCGCGGGCGACTTCCGGCCCATGATGCGGCTCTACATGCCGGGCCAGGCCGTTCTGGACGGCAGCTACCGGCTGCCACCGGTGGTTCGTGAGTGAAACCGTCTTCTCCTTGCGTGCCGCTGCGCCTCAGTCCTGGGCGTCCTGCTCGTCCTCGTCCTCGGCGTCGGGATCGGGAGTCTCGGGGTCGCGCAGCGGACGGCGCGCCCCGCCGAGCTCGTGGCGGTAGAAGGAGTAGCGTCCGTGCACGTTGATGTGCTTGCAGATGAACGGCGAAAGGCGTGCCACATCCGCCTCCTGCACCGGATAGCCCTGCTCGCGCAGCTGGGCCAGGGCGTCGTCGATGTAGGTGGTGTTCCACAGCACCAGGCAGTTCAACACGATGCCCGGCGCGCCCAGTTGATCTTCCAGACCGTCGTAGTAGCGGTGGAACAGCTGTCCCTTGCGACCGTGAAAAACCCGCGCGGCCAGGGCATGGCGGCCTTCCTGCAGGTTGCGGATGCCCTTGATGTCGCGCCGCAGGTCCTCATCGTCGATCAACGCCAGCACGTGCAGCGACTTGAAGACGCGGCCGTAGGTGTTGATGGCCTCACCCAGCGCGGTGGGGTGGCCGCCGTGCAGCATCCGCACGACGTCGTATGGGCTGACCTCGCTGGTGTAGATGGAGGCGACCAGCCGAATGATCTCCTCCCACTGGTGGGCGACCTTGGCCAGGTCCAAGCGGCCGCGCGCCAGCGAGTTCAGGGCGCCGTAGTCGGCCTCGGGCTGGGACTTCCATAGCTTTTGATCCGGCAGATCGGCCAGCGCCGGCCGGTACTCGCGATCCAGCAGGTGCGCCAGGCCGAAGACCAGGTCGGAATACGAGCCGGTGTCGGTCACGATCACATCCGCCCGCCGGCCCTCGCCGCTGGAGAAGGTGACGTCCAGGGCGTGCAGGCAGTCGCGGTCGGTGCCGGAGACGACCTTGGCCGCGACGCCGAACGCCTGATCGTTGATCATGTTGAGCCGGGTGACACCGCGCTTGGGACCGAAGTACTTGCGGTTGGGGCGGGCGTAGGCCGAGGGGACCGGGACGATGAAGCGCATCCCGTCGATCGCCGCGACCAGGCCGCCGCCCAACGTGCGGAGGGTGCTTGGTGCTGCGAGCGAACTGCGACCTGTGCGATGGAACGGGAACGTACGCCAAGCCTCTCCGGACCCCCGTACTCAGCCGTCGCGGCTGACCTGCGCGAACGGGCTCAGCGTACGTTTTCGCTCCGCTGTACATCGACCCCGGTGACGGCGCGGGGGCATCTCGTGGCAAACAGGGCCTCGGCGGCCTGCGCCGCGCCCACCCGGACCTTCAGCTGAGGTTCGCGGGCGCGAGGCCAAGCCTGTCGTACATCTCGCCCAACGCCCCGCCGCGGTGTGGCCGAGCTCGGGTGAGATGCCGGCCGGCGTATCGGTGACACGCCGGTCGGCTTCGCCGTCGATCCGGCGCAGGGCCCCTCAGGCCTCGCGCGTAGCGCTGCTCGCGGTGCGTTCGAACGGGGTGACCAGTGGCCATTCCACGTCGACATCGAGTGCCTCGTTGACGTAGTTGGTGAAGATGTTGCGGGCGACGTTGGCGATCACTTCGACGATCTCCTCGTCACTCAGTCCGGCCTGCCGGGCAGCGTCGAAGGTCTCCTTGTCGACCGGGCCACGGTTGCGCGTGATGGCCAGCGCCAAGTGCAGGACGGCCTCCGACTTGGCGTCCAAGCTGTGGCCGCGGCGGGCGGCGGTGATCTCTTCCTCCGGCAGCTTGACCGCGTTGCGGGAGACCATGGTGTGCGCAGATAGGCAATAGGCGCAGCCGTTGGCCTCTGCGACGGCCAGGGCGATGCGTTCCTGCGTGGCGGCCGGGAGCACGCCCTGCTTCAGCGCGCCGAACAGACCCAGGAAGCCCTGGAGCGCGGCGGGACTGTTGGCCATCGCCGTGGCCATGTTGGGGATCACGCCCAGGGTCTGCCGGGTGGCGGCGAGCTGCTCGGCGGCGGCGCCGGTCGCGGTGGCGGGGTCGATGAGGGGAACACGGGTCATGGGGCACATCTCTCTTTCACACTGACCAAACAGAACGTTCGGTTCGATACGAGGAGTGACGCTAGGGCGGCGCGTCGGGATTTGTCAAACAGAACGTTCGGTTCGATACTGGTGGGGTGACAATGCCAGAGACGAAGGCCTCCCCGGTGCGCGAGCGCCTGTTGGCCACCGCGGACCTGCTGTTCTACGCCGAAGGCATCAGGGCGGTCGGCATCGACCGGGTGATCAACGATGCCAACGTCTCCCGCTCCACCATGTATGTGCACTTCCGCACCAAAGAAGACCTGGTCGCCGCCTATCTGCGGCGCCGTACCGACACCTGGCGCGCTCACGTCGAAGCCGAGGTGTACGCCCGGGCCGGCGACCCGGGCGGTCGGGTGCTGGCTTTGTTCGATGTCTTCCACGAGCAACTGTCCAGTCCGGCCTATCGCGGCTGCCCGTTCGTCAACGCCGCCGCCGAATACCCCCACCACGACGGCATCCAGGCCGTCATCGCCTACCACCGGCAATGGCTGCCGGATCTGCTGCGGCGCCTGCTGCAGCGGCCATCAGGTGATGACGCCCTGGTCGCTGCGCTGGTCCAGCTCATCGACGGCGCGATCACCGCCGCCCACCTGGATCGCGACGCCCACGCCGCCGCGACCGCACGATCGACCGCGGCGCTGCTGCTTGATCGGCCGCTCGCCTCCGACCGGCCGTAGCGGCGCGCCCGCGTCATGACCGCGAAGCCTGTCAGCGGCAGATTCAGGCGGGCTGCCCGGCCTCTTTCACGCTCACCTGCTGACCGTCGTCCTCCTCTTCCGCCTCGACCTTCACCTGCAGCGCGCAGGCGGGCATCGGTCTGCTTGTCGGTGGAGTGCCGCCATGTCCGGCGTCCGCGGAGTGGTCGCGGGGGGAAGGGATCTGCGTGCCGTACCGATCCGCCCCTGCTCCGTCCAGATTCCCGACGAAGGTCGGAAAGCGAGGGCGGCGGCCAGGCAGGCGATGGGTATGACAGGCAGCACGTACCGGTGGTCGAAGTCCAGACCTGCGACCGGGCCGATCAGCAGGCCCATCGCCACGGCCCACGGCAGCAGCGCCACGCGGGGCCGCCGGATCGCGGCGGCCCCGCCCAGGAGGAGGATCAGACCCAGGAACGGGCCGCGCAGGTAGGCGGCGTACTGGTAGGCGATGAGGAAATCCGCGTACGGGGAGACCGACGACAGGCCGCGGAGGTCCGGGTCGTACTCCCGTTTCACCTTGGCGATCAGCGGCTGGCCGGGCAGCTCCCAGTGCCCGCTCTTGAAGCCGAACGCCGGGGTGGTGCGGTCGGGGTGCGGGATCGGGGTCCAGGAGAAGGCGATGGCGGTGTCGCGGGCGACGTCGCCCAGGTAGTCCAGCGGCTGGGCGAGGATCGCCTCGATCGCGAACGAGCGGGCCAGGTCGTTGTGCGTGAAGCGGTCGCCGGGCAGCAGGTTGAGCGAGGCTCCAGGCGCCCACACGTACTCGGAGGCCGCGTCCACTTTTGTCCCGTTGGGGCAGAGGCGCGCGAGATCGGGCGGCGGCTGGATGCGGGCACAGTCGGCGAACGTCATCGTGCGGGCCCACAGGGCGACCCCATCGGCGCCGCTGATGGCGAAGCGGCTGTGGTGCTGGGCATACCAGGCGGCGTACCCGGCCAAGGGCAGCGCACCGGCCAGAACCAGCGCAGCCAGCGGCCGCCGCCCCACGCGCCGAACGGCCAGCACGAGTACGACGAGCAGGAGCAAGGGCAGCGCGATCGTCCTGGTCAGCGCGGCTGCGGCGAACAGCAGGCCCGCTCCGGCGGCGGCGCGCACGGACAACCGCGGCGACCACATGAGTACGGCCAGCCCGGCCACGATCAGGAAGATGAACTGCGTGTCGGACAGGACGGCATGCTCGAGGCGCAGGAAGGAGGCGTCGAACAGCATCGGCACCGTCGCCGACGCCGACGCCCAGCCGGGCGTCGCCCTGCGGCGCAGTACCGCATAGAGCAGCATGCCGGTGCCCAGGCCGATGGCGTGCTGGACGGCCGCGACCAGCTCCACGCTGTGGAACGGCAGCAGCGCCCGCAGCAGCAACGGGTAGCCGATCGGGTGGAACGTCGCGGACGGAGCCGGGTGCACGGCGGTGTCGAGGTAGGTGAAGGAGTCGTACCAGTAGAGCGTGACGGGGCGGTAGCCGAGCATCGTCACCACCCGCAACACGGCAGCCAGGAGCAGCAACGCGGCGAAGACGCGGTGGTCGGCGAGGGCGGCCAGGCGGCGCTGAGAAGGCAGCGCCACGCGAGTGTCGGTGAGCACGCGAAATCCGATCGTGGGGGCAGGACGGAGGTCCGCGCATGCCGAGGACGACGCATGGCGGCAATGGGGGCGGCTCTCGGCGTCAGGCCGGGATCAACAGCGAGACTGCGGCCCCGGGTTGCGCTGGGTGCTGGGCTCGGCACCGACCAGGAGAAGGGCCTGGCCGTCGGCGCTCATGACGCCGTCGTGCACGTACCACTCGCCGGGGGCGGAGGGTCCCGAGGGCTTGCCGTACGAGATGTACGAGGGGGTGACGCCGCGCTCGCGCAGCAGGGCCGAGATCTCGGCGACGCTCTTGTTGACGTAGCCGACGCAGTGCAGAGGCTCGCCCGGCAGGGCGATGCCGGGCGGCATCGTGTACCTCTCGCCGGGCATGGCCCGTCTGCCGAGACTGATCTCGGCCTTCTTGTCGAAGTCGACCGGCACCTTCAGGCCGACAGGGCAGCCGGCGAACCGCTCGCACGGTCCCGGGGCGTCGATGGTGGTGATCGGACCGTCGGGTACCGGTTTGCCGGATCTCAACCAGTCAACGTCGTTGATCACGACTATTTGGCCCGCCAGGCTCGCGGAGGTCGGTACGAGGTCGAGCGTGATGTCCAGGCCTCTGGCCCGCAGCTCCCGCTGGTACACCTCGGGCTCGGCCAGCAGGTCCTTCACCGTGATCACGTAGTGGTCGTCCACCAGCTCGATGTCGAGCGCGGCGGAGGCGGGCGCCTGGGCGAGGCCGAAGGACAGCAGGGCCGCGAGCGTGGCCAGCACCGGTACGGTCGCCCACCTGCGCGACCAGGTGCGGCGGCGCTCGGGGACGGGGACGGAGGTGATCTCATCGAGCAGTTCCCTGGCGAGCGGCGTCGTGCCGGGACCGGGATCGGGCGCGATGCCGGCCACCAGGCGGTCGATCTCGTGCATCACACAGCCCCCTTCGTCATCGCGACGGCACGCAAGCCGATGCGGGCCATGTCGACGCCGGCCGCGTCCAGGTGTCCGGCCAGCCGTTTGCGGGCCCGATGCAGCCGCAGCCGGGCGTTGGCCCGCGAGCAGCCCACGACGGTGGCGATCTCGTCGGCGTTCAGCCCCTCCCAGCCGGCCAGCGCGAGGATCTCCCGGTCGTCGGCGCTCAGCCGCCCGAACGCCTCCCGCACGCCCGCCAGGCTCTCGCCGGCCTCGGTGTGCTCCGCCCACACCGCGAGCTGGTGACCGAGCCGCTCCACCAGCTCGCTGCGGCGCGACTCGGCGCGGCGGCCGTTGGCCAGCACCCGGCGGGCCACGCCGAACAGCCACAGGCGCGCGTCCCGACCCTTGGGGATGTCGTCCAGCCGGCGCCAGGCCGTGGCGAACGTCTCGGCGAGGGCATCGGCGGCATCCTCGTGGGAGTCGGTCCGTCGGCGGACATAGCTGAGGATGTCGGGATAGCTGGCAACGTAAATCACCTCGAAGCGCTGCTTGCGGTCATGGTGGGTCACGCTGCCTTCTCTCATCCGTAAGGTCCGACACCCCGTACCTGTCCGGACCCGCCAGATAGTTTCACCCCGATTTCCGCCGAAAGTGGCTCTCCCGCACGTCCTGTCGGCCGCCGGCACCGCGCCGCGACTCCGCCCGGATTTGGGGCGATGGGCAGCCCATGGCAGGCTCATGCCGCATGATTGACGACTTCGCGAAAGACACCCTGCACGGCAGGCTGCGGCGAGACCGCAAGGCGTTGCTGTGGAAGCTTGACGGCTTGGCCGAATACGACGCCCGCCGGCCGTTGACCGCGACCGGGACCAACCTGCTCGGCCTGGTCAAACACGTGGCCACCGTCGAGGCCAGGTACTTCGGCGAGGTTTTCGGCCGTCCTTCCCCGGGGCCGCTGCCCCGGTGGCAGGACTCCGACGGCAGCGATCATTGGGCGGCCGAGGACGAGAGCCTCGATGAGATCGTCGGCTTCTACCGGCGCACGTGGGAACACTCGGATGCGACGATCAACGAGCTCCCGCTCGACGCCGCAGGTCACGTGCCGTGGTGGCCGGAGCCTCATGCCGGCACGAACCTGTTCGCCGTCCTGGTGCATGTCCTCGGTGAGACCGTACGGCATGCCGGGCACGCCGACATCCTGCGTGAGGGCCTCGACGGCCGGACCGGGTTGCGCCCCGAACACGAGCAGCGGATCGACGAGGAAGCCCGTGCGGCCCACCGCGCGAGGATCGAGCAGGCCGCATCGCTCACGGCTCAGCCGGCCCGGCGCACCCGGTAGCGCAGGTGAAGCACCCGGTTGCCCCGGATCACCACGTCAGGATCCTCCAGCAGGTGCTGCGCCTGGACCGGCCCGAAGAAGCGCTTGCCGGACCCGAGCACGACGGGCACGACGTCCATGCGCACCTCGTCGACCAGGCCCGCGGCCAGCACCTGGCCTCCGACGTCGCCGGCGGCGACCTCGACCAGGCGGTCGCCCGCGAGATCCTGCGCCTTGGCCACGGCCGCCTCGACGCCGTCGACGAAGTGGAACGGCGCCCCGGGGTCCCAGCCCTCGGGCGCCGGCCGGTGCGTCACGACGACCACGTGGTCGATCCCGCCCGGCGGCTTCCCGTCCCAGCCGCCGGTCAGGTCGAAGACGTGCCGGCCGACGATCGTGACGCCGATCTGGTCCCAGTACGGCCGGGTGTAGTCGTACGACGTCTGCGACACCTTCACCACGCCGCTCTCGTCCAGCGGGACGTCACCGCTGGTCAGCCAGTCGAACAGCGGTCCGGGCTGGTCATCGTCGCCGGCGATGAAGCCGTCCACCGACACCGAGCTGTACATGACCACCTTGCCCATGGGGCTCTCCTCTGCTCTCGGGTGCCCTCAAGCTAGCGTCTGGCGAGCCGGCGCTCTTGTAAGAAATCAATCGGCCGGCAGCGGCCAGCCGTCCAGCACGTGGCCGGGGTGTTCGCGCAGGAAGCGCCGCCGGACCTCGAGGTAGCGGGTCGGGGTGAGCCCGGTGAACGCCCGGAACTCGTGGCCGAAGTGCGCCTGGTCGAAGTAGCCCGCACCCCCGGCGAGCTCGCCCCAGTCGATCGGCCCGGCGGGGTCGATCGAGAACACCGTGGCGGTGAAGCGGTAGGTGCGGGCCAGCCGCTTCGGCGTGACGCCGACGAGCTCCTTGAACCGTTGCGCCAGATGCGTGCTGCTGACCCCGGCCGCCGCGCTCAGGTCGCCGATCGTCACCGCCCCGCCGGTCGCCGCGATGACGCCGCTCGTGTGGCGCACCAGCCCCAGGCCGGCGGTCTCGCGCAGCCGTCGCATCAGCTCCTGTTCGAGGAGCGTCACCATCTCGTACGGCCCGGCCGCGCCGGCCAGCCGCTCGCGCAGTTCGGCAACGGCGGGCCGGCCCCAGACCTGCTCCAGCGTCACCGGCCGGTCACGCAGCTCGGCCGCGGGCATCGGCAGGAACTGCGCCGGCCCCCACGGCTTGAAGTGCACGCCCACGGACCGGGTCCGGGGCGGGTAGCCGAACTCGATCGCGCGGGTCGGCATGGTGACCACGCAGCCGTCGGCGTACTCGGCCGTCTCGAGGTCGGTGCCGGCGCGGATGCGGAACGGCGGCCCGAGGTTGACGATGAGCAACGCCGAGGGAGACGGCGGCAGCAACAGCCGGGCGTACGGCGCCGAGCCCTCCAGGTAGTAGAGGTCGTCGATCAATCCGTCGAGCGGCGGCCGCGGCGCTCTGGAGACGTACTCCACGCTCACAGTATGGCCGACCTCTGCCGACGCAGCGTTACTTGCGGGAATTCTGCATTCTCGCAAGTCATTCGGACGCAACGGATCTTATTTTTCGATTTCCATTTTCTAGAAAACAAAAAATGCTACCGTGAGACCGTGACAGCAGAAGCCGGTGTGATGACCCCGTGTAAGCACTGCGGAGCCCCGATCGAGCAGCGAGGCGGCAAGGGGCGGCCACGCGCCTACTGCCGCGAGGGGGACTGCCAGGCGGCGGCCAAACGGGAGCGGGAGCTGAGGCGCGCCACCCCAGGTCTGGAGGGGGCGCTGGCCAGGGCGGAGCAGTTCTACGACCGCATGGAGGCGGGGCTGAGCGCCGTGCTGGAGCCGCTGGCGCACGCGCTGGCCGAGGAGCTGAGTCCCGCCGGGGTCGAGGCGAAGCTGAGCGCGGTGCAGGCCGAGGCGCACACGCGGGTGGCGATCGCGCGGACGGAGCGGGAGCAGGCGCTGGAGCAGGTACGGCTGGCGCGGGAGGCGGTCGAGCGGGCCAAGGCCGAGACGGAGGCCATGCGGGAGGCGGTCGAACGGGCGCACGAGGAGCGGGACGTGGCCGTCGCCGAGGGGGAGACGGCCAGGGAACAGGCCCTGGCGGCGTTGCGGGAGGCCTCGGCGACCGAGCGGCAGGCCGTACAGGCGGTGCAGGAGGCGGTACGGCGGGCCGAGGCGGCCGAGAAGGCCCGCGACCAGGCCGTCAAGGAGCTGGCCGAGCGGGTGGATGCCGCCGAGGCCAAGGTGGACCACGCCGAACGGGAGGCGCAAGCCGTACGGGAGGCCGCGGAGGAGACCGCACGGCGGGCACGGGAGGACGCCGAGGAAGCCGTGCGGCGGGAGAGGGAGGAGGCCGAACGGGTACGGGCCGCCAGCGAGGAAGCGGTCAGGAAGGCCAAGGAGCGCCTGGGCAGGGCCCGGGAGGAGGCCGAGGCGGCGCGGGTGGCGCGGGCCGAGGCCGAGCGCGAGCTGGCGGTCGCGGCGGCGCGGGCGCAGGTGGCCGAGCGGGAACGCGAGCGCGCCGAGCAAGCACGGGACGAGGCCTCGCGGCGGGAACGGGAGGTGTCGGCGGCGGTGGAGGAGGCACGCAAGGAGCGGGCGGCGGCCGAGGCGAGGGCCACGGTGGCCGAGGAGCGGGCGGCGGCCGAGCGGGAGCGGGGCGCGGCCACGGCCGAGGAGCGAGACCGGGTGCGGGGGGAGCTGCAGCTCGAGCGGGCGCGGGTGGCCGACCTGCGGGCCGAGCTGGAGGCCGTCCGGGCCGAGGCGGCGCAGTTGCGCGAGCGGGCGGTCCTGGCCGAACTCCGGGCAGATGGCCCCAAGTCCGGCTGAACCGCAGGACACAGGGCCCTAAAACCGGCTGAACCGCGACCCGCTCGTCCGAGGTTCTCCGGGCGGGAGAGAAGCGCGGGCGAAAATCGGTGCCGTCAGGATGTCGAGAACGCGGGTCCGGCTCCGTCCCCGCTCCAGCAAAGACCCACCGAACAGGAGAGACACCATGGCACTGCAGCGGATGGACAACATCGGCATCGTCGTAGAAGACCTCGACACGGTCATCGCGTTCTTCGTGGAGATCGGCATGGAGGTGGAGGGCAGGGCGCCCATCGAGGGCCCCTGGGCGGCCCGGGTGGTCGGGCTGGAGGACCAGCGGGTCGAGGTGGCGATGCTGCGCTGCCCCGACGGGCACGGCAGGGTGGAGCTGGCGAAGTACCACCTGCCCGAGGCGGTCGCGGGCGTGCCGGAGAACGCGCCGGCCAACACGCTGGGCATCCGGCGGATCATGTTCGCGGTCGACGACATCGACGACGTCCTCGCCCGGCTGCGCACCCACGGGGCCGAGCTGGTCGGCGAGGTGGCGCAGTACGAGGACTCCTACCGGCTCTGCTACGTCCGTGGCCCCGAGGGCCTGGTGGTGGCTCTGGCCCAGCAGCTCGGCGGGCCGGCCGAGCCACAGAACTGACCGCCTGACATCCACCGAGAGGAGCGCACCATGCAACCGCACGAGATCGCCGAGGTCCTGAACCGCCCGCTCAGCCAGGAGCTGCTGGCCCGCGACCTGACCCGCCTGGCCTACGTCGCCAAGGACGGCACCCCGCGCAACATCCCGATCGTCTTCGCCTGGAACGGCTCCGAGGTCGTGATGTGCACCCCGAAGAACGCCCCCAAGCTGCACGCCCTGCGCGCGAACCCGATGGTCGCCCTGACCGTCGACACCGAGTCGCACCCGCCCAAGATCCTGCTCATCCGGGGCCGGGCCGAGCTGGACCACGTGGACGGCATCCCGGCGGAGTTCCTGCAGCAGACCACCACCTACCAGATGACGCCCGAGCAGCGGGTGGAGTGGGAGGCGGAGGTGCGCTCGCTCTACCGCGACGGGATGGTCCGGATCGTGGTGACCCCGACCTGGGCCAAGCTGATCGACTTCGAGACGACCCTGCCGAGCCCGGTCGAGGAACTGCTGCGGCGACGCGCCGAAAGCACGAACGATGATGTCGAGAACCCGCCCGCCGCTCCGTCCCCGGAGTGAACACGGCCACAATGGGCCGGGGAGCGAAGGAGAACCGTCATGGCCAAGTACCTGCTGCTGAAGCACTACCGGGGCGCCCCGGCGGCGGTCAACGACGTGCCGATGGAGCAGTGGACGCCGGAGGAGCTGTCGGCCCACGTGCAGTACATGGTCGACTTCGCCACGCGCCTGCGGGACACCGGCGAGTTCGTCGACACGCAGGGGCTCACCCCGGAGGGCACCTTCGTCCGATACGACGGTGAGGGCCGGCCGCCGCTCACCGACGGCCCGTTCGCCGAGACCAAGGACCTGATCGCCGGCTGGATGGTGATCGACGTCGACTCCTACGAGCGGGCGCTGGAGCTGGCCGCGCAGTTGTCGGCGGCGCCGGGCGCGGGCGGCCGGCCGATCCACGAGTGGCTCGAGGTGCGCCCCTTCATGACCGAGCACTTCCCGGTGATCGAGTGAACGAGGCACTGCTGCGCAAGCTGGTGCCCGAGGTGATCGGCGTCCTGGTCCGGCGTGGAGCCGACTTCGCGGCGGCCGAGGACGCCGTCCAGGACGCCCTGGTCGAGGCCGTGCGCGGGTGGCCGCAGGAGCCGCCGCGCGACGCCAAGGGCTGGCTGGTCACCGTGGCCTGGCGCAAGTTCCTCGACGCGGCCCGCGCCGAGACCTCCCGGCGGCTGCGGGAGCTGCGCGTCGACAGCGAGCCCGAACCGGGCCCCGGCCAGGCCTTCGACGACACGCTGCGGTTGTACTTCCTGTGCGCGCACCCGTCGCTGAGCCCGGCCTCGGCCGTCGCGCTCACCCTGCGCGCGGTCGGCGGCCTGACCACCAGGCAGATCGCCGAGGCCTACCTGGTGCCCGAGGCGACGATGGCCCAGCGCATCAGCCGGGCCAAGCGCACCGTCGCGGGGGTGCGCTTCACCCGGCCGGGCGAGGTCGCCACCGTGCTGCGGGTGCTGTACCTGGTCTTCAACGAGGGCTACTCCGGCGACGTCGACCTGGCCGCCGAGGCGATCCGGCTCACCCGCCAGCTTGCCGTGCTGACCAAGCACGAGGAGGTCGCGGGCCTGCTCGCGCTCATGCTGTTGCACCATGCCCGCCGTACGGCACGCACCACCCCGGACGGCGCGCTGGTCCCGCTGGCCGAGCAGGACCGCGGCCGGTGGGACACCCGCATGATCGCCGAAGGGGTCGACATCCTGCAGGCGGCGCTGGCCCGCGACCGGCTCGGCGAGTACCAGGCGCAGGCCGCCATCGCCGCCCTGCACGCCGACGCCCCGGCGGCCGGGGAGACCGACTGGGTGCAGATCGTCGAGTGGTACGACGAGCTGGTGCGCCTGACCGGCAACCCGGTGGCCCGGCTCAACCGGGCGGTCGCGGTCGCCGAGGCCGACGGCCCCCGGGCCGGGCTGGCCGCCCTGGCCGAACTCGGCCCCGCTCTGCCCCGGTATGCGGCGGTCGCGGCCTACCTGCACGAGCGTGACGGCGACCTGGTCACCGCGGCCAGACTGTACGGCGAAGCCGCCCGGGCCGCCACCAGCCGCCCCGAACGCGACCACCTCACCCGCCAGGCCGCCCGGCTCAACACCCGCCTGCGCCGGTGAGCGCCCACCCGCGGTTCAACGGGTGCGGCGCAGTTCCTCCAGCGTCGCGGCGACCTCGGCCACCTGCTCGGGACGCCGCGTGGACCAGTCGGCCATCCCGTTGAACCACCGGCTCCACACCGCCGCGACCCGTTCGGGGGTGATCGGCTCCGCACCGCGGACCAGCGCGGCCAGATCCTCCACCTCGGGCCGGTACTCGTCCTGCGGCGCCCCCATGGCCAGCAGCCCTTCGGGGTCGTACCGGTCGATCACGCGATGGACCGCGGCGGTCACCTGATCGTCGCTCATGGGGATCAGTATGCACTTCGCCGCCCGGCGGCCGGTTGTCCCCGCCGCGCTCACACCCCGATGAAGCTCACCGTCTCCCTCAGGTCCGCCCGCCCCGTGCGCAGCCGTGGCACGCCTTCCTTCTCGAACCCCACCGAGACCCCGCAGAACAGCACGAGCCCATCATCGGCTCCGACCAGCCGGCTGACCGTCTCGCGGTACATCGTCCACATCACCTGGGGGCAGCTGTGCAGCCCTTCCGCTCTCAGCAACAGCATGACCGTCTGTAAGTACATCCCCGCGTCGCCCCACTGCCCGGGCCCCATCGTCCGGTCGAGGTAGCAGAACAGGACGACCGGCGCCCCGAACGCCTGCGAGTTCAAGGCGGCGATCTTCCTGGGCCGGTCGGGGTCGTCACGCTCGATGCCCAGGGCTTGGTAGCGCTGGGCGGCTGCGGCGGAGAAGCGGTCCAGATACGGCGAGGTCAGCTCGGCCGGGTACATCGGATACTCGCGCTCATCACCCGGGTCTGCCGCCCGAGCCCTGGCCGTGGCGCGCCTTTTGAGTTCGGCCAAGGGCTCACCGCCCACGACGTACACGCGCCACGGCTGGAGATTCCCGCTCGACGGCGCCCGCGCCGCCGCCGCCAGCACGCGTTCGAGCAGTTCCTTGGGCACCGGCTCATCGCTGAACGCCCGCACGGCCCGGCGACTGTCCACGGCTTCGTACACATCCACGTCTTCGCGCCCCTTCACTCCACGCTGAGTCTTCCCCCCCGTACGGCAGGCAGACCAGCGGCGAATAGCGATGGGCGGCCCTGGCTACCGCCAGCGGTGTCGGGCGGGTCACCACGCGAGCCCGGCAACCACAGCCCGCCCGACGGTCGCCGCGATGTCCTCGACGTACACCCGCCGGTGAGCGGGAGCCGCCGGCCAGCCGGGCTTGGCGTCGAACAACATGAGGACCGTGTGGTCCAGTCCGACCTCGACCTGCACCGCACGAGCTTCAGCGATGGGTGTGGTCAGTGGGTGCCCGGTCGGGGGATGTGGATGCCGGCGGCGCGGAGCTTGGCCTCGACGAGGGCGATGCCGTGCTCGGTGGCCGTTCCCTGCTGTTCGCCGTGGTACGCGAGCAGGTGGTAGCGGGCGGCGGTGTCGGTGCGGGCCTGCAGGCCGGTCACGATCTTGAGGTGCGCGGGGTTGGCGAGGAAGTGCTCGGCCATGGCGGTGGCGAGCTCGGCCACGCGCGGGTCGTCCGGCTCCCAGGCCGCGGCCTCGCTCGCGCGCCTGCTCAACGCGACGAAGGCCGGGTCGTCGAGAGCGTGCTCGACATGGGCGAGGAAGTCGTCGAAGCCCTCCGGGACCAGGGCCCTGGCCAGCACCCAGCCCTCCCGGGTGGCCGCCACCTGCTCCGCGCCGAAGCCCAGGTGGGACAAACGCTGCAGGAGCGCCACGGCGCGGTCGGGCAGCAGGGCCCGATCCCCGTCGGCGAGCCGGCGCAGCAGGTCGCGGCGCGCGACCAGCTCCTCGATCCGCTCGGTGAGCTGCCGGTCGACGTCGGCCAGCGCGGTGGCGAACAGCGAGCCGTCGGCCTCCAGCAGGGGCCCGATCTCGGTCAGCGGCACCCCGGCGGTGGCCAGCGTCCGGACCTGCACCAGGCGCAGCAGCTCGGCCGAGCCGTACCTGCGGTAGCCGGAGCCGTCGCGCTCCGGCTCCTTGACCAGGCCGAGCTTGTGGTAGTGCCGCACCGTCTTCACCGTGACGCCGACGAAGGCCGCCGCCTGCCCGATCGTTACCCCGTTCATCCGCCGCATTCTGCTGGTGTCCGGGCCCGGTGACCAGGCCGGCCGGGGAGCGGAAGCCATCGTCAGGCGGCCCGCCGGCCGCAGAACACCTCGTGGACGAGCTTGCGCTGAGCTTCCGGGAAGGCGGCCGCGATGGACATGCCGGCGTCGTCCACCCAGTTCAGCACGGCGGTCAGCGTCCTGCCGCCGTCGGGCGTGCCGTACATCAGGCTCACGGAGCCGACGTTGCCGCCGTTGTGGGTGATGAGGGTGTCGCCGCAGTCGGTTTTCTGGACGAACACGCCCAGCCCGTAGTCCATGCCCGGGAGGCCCGTGGCGTACGGCGTGCACATCTCGCCCAGCAGCGGGGCGGGCAAAATCTTGCCGGCCAGCAGCGCGGAGATGAAGGTGGCCAGGTCCTGGGTGGTCGAGATCATGTCGCCGCCGGTGGAGACCCAGGAGGGGTTGTAGCGGGTGATGTCGGCCGTCTCCTGCCGGCCGTCCTGCTCGTAGCGGTAGTAGATGCGGGCGTGCGGCCGCGGGATCTCCGGCGAGGCGTCCGGCAGCAGGGTGCCCGACAGCCCGAGCGGGTCCAGGATCCGCTCGCGCATCTCCTCGGCCAGCGAACGGCCGGTGACCTGCTCGACCAGCAGCCGGGCCAGCACGTAGTTGGTGTTGGCGTAGCTCCAGCCGGTGCCCGGCTCGAACCGGGCCGGCTTGGACAGCGCCAGCCGTACCAGCTCCTCGGGCCGGTAGGTGTGGAAACGGTTGTCCAGCCACTGCCGGCCGGTGGCGCGGTAGGGGACGGGGACGCCGTGCACGGTGGAGCCGTCGTCGTAGACCTCGCCGGTGAAGTTGAACAGCCCGCTGGTGTGCTGCAGCAGCATCCGCACGGTGATCCGCCCGTCCAGGTCGAACGCGGGCAGGTAGCCGGCCACCGGGGCGTCCAGCTCGATCCTGCCCTCGGCCACCAGGTGCAGCACCAGGGCCGCGGTGAAGGTCTTGGTGTTGCTGCCGATCCGGGCGTGCCCGTCGACGGGCGGTGTGGCGGTGCCGTCCAGCTCGGCCACTCCGGCGCTGCCGGTCCATTCGCCCCGCTCGTCGCGCACGCGCAGCGTCACTCCGAGGAACCCGGACTCGACGATCTCCTCGATCGCCTTGCGCAGCTCGGGGCGGTCGAAGCTGTCCTGCTGGGTCATGGTGGTTGCCCTTCTTCTCGGTCGGCCTGTCGCCGCTGCGCCGAGCTTCCACCTTGACCCGAGGTCAACCTCAACCGTGATCTGGATCACACTCACGGGCGCAGCAGCGTCTTGATGGCGCGGCGCTCGTCCATCGCCCGGTAGCCCTCGGCGGCCTCCTCCAGGGGCAGGTCGAGGTCGAAGACCCTGCCGGGGTCGATCCGCCGGTCCCAGATGAGGCCGATGAGCTCGGGCAGGAAGCGGCGGACCGGGGCCGGGCCGCCGTGCAGGTGCACGCCGGAGAAGAACAGCTCCTCGCCGGGCAGCGCGACGTCGTGGCTCACGCCGACGTATCCGACGTGGCCGCCGGGGCGGGTGGCGCGGATGGCCTGCATCATCGACTCCTGGGTGCCGACCGCCTCGATCACGCTGTGCGCGCCCAGGCCGCCGGTCAGCTCCTTGAGCGCCGCGACGCCCTGGTCGCCGCGTTCGGTGAGGATGTCGGTGGCGCCGAACTCGGTGGCGAGCTTCTGCCGGTCGGCGTGGCGGCTGAAGACGATGATGCGCTCGGCGCCGAGCTGCCTGGCGGCCAGGACGCCGAGCAGGCCGACCGCGCCGTCGCCCACCACGGCGACCGTCTTGCCGGGGCCGGCCTCGGCGGCGACGGCGGCGAACCAGCCGGTGCCGAGCACGTCGGAGGCGGTCAGCAGCGACGGGACCAGGCCGGGGTCGGGCATGCCCGGGGTGGCGACCAGGGTGCCGTCGGCCAGCGGGACGAGCGCGTACTGCGCCTGGGTGCCCAAGGCGCCCATGGGTACGGCATGCACGCACCGCGACTGGTAGCCGGCCCGGCAGATCTCGCAGGTGTTGTCGGAGGCGAAGAACGAGCCGACGACGAAGTCCCCGACCTCGATCGTCTCGACCGCGTCGCCGACCTGCTCGACGACGCCGACGTACTCGTGACCCATCGGGGCCGGTCCCGCGCCCCGGTCGATGCCCCGGTAGGGCCACAGGTCCGAGCCGCAGACGCAGGCGGCGGTGACGCGGATGATCGCGTCGGTGGGGTCGGCGAGGTGCGGGTCGGGGCGGTCCTCGACGCGGATGTCGCGGGGGCCGTGCAGAACTACTCCACGCATGACAACGATCTCCTTCGACGGTGGGTGGTGATGGATGCGATCAGCGTGCCCGCCCCGCGCAGGGAGGCCTTCCCCAGGTCGGCAGGGGTTGAACAGGGCAGACGATCTCTTTCCCCGCCCTTCGGGGGAGCGGTCCACGACGTGCGCCACATGTTCGCTATATTCAGTACATGCTAAATATGGCCGGTGTGCTCCCCGTCGACGGCTGCGACCTGCGCTACTCGGACAGCGGCGGCGAAGGGATGCCGGTGGTCTTCACGCACGGCGCCGGGGCCGACCACGTGATGTTCGACGCCCAGGCCGACCACCTGCGCGCCCGAGGCTTCCGCGTCGTGGTCTGGGACCTGCGCGGCCACGGCCGCTCCCAGCCGGCCGGACGCCCGTTCACCGCCGAACGGGCGCTGGCCGACCTACGCGCGCTCATCGGGCATCTGGCGCTGGAGCGGCCCGTCCTGGCCGGCCAGTCCCTGGGCGGCAACCTCAGCCAGGCCCTCGTCCGGCGGGAGGCGAACCTGGCCCGGGCGCTGATCGTCATCGACTCGGCCTGGAACGCCGGGCCGCTGTCGTGGAGCGAGCGCCTGCTGCTCAAGCTGGCCGCGCCGATGCTGCTGGCGCTTCCGGCCTGCCGGCTTCCCGAGCTGATGGCCGCCGCCTCCGCGCACACCCCGGCCGCCCGGGCCGATGCGCGCCGCGCCTTCTCGCAGTTGTCGAAGAAGGAGTTCGTCCAGGTGTGGAAGGCCGCCGTGGAGCTCGTCGCCCCGGATCCGGGATATCGGACGCCCATACCGCTGTGCCTGATCCGCGGCCAGTACGACCGCACCGGCACCATCGCCTCCGCCATGCCCCGCTGGGCTCGCGCCGAAGGCGTCGAGGAGATCGTCATCGCCGACGCCGGCCACCTCAGCACGCAGGACAACCCGCAGGCCGTCAACGCCGCGATCGAGTCGTTCCTGCGCACGCTGACCCGCCAGGAGCAGCGATGAGCGGCGAGCGGCGCAGCGCGTTCATCGGCTCGGTGGGCGACCTGCTCGCCTCGTGGAACCTGCCGCACGCCACCGGCCGCGTCTACGGGCTGCTCCTGGTCAGCGAGGAGCCGCAGTCCCTGGACGCCATCGCCGCCGAACTCACGCTGAGCAAGGGCTCGGTGAGTACGGCGGTGCGTCAGCTCGACTCCTGGGGGCTGGCCAGGGTCATTCCCCAGCCCGGCAGCCGCCGGCTGCTGGTGGAAGCCGCCGGCGGCCTCGCCTCCCTGCTGGAGGCGAGCCACGCCCGGGCCAAGACGCTGATCGCCGCCCTCCGGAAGGGCGAGGACCTGGTCGGCGCCGGCCCGGCCCGCGACCGGCTCCAGGACGTGATCGGGCTGTTCGCCGGGTATGTCGAGGTGGGGGAGCAGATGCTCGCCACCTACCGCCGCGGGCGGGAGCCGCGCTGAGCCGCCTGTCAGCCGGTGTTGCGGGCCGCCGTCTCGGTGAGGTCCTTGATGTGCTGGTTGCGCAGGCGGATGAGCCGGGTCATGTACCGGCGCAGGACCAGGCGTTCGGCGAAGGCGCCGAGCGGGCCGTAGGGGGCGGCGAAGTCGATCACGTCTCGCATCACGGTGCCCTGGGCGCTCGCCTGGAAGTGGTGCTCGTGGTGCCAGCGGCGAAACGGGCCGGCCACCTGCTCGTCCACGAAGAACGACGGTCTGACGTAGGCGCTGATCGTCGAGGTCAGCCGCCAGGGGAGGCCGAAGTGCCGGGCCTGCCAGGTGACCTGGTCGCCCAGGGCCAGGCGTCCCGAGGTGACGCCGGCGACCGCTCGTTCCCGTGAGGCGCGCATCGAGGCGGTGTGGGTCTCCACCGACAGCGAGGTGTCGAAGACCAGCTCCACCGGGGCGTGGATGAGGGTGTCGACCTCGAAGCGTGGCATGGCCCGATCGTAGGGCGCACCCGCCGTACCCCGAGAACCGGGCGCTCAGAAGGCGGCGATCCGGCGCAGGGCGGCCTGGGCGGGCGGACCCCAGGTGGGTTGCCCGCCGGGACGGCCCCGCCGCCCGGCCTCGGCGACGAGCAGCGCGCTCACCGCCCGCGCCGCCGCCCACCCGCGGGCCCTGGCCAGGGTGGCGGCGTCGGGGCCGGGCCCGTAGGCGGCGTGAAAGGACCCGGCGGCGCCGTCCGGCAGCAGCGTCCAGACGGCGGCCAGATCCCACGCCGGGTCCCCGGCGCACAGGTCGCCGAAGTCGATCACCCCGCCCAGGGCGCCGTCCCGGGTCAGGACGTTGGCCGGGTGCAGGCCCCCGTGCAGCCACAGCGGCGGGCCGGCCCAGGCGGGCGCGGCGACGGCCTCCGCCCAGATCGCCCGCACCGCCGCCGGGTCGGGGACCAGCCCCAGCTCGGTGGCGGCGGCGAGCCGGCGGGTGAACCCCTCGGTGGCGGCGCAGACCGCTCCGCCCCGGTCGCGGCCCTTGGGTGCGCCGGCCGGGGCGGGCTGGTGCAGAGCCGCCAGGAACGCGGCCAGGGCCTGGGCGGCCTGCGCATCGTCGGTGAGCGGGGCGCGGTCTGCGGGCTCGCCGGGCACCCAGGTGGTGACGATCCACGGCCGGGGGAGCAGCGCGGAGGGTTCGCCCAGGCGCTGGGGGACCGGGACCGGCAGCGGCAGGCGCGCGGCGAGCGCCGGCACCCAGGCGTACTCCTTGCGCAACAGCTCGTCGGCCGACTCGGTGGCCCAGGGCAGGCGGACCGCGAGGTCGTCGCCGAGCCGCCAGAGCTGGTTGTCCCAGCCGCGCGCGCCCAGCCGCAGTGGGCGGTCGGCGAGGTCGGGATGCTGCTCGCGCAGCAACTCGCGGACCAGATCTTCGGTGATCTCAACCCCTGCGCACGTCATGAGCCACCACGGTAGATCCCGGTTTCCGCGCGGGGCCATCCAGGTGGATCACCGGGGGAGGGGGCCGCGTGGTCAGGCTGCCACCTGCGGTACGCGCAGGCTCTTGAGTGCGCCGGCCCAGGCCACGACCTCCTCCAGCAGCTCGTTGAGGGTCGGCTCCTGGTGGGGGCCGGGGGTGAGGATGCCGGGCTCGGTGGGGTCGGCGAGCTCGAAGTCGGTGAAGGCCGACAGCGCCACCTGGGTGCGCACGCTGGCCACCTGCAGCTCGGTCATCGTCAGCCGCAGATGCTCGACCGCCCGCACGCCGCCGTGCACGCCGTGGCTGACGAAGCCGGCCGCCTTGTTGTTCCACTCGGCGTACAGGAAGTCGATCGCGTTCTTCAGCCCGGCCGGCACGGAGTGGTTGTACTCCGGGGTGACGAACACGAAGCCGTCGAAGGCGGCGATCGTCTCGGCCCAGCGGGCGGTGTGGGCGTGGCGGTAGTCGCCGAACAGCGCCGGCACCGGCTCGTCCAGCACCGACAGGCCGTACTCGGCCAGGTCGACGACCTCGAAGGCGGCTTGGCCGGCGGTGACGGCCGGGTGGCGGGCGGCGACCTCGGCGACCCAGCGGGCCACCACGGCGGTGCGGCGGCGGGGGCGGATGCTGCCGACGACGACGGCAATCTTGATCATGGCGTTCTCCTTCAGCGGGGCGATGTCCGGTAAAGTACAACGCACATGGCAAAAAGTAAAACGCTCCCTGCAATTAAGGAGATCCATGACCGAGCAGCCCCGCCGCGGACGGTCGGACAAGCGGCAGGCGATCCTGGCCGGCGCGCTGGCCGTCTTCGCCCGCGACGGCTACACCCGCGCCAGCATCGACGCCATCTCCGCCGAGGCCGGCGTCTCCACGCGCACCGTCTACAACCACTTCGCCGACAAGGCCGAGCTGTTCCTGAGCGTCATCCACGACAGCGCCGCCCGCGCCGCCGAGGCCCAGATCGCCATCATCGACCGACACCTGCGCAAGGTCACCGACCTGGAGGCCGACCTGATCGCCTTCGGCCTGGACTGGACCGCCCCCATGCCGGACCTGGCCGCCCACTTCGCCCTGGTCAAGCAGGTCGGCGCCGAGGAGGGCCACATCCCGCCGGAGGCGATCGAGACCTGGCGGCGCACCGGGCCGCAGCGGGTGCGGGCCGAACTCGCCGCCCGGCTCCGCCACCTGGCCGAGCGCGGCGCGATCCGCGCCGAGGACCCGGAGCGGGCGGCGTTGCACCTGATGCTGCTGGTCTCGGCCGACCTGCCCGAGCGCGACCCGCACGCCCCGCAGCCGGAGCGCAGCGCCGCCACCGTCGCCGCGGGCGTGCGGACCTTCCTGCACGGCCACCAAGCCCCGAGCTAGTCGGGCAGGGCGCCGAGCTGGCGCAACTGGCTGTAGAGGTCGACCACGCCCCACACCTCCGCGATCCGCTCGCCCTCGAAGCGCAGCACGAAGATCTCGTTGTAGCGGACCTGCCGCCCTGTCGGCGGCATGCCGCGGTATTCCCCCAGGTGGGTGCCGGTGACGGTGTTGCGCATCACGACCTTGTCCCCCTCGGTGATCACGTCTTCGGTGCTCACCCGGATGTCGGGGAAGGCGCGCAGCAGCGTCGACCACACCAGCTTCAGCGCCTGCGGCCCGCTCAACCCCATCGGGACGGGCGCGTGGAAGATCAGCCCGGGGGTGACGACCTCGTCGATCGTCTGGGCGACGACGTCGGCGTCGCCGCTGTTGATCGCCTCGTGGAAACGGGTGAAACCGGTGTTCGGCACGGGGATTCTCCTTCGCTCACGGCATCGGTGCTCACCTGTTGTGACGGGGCGGGAGGCGCGAATGTGAGGCGTACGGTAAAATCGAAGCACCGAGGACACACAGAGCGTTGGCACCTGGTCGGCGACACCCCGGCGAACCACACTCAACCGGCCCGTCCGCAGGGCCTGGACAGGCGGCACCCGTGCCGCCACCCGCATTCGCCCGACGCCTGACCCTTCTCGATCCTCGTCTTCAGCTTCGCGCCTGACATTCGCCCCGCCCGACCAGCGGGCGGCGCGGTCTCGCCTTCTTCCACTCCGATCGGAGCCCGTCATGACCGTCCGTACGCTCAGCCCGCCGGCCACCATCGTCCATCTGTCGGGTGACATCGACATCTTCACCACCGCCCAGCTTCGCCGGCGGCTGCTCAACGCGCTCGACTCCAGCACCGGCGCCCTCCAGCTCGACCTGGCCCAGGTCACCTTCTGCAGCGCCGGCGGCCTCGGCGTCCTGCTCGGCGTGCAGGCCCGCGCCAAGGCGCAAGGGGTCGCGCTCACGCTCGCCTCGGTGCCGCCGTTCATGCTCCGGCTGCTGCACGTGACCGGCCTGGCGCGCCGCTTCCCGATCGCCCCCTCGCCCCTGATCAGCGCGAACAGTCTGAACTAGGTCTAATCTTCGGTGGTGATTTCCTTCCGCCCCGCCACCGAGGCCGACCTGGCCCACCTCACCTCCTGGACCGTCGAGGAGCCCGTCGGCTGGATCCCGGCCGGCCGCTACCTCGACGACCTGGCCGAGGGCATGTACCGGCCGGAGTGGAGCTGGCTGGCCGTCCGTGACGGCCGCCCGGTGGGCCGGGCGCTGTGGTGGGGCCCGCGCCACAGCGACCACCCGGTCGCCCTCGACTGCCTCGACGTGCACCCCTCGGTCCCCGACCGTACGGCTGTCGCCGCCGCGCTCGTCCAGGCGGCGCTCGCCGGTTTCACCAAACCCGTCCAGTACGCGATCAAGGTGGCCGGCGGCTGGCGCGAGCGCCCCGACCTGGCCGCCGCGGTCGAGTGGCGCCGCGCCGCCGCCCACGCCGCCGGCCTGGCCCACGAGGTCGAGCGCCTGCAGTTCGAGTGGCGCCAGGGCGCGCCGGTCCCCGAGGCCTCCGGGGCGCTGCGCTTCGCCCAGGCCGACGACGCCCAGTTCCTGGCCGTCTTCGAGCGCATCGCCGCCGGCAGCCTCGACGCTCGGACCCGGGCGAGCGTGGCCGCGATCGGCCTGGAGGCCGCCGCCCGCGAGGAGATGGACTTCTACCTGTCGGCGCCGGGCAAGCGCGAGTGGTGGCGCCTGGCCTACACCCCCGAGGGCGAGGTCGCCGGCATGGCGATCCCGTCGGCGACGCCGTACCACGTGAACGTCGGCTATCTCGGCGTGGTGCCCGAGATGCGCGGGCGCGGCTTCGTCGACGAGCTGCTCGGCGAGATCACCCGCTTCCACGCCGCCGGTGGCGCCGAGCGCATCACCGCGACCACCGACCTGGCCAACGCCCCGATGGCGGCGGCCTTCCACCGCGCCGGCTACCTCGTCTCCGAGATCCGGCTCACCCTGTCCAACGGCTAGCCGCGGTAGAAGCGCGCGACCGCCTCGAAGGCCTCCTTCGGCTCCCACGGCCGCCCCTCCAGCACCCTGACCAGGCCGTAGCTGCCCAGGTCGAGGTCGGCGGCGGGGTCGCCGGGGCGGTGCGGGTAGTCGTAGAGGGCGAAGGTGAAGACGAAGGCGGCCTCGACGCCGGCCGCCTCGAACAGCTCCAGCAGCTCGCGCACCTCGCGCGCCTGACCGGCCTCGTCACGCTCGCGCACGCCGTTGACGCGCACCGGGACCCGGTCGGCGTCCACCTCGATCACCTCCAGGCCGCGCGCCCCGTCGCCCGCCGCGCCCCGGTAGGTGGCGCAGCCGAACTCGGTGATCGCCACCGGCTTGCCGAGCGCGACGAGCTGGGCCACGCCGTCGGCGAAGCGCCCGGCGCTGTCGGCCGAGCGGTACAGGTCCATCGACAGCACGTCGAACAGGCTCCAGTCCACCCGCTCGAGCTGGATGGCGGCGTAGGTGACCGGGCCGGCGAAGCGCTCGCGCACGACGGCGACGGCCTGGCGCAGGAAGGCGTTGAGCCGCTCGGCGAGCGGGCCGACCTGCTCGCGCACGGTGGCCGGGTCCAGCAGGCGGCGCAGCCGCTCGTCGGTGTCGCGGCCGGCGACGAAGCCCGGGTTCATCAGGCTGTGCTCGGCGCCGGTGACGAAGACGACGCTCGCGCCGGTGCGGCGCAGCCGTTCGGCGCGTTCGGCGCACTCGGCGAACAGCTCCAGCATCTGCGCCTGGCTCTGCTCCAGCGGGTAAGGCGAGAACCACACCTCCAGCCCGAGCCCGGCGGCGATGGTCGCGGCCAGCTCGATGCGGCCGGGGTCGCCGCCCATGACGCGGACCGCGGTGCAGTGCAGCTCGTCGCGGATGACGCGCAGCTCGTGCTCGACGAGGTCGCGGCCGAACTGCGCCGCCCGGCCCACCCTGCCGTTGAGGACGAAGCCGGTGTCGTAGCTGACGCCTTTGATGCGCATGCCGTACTCCCAGACAGAATTTAAGGTACGCGACGTACCTTAAATGGCGTACGGCAAGCCAGGCAACCCCGGTGCGCGGGCTACGATCGCTCCCGTGAGTGGGCAGACGAGGCGGCGCGGGGCCGCCCTGGAGGAGGCCATCCTGCGGGCCGCCGCCGAGGAACTGGCCGAATCCGGCTACGCGGGGCTGACCATGGACCGCGTCGCCGCCCGGGCCGGCACCAACAAGAACGCCCTGTACCGCCGCTGGCCCAACCGCCTGGCCCTGGGCGTGGCCGCCTACCGCCGCCTGGCCCGCGACATCGCGCCGCCCGACACCGGCACCCTGCGCGGCGACGCCCTCGAACTGCTGCGCCAGGCCAACCGGCACTGGAGCTCGCCGCTCGGCGGGGTGCTGCGCGAGCTGCTGGTGGCCGCGGGCGGGAGCGGCGAGCTGCTGGCCGAACTGCGGGAGCATTCCGGCGAGGCGCTCGCCGCGCCGTGGCTGGCGATCCTGGAGCGTGCCGCCGCGCGTGGTGAGATCGCGGCCGAGATGCCGCATCCGCGGGTGGTGACGGTGGCGATCGTGCTGCTGCGCAACGAGTTCGTGGTGCGCGGGGTGCCGAGCGCGCCGGACGAGGTGCTGGTGGAGATCGTGGACGAGGTGTACCTGCCGCTGCTGCGCAGCCGCTGAAGAACCGCTGCGGCGAAGGGAGCCTCAGGCTCCGCTGTCCCCCTGGAGGGCGGCGGCGCCGGGGCCGGTGAGCTCGCCCGGCCGCACGGGGCGGCCGGAGACGGCGAGCAGGAGGGCCAGGGCGCTGCCGCGCACCTCCGCCCCGTCCCCGGAGCCGAATCGGGCGTCGGTGGCGACCAGGCGCAGGCCCCGGGCCCGCTCCTTGCCGCCGCCCATGCCGACCCCGGTCTTGAGCTGGTGGGCCAGCGCGGCGGCGACGTGCTCGGCGGGGTACTGCCGCGACAGCCCGAGCGGGCGGCGGATGTCCTCGCCGTGCACGAAGGCCTCCACCAGGCGCGTGGCCGGCGGAGCCGGAGCGCTGGTGGTGCGGGAGGCGGCGGCGCGGAAGGCGTCCAGGGTGGCCTGCGGGTCGGCGGCGCGCTCGCGGGCCACCGCGGCGGCGTTGTAGCGGTCGAAGTCGAAGCGGGCGGCGGCCAGGCGCGCCAGGAAGCCCAGCTTGGTGGTCTTGGCGTCGTCGGCCAGGTGGGCCAGCACGTCGTGCACGTCCCAGCCGGGGCACAGGGACGGCGTGGCGAACCGTTCGGCCGGCACCTGCCGCAGGTCGTCGATCAGCGCGTGCCGTTCGGCGTGGACCACGGTCCAGATCTCGTTCATCGTTGGCTCCTCGTCCTCGCTAACTGAACTGTACCGTACAGGAAAGTTGTTTCTGTACTCAAGAGTTCAGTTGGCGTTAGGATGCGGACGTGGGCAAAGACAGCAGCACCAGACCAGCGCCGCCCTCGGGCCGGCGGGCCGAACGCAACCGGCAGGCGATCGTCGCCGCGGCGCGCGAGCTGTTCACGCGCGAGGGCTTCGAGGCCGGCATGGACCAGATCGCCGCCGAGGCGGGGGTGTCCAAGGTGACCGTGTACAACCACTTCGGCAGCAAGGAGGAGCTGTTCACCGAGGTCGTCGGGCAGGCGATGGGCGAGGCGCACACCACGATGGCCGAGCTCGCCGCCCGCCTGGCCGGCGCCGACGACGTGCGCGAGGTGCTGCTGGACACCGCCCGCGCCCTGGTGGAGGCGGGCACCGACCCGGCCCGGCTGGCGCTGCGCAACCTGGTCACCGGCGAGCTGCGCCGCTTCCCCGAACTCGGCCGGGCCTACCAGCACAGCGGCCCGGCCCGCTCGGCCGCCGCCCTGGGCGAGGTCCTGACCGAGCTGTGCGCGCGCGGCCGGCTGGACATCGCGGACGTGGAGGTCGCCGTCGTGCAGTTCTTCAGCCTGACGCTCTACCCGCATCTGATCGCCGCCTCCATCGGCGGCGCGCTGCCCGCGGACCTGGCCGACCGGCTGCTGCGCGACGGGGTCGAGCTGTTCCTGGAGCGCTACCAGGCGAGCTGAGGCGGTCTCACGCGCTCCACGCCTCGTGCACCGCGGTGACCGCCGAGGAGGCGGGCCGGCCGCCGGTGCGGGTGACAAGCGGCCGGCCGGGTACGGCGTGGCCGTCGACGCTGATCGAGGCGTGCTCGCACGGGATCACCTGCATCGACAGCCCGTGGCTGACGCCGCCCAGCGGGAAGTCGGGCTGCGCGAACGGCCGGGCGTCCAGCGGGCCGGTGATCGCGACCGCCAGGCCGGCCGCCTCGGCGAAGGCGCCCTCGCCGGGGTCGACGCGCAGCCGGACCTGCGCCTGCTCCACCCGCGGCGCCGGCCACGACGGCAGCGCCCGGGCCTCGTCGAAGCGGCGCACGAAGTACTCCTCGATCCACGCCGCCAGCGCCGCGTCGCCGCCGGCCACCCGCAGCCCGGCGGGCGTCCACACCACCAGGGCCTCGCCGCTGCCGCGGGTGGACCAGTCGATGCGCCACAGCGAGGCGTACCCGGTGGGGGAGCCGCCCTCGTCGTACAGGGTCGCGAACGGGTTGGCTCCGGTCAGCAGCGGCCGGCGGGTCCGGTAGGTCATGGGGACGATCCTCCAGGCACCCGCACAAGGAGGCGCACGCGGGGCCCGGCTCAGGCCACCTCAACCGCCACCGCCTGCCGTACGGCGGGGGCGATCTCCTGCGCCCAGCGGCGGAGCGCGCGCTCGTCCTGCGTGCCGTGCTCGGCGCTGAACAGGGTGAACCCGGCCGCGCCGTGCTCCAGCACGGCCCCGGTCAGCTCCTCGACCCACTGCTCGGCCGACCCGCCCAGCCAGCGGCCCTCGCGGTCGCGGGTGGCCGCCAGCGGCCGGTCGGTGATGCGGCCGGGCAGGTTGAACACGGTGCGGATCTGCCGCGGGTCGCGCCCGGCGGCGCGGGCGGCCTCGTCGATGATCGGCCGGGAGGCGCGGTAGCGCTCGCTCAGCCAGTCGGCGGCGTGCCCGGGGATCCAGCCGTCGGCGACGCGGCCGGTGGCGGCCAGCGAGCTCGGCCCGACCGAGCCGGTCCACACCGGGGGAGCGGCCACCGGGGCCGGCTCGATGCCGTCCACGCGGTAGTGCTCGCCGTGGAAGGTGACCGGCGCGCCGCCGCCCGACAGCTTCCTGATCAGCACGATCGCCTCCTCGAAGGCCGCCACCGCCTGCCCCGGCGTCAGGGCCGGCACGCCGAGGTCGGCGATGCGGCCCCACAATCCGCCCGCGCCCATGCCCAGCACCACCCGGCCGCCCGACAACGCCGACAGCGAGGTGATCGTGCGGGCCAGCAGGGGAGCGGGCCGGGTCGGCAGGTTGGTCACGTTGGCCAGCCCGGCGATGCGCTCGGTACGGCCCAGCAAGAAGCCCAGGGCGGCGTAGGCGTCCACCCGCCCGCCCAGGTAGGGGTGATCGGACAGCGAGAAGTGGTCGAGCCCGTCGCGGTCGGCCTGCCGTACCAGGGCGAGCAGGGCGGGCAACTGCTCCAGGTCCGACGGGGCGCCGAAGCCGAACAGGACGTCAGTGGTGGTCATAGCGGTCTCCAACCCGTAGAGTTCGTGTCCCGAACCATATTGGTTCGGGACACGAACTTCAAGTCGGGGGCGGAGAAAACCGGTTGGGCCGCCGGCCCGCATGGCCCACCATCGAGACCATGGCCCTGACGCCCCACGACCTCGACCGGTTCGTCACCGACGGCTTCGTCCTGCTCGAAGAGGCCTTCCCCCGGCACCTGGCCGAGGAGTGCCGGGCCTTCCTGTGGCGCGAGACCGGTCTCGACCCCGACGACCCCGCCACCTGGACCCAGCCCGTCGTGCGCCTCCTGGGCTACGGGCAGCCGCCCTTCCAGGCCGCCGCCACCACCCCGCGCCTGCACGCCGCCTTCGACCAGCTCGCCGGCCAGGGCCGCTGGCACCCGCGCCAGGGCTTGGGCACCTTCCCCATCCGCTTCCCCCACCCCGACGACCCCGGCGACGCCGGCTGGCACATGGACGCCGGCTACAGCCCCGACGACGGCCGCAGCTACTGGCTCAACCTGCGCTCGCGCGGCCGGGCCCTGCTGATGCTGTTCCTGTTCTCCGACGTCGGCGAGCACGACGCGCCCACCCGCATCAAGGTCGGCTCCCACCTGGACGTGCCGCCCTTCCTGGCCCCCCACGGCGAGGACGGCGTCGAGATGTTCGAGCTGTGCCGCACCATGGACGCCGCCGGCCGCCTCGACGCCCCCGAACGCCCCGTCGCCCTGGCCACCGGCCGCGCCGGCGACGTCTACCTGTGCCACCCCTTCCTCATCCACGCCGCCCAGCCGCACCACGGCACCCGGCCCCGCTTCATGGCCCAGCCGCCGCTGCTGTCCACCGGCCCGCTCGACCTCGAACACGGCCCGCACACCCCGCTCGAACAGGCCGTCCTGCTCGGCCTGGGACGCTGACCGAGGCACCCGCCCGGAAAATGCGTCTTGTCCGGCGCGCGTTTGCCCCGCCATCGACGAGGTAGAGTCCCTCCTTGCCGATGAGTGACACCATCGCCGACTGGGCGACCAACCTGATGCAGACCCTCGGCGCCCCAGGCGCCGGGCTGGCCATCGCGCTCGAAAACCTCTTCCCGCCGCTGCCCAGCGAGGTCATCCTGCCCCTGGCCGGCTTCACCGCCGGCCGCGGCGGCATGGGCCTGGCCGAGGCGCTGATCTGGACCACCGTCGGCTCCGTCGTCGGCGCCCTGGCCCTGTACTGGCTGGGCGCCGCCCTCGGCCGCGACCGCCTGCTGGCCATCGCCCGCCGCATGCCGCTGATCAAGGTCTCCGACATCGAACGCACCGAGGCCTTCTTCCAGCGACACGGCGGCAAGGCCGTCTTCTTCGGCCGCATGGTGCCCGTCTTCCGCAGCCTCATCTCCATCCCGGCCGGCGTCGAACGCATGCCCCTGGGCCGCTTCACCCTGCTCACCACGCTCGGCAGCGCCCTGTGGAACACCGTCTTCATCCTGGCCGGCTACCTGCTAGGCGACAACTGGGCCCTGGTGGAGGGCTACGTCGGCATCGGCACCAACATCGTCATCGGGCTGATCGTGCTCGCCTTCCTGACCTTCGCCGGCGTACGGCTGGCCGAACGCCACAAGGAACGCAAACGCTCCTAGGGCCGAGCCTCGTACACCAGGTTGAACGGCGTCTCGGCCACCCGCCGGAACCGGCTGAACCCGGCCTCGGCCGCCAGGCGCCGCACCGGCTCCTCCCCGGCCTGGGCGCCGAGGGCGTACCCGCCCTCCTGCGACAACGCGTTCGGCACGCACAGGAACGCCGAGAACGCGTAGTACACCCGCCCCACCGGATTGAGGTTGTCGGCCACGCTCTCCCCGGCCGCCGGCTCGACGATCATCCACGTCCCGTCCGGCGCCAGCCGCTCACGCACGTGCCGCGCCGCGCCCAGCGGATCGCCCATGTCGTGCAGCGCGTCGAAGGTGGTGACCAGGTCGTACGGCCCGCCGCCGAAGTCCTGCGCCGAGGCCACCTCGAACCGCACCCGCCCGGCCGCCTCCCCGGCCTGCTTGCGCGCCGCCTCGATCGACCCGGCGTGGTAGTCCGACCCGGTGAACGTCGAGTTCGGGAAGGCCCGCGCCATCAGCAGCGTCGAGGCCCCGTGCCCGCACCCGACGTCGGCCACCCGGATGCCGGCCCGCAGCCGCTCCACCACGCCCTCCAGCGCCGGCAGCCACGCGCCGACCAGGTTGGCGCTGTAGCCGGGACGGAAGAAGCGCTCGCACCCGGCGAACACCTCCCCGTCGTGCTCGTGCCAGCCCATCCCGTCGCCGGTCCGGAACGCCTTGGTGATCTCCTCGTCGGCCTTCAGCGCGCCCAGCGCGAGCTGGAAGGCGCCCGGCACGAAGATCGGCCCGTCCGGGTCGGTCAGCGCGAACGCCTGCTCCTCGGTCAGCCAGTACGACCCCGAGGCCGCGTCGTACTCCACGTACCCGCCGGCCGCCTGGCCGCGCAGCCACTCCTCCACGTACCGCACCGCCGTACCGGTGCGCTCGGCCAGCTCGTGCGGCCGCAACCGGCCCCCGGCCAGCGCCTTGTACAGCCCCAGCCGGTCACCGACCACCACGCCGCCGGCCCCCATCGTCGCGCCCAGATCGCCGACGAACCGGCCGACGAACTCCATCAGACGCCCCTCGTCCATGGACCTCCCCCTTCTTCGCTTGTCCGACAGACCCACCGTGCGGCCGCGGCGTGTGCGCGCACGTGTGAGAGCGTGGAAGGTGTGAAACCCGTGCATCTGGGCGCAGCCCTCGAATCCGCCGCCCCGCCCGCGCAGGTCTTCGCCGTGCTCACCGACTGGCCACGGCACGCCGAATGGATGGTCCTGACCCGCGCCGAGGTCCGCCGCGGCGACGGCCGCGGCCCCGGCAGCGTCATCGCCGCCTTCAGCGGCCTGGGGCCGATCGGCTTCCTCGACACCATGGAGATCACCACCTGGGAGCCGCCGCACCTGGTGATCATGCGGCACACCGGGCGCGTCGTGCGCGGCCGCGGCGCCATCCGGGTGCGCCCGTGGGGCGGGGGCGGCAGCCGGATCGTCTGGGCCGAGGAGCTCGACCTGCCCTTCGGCCCGCTGGGCCGGCTGGCCTGGCCGCTGGTGCGGCCGCTCATGCGCCGGCTGGTGCTGCTGTCGCTGCGCCGGCTGCTGCGCCTGGCCGGGCGGGGGGTGGGCGGCTGAGCCGCGCGTGTTTACCCTGGACAGCAGGGAGGTGGTGTCCCATGTCCGCCGAGCCGGCCTTCAACCACCGGCCCAAGGTCTGGCCCCAGGCCGCCCACGACGACGAGGTCGAGGACCCCGACACCTGCTGGGTGTGCGGCGTCAAGATCAACCCGCGGGACCGGTCGCTGCACGCCGGGGAGCTGGCGCCCTCGCAGCTCACCGACCCGGACGAGGAGTCCACCCGCGACTACGTCGAGACGCTGCTGCGGACCGAGCTGGCCGACACGCCGGTCTCGCTGCTGGACAGCCAGGTCGCCCTGCTGGCCCGCCGGGCCGCCGCCGCCCTGTACGCCCGCGGCGCCATCCGCCCCCGCCGCTCCGACTGGCGCCCCCGCCCCTGAACCCCCATCCCCGCGTCCCGGAGTGGCGCACGTTACCCTGGCGGGCGTGCCGAACCCCGCCGCACCCGCGCACCCCACCGGCCCCGCCGGCCGCCCCGCCGACCGCCTCGCCGACGTCAACGGCGTCCGCCTGGCCTACGACGTGCGCGGCCAGGGCCCGCTGGTGCTGTGCGCGCACGGCCTGACCTCCAGCCGCGCCGCCGAGGACGCCTCCGCCCTGCTCGACCACGACCACATCGCCGCAGCCGCCGGCCGTACCGTCGCCCGCTACGACGCCCGCGGCCACGGCCGCTCGCAGGGCCGCCCCGTCCCGGACGACTACCGCTGGCCGGCCCTGGCCGGCGACCTGCTCGCCCTGGCCGACCTGCTGCAGCCGCACGCGCCGGTGGCCGGCATCGGCGCCTCCATGGGCGCCGCCACCCTGCTGTGGGCCGCCGTACGCGAACCCGGCCGCTTCGACCGGCTGGTGCTGCGCATCCCGCCCACCGCCTGGCAGACCCGCACCGCCCAGGCCGCCGTCCTGGCCCAGAGCGCCAAAGCCCTGGAGCAGGCGGGCCTGCGCGCCTGGCTGGCCGCCGCCGGGCCGTCGCCGCAACCGCCGCTGTTCGCCGACGACCCGCTGCCGGTCCTGCCGCCTGCCGTACCCGAAGAGCTGCTGCCCTCGGTCCTGCGCGGCGCCGGCGCCTCCGACCTGCCCGACCCCGAGGACCTGGCCAAGATGGGCGTCCCGACGCTGATCCTGGCCTGGGCCGGCGACCCCGGCCACCCCGTCTCCACCGCCGAACGCCTGGCCGCCCTGCTGCCCGCCGCCGACCTGCACGTGGCCACCACCCGCGCCGAGCTGGCCTCCTGGACCGGCCGCGTCAGCGGCTTCCTCGCCGGGCCCGGCGGTGTTCTAGGCTGACCCGCGGCGGCGTAACGAGGAGAGGCCCGTGGCAGCAGGTGGATCCGGCGTCACCCCCGTCACCTTGACGGGCGTGCTCGAACGCATCACCTTCCAGGCCGAGGACACCGGCTACACCATCGCCCGTCTGGCCACCGAACGCTCCGGCGACGACCTGCTCACCGTCGTCGGGCCGCTGCTCGGCGCCCAGGTCGGCGAATCGCTGCGGCTGAGCGGCCGCTGGGGCTCCCACCCGCGCTACGGCCGCCAGTTCGAGGTCCACTCCTACGCCACCGTGCTGCCGGCCACCATCCAGGGCATCCAGCGCTACCTCGGCTCCGGCCTGATCAAGGGCATCGGGCCCAAGATGGCCGAACGCATCGTCGCCCACTTCGGCCTCGACACCCTCGACGTCATCGAACAGGCCCCGCACCGCCTGGTCGAGGTGCCCGGCCTCGGCCCCAAACGGACCAAGCTGATCGGCCTGGCCTGGGCCGAACAGAAGATCATCAAAGAGGTGATGATCTTCCTGCAGGGGGTCGGCGTCTCCACCAGCATCGCCGTGCGCATCTTCAAGGAGTACGGCGAAGCCGCCATCACCGTCGTCAAGACCCACCCCTACCGGCTGGCCGACGACGTGTGGGGCATCGGCTTCAAGACCGCCGACACCATCGCCCAGGCCGTCGGCATCCCGCACGACAGCCCCGAACGCGTCAAGGCCGGCCTGCGCTACACCCTGTCGCAGGCCGCCGACGACGGCCACTGCTACCTGCCGGCCCCCAACCTCGTCGCCGACGCCGTCAAGATCCTCGACGTGCCCGCCGACCTGGTCACCGCCTGCCTGGCCGAATCGGCCGCCGCCGAGGAGGTCGTGCGCGAGGACGTCCCCGCCGGCGAGGCGAGCGTCCCGGCCGTCTACCTGGTGCCCTTCCACCGCGCCGAGCTGTCCCTGGCCTCCGGCCTGCTCACCCTGCTGCACAACGGCCACGACCGCCTCAAGGCCTTCCACGACGTCGACTGGGCCAAGGCCGAGGCCTGGCTGCACGCCCAGACCGGCGCCGAACTGGCCGCCGAGCAACGCCAGGCGGTACGGCTGGCCCTCACCCACAAGGTCGCCGTCCTGACCGGCGGCCCCGGCTGCGGCAAGAGCTTCACCGTGCGCTCCATCGTGCTCATGGCCCGCGCCCGCAAGGCCAAGGTCATCCTGGCCGCCCCCACCGGCCGCGCCGCCAAACGCCTGGCCGAGCTCACCGGCCACGAGGCCACCACCGTCCACCGGCTGCTGCAGCTGCGCCCCGGCGGCGAGGCCACCTTCGACCGCGACAACCCCCTGCAGGCCGACCTCGTCGTCGTCGACGAGGCCTCCATGCTCGACCTGCTGCTGGCCAACAAGCTCGTCAAGGCCGTCGCGCCCGGCGCCCACCTGCTGTTCGTCGGCGACGTCGACCAGCTTCCCTCCGTCGGCGCCGGCGAGGTGCTCAAAGACCTGCTGGCCGCCCCCGACATCCCGCGCGTACGGCTGACGCAGGTCTTCCGCCAGGCGGCCGAGTCCGGCGTGGTGACCAACGCCCACCGCGTCAACGACGGCCGCCACCCCGTCCTGGAGGGCATGAAGGACTTCTTCCTGTTCCCGTGCGAGGAGCCGGAGGAGATCGCCGCGCTCACCGTCGACGTCGTCGCCCGCCGCATCCCGCGCAAGTTCGGCCTCGACCCCCGCCGCGACGTCCAGGTCCTGGCCCCCATGCACCGCGGCGCCGCCGGGGCCGGAGCGCTCAACCTCGCCCTGCAGGAAGCCCTCACCCCCGCCCGCGAGGACCGCCCAGAACGCCGCTACGGCGGGCGCGTCTTCCGCATCGGCGACAAGGTCACCCAGCTGCGCAACAACTACGACAAGGGCGCCGCCGGCGTCTTCAACGGCACCGTCGGCGTCGTCACCGACCTGCGCGGCGAGGAGTCGAAACTGACCGTCCTCACCGACGAGGACGAGCACGTCGACTACTCCTTCGACGAGCTCGACGAGCTCGCCCACGCCTACGCCGTCTCCATCCACCGCTCCCAGGGCAGCGAGTACCCCGCCGTCGTCATCCCGCTGGCCACCAGCGCCTGGATGATGCTCCAGCGCAACCTGCTCTACACCGCCATCACCCGGGCCAAGAAACTCGTCGTCATCGTCGGCTCGCGCCGCGCCCTGGCCCAGGCGGTGCGCACCCGCGGCGCCGGCCGCCGTCACACCGGCCTCACCCACCGCCTGCAAACCCGTCCGTAAACCGCCCGCCCGCTGTTAGCCCCGGCTCCGCCGTACCCCCGCAGACCGCTTCGAGGCGGCTGCGGGGGAGGGGTGAGGCATCTCTCCGCACCCCCCTTGACCCCGCTTGACCTCGCGGTTGACTGCGATGAGTGATCGAAATGTGACCGAACTCTGCCGAAGCATGCAGCGTCACATAAATAGGACCATTAAGGTTTTGTCACTATGTTGCACGTATGGGGGAGAGGATTGCCGTGAGGATTGCGCCGCCTTGGAGGAAGCCGGTCGCCGGCCTGGTCTTGGCGCTGGTGGCGACGCTTTCGGCCGCCTGCTCGGGCGGCCAGACCGCCGGCGGCGGCACCGGCGGCAACAACGGGGGCGAGGCCGCACCGCCCGCCACCCAGGCACCACCCGCTCCGAAGATCCAGATCAGCCCCGCCACAGGTAACACCAAGGTCAAGCCGGACAAAAGAGTTGTCGTGGCCGCCAGCGGCGGCACCCTTGACGAGGTGAGCGTCCAGGCCGGCGGCCAGGAAGTGCGCGGCGCGTTCAACGCCGACCGCACCCGCTGGATCTCCAAGGAACCGCTCAAGCCGTCCACCGGCTACACCGTCTCCGCCAAGGCCGGCCAGACCACCCAGAGCTCCACCTTCACCACGCAGAAGCCGGAACGCGAACTGAAGGTCATCGACGTCACCCCGGCGGTCAAGGGCGAGAAGGTCGGCGTGGGGGCGCCGATCATCGTCCGCTTCAACACCGCCGTCACCGACAAGAAGGCCGTCGAGCAGGCCCTGCAGGTCAACGCGGAAAAGCCGGTCGACGGCGCCTGGCGCTGGGTCGGCGACGACCAGGTCATCTACCGCACCGCCAAGTACTGGCCCGCCCACCAGACCGTCACCTTCACCGCCGCCATCACCGGCGTGCGCGGCGGCGACGGCCTGTACGGCGTCGCCGACCTGACCAAGAAGATCGAGATCGGCGCCCGGCAGATCGCCACCCTCGACGTCCGCAAGAAGGTCATGTACGTCCGCCACGACGGCAAGCTCGTGCAGACCATGAAGGTCAGCTCCGGCATGGGCACCACCCGCGAGTACACCACCACCTCCGGCATCCACCTCACCATGGAGGCGGTCAACCCGGTCTGGATGGAGTCGCCCGGCCGCAAGAAGGGCGACCCCGGCTACTACAAGGTGCTCATCAACCACGCCACCCGCATCTCCAACTCCGGCGAGTACGTCCACGCCAAGGACAACGTCTGGGCCCAGGGCGTGCGCAACGTCAGCCACGGCTGCATCAACGCCCGCCCCGACCAGGCGCGCTGGTTCTACGAGCACAACCAGCGCGGCGACATCGTCGACATCACCGGCACCAGCCGCAAGCTGGAGTGGAACAACGGCTGGGGATTCTGGCAGCTGTCGTTCAAGGAGTGGAAGAAGGGCAGCGCCCTGAAGTAACCCCACCGCGCAAAGCAAAAGGAGGGTGGCCGGTTGCTCCGGCCACCCCCCTTTTCGCCTTTCACGCCCCGGTCAGCTCGCGCTCCAGCACCATCCCCGGCCACGTCCCCACCGTGAACGGCTCGGCCCGCCGAAACCCGCAACTCTCGTAGAAGGCCACCAGTCGGCCGTCGTCACCGGCGTAGCAGTCCACCCGCAGCACCGCCACGCCCAGCCGGGCCGCCTCGCCGTAGGACCACTCCAGCAGCGCCCGCCCCACCCCCAGGCCCGCGAAACGGCGGTCGGTCACCAGCGCCTGCACATACAGCTCGGCCACCTTGGCCGGCTCGACGTAGGCCGGCGGCACCGCGCCCACCGTCACCGTCCCGGCCGGCACCCCGTCCACCTCGGCGATGCGCATCCCGCCCGACTCCGCCCAGGCGCGCACCTGCGCCTCGCGCTTGTCGTTGCCGGTGAACGGCTCCGACCCCCACTGCCCGGTCCGGCCCTGCGCGGCCAGCCACGCCACCGCGCTGTCGAACATCGCCAGCACCGTGCCGACGTCGGCCACCCCACCCTGTCGAATCTTCATCAGGCGACCATACTGGGACAGATGACGGTCCTTCATCTCAACTGCGGCACCATGCGGCCCGCCGGCGCGCCCCCCGTCGTCTGCCACTGCCTGGTCGTCGAGACCGCCCACGGCCTGGCCCTCGTCGACACCGGCCTCGGCCGCGGGCTCGGCCTGGCCTTCCGCTGGACCTTCAACCCCGACCTCGACCCCGCCGAAACCATGCCCGCCCAGCTACGCCGCCTCGGCTACGCCCCCTCCGACGTGCGCGACATCGTCCTCACCCACCTCGACCTCGACCACGCCGGCAGCCTGCACGTCTTCCCCGACGCCCGCGTCCACCTGCACGGGCGCGAACTCGACGCCGCCCGCCGCCCCGCCACCGCCGCAGAACGCCGCCGCTACCAGCCCGCCACCTGGGCCCACGGGCCGCTGTGGCGGCCCTACACCGACGAGGGCGACCTGTGGTACGGCCTGCGCGCCCAGCCGCTCGACAAGCTCGACGGGTTCGCGCTCGTCCCGCTGCCCGGGCACACCCGCGGCCACAGCGGCGTCGCCGTCCGCACCGGCGACGGCTGGCTCCTGCACGCCGGGGACGCCTACTTCTTCCACGGCGAGATCGCCGACCCGCCCTACTGCCCGCCCGCGCACCGGCTCCTGCAGCGCCTGGCCGCCGTCGACCACGAACGCCGCCTGGACAGCCTCGAACAGCTACGCCGCCTGCCGGCCCAGGTACGCGTCTTCAGCGCCCACGACGCCACCGAACTGGCCCGCGACACCACCTGACGCCCGCTTCCCGCTGTTCTGTGCACGGCCCGCCTCAGATCAGGGCGAGCTGACCGGGTTCGGTCTTACCCTGCCGCACCCCGCCCACCGGGGCCATCCCGCACGCCGCCGCCAACGCCCCGATCTGCGCCACGATCCGCGCCTCATACCCCGCCGCCGGCATCCCCGCCCGGTCGTACACCTGCTCATACCGCTCCACCAGCCCCGGATGCCGCTCGGCCAGCCACGCGGTGAACCCCGCCCGCGTCGCCGCCGGCAACCGCAACACCACCGGCCACACCCCGCCGGCCCCCGCCGCCGCGATCCGCCGGACCGTCGCCTCCAACTGGTCGGCGCCATCGCTCAGCAACGGCAGCACCGGCCCCATCAGCACATGCACCGCCACCCCCGCCTCCGCCAACGCCGCCACCAGCTCCAGCCGCGCCTGCGCGCTGACCGCCCCCGGCTCCACCTCCCGCCGGATCCGCTCGTCCACGAACCCGATCGACACCGCCACCCGCACCCCCGCCCGCGCCAGCAGCCCCGCATCCCGCACCACCAGCGGGCTCTTCGTGTACACCGTCAGCGGCACCCCCGCCCGCCCGGCCGCCGCCACGATCGCCGGCATCAGCCGATAACGCGCCTCGGCCTCCTGGTAGCAGTCACCGGCCACCCCCACCGCCAGCTCCTCACCACCCCACGCCACCAGCTCCCGCTCCAGCCGCACCGCCGCGTTCGCCTTCACCACGATCCGCGCGTCGAAATCCCGCCCCGCGTCCAGCCCCAGCCGCCGGTGCGCCCCACGCGCCCCGCACCCCCGGCAGGCGTGCACGCACCCGCGATACGGCGAAACCCCCCACCGCTGCGGGATCCCCGCCCACGCCGGCACCCGCTCGATCACCGTGCGAGCCTGCGTCTCCAGCAGCCCCGCCCGCGCCACCGACCGGCGTTCGATCAGCGGCCGCTCATCCACCGCATCCACGAGCGAAAGCACGTCCCAGCCCACGACAAACAATGGAACACGCATTCGACCCAGCTCGCAAGGCACTCCACTAAAGTGACGCCCGACCCCCGCACCCAGCTCCGAAGGATCCGCCCCTGCCATGGCCTGGCTCCTGCTCGCCCTCGCCATCACCACCGAAGTCCTGGCCACCACCGCACTCAAACTCAGCGACGGGCTGACCAACTGGTGGAGCGCCGCCGTCGCCGCCGGCTACCTCGCCTCCTTCGTCCTGCTGGCCCAGGTGCTGAAACTCCAGCTCGGCATCGGCACCGCCTACGCCGTCTGGTCCGGCGCAGGCACCGCCGCCATCGCCGTCATCGGCGCCGTCTTCCTCGGCGAGACCCTGTCCGCCGCCAAGATCGCCGGCATCGCGCTCATCATCGCCGGCGTCGTCGTCCTCAACCTCGCCGGCGGCCACTGAACGGCGCCGACCCACGCTGAAATCCCAGGTCGAAACCCGCTCGCACCCGCCCGAACGCCGCTCGTAGACTGCACCACGTGCTGAAGCCGACCCTTCCCCTCACCACCGAACGCCTCGTGCTGCGCGCCTTCACCCCCGGCGACCTCGACGCCCTGTACGCCTACAGCTCACGCCCCGACGTCGCCCGCTACCTGTACTGGGAACCCCGCGACCTGCCCGCCGCCCAGGCCGCCCTCGACAGGAACCTCAACCGCACCGCACTCAACGCCGAAGGCGACGTCCTCGAACTGGCCGTCACCCTGCGCGACAGCGGCGAACTCATCGGCAGCGTCCTGCTCATCTGGACCAGCCAGGCCCACCAGCAGGGCGAGATCGGCTACATCCTGCACCCCGGCCACCACGGCCGCGGCTACGCCCCCGAAGCCGCCCGCGAACTGCTCCGCCTCGGCTTCGAAGACCTCCACCTGCACCGCATCACCGGCCGCCTCGACGCCCGCAACACCGCCTCCGCCCGCGTCCTGGAAAAACTCGGCATGCGCCGCGAAGCCCACCTGATCGAGAACGAGTTCGTCAAGGGCGAATGGGTCGACGAGGCCGTCTACGCCATCCTCGCCACCGAATGGCGTGCCCAGCAGTGAACGCCCTGATCGACGCCAAGGACCTGTTCGAGGCCGACCCCGGCTTCCTCAACACCGCCAGCTACGGCCTGCCGCCCCGCGCCGCCAGCCAGGCCCTCGACACCGCCCTGGCACAGTGGCGGCGCGGCAGCACCGACTGGAGCACCTGGGACGCCGCCACCGACCGCGCCCGCGCCGGCTTCGCCCGCCTGCTGGACACCACCCCCGACCACGTCACCATCAGCTCCACCGGCGCCCAGCTCGTCTCCAGCATCGCCACCGCCCTGCCACCCGGCGCCCGCGTCCTGGTCCCCGACATCGAGTTCACCAGCAACCTGTTCCCCTGGGCCCAGGCCGCCACCGTCGAGACCGCCCCGCCCGAACGCCTGGCCGACGCCATCCACCCCGGCCTGGACGCCGTCGCCTTCAGCCTCGTGCAGTCCGCCACCGGCCAGGTCGCCGCCCTCACCGACATCATCACCGCCGCCCGCGCCCACGACCTGCTCGTCGTCACCGACGCCAGCCAGGCCGCCGGCTGGCTGCCCTTCACCACCGACGGCCTGGACGCCGTCGTCTGCTCGGCCTACAAATGGCTCATGGCGCCACGCGGCGCCGCCTTCGCCTACACCTCGCCCCGCCTGCGCGAACGCATGCGCCCCCTGGCCGCCAACTGGTACGGCACGCCCGGCCACGCCGGCTACTACGGCCTGCCCATGACCCTCTCACCCGACGCCGCCGCCTTCGACCTGTCACCGGCCTGGTTCTGCTACGTCGGCGCCGCACCCGCCCTCGACCTCATCAACGAGCTCGGCGTGCCCGCCATCCATGCCCACAACCTCGCCCTGGCCAACCGCTTCCGCGCCGGCCTCGGCCAGCCGCCCGGCGACAGCGCCATCGTCACCACCCCCGGCGCCGACGCCGCCAAGCTTCAGGCCGCCGGCGTCCGCGCCGCCGTACGGGCGGGGAACCTGCGCGCCTCCTTCCACCTGTACAACACCACCGACGACGTCGACCGGGCACTGGAGGCCCTGGCATGATCCTGCACCTGGCCCTGGAACGCGACTGGCGGCAGGCGGGGGAGACCTACACCGTCTCCACCCTCGGACGCACCCTCGACCAGGAGGGCTTCATCCACTGCAGCGCCGACCTCGACCAGCTCGACGGCGTCGCCGCCGCCTTCTACGCGGGCGTCACCGAACCGCTGCTGGTGCTGCACATCGACCCCGCCGGGCTGGACGTGCGCGTCGAGGGCGGCTTCCCGCACCTGTACGGCCCGCTGCCCCGCACCGCCGTCACCACCATCACCCCCTACCCGCCCACCCCCTGACCCGCCTCCCCGGCCGTTTCCCGAGCCCGTCTGCTTCTGATTCCGGCTGTTTGTTCCCGGCCGGCCCGTGGGCCGGCCGGGAAACTGTCGGACCGCCCCCGTAGGCTCACACCCGCCCACCCCGCCGACCGCCCGAAGGACACCCAGCCGCATGCTCACCATGGCCGCAACCAACCGGATCCACGCCGGCCGGATCGGCGCCGTCGTGGGCCGCAACGTCGGCGCCCTGCGCTCGGGCCCCGCCTACTGGCTCGTCCTGCTGTCCGGCTTCTTCGAGCCCCTGCTCTACCTGCTGTCCATCGGCGTCGGCGTCGGCGCCCTGGTCGGCACCATCCCCACCGCCCACCACGGCGAGATCCCCTACGCCACCTTCGTGGCCCCCGCCATGCTCACCGTCTCCGCCATGTCCGGCGCCCTGTCGGAGACCACCTTCAACTTCTTCTTCAAGCTCCGCTACGCCAAAACGCTCGAAGCCGTCCTGGCCACCCCCGTGCGCCCCATCGAAGCCGCCCTGGGCGAGCTCATCTGGGCCGTCATCCGCGGCACCGTCTACACTCTCGCCTTCCTCCTGGTCATGGTCGCCTTCGGCCTGACCACCCCCGCCGGAGCCCTGCTCGCCCTGCCGATCACCCTCCTGGTCAGCTTCGCCTTCGGCGCCATCGGCATGGTCGCCTCCACCTTCATGCGCGGCTGGCAGGACTTCGACCTGCTCACCGCCGCCCAGTTCTCCCTCTTCCTGTTCTCCGGCACCTTCGCCCCCGTCGACACCTACCCCACGGCCCTGCAGTGGCTCGTCTACGCCACCCCGCTCTACCACTCGGTCGAACTCGTCCGCGCCGCCACCATGCTCACCCCCACCCCCGGCCTGGCCCTGCACGCCCTCTACCTGGTGGCGATGCTCGCGATCGGCATGAAGATCGCCGCCCACCGCATGGAGAAGATCCTCCTCAAATAGCGCCCGGGGGCCTCGCAAGAATCTTCAAGACCCCCGCCCCCCGCCCGGCCGATCCTGGCTGCCATGACCGCACCACCCGCCCCGGCACCACCCGCCTGCGCGCCGGCCGTCCGGCGCGGCCCGATGCTCGCCGTCCTGCTCACCGGCCAGGCCATGGCCTCCATGGACGGCTCCATCGTCTCCGTGGCCGCCCAGACCCTGCGCGAAGACCTCGACGCCGACGGCAGCGCCATCCAGCTCATCGTCTCCGGCTACCTGCTCACCACCGGCGTCCTGCTGGTCACCTGCGCCCGCCTCGGCGACCTGCTCGGCCAGCGCCGCGCCTTCCTGCTCGGCCTCGGCTGGTTCACCACCGCCTCCCTGCTGTGCGGCCTGGCCCCCAACGCCACCACCCTCGTCCTGGCCCGCATCGCCCAGGCCGCCGGCGCCGCCCTGCTCACCCCGCAGATCTTCGCCCTCATCCAGCAGCACTGGGACGCCACCGCCCGCCGCACCGCCATCGGCCTCTACAGCATGGTCCTGGCCCTCGGCGTCGCCCTCGGCCAGGTCCTCGGCGGCCTCATCGTCAGCACCGACCTGTTCGGCCTGTCCTGGCGCCCGGTCTTCCTGCTCAACGTCCCGATCGGCGTCGCCGTACTGATCGCCGGACCCCGCCTGCTGCCCCGCGCCCGCCCCGACACCCGCGCCCGCCTCGACCCGGCCGGCGTCGCCGTCCTCACCCTGGCCATGACCGCGCTCACCCTGCCGCTCATCTTCGGCCCCGGCCACGGCTGGCCCGCCTGGGCCTGGATCACCCTGGCCGCCGGCGCCGCCCTGCTGGCCCTCTTCGCCCGCCACGAGACCCGCGCCCGCCACCCGCTCCTCGACCCCGCCGCCCTGCGGCCCGCAGGCGTCAAACCCGGCCTGGCCGCCTGCTGGCTCGTCATGGGCGCCTACACCGTCTTCGTCCTCACCCTGACCCTCCACCTGCAGGCCGGCCTCGGCCACACCCCGCTGCAGGCCGGACTCGCCTTCGCCCCCTACGCCGCCGGGTTCGGCGCCCTCAGTCTCACCTGGACCCGCTACCCGCGCCGCCTGCAGCGCGCCCTGCCCGTCGCCGGCCCCCTCGCCCTCGCCGCCGGCGCCAGCGCCCTGGCCCTGCTCAGCCGCGAGCACTGGCCCACCCTCGCCTCCGTCCCGCTGCTCCTGCTGGCCGGCGCCGGGCACGCCGCCGGCTACAGCCCGCTCACCGCCCGGATCGCCACCCTGGTCCCGCCGCACCTGGCCTCGGCGATCTCCGCGCTCAACTCCACCGGCCCCGTCCTGGCCGGCGTCAGCGCCGTCGCCGGCCTCGGCAGCCTCTACTTCGCCGCCGCCACCTCCGCCGCCGGCCTCCTGCACATCACCGCCGCTCTCACCGTCCTGCTCCTGGCCGGTACGGCCTGCGCCCTGCGCGTCACCCGGCGGGGGAGCGGCCCCCGCACCGGGGACTAGGCGGCCACCGGCAGCTGCGAGAACCCGCGGATCGTCACCGAGGGCCGCAACCGCCCCGCCCCCGCCGCCCGCAGCCCCGGCAACCGCTCGGCCAGCACCCGGAAGGCGATCTCCCCCTCGATCCGCGCCAGCTGCGCCCCCAGGCAGTAGTGCACCCCGCTGGAGAACGCGAAATGCTCCGCGGCCTGCGCCCGCCTGATGTCGAACACCCCCGGATCGGCATACACCGCAGGATCACGGTTGGCCGCCGCCAGCACGGTCAGCACCTGCGTGTCCCGCCGCAACCGGCGCCCGCCCAGCTCCACCTCACGCTGGACCACCCGCCCGGTCAGCGGCACCGGCGGATCGAAACGCAACACCTCCTCCACCGCCCCGGCCGCCAGCCCCGCATCGGCGCGCAGCAGCTCCCACTGCTCACGATGGCGCCCGAAGAGGTGCACGCCGTTGCCGATGAGGTTCACCGTCGTCTCGAACCCCGCGATCAGCAGCAACTGGCACGTGGAGACCAGCTCCCCGGCCGTGATCCGCTCCCCGTCGACCGCGGCCGCCAGCACGCTGATCACATCCTCACCCGGATCGGACCGCCGCCGCCCGGCCAGCTCCTCGAACAGAGCCGTCATCGACCGCGTCGCCGCCGCGAACTCCGCCCGCTCACGCACCCCCAGCCGGCCGTCCATCGCCAGGCCGGTCAGCGTGCCGTACCGGGCGAAATCCCCGCGCCGCTCCTCCGGGATGCCCAGCAGCTCACTGATCACCGCGATCGGCAACGGCGCCGCGAAATCCGCGATCAGATCGAACGGGCCCGCCCCGGCCCGCTCCAGCAGCCGCCCGGCCAACTCCTCGATCCGCGGCCGGAACGCGTTGATCAGCTTGGGCCGGAACGCCGGCGCCACCAGCCGCCGCAACCGGCTGTGGTCGGGCGGGTCCAGCTCCAGCAGCGACGGCGCCATCCCCAGCGGGATCGCCTGCGAGGCCGGCAGCCGCCCGGCCGAGTCCCGCATCCCGAACTCCGGCCCCCGCAACACCCGCGAGCACAGCTCGTGGGAGGAGACCGCGGCGTACCCGATCACGCTGCGGTAGACCGGCCCCCGATCCCGCAGCCGCTCATACAACGGCCACGGATCCTGCCGCGGCACGTACAGCGGCGCGATCCGGTCCCCGCAGGCGGCCAGCGTGCGCGCCGCCGCCCGGATCGCCAGGTCCTTCATCATGGACATGCTTCCTCCTCGGGTCCGCGGCGCACCTCGCGCGCCGGCCATCTCCTCAGGACGGTGCGCCGATCCCGCCCAGCAACGTCGACACCACCAGATCAGGCGCGTCCAGCGGCGCCAGCCGGCCCAGCGTGATCGCCTCCCACGCGCTGTAGACCAGCCCGTGAAAGGTCAGCGCCGCCCACCACACCGGCACCTCGCCGCGGAAGATCCCGCCCCGCTGCCCCTTGCGGATCAGCTCCTCGACCGGCTCGTCGAAGGCCCGGATGCGCGCGGCCAGTTCCTCGTCCAGGTCGAGCGACGGCTGGCGCGCCAGGAACTCGATCCGCGGCCCCAGCGGAATCACCGCCGTGACCAGCCGCCGCAGCGCCTCCAGCACCTGCTCGTCCGGCACGTCGAGGCCCGCCTCGCCGAACGCCTTCTCCACCCGGTCCACCGCGTCGTGGGCCACCGCCACGAGCATCGCCTGCCGCGTCGGATACCGCTTGGTCAACGTCGTGCGCCCCACCCCGGCCGCGGCGGCGACATCGGCCATCGACGCGGACGGATCAGCGATGAGCACCTCGGTGGCGACATCCAGAATCGACTGCCGCGTCCGGGACGCCCGAAGCCCCTCATGACCGATCATGCACCGAAGTGTACAACGATGTCCCCCTTAGGGGCTAGGGCGTCCCCAGGGGTCAAGGCGAGGGACCATCCGGGAGCCCGGCAGACTGTCACCCGTGAACAGGAGGGTCCGCACCGCACTGGAGGCCATCGCACTCCCGCCCACGGCCTTCCTCGGCTCCGGCTGGCCGTGGCGAGCACTGGGATACCTGGCGTGCAGCGCGGCCCTGTGCGGGCTCGCGGTGCTGGCAGGCGCCGGAATCAGCACGCTGGAGCAGACCTGGGCCAGGGGAGCGGCCACCCTCGCAGGAATATGCCTTGCCGTACCCCTGGCCGGCCGGCTCGAACAACGACGCCTGCCCTGGGTGGACCGCAGAGCAGGCGGTACGGTCACCCCCAAGCGGGCCGCAGGAGCCGGACTGGCGTCACTGCTGATCCTGAGCTGGATCGACGTCATCATGGTCGGCCTGACCGTCGCCGGCCCCATCCTGCTGATGCTCACCCCCCTCGTCCAGCCGCCCGACGCCATCGCCACAGGCCCCGCACTCGCCGTGACCGCGGCAAGCCTGCTGCTGCTCCCACCCGCCGCCTACACCTTCACCGCCTGGGCCGGAGCACGCGGCGCGATCATCCGAGGACTGCTCGGCGGCAAGGACGCCGAACTCGAAGAAGTCCTGCGCTCCCGCGCCCGCCTGGTCGACGCCTTCGAAGTCGAGCGCCGCCGCATCGAACGCGATCTCCACGACGGCGCCCAGCAACGCCTGGTCGCCCTGTCCATGCGGCTCGGCCTGGCCAGACTCGACCTGCCCGCCGACTCACCCGCCGGCGAACAACTCGCCCTGGCACACGAAGAAGCCAAGCGCGCCCTGACCGAACTACGCGAACTGATCCGCGGCGTGCACACCCAGGTCCTGACCGACCGCGGACTGGCCGCAGCCGTACGGGAGGCAGCCGACCTCGCCACGATCCCCGTGGACCTCGACCTGGTGATCGAACCACGCCCCCCGGCCGACGTGGAGATCGCCGCCTACTACGCCGTCACCGAATCGCTGGCCAACATCGCCAAACACAGCCGAGCCCAGCACGCGTCGATCCGCGCCCGCCTCCATGACGACACGCTGACGCTCCAGATCGAGGACGACGGCCAAGGCGGCGCGGACCCGGCCCGCGGCACCGGCCTCATCGGCCTGTCGGACCGCCTCGCCGTACTCGAAGGAACCATCGCCGTGACCAGCCCGCAAGGCGGGCCCACCCGCATCCGGGTCGACATCCCGGTACCCCACTCGAGGAGGGACACCCATGCGGGTCGTGATCGCTGAGGACGACGTGCTGCTGCGGGAGGGACTCGCCGGACTGATCGCACGCTTCGGACACGAGGTCGTCGCCTCCGTCGGCGACGCCGCAGCCCTGACCGAGGCAGTGCACCAGCATCGCCCCGACGTCGTGGTGACCGACGTACGCATGCCACCCGGATTCACCGACGAAGGACTCCGGGCCGCCGTCGCCCTGCGCACGCAGACACCGCTGCCGGTGCTCGTGCTCAGCCAGTACGTCGAGCAGACCTACGCCGCCGAACTCCTGGACTCCGGCGGCGGCGCCGCAGTCGGCTACCTCCTCAAGGACCGGGTGGGGGAGGTGACCGAATTCGTCGACGCGCTCACCAGAGTGGCCGCCGGCGCCACCGTCGTCGACCCCGAGGTCGTACGGCGGCTCCTGCGACGCAGGCGCGACCCGCTCCACCGGCTCACCCCCCGCGAACTGCAAGTCCTCGGACTGATCGCCGAAGGACGCGCCAACGCCGCCATCGCCAGGCAACTCGTCGTCACCGACGCCGCCGTCGCCAAGCACATCGCCAGCATCTTCACCAAGCTCGACCTGCCCCCCACCGGCGACGGCCACCGGCGCGTCCAAGCCGTCCTGGCCTACCTGAACGAGCGAAGGTAGTGCCAGCTCTACCTCCCAGGCTCGCCCGCACGCCAATGTGCCCCCAGGCCCCCGCCGCTTGAATCGACACCATGAACAACGACTTGCCCGGCAGATGGATCGAAGGCACCGGACTCATCGCGGGCCCGCTGCTGGTGGCGACGGGCGTACTGCTGAAACTCGGCCACGACGCGTTCTTCCCCGCCCAGCTCGCCGCCTTCGCCGACAACCCCACCCAGATGACCGCCGCCTACAGCTGTCTCGCCGCCGGAATCGTGCTGCTGTGCCCGGCCGCCCTGGCCGTGGCCAGAAGGATCGGCCGCACCCACCCGCGCTGGGCACAATGGGGGCTGGCCCTGACCCTCGCGGGACTGTTCGCCCGCGCCTTCCACGCCGGAGTGAGCCACCTGGCCTTCCAACTGGTGACCGTCCAAGGCACCAGTACGGCACAGCAGGCCGTCAGCGCACAGTACGGCTCCTTCCACATCTTCCAGACCATCAACCTCGCGACCATGGCCGGCTGGATCGTCCTGGCGGCCGGCGCCTGGCGCTCCGGCGCCCTGAGCCGGGTGGCGTCGGTCGGCCTGGCCTTGATGGCGGCCATGCCGGTCGGGGTACTCAAGGGCACGGGCGTGATGTCCATCGTCGCCGCAGCGGGCCTGTGCGTGGCCCTGATCCCGCTCGGCGTCAAGATCCTGTCGCAAGGGCCGGCACCGCGCTGGTGGACCTACCCCCTGGCCGCCGTCATCGCGACGGCCGGAGCCTTCATCAGCCTGGCCGGCTGACACCACCGGACGGCCAAGCCGCGATCATGAGCGACCGCGGGAAAGGGGGAGACCCGGCTGGTTTCCCGTCCTTTCCCGTCCTTTCCTTCATCTCCCCGTACGTTTTCGTCCTTTCCCGCAACCACATGCGACCGCCGCCGCGGCCCAGGCACCATGGGGTGCATGCCGCGAGCCCGCCCACGCCTCGCGCGCGCTCTCCAGCGCCTGCTCGAACCGGCGCCGCAACGACCAGCGCGCCCCCGCACCGGCACCCGCCACCCGCGGCCGGTCACGAACACGACCACACGAACCGCACGAACCGCCGACAGGGCCCGCCTCCTGCGGCAACAGGCCGAGATCGAACGACTCCGCGCCGAACTGGCCGCGCGAGAACACCACGACGCCGCTCACCAGGCAGCGACGACGCCACGGCACGTGGGGCGAGCGGTGCACTGGTGGACCGCCACCGGCACCGCCCTCGCCGGACTGGCCGCCGTCCCAGCACTGGTGATCTCGATGAACGCGCTGGCGATCAGCGAGCAGCAGCAGGCCGACACCCACGCCGCCTTCATCGGCCGGGTCGCACTCCAGCCCGAGACCGGCTGGGCCTCAGAGATCCTCGACGGAGGCCAACTCGTCGTCACCAACGCGAACTCGATGCCCACCGAGCTGTTCCTCAGCATGAAGGTGACCGCCGGATCCTTCCAGCAGGCCTACGACTTCCAGGTCGAGATCGACGCCTGCACCCAGTTGACCATCGACACGGTCGAGATGGAGCTCGACACCAGCCAGGGCTGGGAAGGCATCAACCACGCCTACGTCCACAACCCCCTCGACGGCCGCTGGTGGAAGTATCCGCCGGCCGGCGACCTCATCCCCGCCCACCCGGTCGCACGGGAGATCGCCGTCCCTAGCCGCTACAAGTCGCTCCCGCCCGCGTTCGAGTCCGTGGGCAAGACCAAGGACCTCTCCGGCTGCGTCTGACCGGCCCACCCTCCCAACGGCCGGTGCACAGCAGAGCTTCGACGACCCGGCCTCGGCCTCAGTCGCGCAGCCGGCGAGCGAACGCCACCGAAGCCCACCACGTGCCCAACGCCACGAACGCCACCAGCACCCCCACATGCGCCACCAAAGGCCACGGAGTCGCATCGCCCAAGATCGCCGCCCGGCACAACACCACCGCATGCCACAGCGGCGACACCCACGCCAGCACCCGCAACGCGCCCAGCTCGTCCACCGGGAAGAACACCCCGGAAAACAACGACGCCGGAATCATGACAAACCGGAACAACAGCGCGAAATAGCTATCATGCTCGATCGACGCCGCGAACGCCGTCACCGGAGCCGCCACCGCCACCGTCAACAACGCGGCGACCAGGGGAGTGGCCAGCACCCACGGCGACGCCACCACCCCGAACGCCCACACCACCGCCAGGAAGACCACAACCGCGATCTCCACCCGCACGACCAGATACAACAACCAGCCCCGCAACATGTCGCCCACCGACACCCGCGTGGCATACATCGCATGCGCCGAACGATCCCACTTGAACGACCCCAGCACCGGATACGTCGACTCACCCACCGCCATCTGGAACGCCGTCGACGCCAGCACCCCCGGCACGATCCACGCCGCGTAACTCACCCCGCCGAGCTCGCCCACATACTGACCCACCCCCAGCCCGATACTGGCCAGGAACAACAACGGCAACGCGAACGACGAGAACACCGACGCCCGCCACAACCGCTTGTACAACACCATGTACCGCTCGAACACCGCATACGTCGGATGCGCCATCAGTCCACCAACGTCCGGCCGGTCAGGTGCAGGAACACATCCTCCAGCGACGAACGCCGCACCAGCACACTCGACGGCGTCAACCCCCGCCGATGCACCTCGTTCACCGCCGCGTCCCCGTCCTTGGCATACAGCAGAATCCGATCCGGCAACGGATCCACCCGATCACCGATCCCGTCCAGCGCCGGCACGAACCCCGCCAACTCCTCCAGCCCGAACCGCAACTCCACGACCTCGGGGGAGGAGTACTGCCCGATCAACGACCGCGGCGACCCCTCCGCCACGATCCGCCCACCGTCCATCACCACCAGCCGATCACACAACTGCTCGGCCTCATCCATGTAATGCGTCGTCAGCACCAGCGTCGTGCCCCGCTGCTTCAACCGGAACAACCGCTCCCACAGCAGATGCCGCGCCTGCGGATCCAGCCCCGTCGTCGGCTCGTCCAGCAACACCAGCTCCGGATCGTTGACCATCGCCCGCGCGATCGTCAACCGCCGCTTCATCCCGCCCGACAACGGCTCCACCATCGACGAAGCCTTCTCCGTCAACTGCGCGAACTCCAGCAACTCCACAGCCTTCGCCCGCGCCTGCGCCCGACTCAACCCGAAATACCGGGCATACGTCGTCAGATTCTCCCGCACCGTCAGATCAGGATCCAGATTGTCCAACTGCGGACACACACCCAGCCGCGCCCGGATCGACGGACCCTCCGACACCGGATCCCGCCCCAAAATCCGCAACTCACCCGCCGACGGCAACGACACACAACTGATCATCCGCATCGTCGACGACTTACCGGCCCCGTTCGGCCCCAGAAACCCGAACGCCTCGCCCGGCGCCACCTCCAGGTCGATCCCATCGACCGCGGTGAAGTCACCGAAGCGCTTCACCAGCCCACGCGCGTAAATCAACGGAGAGTCAGACACGCAGCAGACCCTAGCCGCCGCCACCGACACTTCCGCAACCCGATAATGACCCCATGAACCCCCGGCAGGCCGCCCAGCACTTCGCCGACACCTGGCAACACGGCTGGAGCACCCACGACGTCGACGCCATCGCCGCCCTCTACCACGACGAAGCCGTCCACACCTCCATGCCGTTCCGGCCCCCGCACCACGGCAAAACCCAGATCACCGACTACATCCGGCGCTCATTCCACGACGAGACCAACCCCCGAGCCCGCTTCGCCGTACCCCTCGTCGACGGCAACCACGCGGCCACCGAATACCACGTCACCACCGACCAGGCAACCCTGTCCGGCTGCGTCTTCGTCACCTTCGACCCAGACGGACTCGCCCGCACGACCCGCGACTACTGGCACGAGTCACCGAACGCCACCGACCTCACACACGCACCGGGGGAGTGAGCGAACCCACCGGGCGCACCATCTGCCGCGTCACCTCTTCCGCCGACGCCGACGCCGGGGCCTGCACCGGACGGCGCGGCGCGCACCCACCCCGGCAGTAACCGTTCGTCACGATCAGCCGCCCACGCAGCGGCGTGTAGGCGTCACGACCGGAGGCGGGCAGGACTCCCTGGCACACCTGGCACAAGACTGTGTCGTTCCCCACGGGTGCACTCCTTTATCCAGATGTAGCTACTGGCAATCAGACTATGTGCGTACATCACAGACGTGTCGCTATTTCCACGGGCCGTCAAGATAAACGTCAGGGGGCGGAAGAGGATCTACTTGACATAATGTTCATTATCGAGCATATCGGGTGATCGGGTTCGTACAGGATCATCACCCGAGCGTACGGCTTGCTCGCCCCATCGGTTTCGGGTGGCGGGCGCCCGGGATCCGGTCGGCGGCGGCGGGATTCGCCTGCCGTACCGGCGATTGTCGTGGGCCGGCACCAGGGCGTGCGCGGCGTGTGGCGCGTTACCATCGAGGCATGCCGAGCCTGGCGATCTCCACATCCGGCCTGATCGTTGTGACCATCCTCGTGACCGCGCTGCTCCTCGCGCTGATCATGCTGGCGGTCCGATTCGTCCACCGGCCTCCGACCACCGCCCCCAGCGGCGAACTCCTCGAAAGAATCCGCGACCTCAAGGCGCGCGGCCTCGTCCAGGACGCCGTGCTGCTGGTGCGCGGCGAGGCCGGGATGAGCCACCGTGCCGCGGTCCGGTTCGTCCGCCGTCTTTGACCCCTTCTTGGCCGGACAATATCCCATACCAGACAGAAGGTGAATTCTGTCTGGTATGGGATTTACTCTCGCCGGAAGGGATGGTTGACCCAGTCGTCTCGTCGATCACCCTCTCCTTGACGTACGGCGGAGCATCCCGTGACCCCGGGCGCGTGACCGCCCCGCCCGCACCCCGCCACGCCGACGCCACACCGGGCCCACCTTCCGCTGCCGCATCTCATATCTGAGATATGGTTGCCGACTATGGCAGACGACTACCTCGCCCGCATCGGACGGCTCATCCGCGACGCCCGCCAGCACCGCGGCTGGACCCAGTTGCAGCTCGCGGACGCCCTGGGCACCAGCCAGAGCGCGGTCAACCGCATCGAGCGCGGCAACCAGAACATCAGTCTTGAGATGATCGCCAGAATCGGTGAGGCGCTCGACAGTGAGATCGTCTCTCTGGGGTACTCGGGTCCCATGCATCTGCGTGTGGTGGGCGGCCGCCGGCTGTCGGGCAGTATCGACGTCAAGACCTCGAAGAACGCGTGCGTGGCGCTGCTGTGCGCGTCGCTGCTGAACTCCGGCCGCACGATCCTGCGGAACGTGGCGCGGATCGAGGAGGTCTACCGGATCCTGGAGGTGCTGTCCTCCATCGGCGTGCGGGCGCGCTGGATCAACGGTGGCGACCTGGAGATCGTCCAGCCGGCGCGGCTGGAGCTGGAGTCGATGGACACCGAGGCGGCTCGCCGTACCAGAAGTGTGATCATGTTCCTGGGGCCGCTGATGCGGCGGATCGACCGCTTCACCCTCCCCTACGCCGGCGGGTGCGACCTGGGGACGCGGACGGTGCAGCCGCACATGACGGCGTTGCGGCAGTTCGGGCTGGAGGTGACCGCGACGGGTGGTTTCTACCACGCGGTCGTCGACCCGGAGGTCTCCCCCACGCGCGCCATCGTGCTGACCGAGCGTGGCGACACGGTGACGGAGAACGCGCTGATGGCGGCGGCGCGGCACGACGGGGTGACGGTGATCCGCAACGCCTCGTCGAACTACATGGTGCAGGACCTGTGCTTCTTCCTGGAGGAGCTCGGGGTGCGGGTCGAGGGCATCGGGACGACGACGCTGACCGTGCACGGGGTGGCGCAGATCGACGTGGATGTGGACTACTCCCCCAGCGAGGATCCGGTCGAGGCGATGTCGTTGCTGGCGGCGGCGGTGGTCACCTCTTCCGAGCTGACGATCTGCCGGGTGCCGGTGGAGTTCCTGGAGATCGAGCTCGCGGTCCTGGAGGAGATGGGGCTGGAGTGTGATCGGGGTCCGGAGTACGCGGCGGCCAACGGGCGGACGCGGCTGGTGGATCTGACGGTGTTGCCGTCGAAGCTCCGCTCCCCCATCGACAAGATCCATCCGATGCCGTTCCCGGGGCTGAACATCGACAACGTGCCGTTCTTCGCGGCGATCGCGGCGGTGGCGCAGGGCTCGACGTTGATCCATGACTGGGTCTACGACAATCGGGCGATCTATCTGACGGAGCTGACGCGGCTGGGGGCGTCGGTGAAGCTGCTGGATCCGCATCGGGTGCTGGTGGAGGGGCCGACGCGGTGGCGTTCGGCGGAGATGATGTGCCCTCCGGCGTTGCGTCCGGCGGTGGTGGTGTTGCTGGCGATGCTGGCGGCCGAGGGAACTTCGGTGCTTCGGAACGTTTATGTCATCAATCGGGGGTATGAGGACCTCGCTGAGCGGTTGAATGCCGTTGGGGCGCAGATTGAGACGTTCCGCGACATTTGACGGAGTCGGTAGGGGATGCGTGGGGTGAGGGCCCGGCTCGTGGCGAGCCGGGCCCTCGCTGTTGCCGCCCGCGGCCGTGGTTTTGTGGTGGTGTTTGTGGCAGTACGGCGGAGCCGCTCCCCCGCTGTCCCGGTTGGTGTTCTCGCTCTTCGGCGGGGTGGTGAAAGTGTCGGTGGGGCCCGCTAGCTTGTCGTTCAGTCCGCCGGGCAGGGCGGGTTCGTCGAGGGTGGAGGGGGTCAGGTGCGGCCTGCGGAGCTCGATCGGCTGACGGTGGCCGAGGCGGCTGATCGGTATGTGGAGCTGGTGCGCGCGCGGACGCTCACGGGTGGGCTGTCGGCTTCGACGGCGGAGGTGTACGCGCGTGATGTGGCGACGTTGGTGGAGCTGGCCGGTGAGGGCCGGGTGCTGGACGATCTGACCGGTGAGGATGTGGACGCCATCTTGCTGGCGTTCGCGCGGAAGCCGGATGGTCGGCGTCGTGAGCCGGGTTCCGGGGTGTTGCAGAGTGCGTCGTCGCAGGCGCGGTTCCGGCGGTCGATCTCGGCGTTGTTCAAGCATGCGACGCTGGCGGGGTGGGTGCAGATCAACCCGATGGCGATGGCGACGGTGTCGGCGCGTGAGCGTGGGGGTCTTCGGGCCGAGCGGCGGGCGTTGACGCGGGAGCAGGCGCAGGGGTTGATCGGGGCGGCGCGGTCGATGGCTCCTGAGGGTGAGCGGCGTCGTGATCAGCGGACCGAGGCGCGGGATGGGCTGATCGTGTTGTTGCTGGCGACGGTGGGGCCGCGGGTGTCGGAGCTGGTGCGGGCGAATGTGGAGGACTTCTTCACCAACGACGGTGTGCGGTATTGGCGGATTTTCGGTAAGGGGGGCAAGACGCGGGATGTGCCGCTCCCCCAGCTTGTTGCTGCGGCGTTGGATGCGTATCTGGCTGAGGGGCGTCCTGCGTCGCCGGACAAGGCGTTGTTGTTGTCGTGGCGGGGGCGGCGGCTGGCCCGGGGGGATGTGCAGGCGGTCATCGACCGGGTGCAGGAGCGGGTGGAGCCGGGTCAGCGGCGTTCGGTGACGCCGCACGGGTTGCGGCATACGACGGCTACGCATTTGCTGGCTGATGCGGTGGACATGGATGCGGTGCGTCGGGTGCTGGGGCACAGCGACCTGTCGACGTTGGGGCGGTATCGGGACGAGCTGCCGGGTGAGCTGGAGGTGGCGATGCGGTCGCATCCGTTGTTGCGCCCGCGTTCGGGCGGGTGAGCTGGGCGGGGTGACGTCGCGGGGTGGGTGATCCGCCCGGGACCGCGTGTCGTCTCACGTACGGGTGGCTGAGCCGGGGTCGAGGTGTTGGTGTGCTCGCAGCGATGGCGAGCCTGCCCGGTCGGTCGCGGTAGCCGCTCTCCCCGCCACTTGTGCTCCCCCACCTGGCCTCGCGCGGGGCCGTTAGTGGGGTCGTCACCTCGGGTCCTGGATCACGGACCTCGGGCTCTGGATCACGGGAGGCCGCGTCCTGCCATGTGACTCGGTCGCGGAAGGGCTGGCCACTCGGGCGGGCGTCCGCTGTCAGGGGGACGCAGCGTCGCATCGCCCAGGACGTGCCGCCACCCGTCCGGCAACTCCCCGCCCTACCCACTGCTGCCGGTGACGCCGCCAGGGCTGGGGGTTCGGGGTCGGGACGCCTGCGTTCGGCTTCGCCGTACATCTGATGGGACAGGGTGCGGGGGGTCAGGAGACCGGTTCGGAGGCGGGGTCGGTGAGGAGGAGGCGATGGGCGAGTTCGTCGAGGGAGACGCCGAGGGTGGTGGCGAGGGCGGCGATGGTGAAGAAGGCGGGGGTGGCGATCCGGCCGGTTTCGATCTTGCGGAGGGTTTCGGCGGACATGTCGGCCGCGGCGGCGACTTCGACGATGCTCCGGTCGCCGCGGGCTTGGCGCAGGACGGTGCCGAGGCGTTCGCCGCGCAGGCGTTCGGCGGGGGTCATGGGAGGGCGGACCATGGGCAGAGTCTAGCAAGCGGGATTTTAATACCGGTATAGTTATCCGCATGGTTGAGATCAAGACGCCTGGCGAGGTCCAGGCCATGCGCGAGGCCGGACGGGTCGTCGGACGGGCCCTGGAGGAAGTGCGCAAGCACGCGGCCGCCGGGGTGAGCCTGCTGGAACTGGACGAGGTGGCCGCGCAGGTGATGGCCGAGGCGGGGGCACGCCCGGCGTTCCTGCACTACCAGCCGCATTTCGCGCCCACGCCGTTCCCCGCGGTCATCTGCACCTCGGTCAACGACGCGATCGTGCACGGCATCCCCACCCGCCGCCGCCTGGCCGACGGGGATCTGCTGAGTGTCGACTGCGGGGTGTACCTGGACGGGTGGGCGGGTGATGCGGCGATCAGCTTCTCCATCGGGGCCGGCTCCCCCGGCGACGCCGCGCTGATCGAGGCGGGCGAGCGGGCGTTGGAGGCGGCGATCGCCGCCATGGTGCCCGGCGGGCGGCTGGGCGATGTCGGGGCCGCGATCGAGCAAGTCGCCAAGGCCGGCGGGTACGGCGTGCCACGGGACTTCGGCGGGCACGGGATCGGGCGGCACATGCACGAGGACCCGGCAGTGCCCAACCGGGGCAAGGCGGGGCGCGGGATGGTGTTGCGGCCGGGGCTGGCGCTGGCGATCGAGCCGATGTTCGTCGCGGGTGGTGATGGGCGGTACACGGTGGATGAGGACGGGTGGACGTTGCGGGCGCTGGGCGGGCGGCGGGCGACGCACTCCGAGCACTCGGTGGCTGTCACCGAGGACGGGCCCGTGATCCTCACCCTTCCCTGAGCCGCGAGCGCGTGCCCTCCCCCGCCGAACCGTCTGCCGGGGGCTCCGGCTGGTCGCGTCCGAGGGCCGTGTCACGGCATGGGGCGCCTCGCCGTACTGGGAGTTAGTGCGGGATCGTCCAGGGCGGTGTCCAGGTGGGGCCGGTGATGGCGGGGATGGCGGGGATGGCGGGGATGGTGGCGAGGTGGGCGTCAGAGCCGATTCCGCCGCTGCTGCCTGGGCTCGACGGAGCTGTTCACGCCGATGGGCATCGGGACGACCGTCGAGCCCTACCGTGGAGCGCACGGGCTTGACCTCTCGCTCGATCCGTCCCTAGACGAGATCGTGAGCGTGCGTGACACACAGGCCGCCGAGCTCGAGGCCTGGCTCGACAAGGTCACCGCTGAGCAGCTCGCCGGGCGAGCGCCGGTGCCCGACGACGATGTCTGGCCGCCATACGCCCGGGGCCGCTCGGTGCGGCAGTGCTTCGGCACGGTGCTCAACGAGACCTTCGAGCACCACGGCTTCTGCGTCCGCGATCTCGACCTGATCGAGGCACAGGACGGTGAGTAGGACCGGCTACGGACTCACGCGGCACTTTCTCGAGTATCCGGCGGGCCTGAGCCAGGTGCGGGCGGCCCGCCGGGAGGGCGGCGAGCTCGTAGAGGTGCGCCGCCCTTGAAGGCCCGCCGGTGAGAATCGCGCCACACGGCCTAAACGAGCGGCACCACCGCAGGTCACGGTGCGCGACTGCGCCACCCTCCGAGGACGGGTTTCGGTCCGGACGTTCGAGGATGAGTCAGGCGCGGCAGTGCTCGATAACGCTGGACCCGGTATTTCCGCAGGTCGCGGCTCGCTAACAGCATTCATGTCAGTCGTCCGGGAGCTCCCGGTTACGCACCGTCGCTTTGGGGCGTGCGGCGCGGTTCTTACCAGCACCCCTATGGGCATCTCGGCACGGAGCATCCTGCACGAGGTTGGTAAGCCGGAAGAAAGTGCGGGCGTGCAGCGAAGGATGGGATGAGAGTGATGATCACCATCTGGAAGGCACACACATGACGGAGACGGGCACGTGACCGCCGACGTGAGTGAACAGGTGACCGACGCCGACCTCGTCGCCGCCTACCGGCGCGACCCCGAGCTGTTCACCGCCGTCTACGACCGCTATCTCCGCGACATCTACCGGTACGTGGCCGGACGCCTGGGCGCCCAGGTGGCCGAGGACATCACGGCGGAGACGTTCCTGCTGGCGTTCGATCGGCGTGACCGGTTCGACCCGGAAGTGGGCGGTTTGAGGCCGTGGCTGTTCGGGTTCGCCACGAATCTGGTGGCAAGGCATCGCCGTAAGGAGGCTCGCCGGTACAAGGCGCTGGCCCGGCTGGACCCTGCACCGGTCGTGGAAGGGCACGAGCACCGGGTCGTCACCTCCGTGAGCGCGCAGCCGTACCTGGCTATGGCCCTCGCCTCGCTGAACGGTGGCGAGCGTGACGTGCTGCTGCTCATGGTGCTGGGGCAGCTCAGTTACAGCGAGATAGCCCAGGCGCTCGGCATTTCCCTCGGCACGGTGGGTTCGCGGCTCAGCCGGGCCCGCGCCAAGATCCGGGCCCTCAACGACAAGGAGACGACCCATGAATGACCTGGAAGAGATCGCCCAGATGCTGGCCGAGCCGGAGCCGTCCGCTGGGATGGTCGCGCGCGGCAGAGGCCGTCTCCTGCGCAGGGCGCGACGGCGCGTGAGCTGGTTCGTGCCGGGGGTCGCCCTGGTCGCCGCTGGGGCCGCCGCGGCGGTCGTGATCGCCACGGGAGTGCCCGCGAACGACGGCGCACCGGTCACGGGCAAGGAGGTCCTGCTCCTGGCCGCTGTCAGTGCGGAACGTACGACTCAGGGCTCCGGGACGTACTGGCACGTCACGCGTAAGGCGTTCACGGCGGACAGCCCGCCGATGGAGAGCTGGACCAGGCGTGACGGCAAGCGGTGGACCAAGGGCGTGCCAGGGGATCCCGTCGACGACGTCATAGCGGCACCGGCCTGGAAGACGCTCAGACTCAAGGGCGCCGACATCGGTTTCGAGGATCTCGAAAGGCTACCGACGGACCCGGAGGCGCTGAAAGAGTGGATCGCGGAGCGCAAGGGCGACGAGAAGGACATGTCCGCGTCGGAGATCAGCGGCGATCCCACCTTCACCCTGCTCGCGCTGATCACCGAGCTGCCGACCCCCGCGGAGGTCCGCTCAGCGGCGTTCCGCGCGCTTGCCGCGACCCCGGGGGTCGAGAACACGGGTGCGGTCGAGGGCGGACAGCACCTGCGCTTTCCCTCTCCCGACGGCGGTCAGGACATTGAGCTGGTCGTCGATCCGGACCAGGCCCGGGTGACCCGCGCCAACCTCGTCATCGTCGACGACGGTGACGTGTTCTGGAGCTCCAATTTCATCGCCGTGACCACCGAGTGGACGGACCACCTTCCTCCGGTGAAGAAGAGCTAGACGCGGTTCCGCCCTCGGGACGCAACGCCCGAGGGCGGACGAGCCCCGCCTGGCTCAGCCGACGGCGTACGCGCGGGTCACGGTCTGGATGACGCGGTTGCCCGCCTTGTCGGTGACCGTCGCGCGCAGCGAGACATGACCCGGCGCGGTCGGATTGGCCAGCTGCGCAGTCCAGCCCGTTCTGGTCGCCTGGACGTGCACCGGCCGCCACGTCCGCCCGTCGTCGGCGGACGACTCCAGCTTGATCGAGGTGACGGCCGCCCGGCGGGCACCGGGAGCCCGCTCGACCCGGATCGGCACCGTGGTCCGTGATCCGGGCTCGGCGTGGTTGGCGTCGTCGAGGCCTTGGGGTGCGTAGCGCACGGCCATCAGCGGCAGGGATTCCGGCTTCGCCGTACGGGAGGAGCGGAAGGTCCAGACGGCATCGACGCCCGTGGACAGCCCTGCTTCCGGTCGCCGGGAGGAAGCGGTCAGCGTGTAGGCCGTGTTCGCCTCGGGCAACGTGGCGGTGAGCGAACACCGCTCGCTCTGGCAGCCGTTGATGTCGGTGGTGGCGATCTCGATTCCGTTCATGGCGAGGGTGAGGGTGCCGGTCGCGGTTTCGTCCATGCCGGTACGGCCGGCGCCCGCGCTGGTGTACAGCCCGTGGGCGGGGAAGTCCAAGGTGTCACCGGTACGGCTGCCGCCGGAGACGGCGAACGAAGGACCGATCACCGCGGCGTTCCAGACCTGGGTGAAGCCCTTGTCGCGCACCGGGCCAGTGCCGAGCTCGACCAGGCCACCCGTGCTGAATTCGTCGCTCCACGCAAGCCCAGGGGTGAGATACCGCGTCAGGCTGCTCGGCAGGGGGATGCCCGAAGTGCGCATCATCCCGGAGAAGTCGGTGCCGGGCAGTACCGCCCCCGAGTACAGCGTGCCGGTGGCGCCGGGGACGGATGAGCGGTAGGTCTCGGTCGCCTTGACCATGTCCCTGGTGCGCGCGGCGTAGCCGGGGTTGTCGGGGAAGCCGCCCGCCCGATGGTCCACGAGGTCGTAGCGGTACGGGGTGGGCGTCGTGTCCTTCTTGGTCCAGACGGTCTGGGCCTGGTAGACGAAGCCCGGTTGCCGCATCGGAACGACGTGCAGGCCACCGGAGTAGTTGGCGGATATCTGGGTCCACCATGGACCGTTGACCATGGCCAGATCGAACCCCCGGCCGGGGACGGCGGTGGGGTCGTCGACCGTGAACGCGGCCTGCCTGGCCTTGCGGCCGTCGACCGTCAGCGGCACGTCGGCATCGTTGATCTCGAACGGCTGGTGCGCGATCGTCAGGCTCGAGTCCTTGCGCTCGTAGATGTCGGTGTAGAGATTCCAGCGCCCCTTCGGCAGTCTGATCCTGGCCACGTTGCCGTGGAAGACGAGGTCGCGCGCGGTGCCGGTCGCCTGGTCGTAGACGAAACTCCGTACGGCGTCGGCGGCGGACCCGTCCCTGGCCAGGACGGTCACCGTGGCGTCATAGGACTCCGGTTCCACGTAGGCCCCGGCCGGTGTGCGGACCACCGTGTCACCGGCCGTGGCGGTGATGACGCTCGGATAGTCACCGGGGCTCTTGCCCTCGGCGTCGATCGTCACCGTGACCGACGCCTGCCCACCCGAGGGCACCTCCAGCCGCTGCGGCGACAGGGTGAGCACCTCCGAGTCTGTCGCGAGGTCCAGAGTGACGGGCGTGGCTCCGGTGTTGGTGTAAGTGATCTTTCCGGTGGCGCGCCGTTCGCCAGGGTGCTGCCAGGGGAACGCGGCCCACACGCCGGTGGGGGCGGCGATCAGCGCTTGGCTCAGCGCGCGGGGTACGTCCACCCGGCCAGTGCCCTGCTGGTACGGCGTGGCGGCGCCGGTCGGCCTGGCACTGCCGACGAGCGCGGCCTTGAGCTGCTGCCCGCTCCAGGCGGGGTGGCGCTGGGCGAGGATGGCAGCCGCTCCCGCCACGTGCGGACTGGCCATCGACGTGCCGCTCATCGCCACATGGGTTCCGTCGGCGGTGCCCGACGCGGCGGCGGCGACGATCTCCAGGCCGGGGGCGGTGACGTCCGGCTTGACCGCGTGATCGCCGGCTCTGGGCCCCGTGCTGGAGAACGGGGTCACCTGGTCGGAGCGGTCCACCGCGCCGACGGTCAGCGCGGCGTCCGCGCTGCCGGGAGTGTTCACCGTACCCGTGCCTGACTCGCCGTCGTTGCCGGCGGCCACCACGAACAGGGTGCCCGTCCGCTGCGACAGGGTGTTCACCGCCTGCTCGACCGGGTCGAGGCCGGGTTCGTCGGGGCTGCCGAAACTCATATTGACGATCTTGGCCCTGACCTCGGTGGCCGCCCACTCCATCCCGGCCAGGATCGCGGAGTCGGTGGGCCCAGCGACTCCACCCACCTTGCCCAAGGCGATGCGGGCGCCCGGTGCCACGCCGCGATGCTTCTCCCCGGCACCCGCGACGATCGAGGAGACATGCGTGCCGTGCCCGAGGCGATCGACGATGTCAGGCTCGTCGGAGAAGTTCCGTGACTGGGTGACCACGTCCTTCAGATCGGGATGCGCGGGGTCATATCCGCTGTCGAGCACGGCGACGGTGACGCCCTGCCCGGTGAAGCCCTGCTGCCACGCCTCGGTGGCGCCGATCTGCCTGGTGCTGCGGTCCAGAGAGTACGAACGCCGGCCATCCAACCAGATCCTGCTCTTGCCCGCCGCGAGCGTGGACACCCCGCCGAGCAGGCTCCGCCACGCCTCTCCTGCGCTCTTCTTGGCCACCCGCTGTGACGTCATGCCCAGACTGGTCAGCCGCCGTGTCGTCGCGGTGCCCTTCAGTGCGGGGGCGGCGCCCTCCCTCGACTGGGTGATCAACGGGATGTCGGCCGTGTCCGCATCGCCGTAGCGCCATTCGAGCAACTGGGTGACATCGAACAGCCGCTCGTCCAGCACCCCCTGGGCGACCAGGGACGCCGCGTCCGAGGGGACGACGTACAGGTGCCCGTTGCGGTAGCTGGAGGAGAAGTGCACCTCCCGGTCCCCGCCCGGCTCGACCCGGAACCTCTTGCCCGCGACCACGACCCGGTCGCCGGTCAGGAGCGTCACACTGCCCGCCGTACCGGAGCCCGGTTGGCCGGAACCCCCGTTCTCGGCTGTGACGGCTCCCGGTGTCGCGGCCGCCCCCAGCGTCGCCGCCAGGACCGCTGCCGCCAGTCCCTTGCTCAACGTCATTGACCCTCACAAGACTAGAAATGGATCACTTTCCTCCCCTGTTCGCCGAAGGTCGTACTCTTCTTCCATGACCGCCGGCCCGGCAGTTGACCTGGACCGCACGTGAAGTTCTAGCGTGGACGGCACTACAGTCAGCGGCAGTACGGCCTGGCCGTGGCCACGCCGGCGGTCGGCGGGCTGTTCGGTTCGTGGCTGGCCAGGCCGCTCGTCGCCCGGTTCGGACAGCATCGCGTGCTGGTCGCGGCGGGGACGGCTCGGGCGCTCTGGCCGGTCGGGCTGGCGTTCGCGCAGCCGGGGACGGGTGGGATGGTGCTGGTGATGGCCGTCGAGTTCGGGTTGATCTTCTGTTGCGGGCTGTTCAACCCGGTCTTCGCCACCTGCCGTCTGGAGCGAGCCGAGCCCGGCCGGGTGGTGCGCCTGCTGACGGCGTGGGCGGTGACGACCAGGGCGGCCACCGCGTTGCTGACCGCGCTGTGGGGGGTGCTGGGCGGCCTGGTCGGGGCGCGCGCGGCGATCGGGGCGGCCGGGGTGCTCGTGCTGGCGACACCGCTGCTGCTCCCCCGCCACGCTCCGCAGCGCACGTCGGGGCGATCATGAGGTCGTCGGGCGGCTTCGGTTGACCCTCACGTGAGGGGAGGGTGCACGCTGGAGGCATGAGCTTCTCCGTGGGGCAGGTGGCGCGGCTGGCCGGGATCACGGTCCGTACGCTGCACCACTACGACGAGATCGGGCTGCTGTCGCCCGGCGAGCGCAGCGCCGCCGGCTACCGCCGCTACACCGACGACGACCTCGTCCGGCTGCAGCAGATCCTGTTCTACCGCGAGCTCGACTTCAGCCTGGAGGAGATCGCCGTCATCCTGGACGACCCGCAGGTGGACGAGATGACCCACCTGCGCCGCCAGCACGAGCTGCTGCAGGTACGGCTGGGCCGCGTCCAGGACCTGCTGGCGGCGGTCGAGCTGGCCATGGAGGCGCGCGGCAGCAGCATCACGCTGACGGCGGCCGAACGGCTGGAGGTGTTCGGCTCCTTCAAGCCCGAGGAGCACGAGGCCGAGGCCGAGCGGCGCTGGGGCGGCGGCCGGGAGTTCGCCGAGTCCCGCCGCAGGGTCGCCTCCTACGGCAAGGCCGAGTGGCTGCAACTGCGCGAGGAGGGCGAGCAGCTCATGCGGGAGGTGGCGCAGGCACTGAAGGCGGGGCTAGAGCCGGACGATCCGCGGGTGATGGATCTGGCCGAACGCCACCGGGGCTACATCAGCCGCTGGTTCTACGACTGCGGCTACGCCGTCCATCGCGGGCTGGGGCGGCTGTATGTGGAGGATCCGCGCTTCACCGAGGCGGTCGACCAGGTCATGCCGGGGGTCGCGGCCTTTCTGCGGGAGGCGATCGAGGCGAACGCCGACCGGTACGAAGGCTGAGCGGCTGCCGAACGGTCACAGGCCGAGGGCGGCCCGGGTGAGCGCCCTCGCCAGCGGGGGCCGCATGAGGACGTCCACCGAGTCGGTGAGCTGGTCGATGCTTCCGGTGGGCGGCAGGGCGGCCAGTTCGCCGCCGGACAGGAGCGCCTCGGCGAACCGTTCGCCGCCGATCACCTCGAACGGCTGGCTGTGGAAGGCGCGCACGCGGGCGGGCAGCGGTTCGGTGAGCGCGATGCGGTTGTGCCAGGCGGCCACGCGCTCGTAGGCGGCCGACAGACCCGCCTGCCGTTCTCTCCAGGTACGGCCGGCCAGCGCGGTGGCCAGGGCCTGCGACACCTCGGCCGAGCCGGGCAGGCGGGCCATGGCGCTGCCGAGCCATTTGGCGTACGGCGGATAGCGGCGGCGCAGCAGCAGCGCCAGCCGCATCACCTCGCGGGCCAGGCGGGCGGTGTTCACCGCCGAGCCGACGTCGTCGCCGACCTCGCCGCAGCGGCCGACGAACGGCTCCTCCTGCGCGATGCGCCGCCACTGGCAGGCCAGCACGTACCGCCAGATCGGCTCCGGATACCAGCGCAACGCCGCCCGCGCATCCTCCAAGCCGCCTTCACCGATCCCGTCACCGAGCCCTTCACCGAGGCCGTCGTGGAAGACCTCGCCGCAGGTCACCTCGGCCAGGCGCTGCCACGGGGCCGACAACCAGTCGAGCACGTCCATGCCCTGACGCGGGTCGAACCCGAGCAGGCCGCGCAACCAGCCACCCAGCTCGCTCACCACCACACCCGGCTGGTCGACCTCGTGGTAGGGGAAAACCGTGCGGTAGCCGCGGAAACTGGCCGGCAAGCGGGGCACGATACGCTCGGTGGCCTCCTGCTCGCAGCCCGGCGGCACGAACACCAGCACCCGCGGCCCCCAGTCGTGGTCGACCGAACGGGCGGTGTCGAACGCCAGCACCTCCGAGCCGGGGCCGACCAGCGCGGCGCTGTGCGGGAGGGGGCCGGCGAGGGGGGCGACGACCTCGGTGTAGAAAGCTCGCGACAGGTCCAGGCCTGGTATGAATCCGCTCATCACCAGGTCAACTCTGCCTGACGCCCATGCCGGGAATCACCCGGTTTTCCGGGCACCGCCCTCCAGGAAGAATCGGGCCCGCCGAAGGAGAGCCACGAGCTGCACGCGGATCGAGCCTGAGGTTGGGCTCGGCCGGACGGCCGCGAGCCAACCAGCCGAGTGCCCGCTAGGCGAGCGCCGGCAGCCAGCCCACCGCCAGCCGCCGCCGGCTGAACCCCAGCCGCGCGTACACCGCCAGCGCCGCCGCGTTCTCGTCGTCCACCATCAACGCCGCCCGCCCGTGCTCGGCCACCAGCTCACCGGCCAGCCACCCGCACACCCGCGCGGCCAGCCCCGCACCCCGATGCCGCGCCACCGTCGCCACCCCGGCCAGCAACCCCACCGACGGCGTGCTCCACGCGTCAGCCGCCACCGACGCCAACTCGCCCTCCACCCGCACGCCCGCCCAGCGCCGCACCGCGGCCATCCCCGGCTGCGCGTACGACGAGGGCGCGTGTACGGCCAGCAGCGCCGCCACCTCACCCTCCTCCGAGACCGGCAACCAGCCCACCCCCGGCCACCCGTCGTCGTCACCGAGCGGCGGGGCGGGCAGGCTCATCCACGAGAACCTGCCGCCGATCTCCAGCCCCTCGACCTTCAACGCCAGCTCCTCCAGCAGCGACGCCGACCCCATCGGCCGATACGAGCCGCCCAGCTCCGCCAGCGCGAACCGCACCAGCTCCACCGCGCATGCCGTACCGCCGGTCACCACCAGCCGGTCACGGTGGGCCAGCCCAGGGCAGGCGGCCACCACCGCGTCCCCCAGCGCCCACGCCCGGGCGCCACCGTCGAGCCGCTGCGCGGCCCACACCGCCAGATCGTCGTCACCACACGCCGAGCGAACCTCCTCGACGCGCGCCAGCTCCCTGATCACCTACGGTCAGAGGATCGCGCCCGGCCGGTAGGCCGCAGCCTCCGGGTAGGCCGACACCACCGCGCCCACCTGCTGCGTCACCGCCTCCACCTGGTCGGCCGCCGCCCCGGTGAACCCCACCCGGTCGGCCAGCAGCGCCCGCAGCGCCGCCTCGTCCAGCGGGAAGCGCTCGTCGGCCGCCAGCCGCTCCACCAGCGTGTTCCCCACGCCCTGCGAGCGCATCGCCAGCGCCGCCGCCACCGCGTGCTCCTTGATCAGCTCATGCGCCTGCTCGCGGCCCACCCCGGCCCGCACCGCCGCCATCAGCATCTTCGTCGTCGCCAGGAACGGCAGGTACCGGTCCAGCTCCGCCGAGATCACCGCGGGGAAGGCACCGAACTCCTCCAGCACCGTCAGCATCGTCTCGACCAGGCCGTCGAAGGCGAAGAACGCGTCCGGCAACGCCACCCGCCGCACCACGCTGCAGGAGACGTCCCCCTCGTTCCACTGATCGCCCGCCAGCTCACCGGCCATCGAGGCGTACCCGCGCAGGATCACCATCAGCCCGTTGACCCGCTCGCACGAGCGCGTGTTCATCTTGTGCGGCATCGCCGACGAGCCGACCTGGCCCTCCTTGAACCCCTCGGTCACCAGCTCGTGCCCGGCCATCAGCCGGATCGTCTTGGCCAGCGACGACGGCGAGGCCGCGAGCTGCACCAGCGCGGAGACCACCTCGTAGTCCAGCGAGCGCGGATACACCTGCCCCACGCTGGTCAGCCGCCGCTCGAACCCCAGGTGCGCCGCCACCCGGTCCTCCAGCTCACCGGCCCGCGCACCCAGCAGATCCGTCATGTCCTGCGCCGTCCCCACCGGGCCCTTGATCCCGCGCAGCGGGTAGCGCACCAGCAGCTCCTCCAGGCGGGAGAAGGCCACCAGCAGCTCATCGGCCGCCGTCGCGAACCGCTTGCCCAGCGTCGTGGCCTGCGCCGCCACATTGTGCGAGCGCCCCGCCAGCACCGTCGACTCATGCTGCGAAGCCAGCGCCGCCAGCCGCGCCAGCAACGCCACCACCCGGTCGCGCACCAGCACCAGGCTCTGCCGGATCTGCAACTGCTCGACGTTCTCCGTCAGATCCCGCGACGTCATGCCCTTGTGCACGTGCTCGTGCCCGGCCAGCGCGTTGAACTCCTCGATCCGCGCCTTCACATCGTGGCGGGTGGCCCGCTCCCGCTCGGCGATCGACCCCAGGTCGACCTGCTCGACGACCTTCTCGTAGTCGCCCACCACCCCGTCGGGTACGGCCAGCCCCAGCTCCGCCTGCGCCTTCAGCACCGCCAGCCACAACCGGCGCTCGGCGATCACCTTCGCCTCCGGCGACCAGATCCGGGCCAGCTCCGCCGAGGCATAGCGGGCGGCGAGCACATTCGGGATACGCGGCTTCGTCACGTTGCCCCAGCCTACAAGCGCCCCGCCCCTTCCCCCGCACCAGGGCGCGATAATCCGGAGGCCGAACCACTGGAGGACGGATGACGCTGTTCACCTGCACCGGCTGCGACGCCGTCCTGACCGCGCCCCTGTCGCGCGTCGCGCTGCCCGTGCACGCCCGCCAGCGCTGGGGCCACGAACTGCTCGGCCTGCTCATGGAACCCGGAACCTACGCCGTCGACCCCCACACCTCCCGGTCGCCGGGCGAGATCGTCATCACCCCCGGCGACCTGCGCGGCACGGTCATGATCCCCGCCAACTGCGAAGCCGGGTGCTGCGGGCCGGGAGACTTCGGCCACCTCAACACCGCCTGCGCCCGATGCGGGAACCAGGTGGCCACCCGGGTCGACGACTGCGGACAGTGGCAGTGCACCTGGCTGCACCCGTCCGCCGTCCGCGCCGTCATGGGCCCTGAGCCAGCCCCGGCGCCCTGGCACCGGTTACGCGAACTGCACCCCGGTATCCCCGCGGTCGACCTGGACGGCGTCCACCATCCGATGTGGGCGGCCGCGATCGGCGAAAGCCTCGCCCACCTGCTGGCCGCATCGCACGGCACGCCGATCACCGTCCCGCCCGGCCCGCTCACCGGCCTGCTGCGCCGTACCCTCGACACCCTGCTACCGCGGCGAGGCCCAGCCAAGACCCTCGTCCTGGCCGGACCCGACCTGCCGCTGCGTCACGGCGGCCCCGAGGTGATCGCGCTCGTCCCCCGCCACCCGCAGACCGGCCTGCTCTGGCACCCCCACGACGACACACCCGTCGCACCCCTGGCCGCCGACGTCTGGACCTACCTGACCCGCCCCGACGACCGCCTGCCCACCCCCGCCTCAGGCACCCTGCACCGCAGCATCCACCTCGACCACCCGTCACCGCCGCCCGCCCGCCTGGGCTTCGAACCGGACTACGCGATTCTCCTGCGCACCCTCGCCCGGCTGCCCCAGGTGAGCGAGCCGTGGCTCCGAGCCGCCTACGACAGGCTCCTCCGCGAACGGCCCTACACCCTGCACGCTCCCTGACACGACCGCGCCCGGCACCCCCAACGCAGGGGGTACCGGGCGCGGTGAACCGGCGGTCAGACCGAGGCCTCCTCCAGCACCTTCGGCTCCGGCGCGCCAGCGCCCTTCGCACGGCCGCCCAGCCGGTCCTTGGCCCGCTCGACCAGCACATACAGAGCCGGAACGCCGAATGCCTGAATTGATGCAAAGAAGATTCAATGCCTGTGACCTGCCCCAGGGCCTTGCGGGCGTCCAGGCCCATCAAGTTGTCCCATAATCAGCGCGTGCGGGATGTACTCGAAATACGCGCAATGTGCGAAAATAGAGTCATGCCGACTCGTGCCGAAGCCTTCGCGTCAGCGGGCCTGATCCTGGCCCGTGCCCGCGCTCGACGCGATTCCCTCTCCCCCGAGGAAGCCGCACGCGAGGCGCACATCCCTGGCGGCCCTTCCGTCGATGAGCTTGTTTGTTTGATTCGGGCGCAGCGTAATGCTGCGGCCGAGCACGCGGCAGCGTGAGCGCCTTTACATTGTAGATTTCTAGATCGCTCTTTTGGCGACGCGGTTCAGGCTGCGCCCTTGCGCAGCGCGGCCCTCGCCGCGGCCACTCCCCTCGCGCACGCTTCGACCGCTGCCCGCACCTCCTCGGCCGTCTGGCGGCGGGCACTGGCCGGCAGTTCCTCCGTTGCACGCGCCCGAGCCCTGTTGGCGCGGGCTACCGCCTGGGACGGCAGGTCCCCAGAGAGCTCCCCCTCCGGGCCGAGCCAGAGCGCTAGGCGGTGACGGAGACGGGCGCGCAGGGTCCGGGCTCGAACCGCCTGAGGCAGGGGCAGGGTCGGCGAGCTGGGGTCGATGTTGCCCCAGCGCTCCCCGTCAGGGCGGACGTTCAGCGCGTACTCCACGTCTGCGGGCGTCGCTCCGGCCTTGAACAGCGGACGGAGCAGGGAGCGCAGGTCACGGGCCGACAGCGCCCGGAGCGTCAGGTTGTCGGAGCGGAGTCGGTCGCAGGCAGCAAGCATTTCCGCTTGCCGGTTAGGGCGCAGGGTGCGTCGCCAGCTTTTGCTGGTCTCCTCGCGCGCGTGCGCGCGTGCGTATGGGAGAGATCCTCCCTCAAGAGCAACCACAAAGGCGGGGGTGAAAGTTTCGTCCCCAGGGCTTTCACCTGCGGAAATGCTCAGCACAGGGGCGAGGTGGGGCCGGGTGGGCACCGTTTCGACCGGCCAGGGGATCTCGTCCTGGTCGACGTTGTGGGCCTCCGGTTCGAGGTCGCCTTCGAGGACGCTGGTGGGGATGGTCAGGCGGTACTGGGCGGCCTCGTTGCCCCGGCCGTCGTCGCGGGTGCCGTACATGGTGCCCGGCCGGTATCGGACGGTCGTGCCATGAACCTCGGTGAGCAGCAGGCCGTGGTCGCGCATCCAGGCCATGTAGTTGGCGATGGTGCGGGTGCTGACGCCGAGTTCCTCGGCGAGTACGGCCCAAGTGGCGCCCTTCTTGGGCGCGGTGAGCATGTCGCGGGTGGAGCGCTTCATGAGCTGCCAGGCGAGTTGGAGGATGCGGCGTCGCCAGTCGCCGCGGCGGTTGGTCGCGCCGGACAGGTAGTCGACGGCATCGAACCAGAGGCCGAGTGCGGGCGCGATGATGCGCTGTTCGGCGTGGTGTTCGTCTTCGGCGAGGTGTGCCGAGAGACCGGGGACGGCGAGCTGTGTGCCCGTTTCGGGGCATGCAGGACTAGCCGCTTGGCGAGGTGCTATGGTAAATCTCCAAGCGATCGTGGATCTCGTGATGCGCTGCTCTGGCCGTTTGGTTGGTCGCCTGTGGGCCGGAGCTGAGCAGATGATCCGCTTGCTGTTCAGATGTGAAGGGGCGCCCCGCTGTGCGGGGCGTTTCTGCTTTTCAGGGGCTCCTTGAGGGGGTTGCTGTCGGGGTTGGGGGCCGGGTCTGGCGTTCCGACCCTAGCGCCCACAAGATGATATTTACCAGCTTTACGCGAACTTCTCGAAAAGTCTGCAATCGCCGTTCGTGTGGGTCATTGACCAGGCCGGAGCGTGCCCTCAGGAGACAGCAGGGCCCACGTGTCGCCGTCGCGGACGACGGGCAGGCGGGTCGCGAGTCGCGCCAGGGCAGCCTTGATCTCGCTCAGGCTCGCATCGCCCAGCTGGCCGCCGGCCGCTGCGACGATGTCGGCCACGTCGAGGAAGCGCGTGGCGCGCTCCAGGACGCTCTCAACGACGGCCTCGACGTCGCCTCCCGTCTGTTCACGCTCGCCGGTCTTGGCGGGCGGGACGGGCTGGCGTCCGCGGGCGAGGTGGTGGAAGTACTCGTCGAAGAAGCCCAGGGTGATGTCGTCGATCTGGCAGGCGGCCGGGGACGTCGCGATGCCGTACGTGTCCTTGGCGATCATGGAACGCCAAGACGCTGCCGGGCGGCGGTCGACGCCCTTGAGGTAGCCGAGTCCCACGGTCTCCTGCCCGTCGGGGAAGTACTCGGGCAACTTGCTGGGGTCGGCGGCAAGGCCCGCCATGTGGTGGTCGACGCTGGAGCCGGTCCGGAAGGCGGCGATGGAGCCGCCGCCGAAGATGTTGGCGCGAAAGACGTCCTCCTTGAGCTCGGCCAGGCCGATGTTCTGGGCGTAGATGTCGATCGCGCCGCCGGGCTTGCGCCAGGTCTTGGCTGCAGGGCCGAGGATGTCGATGGCCTGCTTGCCGTAGGTGGGCGACTTCAGCAGCAGCGGAAGCTCCTCAAAGACGAGGAGCAGCATCTTCATCCCGGAGTAGGGCACGCCCGGCCTGCCGCCGACGTCCGGGTCTCCCGGGAAGAGGAACTTCTTGCCGCGCCGCTCCCGGCCGTGCTCGTCGACCCATGAGACGCTCGCGAGGAACTCGGAGCGGCGGCCCATCACGTAGTCGAGCGCGAGCGTGGTGGAGAAGACCTTCTCGACGCCGAGCGCGGTCAGGTTCGTCCGGTCGTTCCAGTCCGGCTGGCTGTTACCGCCTTGCGCGTCCAACAGGATGGTGGCGATCGTCTCGCAGCCTCGGGCGAGTGCCATCTTGGTGGAGCCGAACTCGGACTTGCCTGAGCCGGTGGTGCCGCAGTTGCACCCCATCTGGGCGCCGCGCTTCTTGGTGTAGAACGCCCAGTGCGCGGGCTGCCCATCGCCGAAGTAGCCGACGCGGGCGATGCCGGTGTCGGGGTCGATGCGGGCCTGGTCCTCCTCGAGGAAGCGGGTCTGCTGGAGCTGGTCGGCTCGCTCGATCACGGTGAGTCGGCCGCGGGAGTTGTTGCCGGTACGGGTCGGCTCGACGATCACCTGCGGGAGAGAGACCTCCCAGGCGGAGGCGATGGTGCCGGTGGCCTTGATGAGGTTGTCGGTCTGGGTCTTGCCGGGCACGCCGACGATCTCGGCGGTGAAGCCGATGCCGGGAAGTGCTTCGGGGGTGGCGAGGTGTGTGCCGGCGAGGTGTGGGTTGTTTGGTGCGGCGCGCTCAGCCCACAGCTGGACGGGTGTCTGGTCGACTGCTGGCGTCGCCGGGAGCTCGGGCTGAGGTTCGTTGGCCACCGGGCCCCTGCGGTAGCGGGCGCGGTGGCGTCGCCAGAAAGGGACCGCCATCACCAGGCCCACGCTCCACAGGACGAGCGCGGTCCCGCCGTAGGGGCCCCAGATGTAGGCGGCCAGCAGCCACAGGAAGCTCAGGGTGATGCCGACGCCGAATGGGGCGACGCCGCGCCGGGCGATGGCGATGACGGCTGCGGCGACGCCGACGATGACGAGGCCAAGACGCAGCAGGAGACTCATCGCGGTGATCTCGAACAGCCAACCGGCGAACTGGAGGCCGCTCAGCCACACGATCGGGGCAAGCATGATCAGGGAGTGGCGGTGCCTGAATGCCGTCTTGCGCGCGGCGCGGCGCAGCTCCTTGCCTGGGGTCCTGGTCGGTTGCTCGGCGTCCTGGTCGGCGGTGATGGTCATGGGGTGTCCTCAGGTCTGGGCGAGGGTCTGGCGTCCAGTGCCGCCGTCCGTCCCGGGCCCCTCGATCGGTCGGGGACGGACGGCGACGCAGGCCGCCAGCGCGGCTAGTTGTTGGCCAGGGCCCGGACGGCTTCCGCAAGCTGGTCCGCTTGCGACTTGGCCAGTGCGACGGTGTCCTGGTAGGCGGACAGCAGGGTGATGATCTCGCCGTGACCGGCCAGGGCGCTGAGCATGTTGCCCTTGACGTTGTCGCTGCCGGAGACGCGACCGGCTTGGGCGGCGGCTTCGCTGTCGCACCAGACGATCAGGCTGGCCAGACCGTTGGCTTCTGCAGCAGTCATGGTGGGCTCCTTCGGTGATGGGTGGTGCTCTTCAGGTGCGGGTGGTGCTGGGGCCGCCTCGTCGTCGGGGGCGGCCTGGTCGAGGTTGGTACGGCGGGCCGCGCAGGGTCGGCAGTACCAGCCGGGTGGGTCGCGGTCGGGGTAGTGGACGGCGTGCGGGGACGCGCAGTCGCGGCACACGTGCTGGGTGTCCTGGATGATCTCCAGCTCGATCGGCTCGGCGTGCTCGTCTTGGTAGGCGGCATACGCGGCGGCCATGCCCTGGTAGGCGCTGAACAGGATGCGTCCGCCTGCGGCGATGGTCTTTCCGGTGCCGTACAGGATTCCGCCCGCCAGGCTGGCGGTTCCCCAGGTGAGGGCGAGGCCGGCGGCGAGCCAGCGGCGCGGCTCCTTCCAGCTGGGGTTGCCGTCGAGCAGCTGCTTGCGGGTGTTCCGGTAGGTGCTGCGCAGCGCCTGGTATCCGTCGCGGAATTCGGCGGCGGCCTGGTCGGCCCCGGCCTTCCATGCGCCGATCGCGGCGGAGCGGGTGTCGGGACGTCGCCAGAGGATCAGACTGCACAGCAGGGCAGCGATGAGCAGGGAGAGGAGCAGCATCATGGGGTCACCGTCCGGCCGTCATCTGGGAGATGACGTTGTCTGCGGTGGTGCCGATCTTGCTGACCATGGGGGTGAGCTGGCTGTTCACGCTGGGCACGAGCAGGATGAGCGTGGGCACGAGAGCGGCGATCCACATGGTGGGCTGCTCCAGGCCCTTGCCCCCCTCCCCCTGGTCGCCCTTCTTGCCCTTGCCCTTGCGCTTCTTCAGGTAGTCGCTGACGTCCAGGACGACGCCGAGGCCGCACCCGGCCAGGGCGCTGGCGGTCACGATGGGCAGGATCTCGTCGGGGACCCAGCTGGTCGCCCAGGTGATTGGGTCGCCGACGAGCGACAGCGCGAGGGTGCATCCGGCGATGAACATGAGCACGACGCAGAGGAACGGGGCCTTGCGGCGCTTCATGAAGGGGCGGGCGACGAAGTAGACGATGACGGTCGTGCCGAGGCCGGCCGCCCACTGGAGTAGCGAGTTCATGGCGGGGTTCCTTCAGGTGAGGAGGAAGAGGGCGGCCGACGACAGCCACTTGATGACCGTGGCGATCAGGTCGCGGGCCTGTGGGCTGACCAGGACGAGCAGTCGTTCGACGGCCAGGAAGGTGAGGGTTCGGGCGGGGTAGCGGGCCAGCCACAGCGCGGTCTGGGTGAGCACGTTGGCCGGGACAACGACGAGGAAGCCGTAGGCGCGGTACAGCAGCAGGAGAGGCACGACGTCGGTGGGCGTCGCGGTCCGGTACTGGTGGACGATCTCCTCGACGGACGGCAGCTGTTCGGCGAACACACGGTGTCGCCGGTGACCGCCTTCTTCATGGTCGCAGTGGTGGAGCGTCGCCACTCACCCGCGGCGCGCCAGACGACGAGCGCGGGTGTGACCTTCGGCTGCTGCTCGGCGGGGGCGTCGTGGCCGCCGGGGAAGGCGTAGACGCGGCCCTCCTGCTCGGCCTGCGGGGCGGGGTCTTGGGGTTCGGGGTCATCGGCGAAGGGGCTGACGAGCCTTCTCATCGTTCACCTCCTTGAGGGTGTCGCGGGCGATGTGGCACAGCTGCTCGGCCAGGTCGCGGCGGGCGGCGTCGGCGCGGGTGGGGTTGAGGTGTGCGAGGTCGGTCAGTTCGGCCAGGAGCCATCCCCAGGCGGCTTGCAGAACGTCGCGGCCGTCCTTGGCGGTTTTGGCGCGCCTGAGGTAGCGGCGTTCACTGCCGTTGACGGGGTGTGGATCTGCCACATGTTCCTCCTTGCCTGTGGCTACTGTCCGTGTTGCCGAGTAGGGTGGTCTCGCGCGCGGGTGCACGTGCGCATGTGCGCGTCCGCGCGTTGGGGGCCCGCCTTTGGGCAGGTAGGGGACGTGAGTCGAAGGGGACCGCGCCCGAGGCTGTCACGGTGAGTGACATCAGGCGGAGATTTCTGCGGCCAGGGTTGCCGCCCAGGCGTCCCAGTTCAGGTCCCACTCGCCTCCGTCAGGGACGAGGCTGTAGCTGTTGACGAGGAAGTCGCAGACCAGCCGTTTGCTGATGAGGTAGAGCCGCTCCCCCATCGCCCCGGGCAGGCGGACCAGCATGGAGCCGGCGTCGTCGGGGTTGGGATGGACCTGCATGTCCGCCCATCGGGTCGGGCGGCCAAGGGCGTCGTCGAGGTGCTGGCGCGGGTACTCCGCGACGGTCTTCATGCCCTTGCGGGTGCGGATCGAGAACGTCACGAAGAACGGGTCGTCCGATCGGTAGGCGAGCCACACCATCAGGGCCCGATCGTGGACGGGGTCGGCGTCGACGAGGGGCAGGCGGGTCTGGATGGAGTTCATGGGGCTACCTCGTGTCCGTTGATCGGTTCCTGGTTGAGCTGGTCGCGCAGTGGCCGGGCTTTCGCCGGGCCGATCCGGAGGAGTTCCATCAGCCGATCGGCGGTGACGGGCCGATCGAGTTCGCCCTGCTCGATCAGGTCAGCGGCTTCCGATCGGAGTTCTTCGATCGGGCGGGTCCGTCGCCGATCGGATCGGGTCGGATCGGGTGCTGACCTGGGCCGGGCCGGGGTGGGATCGGCCGATCGGGTGGTCGAGTCGGATGAGGTGGGGCTGCTCGGTGCAACCGATTCGGTGTCGTTCGGGTTGGGTGTCGGGTGCTTCGATCGGGTGGGCTGTTCCGATCGGGTGGAGTCGATTGGGGTCGGATCGGCTGGGCCAGCGGGCCGATCGGGCTCGTGGATGATCGGGCCGGACACCCGATCGCGGTCGGGTGCCGCTTCAGTGGGAGTGGTGCTGCTGCGGCCCGACTCGATCGGCAGGCGATCCGATCCGATGGCGATTTCGCTTGCGGGATTGAACGGCGGAATGATCGGGCCGAATCGGCTGATGAAATTCTGGATGTTGCTCATGGCCTCGACGGCCGCCGGATCGGGATCGGGTCCGTACAGCTCGGCGGCGGTGGCGGCGAGCTGCGCGAGGGCGAGTTCGAGAGCATGCCCGTGCGTGGTGACCACCGCCGTGTGAGCCTGCTCGCGGAGCTGGTCGATACGGACTCGCGCCAGCGCCTCCTCGCGGGTGGTGATTCCTTCCGCGACGGCGACCTTGAACGCGGCCCAGGTCTCGCCCCGCAGCGAGGGGATGATCCACCGCCACGCGCCGAACGTCGGCTTCTGCCGGACGAGTAGGTCCTGCTCCCGTTGGGTGTCCCAGCGCCGCCAGCCCGAGTACAGCTGCCACAGCACCGGCGAGAACAGCGAGGCGCACCCGAAGACGATCGCGTAGCCGCTCGTCAGGGGATGGTCGAGATTGTGCTGCCAGTTGAACCAGCCGATCGCCGCGGCGATGGCTAGCGACAGCAGGCGCAGGAGCGGGGCCGAGTAGCCCTTGATGGTCTTGTCGTGGCTGAAGAATCCGACGATGTTGGCGATGGCCTCCACGACGACGGCCAGGGGCAGTGCCGCCCACCAGGGCCATCCGGACACCAGGACCAGCGCGAGGACCTGCCCGAGGACGGCCGCTGCGTTCACGCCAACGATGCCGGTGGCAAGGGTCGCGTGGAATCCGCGGCTCGCCCATCGCTGCCGGCTCGCGGCGCGACGCTCGGTGCGCAGCTTCTCGACCTCCTGGAGGGCCCGGACGCGCTCGGCCGCGGCCTGCTCGGCGTGCTCGCGGCGTGCGGCGTCTTCGGCCAGGGTCCTTTCGCGGGTTCCTTGGACGAGAAGCGCCAGGCGTTCCTGATTGAGCCGTTCGGCCTCAAGCCGCTGGCGAGCCTGCTCCGGATCGAGATCGTGCTTGCGCGCGAACCACAGCTTCACGCCGCTACCTCCTGAGGGAAAGTCGCAAGCGATTTCGCTTGCGACTTGAGGGTACGCAAACGCGCCCGCACCTCTTCGCGGCGGTCGGCGGCGATCTGAGCGCCGAACACCCCGTAGATGAGACGCAGCTCCTCCGCCTTGTTCTTGGCGGCGAGCACGCGCGCGAGGTCTGAACGCGTCTGGAGCTCTCTGCACTCGGCGACGACGGGGCATGCGCCGCACAGGCGCATGGCGCCGACGCGGCTGGTCTTGCCGTGGAAGAAGTCGTCGACGGCTCGGCCGGCGCATCCGGCGTTTGCGGACACCTGCTGTTGCAGGGTTGTCGTGGGTACGTCCTGATTCGGCGCTGGCGATGCGATACTGAGGGACATCTCTTCACGTCCTTCGGGTCGTGGCTCACATTCGGGTGAGGGAGATACGGCGGCTCCCGGAGCGTTTGGCTGACGCATCAATCCGGGGGCCGCACTCTTTGGTCAAATCCTCCCCCTGTTGTTGCAACAACAGGGGGCACGGAGGTCAGGATGAGTCCCCAAGGGGACTCGTGTCAACTCAGCTGGTAGGGACGTTGCCGCAGGACGCGTTAACCTCTCTCTGACTCACCGGACATGAGGGGGCCCTGTGGCAGAGCCGCAGTGGAAGCGGATCGCGAGCGACCTCGCGCAACGGATCCGCGAGGGCGAGTTCCAGCCCGGCTCCTACCTGCCGCACCGCGACCAGCTCCGCCAGGAGTACGGCGGCGTGGCCACCAACACGATCGCCGCAGCCGCCCGCGCGCTCACCGAGCAGCTCCTGATCCGCCGCGTAGCCAACAAGGGCTTGCTCGTACTCGACCCTCAACCTGCCATCGTCAACGTGCCGCTCAACGTGCTGGCCCACGGCCGCCTGTGGCGCTTGAGCTGCCAACTCGCCGGAGCCGTCGGTGACATGACGGTGACCGACGTCGAGCGCGGGCCAGCGAGCCCCGACGTTGCCGAACTGCTGGACCTGCGGACAGGTGATGAGGTGGTCACGCGCGTGCGGCGCGCCACGATCGACGGGGCCACGATCCGGCTTGACCGCGCCGTCTACCCCGCCGACCTCGTCAAAGACAGTGCGCTGACACGACCGGCGACGATCGACACCGGAGCCGGAGTCGCGCTGGCCGGCCTCGGGCACGCACCCGCGAGGATCGCGCGCGCCACGGTGTGGACGCGCCCGTCGACCAGCCAGGAAGCAGCCCAGCTGACGCTGCCACGCGGCGCTCACGTCCTGCTGGCCGAGTGCGTTGCCCTCGATAACGACGGCCGCGCCGTGGAACTGCTCCGCATCGTGACCAATCCTCAGCGGGTGCGGATCCAGACCGTGGACGCGCCCTTCCCGCCTGCCTGGTGACGGGTCACTCCTGAGGGTCGGCCCAGTAGTCGGAGAGCATCTCCCCCGGCCAGTCCGGCTGCCGAATCGGACCACGCGGCCCCATCTGTGAGAAGTAGGGTGCCAGGTCGTAGACGGGCGTGCCGTCGACGGCATCCAAGTCGGCGACGTGCAAATCGAGTCCGTCGACCTTGAGCAGCCGGGGGAAGGACTGGGCGAGCTGGTTGGGACGGCGGTGGTTGCGGTGCGCGAACGTCCCGGTGGGCGGCCAGCGGGGATCGTTGCGGGGGCTGCGGGCGTGCAGCGCCACGTCGGTCGGAGCCGCACGGTGGAAGTGCCACACAACCACCAGGTGCGAGAACTCCTCCAGCCCTTGAACCACCTCATGCGGGAAATCGGCGTTCAGACGGATGATCGCCTGCTCTCCCCAGTGGTCGTCGGTCGGTTCGGTGCGTCCGCCGACGACTACGCCGATCGGTGTGATCGTCAAGGGTTCGGCCACGGGAGCTCCATTCGTATCGGGCTGGCTGGTCAGTCGAGGTTGGCCAGGTACGCGGCGGCGCGCGCATCGAGGTCGGCGATCGCTGGGATGCCGCGGCGGCGGTAAGGCGACAACAGGGTGCGCATCTCGACCACGGATTTGCGTGCGCGGCCGGAGTACACCCCGTCCTGCATGGCCTGCAACGCCGTGTCCCACGTGGCGCACGCCTGGTCGACCTCGCCGACCGATAGGTGCGCCGCGCCCAGGTATCCCAGCGTCACAGCGTGGGTGCGTTTGAAAGCGGCACCGCGGGTGCGAACGCTGTGCCGGAACTGGCGGATCGCGCCCCGGTGGTCTCCGCTGGCGCGCAGGGTGCAGGCCGTCTCGTGGGCCAGGCTCGCGGTGGCGAAGAAGAACGTCCGGAACGGCTCAGTGATCCCATCCCGTGCCTCCGACAGGTCGTCCTCAGCGCGTAGGAGCGTCTGAGCCGCCGCCCGGGACTGTCCGGCGCTGGCCTGAGCGCGGGCGTAGACGACGCCGAGCAGGGCCCGCTCCCTCGGGGTGGCCGACAGGTAACGCTGCCCTTGCACGGACGCCTCGGCCAGCTCCAGGCCGCGCTGCGGGTGACCGAGATCGAGCGCCTGGTGCGCCATGGCGCGCAGGACGTGCCCCGTCAGCGGAGGGTTCCCGGAGTGTGCGCACAGCTTCAACGCGAGCAAGAAGTACTGCTGCGCCAGCGGGTGCTCACTGTTATCGAAGGCCATCCAGCCCGACAGGTACGCCAGCTCGCCGGCCGCGGAGAACATCTCCGCGCGTACCTGGTCGGAGGGGAACGTCCCGCGCAAGAACGCTGCGACCTCCGTGTGGAGGTACTGGACCAGCGCGGTCCGGCCGTGGCCGCCGCCGCGCCGCTGATCGATCTGGGAGAAGGTGGCGAACAGGTCCCTCACGGTGTCGACGTCACCCGCTCCAATCCGCTGAGGTCGCGCTGACGCGGCGGCCGGGGTGGAGGCCATGCGATCCCACCACACCTGGTCGGGCAACGCCAGCGAGGTCGCCGAGTAGACGGCGCCCTTCAGCAGCTTTCTGCGGTCTGGGTCCAAGTCCGATCTCCCCAGGTTGGCCAGCGCGGCGACAGGGTCCAGGTGCCACGGAGGCGGCTCCTGCCCGGCGGTGGCCGAGTCGGCGAAACCGAGATCGGCGAGGGTGAGATCGCGCCCCAGACGGCGAGACAAAGCCTGACACAGCAGCGCTGGCGCTTGACCAGAGGGGTGGCTGCCCGCGACCCACATGCTGATGTGCGAGCGGCCGACATGCGCCTGGGAGACTCCGCTGTCTCGTGCGACGCGGTTGAACGCAGCCGCCGTCTGGGCGCGTGACCACCCCGCTTCGGTCAGCAGGTTGGCCAGCCGGTCGTTGCGAACGCGCGCCATGTCTGGGCTCTCCCGCAGTTCAGTCCTGTGTCATGAACGATCTAGCCCCCTGTCACCAACCGTAGTTGGCTGCGGGGGTCGTTCCCAGCCCCTTCAGGAAAGCGCCACAAGATCTCCAGTAGCGCCGTTGTTGATCTTTGACCACGTTGACCACCTCGGCCTGTCCGGCCATCTCCCCATCTCGGCCCGCCCAGGGTCAGATAGGAGGCGACCATCCAACCTCGCAGGCAGGGGAGGGCCATGTGGCTTCCATAGATCCTGGGCCCCCTCAACAACTCGGGCCACTGACCGGAATCACCTCCGACCTGCCTGCGAGAGCAGCCGACGAGATGGCGGAGGAGTTGCGGGCCGAACTCGCGATCCTCAACGTTCCAGCGATGGTCTTGGGAGACGCCGAGAGGGCCGTGTGCAGCCTGTGGCCCTACCTCGTGGCGATGACGGACGGGCGGATGATCTGGTGGTGCTCGCCTCACTCCAGCCGGAGGGGCCGGACGCTCTGGACATTCGCCTGGGTAGCTCCCACTGCCGCCGTAAGGCTCGCCGCCCACTATCGCGTGCTCATCAAACAGCCTCTTCCTCCGCCGCTGACCAAACTCGTCGCATTCGCTCTCGACCTTCCGGAGGAGAACGATGCCGCCCACCCGTGATCAGGTCACGGCGCCCCCATCGCCTACCCCAGGGCACTGGTGGTTCTACTGGCGTCCGTGGGCCCAGACCTTGTCCGCCTGGCATCTGGCCGACCCGAGCGAGTGCCGTGTCGTCGAGGCCAAGGACGACGCCCAGCTCACGGACCTGATGGTCGAGGTCGAACTTGAACTCCGGCAGGCTCTCGCAGCCCACACCCTGGCTTGGCAGGTGCCCGCCTTGCCTGGAGAGCCTGCCGGGCACAACCCTGCGGTCCCGGGATCGAACCCCACCGCCGGAAGCACCTGGAGTGGGGGCGACACTCCGGCCGTATCTCCCGGGACCGCAGGCACCACCCACGCAGCCAGACACCGCCGAACCCCCATGGCCGACGACCATCTCTGATCTCGGGATGACGCACCTCATGACCCACTTCATGCTCGACCACCCCGGATGGGACCACTGCCAAACCGGACCGGTGCGCGCCGTGCGCGCCGGCGGCGGCATCTGGCAAGTCAACACCCAGCCCCTCTTCTCTGCGACCCTGATCAAGACCTCCGCCCTCGATCCACGCGTCGACGTCTATGACCCTGCCAAACTGGATCCGACGCTGACCCCGCCTGGTCTGCTGGCGGCGCTGCGGCAGGCCGGACCGGTCGCCCGGCTGCGGAATCCGGACTTGTGGGACGCGCTGGCTACGGCCATCATCCGGCAGGTCATCCGCGCCGGGCATGCCAGGCTCATGCATCAGCGCTTCCGCGCCGCTGTCGGCCATCCGGTCGAGGACACCCATCTGATGCCTGACGCGGCCACGGTGGCCGGCCTGAAGGCCGAGGTCTTCAACGACCTCGGCATGGCGTTCAAGGCCCGGCCGCTGCGTACCGCCGCCGAGCGCTACCTAGCCGACGGGCCAGGATGGGAGCTTCTCGCCCCCGCCGAGACGCTCAAGGCAGTGATGACCGTCTCGAGGATCGGCCCGTGGACCGCCTCGGCCGCCATCGCCGATTACACCGGCGACTTCTCCTTCTACCCCTACGACGACCTGGCGGTCCGTACCTGGGCTGCTCGCGCCGACCCCGGCACGCCCTGGCCCATCACCTCCGCCGACTTCGCCGACCGATGGAGGGAGGCAGCCGGGCCGCACCTGTCCACCTTGACCGCTCTCACGCTCGCCTGGGGGGAGCGACACATCGCCATTCCCTTACCGCGCTCTGGAGGCTGAACGTGCACAAGTCCCTCATCGTCGACACCGCCGCTACCTCGTGCTACTTCCGCACCTCGATCGCTGGGGACGGCCGTAAGGCGCTGATCCAGATCACCGAGAGGTGCAACCTGCACTGCGCCCACTGCTTCGTCTCCTCCACGAAGGAGGGCCTCGACCTGCCGTACGACGCCCTCACCGACGCCGTGATCCCCCGGCTTCTACGCGCCCGTGTGGAGCGCATCACCCTGACTGGCGGCGAACCGTTCGTCCACCCCGATCTGCTGGCCCTGTGCCGCCACCTGGCCGAACTCAACGTGCCAGTCGGGATCTGCACCAACGCCACCCAGACGAGTGACGCCCAGATCGACGAGCTCGCCGCCCTCGGCAACGTCCACGTGAACGTGTCGTTGGACGGGTTCCGGCCCGAGAGCCACGGCAAGTTCCGCGGCGACCGCGCCTCCTTTGACGTGACCGTGTCGACGGTCCGCAAGTTCGCCGACGCCGGGCTCCTCCAGGGACTGCTGTCCACCCCGAACATGCTCACCACGGTGGAGGAGTTCGCCGCGCTGTGCGAGTTCGCCGTCGAGGTAGGCGCCGAGTACGTGCTGATGAACCCGCTGTCGTCCATGGGCCGCGGGGTCAAGAGCCAGGGCAAGCTCGCAGCTGCCGACGACACGATGCGCGCTATCCAGGCCGTCACCAGCCAGTTCCACGAGCAGGGACTCGAACTGGTGCACATCCGCTTCCCGAATGACGAGCTGCCGCTCGGCGGCTGCGACGCGGGCAAGCTCATCTACGTCTTCGCTGACGGGGGCACCGCAGTTTGCCCCTACCTGGTCTTCGCTGCCCGCACGCCTCAGTCGCCCTACCCCGACAGCGACTTCCTCGTCGGCAACATCCTGCACAACGACGTCGTGACCGCGCTCGACGCCTACGACCTGGGCGGCAAGTTGGCCATGGGCGGCAACCCCACGTGCGGCTCCTGCTCGCTGGGCGGATCCTGCGGCAAAGGCTGCCCGGCCGCTGTCATCAGCCGCGGCCTGCGCATCGGCGAGGTTGACGCCGAGCAGTGCCCCCGCGTCGACACACCGCTCCTGCAGATCGGCCGGAGGCCCGCATGAGAGGCGTCTTCGTCGCTGTCGAGGGCCCCAATGGGGTCGGCAAGACCACCTCGGCCGCCGGCCTCACCGCACGGCTGCGCGAGCGCGGCATCCCGGTGCTGCTCACGACGGAACCCTCCGACACGCCGTTGGGGAAGCTGTCGCGCTCCGGGGAGAGCGGCATGGTTGGCCGGGCCCTCGCGCTGGCCATCGCCGCCGACCGCGCCGCTCATGTGCAGTCCGAGATCGAACCCGCGCTCGCCGGCGGCACGTGGGTGATCAGCGACCGGTACCTGCCTTCCTCCCTTGTCCTGCAACGCCTCGACGGCATGGAGCTGGAGGAGATCTGGACCTACAACGCGTTCGCGCCGCCGCCCGCCGTTACCTTTTACCTCGATCACGACCCGGCGATCATCAGAGCGCGATTGGATGAGCGCAGGCATCGGTCCCGGCTGGAGCGCATCGGCTCACCGGAGCAGGAGGTGGCGCTGTACGGCGACGCCTTCCGGTTCCTGGAGGGCCGCGGGTGGCGGCAGTCTCGGATCGACTGCCGTGACCGCACCCCGGCGGAGGTCGTGCTCTTCATGACCAACGTTCTCGACCAGCTCGACCCCTGAACCAAGGAACATGCTGTGCTGTCTGTCCTCACCGTCAACGTCGGCGCGGCCTCTCGGGACCGCGCCGAACGCATCCTCGCCTGGCTCGCCACCCGGCCCGAGCACGTGATCCTGCTGACGGAGACGAGTGCTGGCGCGGGCACCGCCCACCTGCTCGACGCGTTCGCTCGCGCCGGATGGGCGGTGGTCAACACCCCCGACGTGGGAGACCGGGGCGCGGCATTGGTGAGCCGGATCGCCCTCGCCGACGAGCAGCCGTCGCTGTCCGGCATCACCGTCGCCGGACGGGTCGCTACCGCTTGGCTGGACACCCAGCCGCAGGTACTCGTCGCGAGCGTCTATATCCCCTCACGCGATCGGAGTCAGGACAAAGTCGACCGCAAGCAACAGTTCACCGCGTCGCTCCTTCGAGCGGTCCAGGAGCTTCCCGAACGTGCACGTGAGCACCTGGTGCTCGGCGGCGACTACAACTCCATCAGCCGCACCCACGAACCTCGGCACCCGGGATTCCTGGCGTTCGAGTACGCGCTCCTGGACGCTCTATCCGACCACGGCATGGTAGACGCTCACGACCTGCTCCATCCCGGCGCCCAGCCGCACAGCTGGATCGGCAGGACCGGGGACGGCTACCGCTACGACTACTTGCACGTCGGCTCCGCGCTGAGGGGCACGGTGACGGAAGCCGCCTATCTGCACGACACACGTGAGCAGAGCCTTACCGACCACGCGGCGGTCACGATGACGCTCCAGATCAAGGCGGCCGAGCTCGCCACAAGGGAGCTCGGGGAGCGCGACGAGATCGCCTTGTTCTGACCTCTGGTCAGGCGGGCGTGAGTGCCCGGCGGACGAGCGAGTCGTAGGTGTCGGTGACCCGCTCCAGGGCCAAGCCGAACGAGCGGGCGAAGGCGTCCAGTCGCTCCTGCGCGGCCTCGCCCGGCTCACCCGCGCCCGTCACGGTCTCCAGTTCGAGGAACAGCCCCGCGTGCTCGACCTCGTCCACACACACGGCGATGCCGTCCGCGGCCTGTCCGGTGCGGCGCGTCTTGACGATGCGCACGGTCGGTTGAAAGCCCATCTGCACGACGGCCTGGTGCATCTGCTCGCGGTCGGCGACGATCGTCTCGTGCTCCAGGCACGCCATTTCGTTCGCCAGCGGCGTCTTCACCGTGAACAGGTGCCGGTTGCCCTGGGTGCGCAACCTCGCGAACGCAACCCCGACCTTCGACTGTCCGTAGTCCCATCCAGGCTGCGCGTAAGCCTGATCATCCTGACGCACGGGAGCCGACAACCGCACGCCGTGAGACGCCAGCGACAGCGCCACCCCTTCGGCCGTGGTGTGAAGCAGACGGTATTTGACCTCGATCTCCTGCACTGTCCGACTCCCACGATGGCCTGCCTGCGCTGACCGCGAAAGCCTAGCCGAACCACCCATCACACAAGCTTGGCTTTGCCACATCCATCACGCTGGATTCACACACAATCTGAGATGCGGCCTGGGCTTGGGCGGAGCTAGAGTCGCAAGCGAAATCGCTACCCTCAGCGTCCTGATCGTCGGGCTCGGTGCGGGCGCGGGTCGAACGATCGCCGGTTATCTTTTTGCTAAGAAGACACCATCCGGCGTCGAGACCACATCCGCGCTCGCTCCCGGTCTTGCGATCACTGGTGCGGTCTGGTGGGGGCACGGGTCGAAGTCCGCCGGTTATCCGCTGATAACGGGGTTGTCGCAGGTTCAAGTCCTGTCCGGCTGGCTGCTGTAGGGCAGTAAGCGGTCGGTAGCTCAGTTGGCAGAGCACCTAAACGCCGTTGGACGTCCCACATCCGTGCCCTCTCCAGGCCGCATCGTTCGTCAGTTCTGCCGATGCCATGGGTCGAATCTGGTCGGTTATCACGCCACCAGTGGATGCAGGTTCAAATCCTGTCGGGTCGCCTGGCGGCGGCCCGTCGCCCCGTATTGGCAAGGGGCAACCCGGCCGGAACACCACATCCATGGCATCGGCAGGGCTGACGAGCACGGGGAGGGGCGGGTCGAAGCTGACCGGTTATCTCCAGGTACCGCCAATGCGGGGTTCGAGTCCCCGCCGCCCGGCTCGTTCGGGCGTCGTCCAACGGCAGGACTGCGGTTTGATCCGGTAGGCATCACCACATCCGCCCCTCCCCTCCCCTGCATCCGCCGTTGGCGGGTCGAACTCAAGGAGGTGCCGGATGGCACGCAACCGTGACCCTCTCGCAAGCGTTTCCGCTCACATGACCCCTCAGACACAGCCGATCCCTGGCCACACCAACCAGGTGCGCAACAACGCGGGCGGCTACAGCTTCGCCAAGGACACCTGGCAGCGTCTCGAAGACTTCCTGATCTTGGGGACCACGGGCGGCACCTACTACGCCGGGGAGCGCGCGCTCACCACGGACAACGTCGGCGTGCTGTTCGAGGCCATCGCCAAGGACGGTCCCCGCGTCGTGCAGCTGATCGTCGACATCTCCACCGCGAAGCCGCCGCGGGCGCCCAAGCCCGGACCTGCCATCTTCGCACTCGCCGCCGCGCACGTGCGCGGCGACCAGGAGACTCGCGGGACAGCTCGCAGGGCGGTGCCGCTGGTGTGCCGTACGACGGACCACCTGGCGAAGTGGTTCGGCTATCGCAAGCAGCTCAGCGGAAAGGCCAGTGTGAGGGGCGGGGCCTCCCCGGTCATGGGCGCTTCCACGCGCCGAGCGCTGACGCTGTGGTTCCTGGAGGGCACCGCTGAGGAGGTCGCCTTCCGTGCCTGCAAGGCGATGCAGCGCAAGACGCCAGCCGGGGAGTCGTTTCAGCTGCGTGATGCCCTGCGGCTGGCGCACCCGCACCGCCGGCAGTTTCGCACGCCGGAGCTGAGCGCCAAGCTTCTCGAGCCCGGCAGGCAGACTCTGCTCGGCTGGATCGCGGGGACCATCCCCGACGATGTGGCGCGTGATGAGCTGGTCACGGTCGACAAGTTCCTGACCGCCAAGGCGGTCACGAACGTGAAGCAGGCCGTCCGGGTGGTCGTCGAGCAGCGGGTGCCGTGGGAGTTCCTGCCCAGTGAGCTGCTGCGCGAGCCGGAGGTGTGGGACGCCCTGGTGGACACGGTCGGCCTGACCGCGCTCCTGCGCAACCTGGCCCGCATGACTCGTCTGGGCACCCTGCGCCCGATGGGCGACGCCACCCGGCGCGCCGTGGCGCGCCTCACCGACCGAGACGCGCTCGTCAGGGCTCGCATCCACCCGATGGACGCGTTCCTGGCGCTTCGCGTGTACGGCTCGGGCCGGTCGCAGCCCAACCCGCGTGCCGCAGCGCACACCTGGGCGCCGGTCCCCGCCGTGCTGGATGCCCTGGAGGAGACGTACGAGCTGAGCTTCGGTTCCGTCGAGCCTTCGGGCAGGCGGTTGCTGGTCGCGGTCGACTCCTCCGGCTCGATGTCGGGCGGTTGGTACGGTCGCGCGGTCGAGGTGGGCGGTTCGATGATCGGGACGCCGTACGAGGTCGGGTGTGCGATGGCGGTCATGCTGGCCAGGATCGAGAAGGGCAACGCGCACGTCATCGACGTGGACATCAGCGTGCACCGCTCGCGCGTCACGCCGCGGACCAACCTTCGGGAGATCCGGTCGTGGCGGCCGTCCGGCGGCGGAACAGACCTGAGCCTCCCGTTCACCTGGGCGGCCGGGGAGCGCCTGGCGGTGGACGGCTTCGTCGTCCTGACCGACAGCGAGAGCTGGGCGGGACGTTCGCACCCGTCGCAGGCGCTGGAGTCCTACCGGCGCACCACGTCGGCTCAGGCCCGCGTGGTCGTGGCCGCGATGACGCCCGCCGGGCATACGATCGGCGACCCAGGCGACGCTGGGGTGCTGAACATGGCGGGTCTCGACGCGAGCCTGCCGATGGTGGTCAACGGGTTCCTCCGCCAGTAGCAGCGCATGGCGAAAGGGCCCGGTCATCCACGATGGATGACCGGGCCCTTTGTCGTTGGTGGCGGGGACCGGATTTGAACCGGTGACTTCTGGCGTATGAGGCCAGCACGCTTCCTGGCTGCGTCACCCCGCGTCGTTGGCGGCTCGTTGTCCTAGGCCGGGCCGCCGCAGACCGGCACCTCACGATGCCGGAGTCTCACCGATGTCCTCGTTGTGACGGGGCGTGAGACGCGCAGATGCTACTGGTCGTAGCGGACGGGCCGATGCTGCGATGATGCGTAGGAGGGCTGCCTGGTCGAGCCGAGCAGGACGCCGAGCGCGGGCCAGCGCTGCTCCAGCGCCCGGAAGAGGCCGTAGTACAGGCCGGTGCCGAGCACGACCGCGCCCGCGCTGATCTGGTCGGCTGTAACGCCGTCGATGGTGATGCCACGAAGGGCGAGCCAGCCGAGGGCACCGCCAACGAGCGACGGAACGACGGTGCGCCACAGACTGAGAAGCCACTGGTGAAACATGCTTGCTCCTTGAGGTTGTAAAGCCCCGCGGGTGCGGGGCGAAGGACACCGGGGGGCTGATGGGCGCACCGATAGCGATTCCAAAGCGATGATCGCTACGGTCGCGACGATTTGTTCCGTCACGAAGGGGAGCACATGCATCGCAAGCACATCCTCGGCGCACTCGTGGTGATCGCGGCTGCAACCATCGCCAGCCCAGCCACGTCCGCATCGGCTGACGCCGGCCGCACATACGCTGGCTGCCCTGTGGGGTACGTCTGCCTCTATAAGACGTCGACCCCCGTCAGCCCTCCGGCGATGAAAGTCGGAGGCAACTGGAGTGGCAGCATTTCGGGCATCAAGTCGGTGTTCAACAACGGGACGCTGAACTCATGGCCGAATGCCCTGATTGAGTACAAGTGGTGGAACGGCAGTATCTGGGATGACGGCTACAAGTGCGTCAAGGCCGCAACCCCCACCGTCCCCAGCCGCGGTCAGTTCGCGTCCGCGGTTCCAATGACCGTCAAGTGGATCTCCTGGCTGAGCGACAGTGCTTCCGTCTGCCGGTGACCCGCTGAACTCCCTCAGTACGTCTCGGGGGTGGGACTGCATGGACGTCGACTCGCCCGCGATCAGGTATGCCTAGCGGACGCATGAGCTCTCGCGGCGGGGTGGGCACGTCAGCGAAGGGGAGAAGCCGGGTGGCGGCATCAGCCCTCTATGCTGGCCGCTGTTGGTGAATCAGAAGCTAGTTCGTTTCGTCGATTAAACCCGGCACGCGCTGTTCGGGAGGCTCGTCGTCAAGCGCTGATTCATCTCTCCTTGTGGCATCCCCCCTACAGTCGGGCCCGCCTCGTTGGGGGGCGGGCCCGTGCTGGTCCACGTCACGCCACCTTGAGCAGGGCGGCCCACGTCGGAGGACCGGTCCGGCCGGCTTCGTCAGCGACGTTCGCGGCTTTCTGGAAGTCGCGCAGCTGCTTGTCGTGGTAGCGGGTGAAGACGGTCTCGTCGACGGTGTCAGGGACCGGATAGCCGCGGGCCTCCAGCAGGCACGTCAGGGTCTTGACGTGCCAGCCGGTGAGCGGCTTGTCGGCGTCGTAGTAGAGGGCGGGCAGCTTCTTCACGATCTCCTCCATCCAGTTGAGTGCGGGCTGCGGCTTGGGCTGGGAGGGCTTGGACGGCGTCTTGTAAGGCGGATTCCAGAAGCCAGCGATAACGCTTGCGGATCTGACCCTGCGTCGGCACGCGTCGGCCGTGTTGCCCTCGATGGTCTGGACTCTGCCGTCGCCCAAGTTGCGTTCGACGATCCCGACGTGGTCGATCGCGCCGATGCTGTCGCTCCCGGACCAGTCGAAGAAGATCACCGCTCCGGGCTTGGCGTGCTTGCGCAGGTTGTCGGCCGTGCCGGCGAACCAGCGGCGCAGTTCCTTGCCGTCCTGCGCGTGCCAGACGGTGTAGGCGCGATCCCCTCGCGGCAAGACCGCCGCAGCGTTGTTGGAGCGGCGGGCCCACTCGGTAACGCTCATGTTGCACCAGGGCGCGGTGAGGAATGCTGCACCGTGTCGGGCTGCGTACGCGCGGGTGATGGCGTTCGGCCGACCCTGTGTCCCGAGGGTCGCGCGGGCGGCGGCGAGCATGGCGTTGACGCTCATTCGAGTTCTCCGTCCTCGTCGTGGGGGTCGCCTTCGTAGATGCCGGTCAGCGGGTTGAGGACATAGCCCAGGCCGCGCAGCACCTGCTCTTCGTCGGGTTCTGTCGGACCCCACGGCCGCAGGTCCACGCTCGCGGCCACGAGCTGGTCCTCGGTCGGTTCAGACATTGGTCACCTCCTGTGCGGGGTCGAGGAGCAGCCACTCGGCGACGGTGATGCCGAGTGCCGAGTTCGGCACGTGGATGGGGAGGACGGCGGGCACGACAAGCAAGCCGCCGTCCGTTGGGAAGATCGTCATTCTGGGGATGGCGGGTTCTCGACTATCCGCTCTGTGCCGGTTGTCCGCCGCTGGGGCTCGACCGGGAACAGCCCCTCGCGGTGCTGCTGAAGGTGGGAGGCCAGCCCGTCCTCCACCCGGCGCACGCCCTGCTCGACGCGATTGATCGCATCGCGTAGTGAGGAGCCGTGGTTGGGCTTGAGCTCTGCCTCGATCAGCGCCACCCGCTCGGCGAAGCCTGGCCGGTACGGCACGCCGGGGCGCGCCTCTTCGCCGTTCCAGTCGTCGAGGAAGTGCGATAGGCGGCGCAGCCTGCGGGCCATCCCGGTCAGCGCGCGGGCGAGCAGCGCGAGCGCGCCGCCGACGATGGTGATGACGACGAAAGCGTCAAGCCACGGGATTCCAGTCACTTGCCCTCCGGCCCGTTGCTGTGGGGCGGGGTGGACGGTCCGTCTCCGCCCTGCATCCCGGCGAAGGTGGCCGGGGGCTTGAGCGTGAAGGTCGCGGGGGCGCCGTATCCCTGGGTCTCGCGCTGCCAGTCGACGGCGAGCCGGCGCGCGGCGACCCGTACCGGGTCGAGCCGGGTCTGCGAGCGGATTGGATCGAGTGGATCGGTGGGAGCCATGCGTCGTGAGCCGACGAACTCCAGCGCGCCTTGCCGGTCGGTGCGCGCGGCGGGTTCGAGGGTGAGGCGGTGCAGCTTCACCTGGCGAAGACGCTCTTGGTGCGCGGCAAGCCGCTCGTGGTCAGGGACGCCCGGTGTCCAGCAGGTGGGCAGGCCGCGGGTGGCCGCGAGGATCTTGGCGGTCTCCGGCTGCTGCCACGCGAGCGCGTCGTCGGGGTTGGGGATGTACGGCTCGTACAAGATCACGTCGAGGAGCGTGTCCACGTCCTCGGGGTCGATCCCGTACTCGGCCGCCCTCCACTCGAACGTCACGTGGGGGAATGAGTGGGTGCCGTGCATGGCCGTGTCCGGTTGGACGAAGTACACCCCCCACATGGGCTCCGCGCCGTCGGGGATGATCGGCTGGTGCTCGCTGGTCTCGACCTGCCGGGCGAGCGTTGTGTGGGAGTAGCCGAGTTCGGCGTCCCAGATGTGCAGGGTCTCCACCCTGCCCTCCTTTGCGAGGTCAGTGGCGGTGAGCCCACCAATAGATCGCGAATGATTCGTTGAATGAGGTGTTGATGCGGAAGCTGGAGGTGTTGGAGTCGACGACGTACCAAGACCCCGAAGGCAGGTGGCTGCTAGGGCTCCCGACGCCCCGTCTGATCACGCAGACGGGGCCCATGTTGGAGGCCATCGTCGGCCCGTAGCTGCGGATGGTCCAGTTGCCGGTTCCGCTGCCGATGCCAGGTTCGGTGTAGGAGCCAGCGTGGACGGCGTCGTAGGAGTTGGCGCTGGCCATGTCCCAGTAGCGGCCCCGCGTCACCCACCGGCCGGCCGAGTCGAGGTAGATGTAGCTGTCGAAGCTGCTGCTGCCGGTGTAGTAGCCGAATCGGGCGTAGCCGGAGCCGACCTCCAGGCCGCCGCCGTACTGCGATCCGAACGAGCGCATTCCCAGCCAGATCGAGTTGGAGGCGACCTGCATTTCTGCGCGCGTGCTGTAGTCGTTGTTCGTGGTGATCGACACCGCAGCTTCGCCACTGTAGTCGGAGGAGTAGACCCGGCTGTAGTTGGAGCCGCCTGATGGGTAGAAGCGCAGGTCGAGCGTGGAGCTGTCGAGGACGAACCGGCGGCCGGTCGGGGCTGACCTGATGAGCGGGCCGGTGATCGTCTTGCCGTTCAGAGCGTCGGCGGTGATCTTGTCGGCGGTGATCGACCCGGCCGCGAGCTTGTCGGCCGTGATGGCCGCCGCTGCGAGGTGGCCGGTCTGGATTGCGCCGGTCTGGATCTTGTCGGCCGTGATCGCGTTGGCCTGGATCTTCCCGGCGTCGATCGCGAGGGCTTGGATCAGGCCGCCGGTGATGCTGCCTGCGACGATCTTCGCGTCAGCCGGGATCGAGCCGGTGATGATGTGCTCGGCCCCGTTGATGATCTCGCCGATCATGTCAGTGTCCACAAGCGGTTTCGCTTGCGAGATGACGCGGGTGGACTCGCCGCTCAGGTTCCCGGACCGGTCGATGGCGACGAGCCAGAACTCTCGGTCCACGTTGTACGGCTGGCCCGGCACCACGGCGGTGCCCGCGCGCTCCAGCCACTCCACCTGCTGGCCTTCGTCACCGAGGTCCAGCGGGTCCCGCATCATGATCAGGACGCGGGAGAAGTCCTTGGGCATGCCGGTGGCCGCGCTCGTGAACCCGTCCCAGGAGATCCGGAAGATCCCGAGACGGCTGTCGACGACCGGCGTAGACGGGTCGGGCGGCGGCGTCTCGTCGTCCGGGATGGTGATCACCGCTGTACCCGCAACCACACCCTTGGTGCCCTGGTTGGTGGCGCGAACCCCGAACTGCCAGCGCGTCTTCGGCTCCAGCGGCGAGTAGGTGACGCTGGTCGCGGTGGTGGTGGCCAGCACGCGCATCGCGCCCGTGCCCGGCGGGGTCTGCCCGACCAGCTCGTAGCCGTCGACGGTGAGCGGTGTGCCGTTGACGTCGCTGCTCACGCCCACCCAGGAGACGGTGATCTGCCCGTGGGCATACCCCTCGTCGTCCAGGTAGGCGGCAGGGCTCACGAGAAGGCCGGTGGGAGCCGCTGGGACGCGGTTCTCGTTGTCCCCTCCAGGGTCTCCGCCGTTGCCTCCGCTGGAGACGCCTCCAGCGAGGATGCCCGCGGCCTGCCGGGCGAGCTTGATCTCTCGCTCCAAGAACCTGTCGTTGAGCGTGAGGTTGCCGCCTACGACGCCGTCGTCACCGCGCGACAGCGTGATCTGGCGGATCCGCAGGGCATCGGGCTTGCCCTCCTCCCCCGGCGCCCGGATGGTGTCGCCCGGCCGGTAGTCGGCCAGCGGCAGGAACCGCGCCCGTTGCGGTTTGATCTGGCGGGTGAACTGCACCCGCTCGCGGCTCGCGCGCTCCAGGGCCTGCCCGGCGAGCAGCCGTGCGGTGCCCTCATCCTTGACGCCGCCCTGCGACTGGTATGCCTCCCACCGGCCCCACGGAGCGACCGCGGCCGGATTGGTGACCTCGACGCGCAGCCCCTCCTCGCCGACGACGAGGATTGCCGAGGCGGCGTCCTCCAAGGTGGCATCGTCGGGCGCCTGGTCGATGTCGCGGCCTAGGACCAGCTCAACCGGCGCCGGCCCGGCGGCCAGCTGGCGACCCAACGTGGTGCCCTCGTTGTAGACCTGCAGAACACGGCCGGTCATCTGCCAGTCGCATACGCCCTGCTCAGACAGGTTGATGAGGAGCTGGAGGAGGTCGGTTCCGGGCTCCAGGCCGATCGTCAGCTCAGCCGACCACGGTTGGCCGGCCGAGTCGTGGGTGGCCGTGAAGTCCACGGCCAGGCCCGGCAGAGTGCCCCGGCCGGACCCTTCGCCGATCAGGGTGGTCAGGATGTGGCCGACGCGGACAGCGTTGAACTGGCGCTTGCCGTCCACCATGTCGAGCGTCGGGTAGAGGACCAGCTTGCGCAGCATCCACGCCCAGCCGGGCAGCGAGAACCGTTGCGCGCCGGTCTGGTCGGTCGCGTCTCCGGACCTCCTGATCCTCAGGAATCTGCCGTTGGCGGCCTCGCTCCACGCGCCACCGTCGACGCAGTACTCCAGCGCCACCTCGCACGGATCGCGCAGCCAGGCCGCGCCCTGAGCGTGGGTGGTGTAGGTCAATTCCAAGCTCGGCACGTCGTTCAGCGGCAGTCCGGCGTCCCAGCTCAAGGGTTCGCCCAGGAGTCCGAGCCGCGGCCCGTTGGGGGCGTGTGCGACGAGCCTGACCCCGAACCGGAGCCGCTCCCCAGGAGTGATCACTTGCACGGCGGATCAGCCTGCGTTCTTCGGGATCGGCGCGCCGACCTGCTCTTGCAGCTGGTCGACCGCGAGCGCCAGGAGGACGTTCTCGTAGCTCAGCTCGTCGATACGGCGGCGCAGCGCGGCGATGACCGCCTCCGCCTCCACGTTCAGGTCCCGCACTCGGTACTCCTTGGGTTACATGCGCCAGCCCCAGAGCTGGGCGGTGATGGCGACCACCTGCGTCGTGGTGGGGCTGACGAAGACGCTCGTGGTGGTCCTGGCCGACACGCAGGCTCCGACGCGGGGACTGCCGGTCGCGCCGACGTCGATCGTGGCCACCACGTACGGGGCGCTGGCCATGGTCGGCCCGTAGGTGAAGGTGGCCCCGGCCTGGTTGGCGGGGATGGTGACGGTGCTCATCACGAGCCCGGCGTCGCCGCCGTTGTAGGACCAGGCCCCGGTGTGCCGGGTCGAACCTGGCAGGAAGGTGAGCTGCTGGAGCTGTGCGGTGGCGTGTCGGTTGAACCCGAAGCGCGACTGCGACTCCTCCAGCGCGAGGAACCCGCCGTTGTCGAAGGTCGTGGCCGGGTCGCGGACCCGTACGTGGTAGGCGCCGGCCGCGTGCATCACCCTGGTCTCCGCGGTGCTGCCGTTCGTGCCGGACAAGGTGATCAGCGTGGCTTCGCCGGGGAAGAGCGAGCCGTCGCTGTAGATGCGTGAGTAGTTGGCTCCGGTGCCGGGGTAGAAGCGCAGCTCTGGGACGGTCGCGCCGGATGGGTTGATGATGACGCGCGCCCCCGTCACACCGGAGGCGAGCTGGCCCACGAGCGACACGCTGCCGGTCGCCGAGGAGATGGAGACCGTCTGGACGCCGCCCGAGTCGTAGGCGGCCAGGCCCGTGCTGTTGAGCTCGACCCGGGCTCCGGCCGCGCTGCCCGCGACGATCCGGGTAGACAGGGTGAGCACCGATTCGAGCTTGGCCGCCGTCACCTGGTTGGCCCCGATGTGGGCGGCTTGGATAGCGCCGACGTCGATCTTCGCGGCAGTGACGGCGTTGGCCACCAGGTTGCCGGTCGTGATTGAGCTCGCAGCCGCGTCCCCGGACACCAGTTGGACGGCCGCGATCGTGGCCGAGCCGGACGGCGCGGACTCGTTTCCTGAGCGGTCCACGGCGGTCAGCCGGAACTCACGGTCTTGGCCGTACGGCTGGCCGGGGACGACGATCCCGCCCGCTTGCTCCAGGTAACCGACCTCGGACCAGCCGGGCGCGAGCGGATTCTGCATCCACACCAGTGCCCGGACGAAGTCCGGCGGCATGAGCACCCCGCCGACGCCGTGCCCGTCCCATTGGACGTGGATGACGCCGAGACGGGTCGACAGCGAAGGCGGCGTCGGCACGGGCGGCGCGTCGACGTCGTCGGGGACGGTGACCACCTGCTGCGCCGAGAACGCGCCGCGCGCTCCCTGGTTGGTGGCCCTGACCTTGAACGCGTATTGCTCGCCGATCACGAGCGGGCTGTAGGTCGCGTTCGTGTCGTCGGCTTGGGTCAGCGCGACGAGGAACCACGGTGCGCCCGCCTGGTTGACGCGCATGAACAGCTCGTAGCCATCGATCTCAACGGCCGTACCGCTGACGTCGACCACGACCGCACCCCACGAGGCGGTCACCTGGCCTTGGGGGACGCCGGCCGAGTCGATGTATGCCTGGGCGTCCACGAGCAGCCCGGTGGGTGCGGCGGGGGTGCGCGGCCGGGGCGATGAGGGCGCCGGACGCGCTCCTGACCCGCCGGATGCTGTCGAGCCGCCGACGATGCCCGCCGTGCGCCGGGCGAGGCGGATGTCCTGTTCGAGCAGCCGGTCGTTAAGGACGACGTTGCCGGAGAGCACGCCGGTCTGATCACGGACCAGGGTGACCTGCCGTACCCGCAGCGACTCCGGCAGGCCGCCCGCGCCGGGCGCGAGAATCCGGTCTCCCGGCCGGTAGTCCAGGACCGGGAACCAGCGCGACGCGGCCAGGCTGATCTGCCGCGTGCGCTGCACCCGTTCCCGTTCGGCGCGCTTGAGCGCCGCGTCGGCGAGCAGCGCTGCCGTACCAGGATCGGACACGCCGCCCTGGCCGACGTACTGCTCCCACCGCCCCCACGGCGCGACAGCCGAAGGGTTGGCGTAGGTCTGCTGGAACTGGTTGTCGCCCACGACCAGCACGGCGGACGCGGCGTCCTCGAGGGTGCCGACGTCCGGGGCGTGAGTGATGTCCCGTCCGTGGCGCAGATCCACCGGGGCGGGACCGGTCGCGAGGTCGCGCGCAAGCTCGGTGTCGGCGTTGTAGGCGCGCAGCTGACGGCCCTGCATGGAGAAGTCCAGGACGCCCTGCTCCGCCAAGTTGATCAGCGTGGTGAGCGCGTCCATGCCGGGCTCGTAGTAGATCGTCAGGATCTTGGCCCACGGCTGGCCCGCCGAATCGTGCGTCGAGGTGAAGTTCCACGACAGGCCGGTCAGCGTCCCTCGTGCCTGTCCTTCGGCCAGAAAGGTGGCGAGGATCGCGCCCGGTGTCGCGCTGGGGAAGGCGCGCTTCCCGTCGACCAGCGGCCGACTACCGGGGTAGAGGACGAGCTTGCGCAGCATCCACACGTAGCCCGGCAGGTCGAGCTGCTCGACGGCCGCCCGGTCGGTGAGGTCAAGCCGCCGCCGGATCAGCAAAAACCGAGAGTCGGTAGGCTCCGCCCAGCCGGTCCCGTCTCTTGAGACCTCGATGGCAATCTCGCAGGGATCGGCGAGCAGGTCGCTCCCAGGCCCGTCGTAACAGTGCGTCAGTCTGAGCGCGGGCACATCGTTGAATGGCCAGCCAATCTCCGTGCCTAGCGGGGCCGAAAGCACACCACTGCGCGAGCCGTTGGGGCCGTACACGGCGAGCCGAAGATGCATCACACCTCCAGCCGGCTTTCGCTTTTCCGGATCCGGATGTACGGGACGGCCTTACGACAGCGAGACTGGAGCAGTGACTGAGCCGACGGCAGAGGATTCTCGAGACAGCTCCCTGCTTACACAGATCGAGCGGGAGATCATTGATCGAAATGCCCCACTTGGTGACATTCTTCTCAAATGCGCCATTTGGGGAAGCAGCAGACGCTCAGGGTCATTCCGGGACTGGATAAGGCGTGAGCTGAACGGCTATGAGTCCGTTGAAGTCTCCCCGGCCTATAGGGCTGCCGTTGGCACCCTCTGGGTGACGCACGTAGACCGGAATGATCACAAGGCAATCCCGCACCAGGTGCCCCCGTCATACTTCCCATCCGCACTCAAGGTCAGTAACAGGACCCGCCTAACCGAGTCTGTCTCCGAACTCGAAGCCTTAGCAGCCCAAGAGAAGACCCTCTTAGTAAAACCCACCGACTTCGACACGCTACCCGACCTGATGACAAGCCTAGGCTGGATGATTCAACCGAATGGAGTTCCGCCGAAGATAGGCGAGGTCTACATAGAGATCTCGCCGATAGCGATTAGGGGTGTGCTGGGTCGTATCCGAGGAACTCTGGCAGTCTTTGTTAGCGAGCTCCGGGCAAGCCTCCCCGAAGGCCAGGAAACCCCATCTGTCGAGGCCACAAACGAAGCACTCGCTATAGCCATTCCCGAGTTCCGCGTTGAGAATAGTCCAGGAGCGATCGTCAACTTCACGCATGGAAACGCAGGCGCGATCTCCACCACCGCGCCCTCGCCGCCGGAGCCCAAGAAGGACCGGTTCTGGCCGACAGTTGGATGGGGCGTTGCCACCCTTATCGCACTCGTCAGCATGTATGCCGGTCTCGGACAGTGGCTCGGTTGGCCAGCTCCTTGGAAGTAGCCCTCACAGATAGGCGCGGCGGGCCCGAATTTCCAGCCCGGACGCACCAGTCGTGGACGTTGCTGAGCTGGTGACCAGCACGACGCGCGAGAAGGGATCTCCAACGCCCACCGCCGGAGTGAGCTGGAGCCAGTGGAACGCCGAGCCGGGGCCGGTCGCCTGGATCTGGCCGGTCACGTCTGTGCCCGCGCTCATGTCCCAGGTGTCGGTGGTGACCAGGCGCGCCTTCATCTGGCCGCAGTCGATGAGGAGGCGTTGCCCGGCGGTCAGGCCGGAGGGCCTGGTGATGGTGTCTCCCGTGGCCACGTCCGTGATCGCGGGGTTGACGGCGGGGCCGGTGACGCGCAGCAGGGCATCGGTCACCGGGCCCGTTGACCCTGCAAGGGTGGTGGCGGGCTGCTCGACGGCGTTCGCGCTGCCCGCCCAGGTGGTGGTGATCGGGTCGCGCCAGAACACGCCGGGGATCTTGAAGACCGCCGTGAGCCGGCCGCGCGCCGATCCGACGTCGACCTCCGGCTCCGACACCGAATCGAGCGCGACCTCCGCGACGCGGACGATGGAGCCCGCAGTGTAGGAGAGCGTCATCAGCCGGTGACGGACGCCGATCAGAGCCGCGAGTGCTTCCAAGTTCGCTTCGAGCTGCTCGAAGCCGCCGTCGCTGCCGGACGGGGTCCGGCCGGTAAGTCCGAAGACGAGCGGGATCGTGGTGGTCTCCAGGTCCAGGCCCACCATGGGGAGTTCTCCTGACCGGCCGGGCATCTTGACCGACACCGAGCGGGCGGCGGGAAACGGACGGCGGCGAGTGCCGCTCTTCAGCTTCCAGCAGCCCGCGGGGTGGTCCAGGGCCACGCCGTCCAGCGTGTATGTCGGCACGACACCTCCAAGTAGTCATGTAGGGCTGATCCGAGAGGGTCGGCCATAGACTGACCGCGACGGCCACGCCCTCAGGAGGAACCAGATGGGTGCCATCCAAGAGCCCACGCCCGAGATGGGCCCGTTCCACATCGAGGTGCGGCGGGAGTCGTTCTTCTTCCGGGGCCCCGCCCGGGTACTGCGGGTCGCTGCGCGCGACGAATGGGCGGTTCCGCTGTCGGCCGCCGCCCAGGCCGCGGCGGCCATGGATCAGGCGATGGATCATCTGGGGTTCACCGAGTACATCGCCGAGGGCGGAGAGGTGAGCATCCGGCCTGAGGCGCAGGTGGAGGACGGTTGGCTCATCTTCCGCGCGTGGACCGGTGTCGCCGCTTATCCCGGCGACACAGAGGTGAACGGCCACGACCACGCCGAGGTCGAGCTGCTGTACGCCGACGTTTCCGCCATCCGCTGGATCCTCAACGCGATGGGGGATGACCCCACCCCAGACCACTGGGCCGACGATCCCCGCTTCCCGTTGTCCGAGCATCGCCTGACCCTCACCACGGTGACGACCAATCCGGTGCTCGACATTCCGGAGACCTCGCTCGGCGTCTGCTCGTGTGCAGCGTTCCGCACTGCCGACGCCGTGTCGCTCCCCGAGGTCGCTGCTGGCTGGCGGGACCACATGCGGAGCCTTCAGAGCACTCCGAGCATCCCGGCGTAGGCCAAGCCCCGGTTGATCGTGGTTGAGGTGGGCTCCGCCTGCGGGTTGTAGGTGTGGACGGTGATGTTGACCGGCCCTGCCGTACGGCTCGCGCCTGTCGCGATCATCCCAGTCGAGGCGATGGAGGCGGCCAGGTTGGGAGCGAACGACTTCTCCAAGCGGGTCGCTATCCTCCCTGCCGTGGCCAGGACGTGCCCGGTGGAGCTCGTCATACCGTTCGCCATGCCGAGCATGGTGTGACGTCCGATCTCGGCGAACACACGGCTGGGAGAACGGATGCCGAGAGCGTCGCGGACCCAGTCGGGCATGATGTTGGAGAAGAAGGCGTAGATCGCGTCCCTGAACCAGGCGGCGGCCGACACGATGCCGTCCCACAGCCCGGTCAGCAGCAGGTAGCCGATGTTGCCGATGCTGTTTACGAAGCCGATGGCCGCATACCCCGCCGCGGTGAGCGCCCCGGTGAAGTCGCCCGACAGGAGCCGGGCCACGCCGGTCACCAGGTCGGCGATGACCGGGAGCAGGTCCGTGGCGAGCTGGAGCAGCGGTGGCAGCAGCGGCAGCGCCGCGTAGAGCACGTCGGTGAAGGCATACGCCATCCGGACCAGGTCCGGCAGGACGTCCTGCACGCCGGCGGCCAAGCTGCGCACGATGATCGCCGCCAAGTCGGCGACCACCGGGATCAGCGGGGCGACAGCCACAAGCAGTTCCGCCAGCGTGATAGCGATGGGTGAAAGCGCGGGTCCGAGCTCGCGCACGGCCAGGCCGATCGCGTCGACAACGGCGATCACCCCTGGGCCGAGGTCGGCGAGCGCGGGCGCGACAGCGGAGATGGCTTCCGTCAGGACCGGCCCGAGCTGCACGGCCAGGTCGGCGACCACGGGTGCCAGCTCGGCCAGGCCGCCCGCGATGGCGAGCACGACCGGGACGAACGCCTCGCCGACCCTGCCGAGCGCTGCGAATACCTCGACCAGGACACGTTGGCCCTGCGCCGAGTTGACCCATCGGTTGACCCCGTCGAGGACCTGCCCGATCACGCCGAGCGCGCTGCTCCCCGCGGTGCGCAGCGCGCCGAGCACGCCGGTCACGATGCCGCCCACGTCGCGGGCGGCAGCACCGATCTGCTTGAAGACCTCTACCGCGCCGGTCATCCACTCCAGGGCGCGGCCAGATGCTGCGGCCGTACTCAGGAAGGTGCCGAGCCGGGCGGCGGCGCTCGCGATGCCGGGCGCGAGGCCGGCCGAGAACGACGCTCCGACCACGACCAGGTCACGCAGACCGGCGGCGACGGGCTGGATCGCGGGGGTGAGGTCGGCGATAGCGCTGGCCAGCGACCCGAACACGGCTTCCAGGGCGGAAGCTGTCTCCGCCGTGCGAAGGAAGTCGGCGACGGCCAGACCCGCGAGACCGAACTGCGCCGCAACCGCAGACATGCCAGCGGAAACGCTTGCGGAAAGCGCCGCAGCAACAGCGGTGATCTGCCCCGCGAGCGGCGCGAAGAAGGCGTCCTGCACCGACAGCCTCAGGCCGTCGATCACAGGCTTGAGCTGTCGCAGCTCCCGCGCCGCCCCCTGGGCCTCGCGCGACAGTCCTGCCAGCGACTCCTGGAAAGCCTCCTCGTCATCGCCGAGCGCCGCCGTCGCGGCGTCACCGACACCCCGGAAGGCCAGCGCGAGCGTGGCCAGCCCTGCGGCGCCCAGGGCGGCCACGCCGGGGAGAGCGGCGATGATGCCGCCCGCCGGAGCCAGCGCGAGACCGAGGGCCTGGAGGTGGCCGGCGGTCGAGACCGCAGCCGCGGACAGGACGGCGAACTTGACCGCCGTGGCGGTGGCCGCCACAGCGGTGGAGGTGAGCGATTGGACTGCGCCGCCGGTCACCCTGCCGAGGCGGGTTCCGAAGTCCGTGGCCGAGACGCGGCTTCGGACGAACGCCCGCTGGAGCTTGGCGGACATCGTGTCGCGCAGGTCGAGCAGGATGAACAGCTCGCCGACATTGATCGCCACCTCGCACCTCCCGTCCGGGCTGGCGTGGCGGGATCAGCTGAGGCCGATGGCGGCGGCATACTGCAAGCCGCGGTTCACCGTGCGGCTGGTGGGTTCCGCCTGGGGGTGGATGTTGGTGACGTTCACCGTCACGGTTCCCGGTACCGTGCCGCCGCTCGGCGCGACCGCGCGGCGAGCGGCTTGCCCGGGGACCTTCCCCGCCCGGCGGCCACCTGATCGGATGGCCGTCTTGAGGCCGGGTGGGATGATGCCGACCTTTCCCGGGGTCGCGCCGCTGATGGCGTCGCCCAGGCCGCTGGATTCGCGGGCGAGCCCGGCGCGGAAGGCGGCTCCGAAGCCTCGCGTCGCCTGGTCTGCGGCGCGAAGGACGGCGGGCTGCTCGGCGGTGACTCCTTCGGCGAAGCCGAGCATCGTGAACGAGCCGATGACGGCGAACACCCGGCTTGGGGAGCGGATGCCGAGCATGTCCTTGACCCAGTCGGGCAGGAGGCTCCCGAAGAACTCGCCGATCTTGTTCAGGAACCACTGTGCGCTCGACTTGATGCCTTCCCAGAGGCCCGTGAGCAGGTTCTTTCCCAGCTCGATGATCTTCAGGAAGGCGGTCTTGATGACCGTGCCCGCGTTGGAGAAGGCGTCCTGGACGACCTTCAGCGCCCCCTTGAAGTCGCCTTGGAAGAGCTTGACGACGGCCTGCACCAGGGAAATCAGCGGAGGCAGGAGTGCGGTCGTGATCTGAACCAGCGGCGCGATGAACGGCGTGACGGCGCTAACGATCTTGGCGAACACCGTGGCGAGCGTGGTCAGGATCGGGGTGAGCGCCTTGACCAGCGTGACCACGACCGGGAGCAGCGCTGTGATCAGCTGAGAGATCGGCGGCAGGATCGGCAGCAAGGCCGTGATGACAGCCCCGAAAACTTCAGCCAGGGCAGCCAGCACGGGCTGGAGCGCCACGAGAATCGGCTGAAGGGCCGAGGCCAGCGCGCCGACGATCTGGGTCAGAACCGGCATCAGCGCAGACGCCAAGGTGGCCGCCAGCTGCAGAAAGGGCGGCAGCAACGGGATCACCGCCGCGGCGATCTGCGCGAACTGCGTGATCAGCTGCCCGATCAGCGGGCCGAGTTGGACGAGAACCGGGCCGAGCTGGGCGGACAGGGTCTGGCCGACTGTGGCCAGCCCGCTCATGAGCGGGCCCGCGACCTGTGCCGCCAGTCGCACGAAAGCCGCAAGCAGGGGCGCTATCGACTGGAGCAGGCCACCGACCCCGGTGACCAGCGTCGCCAGGAGTCCGCTCGACTGCGAAAACGCTTGCGAGATGGGGGTGAGGAAGCCAGCGAGCTGCGAGCCGAAGGTGCCCATCGACCCGGCCAGGGCCGACAGCATCGGCGTGACCGCTGCCACCACGCCCTGGATCGCGGGCAGCATGGGCTTCAGGAAGTCGCCCAGCCCGGCTGTGAACTGGCCGATCAAGGGGGCGAGCGTCTTGAACATGTCCCCCAGTGCGGGCGCGATCTGGCTGGAGAACATGCCCTTGAGCTGGCCCGCAGCGGCGATCAGCGGTCCTTGGAACACCGACGCCGCATCCGCCAGGTCGGCCTGCACCGACGTCTTCAGGTCCGCGAAGGCGGCCTTCACGGCAGGCGCGGACATCGCCGCCTGGATGCCGATCTTCGCTATCCCCGCGGTGATGCCAGCGAAAACGCCAGCGAGGACGCCACCTACAGCGACGCCGGCTACGCCAACGCCCGCCAGCAGCCCGGCGCTCTTCGCGCCTGCCGACGCCATCTTCACGCCCGACGAGACGAAGGCGGCTCCGGCCCTCGACGCGCCGGAAGCGACCGTGCCCGCCATCCGCACGGCGGCCATGCCGACCATGACCATCGCCGCATGGATGCCGGTCGCCTTGACCTTGATCCCGGCGGTGGCCTGGCCCAGCGGGCCGGTCAGGCGGTCCTTCAGTTCGAGCGTCGCGTACAGCTCGCCCACGTTCAACGCCACAGCTCACCTCCGGTGGTGACGGTCTTCGGGGGTGAGGGAGCGGGCGGTCCGCGTGTCGGCGGACAGCAGGCCGAGGATGCGCACCCGTAGCCAGCGCCAGGTGCGGGTGAGAAGGATGCCGGGCTGGTCGACGTCGATGCCGTACTCGGTGTGCAGGTCGGCCTCGACGAGCGCCCAGCGTTGCAGCAGGTCGGCCCAGGAGACGGCGTTGCCGTCCACGTCCAGGCCGTCGTCTGCGTCATACCATTCGCGTAGCCCCGTCAGCGGGTCGATCGGCCCGCCCGAGCCTTCGCCTGCGGGGCCGCCGCTTCCGGGTCGGCCCGCCAGTGCTTCGCCGCGGTGTCTTCGTCGGTGGCGATCCACAGGAACGCGGTGACGCCACAGTGCTTGATCTTCGCCCAGGACACGCCGTCGCTGATGAGCTGGTCGTAGACGTCGCCGAGAACCCGCCTGTACAGGTCCTTCTCTCCGTCGTCGTCGAGCTCGGCGGCGTCGATCTCCTGGCCGTTGGCGGCGCTGATCCCGGCCGCCATCAGCTTCTGACAGAACAGGCCGACCTCGGCGGAGGCTGGCGGCACGTGGTAGACCTTGCCGCCGACCGGGAGGTCCAGGCCGTCGCTGAAGAACTCGTTGAGGTCTGTGAACTTCGCCATCGGGCTCAGGCCGCCACCGGGTTGTCGATCTCGATGGGCTCGCCCTGGCCGGTCAGCTCGACCTCGAACGGCTCCAGGTCGGTCACCTCGCCACCCGCGCCCTTGTACTGGACGGCGGCGGTGCCCTGGAAGGCGTCCGGGCTGCCGTCCTTGCGGTACCAGCGGATCTTGACGTTGGCGTTGATACCGACGACGAGACCGGCCTGGCGCAGGAACTCCTGGCCTGGGTCAGGCACGAAGGAGGCCGAGCCGGTGTCGCGCTTGCGGCGCCCCTCGATCTCCAGCGCCCACTTGCGCTGAGTGACGACCTCGCTCGCCCAGCCGTTGCTGTCGAAATCCGAGTCGTCCTCGGTCTCGCTGTCGAGGGTGAATTCGAGCTTGGTCAGGCCCTTGACCGTGGTCCAGGCCGGTACGGCGGTGCTGGAGGTGTCGACCTCCAGGGTCCAGTCCTTGGCGAGGAGGCTGCGAAGCGCCATGTGCTTGCTCCTTCGGGCATGCGAAATACCCGCAGGCGTTTTCGCTTGCGGGTTGGGTGGTGTGGGTTACTCGTTGCGGTGCGGCGACGGGCGGTCGACGAGCAGGTCGTAGGAGTCCGCGCGGCCCCAGCGCCCGTTGGCGTCACGGTCGATCGGCGCCACGATGCGGCGCTGCGCGAGCAGGACGTGCACGCCGGTGTCCAGCGTGTGGTTGGACAGGCCGTGCAGCGCGTCGAACACGAGGTCGGCCAGGTCGTCGACCACGCGGGGATCGGCCTTGCCGCGGATGCGGACCTGGATCTGGGTGTTCGTGTCGGACTGGGTCAGGTCGTCGCCGGCACGGCCGGTGCCGTACACCGCGAGGGCGATAGCCATGTCCGGGCTCGCGGGCAATCCGCCGATGGTGATGGCGGTCTGCCCGTCGCTGTAGATGCCGGACGGGTTCCAGTCCCCCACTCCGACGTCGGCCAGCAGGACGGCCAGGCCGGAGAGAAGATCCCGGGTGAACGTCATGACAGCGCCCGCCGGATCTGCGCCGCGACCAGCGCCCGGACAGTGTCCGCCTCGTCCCGCGCCGGGTCTTCGAGGTACTTGGCCTTGCGGCCCGATGCGTGCTTCAGGTCGAGGTCCTCATGCTGGACGAGCGCGTAAGGCGTCTCGTAGGAGACTGCGGCCGTCAGCGACGACTCGTCCACGGTGGCCGCGCCGGACCTCTCCAGCGTGGCCTCGTCGATCGGGACCTGCGTCCGTGACACCTGGAGGACGTGCTCGGCCCCCAACTGGAGACCGCGCGCGGCGGCCCGGTTGACCTTGGTCATCAGTTCCAAGGGGGTGATGTTCGCGTTGAACTCGGCACGGCTCATTGGCACACCACCTCCACGTGGTCCGGGGTGGGCAGCCCGCCGCCGTCGCGGGTGTAGGAGGCGAGGACGGTGGTCGTCCTGCCGTTGACCGTGACCTGGGACCCAGAAGGGCACCGGGTGCCGGGAAGCATGTAGATGGTGATCTCGGAGACGACTTCGAGGCCCTTGTCGTCCCTGACCATGCGGCGTTCGTCGTCGGCCAGGCACTTCACAGTGACGGGCGGGCCGTAGACGGGGCCGTAGGCTGAGTCGCCCTCGAAAGGCTTGATCACAGCGGTGTGGCGCAGCAGCCAGCCAGGCAGGGTCGTCACGTGAGTACCCGCCCTTCTACCAGCGAGGGCCGTCGATGACGATGCCCGGCAGCAGCCCCGCGGTGCGCAGGATCGACAGCGCGTCCTGCGCGTACCGGGGCGGCCCGTCGCCTGCTCCCCCGCTGGCGCGGTCGAGCTTGACCGAGCCGATCGAGACCGACTTGAACGCGCTGGCCACGCCGTACGGGTCGCCGACCGCGATCGACCAGGCGGCCTGCGCGCACGTCGCCTGCCGTACCGCTTGCCGGACCTTCGTATCCGTGGGCATCTCGGCGGCGTCGACCGCGTAGACCGCGCCCATCAGCAGCTCGTCGATGCGTTCCGACGCACGTGCGAGCGCCTGCTCGATCCCGTCCGGAGCGTCCTGGCCGGTGTAGTCCGCGTAGTCCTGCGCGGTCGCGTACACCAGCACGGCTCAGGCCGGGAGCTCGTAGACGGCGACCGAGACGCCGGTGATGGCGGAGAAGTTGATCCACACCTTGCCGTCGGCGTGCCGGTAGACGGCGGGAAGCGGCGGGATCAGAACGTCCCCGATGGTGGCGGGGATGATGTAGTCGCGGTCAGGGATTTCCTGGCCGTCGATCGCGCCGGGGATGACCAGGGTGACGGTCTTCGGCGCGGCGTCGGTGTTCTTGATGCGGATCATCCGCTTGTCCGACCAGGTGAACATCAGGCCGTCCACGACCGCCGGGTTGGCCGGCGCCGTGGCGACCGCGAGACCTGCTCGGGGCAGCGGCGTGATGGTGGCCTCAGCGCGCGCCATCAGTCATCCTCCTCGTCGTCGCGGCCGAATTCCTCGACAAGGGCGGCCTTGGACAGGGACTTGGCGTCGCCTTCGGCCATGCCGCGGGCGACTGCGTAGGCGACCCAGGTCGCCTTGGTGTCGTTCTCGGAAGGCCGCTCAGGCCGAGGCTCTGGAGCAGGCTCAGGGTCCTGCTCGGGGAGGTCCTCGGGGGCGGGCTCAGCGATCAGCAGCCACACGTCCAGGTGGTCGAGCCGTACATCCCGATCGGGGAGCTCGACCACCTGGCCGGTGCTGGAGTTGCGGTAGACGAACATCAGCCGTTGGCGTCCAGCTCGACGTCGATCTGGATGGTGAGGTCGGTCGGGTTGCCGTCCGCCGTCACCACCACCGCGGCGAGCGTGTCGCCAGCGGCGAGCTTGCCCACGGCTGCCGTGGGGCTGGCCGAGACCCAGGTCGCCGCAGCGGCGGCCGACAGGGGCGCGGCCAGCAGGTTGCCGCCGTTCTTCGTGGCGTTGAGGGTCGCTCCGGTGCCGCCCACACGGTAGGCGCGGATGGCCTTCACCTTGCAGGCGACCGGCGCTCGCCACAGAACGTGGGTACCGGCGGTGGGGGCCTTCAGAGTCAGGACCCGCTCGGTCAGTCGAGCCTTGTACGACATCAGTTGAACTCCTGCCAGTAGTCGCCGACGAGCTGGCGGGCCGCGGTGATGGCCTCGTCCTTCGTGGCGAATCCGTCGATGACGTGACCGGACACCCCGTAGTTGTCGGTCGGGTTGAGGAAGCGCACGTACAGCGCGTAGTTGGTCGCCGACACGTAGCGGATCTCGATGTCCGTCACGCGCGTCAGAGGGACGACCTTGCCGCCGAGGCGGATCCACTTCGTCACGCGTCACCGACGTTCTTGCCCTTGATCAGGACAGCGCGGTTGGGGTCGATCGTCTTGGTGCCGTAGAGGCAGTCGATGCTGACGACGTCCTGCTTGAGGTCGATGTCGTAATCCATCACGACCCTCAGCCCGAAGCCCTTGTAGGAGGCGACGGCGGCGTTGGCGGCGCCCTGCGGCAGCACCAGCGGGCGGGTCACCAGTGCGAAAGCCGTCCGGTGGAAGGCGACGCCGACCTCGGTCGTAGACGCCCCGGTCACCTGGTCGGGCACCTTGATGTTCTGCGTCTGGTACGGGTCGAACCCGAACACCCTGCGACCCAGCGACGCCTCACGCAGACCGTCCGTGTCGCCCCTGGCGTCAGCGCGGTGGAAGAGCTCGTCACCGAGCCACTTGGCCTCGATCTCAGGCCCCACGACCAGGTGCCGATCAGCGGCCGGCACGTTGCGCTGGTTCAGAACACGGCGGGCGTCGATCGCGGTGCGCGGGTTTCCATAGGCGAACACGTTCTCGCCGGGCGGGTTGGCGGGCCACTGGCCGGTACGGCCGACCTCCTGCACGATGTCGTTCCGGAGGGCGAGGATGTCCCGGTCGATCTTCTGGCTGATCGCCTCCATCGCCGGGTTGAGCAGCTGGACACCGAAGTCCTCGATCCGCAGGGTCAGGTCCTCGGCGGTGACCGCGAAGCTGACGTCCGCGAAGTGGTTCAGCGTGACGGGGATACCCGTTTCCTGCGCGTTCTGGATCTCGATGCCGTTCGCGCGGGAGAACTCCTTGGCCTCGAAGACCGCGGGCTTCCTCACGTTGACGGTGTCGCCGACCTTGGACGCGAAGTCCTCGTCGTAGTCGCGGTGGACGAGCTGCGCCATGACGCAGGTCTCGTACAGGGTGGCAAGCGCCGCTCGCGCGATCACGTTCGGCGTCAGAAAGTTGTTAGGCACGAATGCCCCTCCTAGGCAAAAAGAGAGCCGCGAGCGGAACCGCTTGCGGCTTAGTCAGCGGACTTCTTGTTGCGCCGGAAGGCGCGGAAGTCGTCGGTGGTCATCTGCTCCGGGTCCGAGGCACGCGCTCCGGGTCCGCCGGTGAACTCGCCGCCGCTCTTGGCGGGCGGGCCGGTCGTGCCGGACGCCTTGAACTTCGGGTTGTCCTCGACGGCCTTCTGAATCGCCCCGGTCAGCGCGGAGCTGAACCCTTCGCCATCCGGGTCCATGTCGCGCACGTTGCGCAGGAACGAGCGGCTGTCGAGCAGCGCATCGGGGTCGGCGCCCAGCTTGGTGCTCGCCCGGTGCACGGCCAGTTCGATCAGGGCGCGGCGGTGCCGGTCCTTCTCGGCATCGCGTTCCTTGGCGGTGCTGTCCTTCTCGGCGGTCAGCTTCTCGATGACCTGCTGCGGATCGAGAGGCTTTTCCTCCGCGTCCACGAGGCCGAGCGCCTTGCCGATCTGCTGGGCGAGGTCCTTCTGCGCCTGAGCGACCAGGTCCTCGGGGGACGGACCCTGCTGGGCCTTCTGCTCCTCGGCGGCCTTGCGGGCGTTCACCGCTTCCATGCGGGCGCGGCGCAGTTCCGCCTGGGCCCACGCGGGAAGGTCGTCGATCTTGCGGGCGTCGGGCTTGGCCTTGTCGTCCGGTGCCGGCGTGGGCTCGGGCGTCGGCTCGGGTGCCGGTTCCGGGGCGGGAGGATCCTGGGGCTTGTTGTTCTCGTCGGGGTCCAACTGTGCTCCTTGTTCAGTCAGTGCCGCCCGGCCTACGGGCTGCGCACGCCGCCCGGCCTACGGGCAGCCTGAAGTCCCGCGAGCGGTCTCGCTTGCGGGAATGCCGCGCCCGGCCTGCGGGCGGTCCGGCACTGGGGGAAGCTGCTCGCCGCCGTCCAGCGTGCTGCGCGAGCAGGAGGCCGCCGGCTCGACCGGCGGCGGACATGCGAAAGGCCCGCACGAGGCGGGCCTTTCAGGAGGTGGGCTCTACTGGTCGTCGGCGGGGGGTTCGTCGTCCATCCAGTTTTCGATGGTCTTCTCGGGCTCGGCCGTCACGATCAGCGTGCCGGGTTCTTCAGCATCGGCCCACCTGTCCTCGATCGACTTGGGCTCCGGTTCCGGAGTGCTCATAGGGGGATCACCTCCACGTCCAGATGACGGACACCGCGTTCGTCGAATCCATGATCGGTCACCACGCGGTACTTGATGCCGCGCTGATGCATGAGCTCCGCTTCTTCCTTTGTACCAGGGTCCGGAGCGCGGTCGGGGGGTGCAATGTCGGACAAGCGGATCGCGGAGGTCCCCGGTGGGGTGACGATTCGCATGATGACGGGCGGGTCTCCCCCTTCGGCGAATCGCCGAGCGATGCGCTGATCTGCGCTGGTGCTGGCGTAGGACAGGTCGATCCACTCCAGCCCGGCGACATCGACGTCATCCCAGGCAGACCCGAATGCCTTCGTGTCGCGGATTCCCCGGAACGACAGCACGGTCTTCTTGAGCTTCGACAGAGGCATGACCTTGTCGATGTCTCTGATCTGGCTGTGGTTCGGGTCGTTCTCGCGCAGCCGCTTGTTGATGTCCTCGTAGTCGGAACCCTGGTAGCCGCCAAGTGCGCGAGTGCTGCGCATGACCTGCTCGTCGGTCCACCCGGAAGGGCGAGGATCCAGCTTGGATGGGTTCGCGTAGGAGTGGACGGTCAGCTGCGTGGGTGCGGCGTCCAATGCGTCCCGACCTGTCGCGGCCGTCGCGCGCTTCTTGTCGTAGGCGCGCTGCCGTTGAGCGAGCTCACGCACCTTCTTGAGGCGGCGCATGAGGTCAGCACGTCGGGCGATGAGCCGGTCAGCGACGTCCTTGTCGAGCCCGGACTCGGAGATGATCCGGCGGATCTCAGCTGGCGTGACCTGTTCGACTCGTTCGAGCGCCTTCTCCTGCTCGACCGGTGTGAGCCCGCCGAACAGCTTCTCGGCCTGCGGTGCCTGCTTGCGATGCCGCAGGGTTCGCCACTCGGGCACGGTGTTGCCGAACTTGTCGCCCTTCGCACTTCCTTGGGCGCGGAACAGCATCGAGCCGCCCGTGTCGATCCGGGTCACCGAACCGTCTGGCGACAAGAGCATGTTGTCGAACGTCAGGCCCGCGGTGTCCCAGTTGGCCAGCCAGGCGTCGGCGCCGAACCCTTCACGCGCGGGCGCGCGGAGTTCCTCGGCTGTGGCCTGCTTTCCGTCCACGACTCGACTCGCGGTCTGCGGTCCGTCGGGGAGGCCCGGCGCGCCGCTCCCCCGGCGAACGTCCGGGGTTCGGATCCCGGCAGCCCGGTAGAGACGGGCGGAAGCGACTTCGTTGGCGGCGTGTGTCTCGGACTGCTGGGTCTTGACGTACCAGCGGTTGCCGTTGGCGTCCTCGAACATGCCGCCGGGGTTCGATCCGCCCTGGGGCCCGACCTGGCGAAGCTGGGTGAAGTCGCCGGCCTCGACGCCGGTGGCGTTTCCCTGCTCCTCAACGTCGCGGCGAGCTGTCTCCTCCGCGCGCTGAGCCTGTTCTTCGGTCGCACGACGCTCGGCGTCCTGGGCGTTCAGACGTGCCTGCTCCTCGCCTCGCTTCGGTTCGTCGGGCTTCGTCAGCTTCGGCTTGGGCTGGGCCGCGACTGGCTTCGGCTTGGGCTTGGGCTTCGGCGGCGGAGCGGTCGGCTTCGCCGGGACCTTCGTCACGCCCGGCAGGTACGCCGACAAACTGTGACGGCACTGCGGATGGAAGAGCCCAGCGAGTCGGGCCGCAGCCACCGTCGCAGCCACTTCGACCTCGACCTGCACACCGTCCTCGAGGGCGTGCTCAACCGAGATCGTTCCGGCCGCTCGGGACTGCGTGAGGACCTTCCCCTCCCAGGGGTCGCACTTCTCGCAGTTCCACGGCGTCGTCGAGACGATCACCAGGTCGATGCCCGCGTCCCGCATGACCGCGAGATGGCCGTCGACGGCCGCGCGGGCCGTGGCGGTGCGCATGGCCATGTCCACGTAGGTGGACATCCGCCACTGGCGGCCCGACTTGTCCCGGAAGGGAGCCACCGGGAAGAGGCGCTTCAGCGCGTCCCTGGCGGCCTCCTTGCGAGTGCGGGCGCCGGTCAGGACCTGGCCAGCGGTGTCGGCGATCACCTTGCGGTAGATGTCGTCGACCACGCGTAGCGCCGACAGGTGGACGGCGGACAGCTTCTCCACGGTCTGGCGGGCGAGCTCGTTGACGCCCTGGCCGGGGTTGATCAGCTTCTTCGATCCCAGCTTCCGGGCGTCCTGCAGAACCCGCTCCAGGCGCTTGCGGACCTTGTCGTCGTGCACCTGCGACAGCGCGGCCACCACGGCGGAGTCCATGCCATCGGCCCAGGACTGGAGCACGGCCTTCTCGGCGGCCTTCTTGGCTACCGATTCGAGCCGCTTGATGATCTGCTGGGCTTCCTTACGGAGTTGCCCGATCTCGGCGAACCGGCCCTCCTGCCACCGCCCGGCGTCCTGCTCGTCGTCGCCGCCCGTCGCGCGTTTGGCGATCTTCTCGGCGAGCAGTTGCTCCGCCTCGGCGTACATGCGGGCCACGAGCTTGGCCCGTTCGAGAGCCTGCTCGATGGCCTGCTCTGGAGTCGGCCCGCTAGTCGTCGTCGCCATCGCCCGGGACGTACGTCTCGTCCAGCTCGGCCGGGTCCGGCAGGTTCAGTCCGAGCTCGTCGCGCAAGCGCCGGACCTCGGCCTTGACCTGGGTGTCGTCCCAGTCGGGGTGGAGCATCCGGACACGGGTGTCGAGGCTGGCGGACTGGGCCCGGTTGAGCATGTCCAGCGTCCGGCTCAGGCTCTCCGGGTCAGGCATGACTCCGTCCGGCCACTCGATCGTCGCCTTCTCCGCGACGACCTTCGTTCCGAAGACGGCCAGGTCGATCGACAGGAGAGCCTCGGCGAGCCACGCCAGCGCGGGCGTCCAGTAGTTCAGCTTCTTGCCGCGCGTGACGAACGACTTGCGCTCACGGGAGTGGATCTCCGTCGCCGTCGCGGCCTGCCCGTCGCCCGCCTCCCCGAAGCTCTGCACGGAGTAGCCCGCGCCGCGCAGGATCTGCGCGAGCAGCGTGCGGGCGGTCTCCTTGTGCTCGGCGACGCGGATGTCGAACTGGGAAATCGTGATCATGCTGGGTCCGCCGTTGGCGGGCGGCATCATGCCCAGGCCGGAGTAGACCTCCCGGTCCGGGTCCCAGGTCGAGCCCCGGCCTCTGCCGGTGTTGGCCAGATAGACCTCCGGCACGATGATCCGGCCCTTGCCGAGCCGCAGGTCGCGCATCCAGCTCGTGTAGGTCTCGTCCAGCGCATCCATGAGCGGCTCGACGCCGCTGTAGTCGCTGCGGCCGAGCGACGTGCCGCGCAGCAGCCGGTGCGGCTTGATGTTCGGCACGTAGTAGGTGAGAAGGCCCTTGTCGTAGCCGGTGTCCAGGCCGCCTTCGGCGTCCACGATCTCGGCGAACCCTGCGGTCTCGGGGTGGTCCTCCAGAGGCACCTGCATGCCGAGCCGTTCACGGTCGCCGCGGTACAGCCCGTGGTAGATGCGGCCCTGCTCGTGGCGTTCGAGGTGACGCCAGACGGCCTTCTCCTCCTCGTGCACGACCTTCCAGAAGGTGACCGCGCGCAGCCGGTTGTTGGCGAACTCCGGCACCGCAGCATCGGCCGGGACCAGGTCGAGGATGGGGTAGTCGGCGACTTCGCTGTTCCAGCCGACCCTCAGGTAGACGCCGCCGTATGCGGAGCCGATCTCGGCGGACTCCAGCAGCATGCTGTACACACCGCCGTCCGCGAGGATCTTGTCCAGCCGCGTCTGGCCCTTCTTTCCGGGAACGCGAAGCGTGGGCGGCTCGCTGAACAACAGGTCGGCGCTGGTGGCGCTGATGTCGGAGGCGATCGGCACGTGCAGCTTCGTGCTGCGCGACTGGCCAGCCGGAATGGGTGAGCCCCAGAACCAGCGGGCTACGCGGCCGACGACGCCGCCGGCGTACTGGAGCGGCCGGTCCCAGCCCTTCAGGTCGAGGCCAAGGCCGGGCGTCACGCCCGCGCCGTACACCTGCGACAGGCGGTCGGGGTCGCCTGAGTACCAGGCCCCCCACTGGGCGTACAGGCGGTTCTCCTGCCGTGTGTGGGGCGGGGGCCATTCCATATCACGGTCGGGAAGCGGCACCGCCACCTCCCTTCTTGCAAGCGAAAACGCTTGCGGGAATGGCGAGCCGCTGGAGCTCGTGCTATGGGTGGGTAAGGGGATCAGGCTGTGGTTCAGACCTGCTCTGGCCAGTGCCAGGTGCCGCCGCGGTGCGCGGGCGGGTTCACGCCGTACGTCTCGTGGTGCTCGCAGCCTCCCTGCGCCAGGGAGTGGAAGAACAGGCCCGTGGGATTCACGACGGCCAGGCCCACGGTGTTCCCGTCAGGCCCGACCTCCGTGATCTGGGCGGCACGGCACTGGGAGGCGTACTCGCCCCCCGGCGTGCCGTAGGAGACGTAGTGGACGATGCGGCCAACACTCGGCTTCGGATACACGGGACCTCTTTCAGATGATGGGGACCAGGCCGGAGGGCAGCACCGGCCGTTCGTCGGGCCGGGTCACACGAACCCACGCCTGGTAGGTGCCGTCCGACAGAGGGACGGCGCCCGGGCCGATGAGGAGTCGCGCCACGGCCCCGTGATCTGAGACGTCGCCCCAGATGGCGGGATGCCACGCGTCGTCGGCCGGCTCGACCCCTGGGACGGTCAAGGCGATCTCGACCGGCTCGCTGCCCAGAGCGTTGCCGACGAAGATGTTCAGGTACTCCCTCGACATCGAGGAGATGGGCTGCACGGCTTGCCTCCCTGCTACGTGTGCGGTGAACTCGCCGACCAAAAGCGCGAGGGTGCCGCCGCCCAGAGCGGGGGCGTGGGGAGCGAGAAGCGCCCGGCTGGGTCGGTCTCGGTGACTCCGGCCAGGACGCGGCGCTTGACCCTGGGCATCGGTCGGGCTGCGGCGCTGGATTGGGCGGTGCCCAGGAGGCCACCGACTGCGGCTGTGAGCGGGATCGCCCGCGGAGCGGCCAACGCCTGGCCGAGCAGGTTGACCTTGATCCGGCTGAAGGAGCGGGCGGTGGCACCGTCCGATGCGCGGCCGAGGCGGGGCCTGCTACGTAGCGGACGGCTGGTCGACGTCTCATCGGCGGGAGTGAGCTGCCGAATCTTCAGCGCCCGTACGGGCGGTGCGGTAGCTGGGTAGGCCGCCGGGGTCAGGGTTCCGCCCTGGGCCCGCTCGGCGCTGCCAGCGCTGTCCGATTCGTGGGCGGTGTTCAGCCGGACAGTGCCTGGACTTATGGAGAGCGGGTGCTCGAAGCTGGGAGCCAGCCAGAGCCGGAACTCGAACTGAAAGGGCCAGACGGCGAGCGCTTCCTCATCGCTGCCTGTGCCCGTCAGCTGGAGCGAAGCAGGGGTGATCGAGTTCGCGTCGTCGAACTCCCAGTCGTAGGCGATGGTCAACGGCCGGCCTTCGATGGGCCGGGCGAGGTCGGCCTGGCGGGCCTGCTCGATCTTCGCCTCGTCGGTGAAGAGGAGCTGGTCGATGAAGACGGCGTCCAGGCCGTTGCTGGCGCTGCTGTCCTTCTGGTAGCGGAAGCTCACCTCGGAGCGTCCAGCGACAAGGAGCCTGACTCGCTCCCAGCCCTTCTCCCCTGAGGCACTGAACTGGAGGACGCCGTCGACGTAGACGTGCAGGAAGTCGTACCGGGCTTCGGTGGACGTGCGATACCAGAAGCCGACGAGCTTGGCCCAGGGCGGCACCTCGAAGGTCGCGGCCGACGTCTCGGTGTCAGTGATTTCCCCGCTGCGCAGGCACCAGGTGCCCAGGTGAGACAGGGCGTCTGTGCGCAGCCACGTCCCGGCGAATGGGATCGCGTAGGTCTCGTCCTCGAAGTCCTCGACGATCTCGGTCATCGTCGGCCCCCGACCGTCGCTCGAAGGCCGCGCCGGTCGAGCAGTTCTGTGAACCAGCTCCGATGCGGCTGGCCGACCCGCAGGGCGGGCATCCGGCGGACGATCCTCTGGGAGACAACCGACTCGGTTGCCGTCATCAGGCGTCCAGCCTTGTGCGGGCTGAGCGAGCGGACCTGTGTCAGTTCCACGGCCCGAGCGAATCCGACCCCTGTTCCGTGGGTCAGGGCCCCTGCCTGCTGGTCCTCGACAGCGCGGGCCAGCTGGCCGATCTTCACGGCGCGGATCCGGCGGGAGACGTCCGTCTCGCGCTTCTGGATCAGCGTCCACCCGCTGCGCAACTGGGGAGCGCGAGCGCTCTCCTGGGCTCCCCCAATGCGGGCCGACTTGCTGGCGTGGAAGGCCCGCGCGACGTCGGTCTCGGAGACGGACGGTAGCGGCGGTGTCTTCAGAGCCGTGATCGGCCATGCCCGGCTGGAGTAGCTGGCTTTCCTGGCGGGGCCGATCTTGACGCCGTGTAGGTTCCTGACCTGGGTGAACTCGTTCGACGCCAGCGGCGAAGCTGTGCGCGCCGTACGAAGTGGCCGTGCGGTCGGTCGCTCGGCAGCGGGGAGCACGGTCGTGGCTCGTGCCCGGAGAATGCGTGGGAGATTCGGGAAGCCTCGGCCGATGCGGGCCACCGGTCACCCCCTCACCAAGACGAGGCGCGGTGGACCGCGATGGGCGGCCGGTGGATGCCGCGCAAGCCGCGAACAGCTACTGGTGCCGCCTTGATCTCCACGGCGCACACACCCCACCGGGTAGAGGGGGACGGTTCGCCGCTTCGGATGTCGAAGGAGACCGGTGTGCCCACCGCAGGGGTGGCCGCGGCCTTGCGGATGGCCATCCCCGACAGGTAGGAGGCACCGCCCTGGTTGAACGTCTCAGCGACATCCGAGCTGGACGGTGTCGCCGTCTGAAAGTCGTCGGCAGCGGCGCAGAAGCCCCACGAGTCAGGGGATGTCGAGGTGTATGCCGGAAAGGTCCAGTTTTCGACCCCCGTGCTCTGGGAGCTGTTGGTGGCTCCGACTGGGTCGCTGAGATCGGCGCCGGTCAGCACATAGATCTTGATGGCGATCGGCTGGGTTCCTTCGCTGGGGAAGAAGTCCATGGTGCCGGTGACGCTCATCGACTGAGCAATGGCGGAAGAGGTGTAGATCGCCGAGCAGCCGTTGGTGTGGATGCCCTGAATCCGGAGCGTCCACGACAGGGCTGAACCGGTGTTGGTCAGGGCCACGCTGCCGTCGTTCTTGCTCATGACGCAGGCGACCAGCAGCGACCCGCTGGGCGGGGTGAAGGAGCTCGTTGCGACGCTGGTCGCGTAGGCGGATACGAGGGACGGCGAGGAGCCGTGGACCTGGATTGGCATGGCCCTCCCTGATCACGGATGTGCTGATCGGGTCAGATCCGTTCGAGCCAGAAGCAGGCCGAGATGGAGACGGCCGCCGGGAACTTGGCACGCAGGATGAAGCCGGTGTTCGGCGCGCAATCGGGGCTGTCGCCAAGCGGCAGGTCGTAGAGCACGACACCGCCGTTCGGGGTGAGCGGCCAGGTATCGATCACGCTGAGGACGGTGGGTTCCTTCCCCGCCGTCCACGCCATCGAGGCGAGGAAGCCAGCCGGGATCGGCCTGCCGTACACCTGCTGCGGGACCACTGCGGTCATGTCCGTGGACGCCCCTGCGACTGGCGGGTTGGTGGCGAACGTCGCAGCGCACACCTCGATATCGCCAGGCACCGCAGTAGCAGAAATGCCGTACAGGCCCACCCGGAGCTTCTTCAACTCCAAGCCGAAGGCAGCGGGGGCCTGGACGCCGAGCACGCTGCGCGCGACGTTCGCAGTGAGCGCGACCGGCGCGGTGACCTGGGTGGCGGGGTTGACCGTGGCCACGGTGTAGCCGGCCTTCGACATGTGGACTCCTCCTCACGCCTGCGCGGCGAAGAAGCCGTTGGGGTCCACCTGGGCGACGATCGCGGTGCCGTCCGGCGTGATGGGGAAATCGTGGCCGGTCAGCGGGATGATCGCCGAGTCGGCGGGGGCGGTGCCTGGCCGGTAGCAGACCAGGATCTTGCCCCACGCTCCGCCGTCCGCCTGGACGGCGTTCCACGTGGTGTCGGGGAGGTCGAGCAGGACGTAGTTGCTCAAATCGTTCGGGGTGGGAGGCGTCAGGTCACCCGCGGCGATGACCTTGCGGCTGTAGCCGGTGTTGGTGGCCTCGCGGCTGGTGCCCGTGGTGATGATGTCGGCCAGGGTGTCCCAGTCGCGGAGCGTCTCGTCCGCCTCCAGGTTCTCGGCCTTCAGCGCGACCAGGAGGAGCGCGCTACCTGCGGGGTCGCCTGCGATGACCCTGCGGTAGAGCTCCGCGGCCCGGCCGAGTGCGATGTTGAAGACGATGTCGGACACGGTTCTCCTCCGGCGAAGACGAATGGGTGGTTTGGAGGTGGGGCCCCGGCCCGCGCTGCCCCTCAACAGCTGGGCCGGGACCACACCAGGGCTCGACGCGCGGACGGAGAAGTCCGGCGGAGCAGGCCCGTCCCGCGGACTAGTGCGGGACGGACGTCTACTTGTAGTTCGGGACGGGTTCGAGGAGCTGCGCCCAGGCGGCCTGCGTGGTGTGCAGGCCGTACCGGGCGGCGTCCAAGGAGTGGTCGTCGAGCTTGATCGGCGCGTCGTCGCCGCGTTCGGCCTTCTTCTCGTCCCAGCTGTAGCTACCGACCTCGCCGAGGAAGCCCACGCAGGAGCGGTGCACCCGCAGATGGTCGGCGGCGATGAGGTTGGAGACGGTGCGAATGCCGTCCAGGACAGAGTTGTCGCCCATCATCGGCAGCAGCCCGTCTCGGTGCAGCTGGGTGATGAACGAGGCTGCGGACGGGTCGACGATCAGCCACTCGGGCCGCACCCCGCGGGTACCCGGCCCGTATGAGTCGGGCATGCCGTCGAGCCATTCCTGGAGCCGCGACGAATACTCGGCGTCGGTCAGCTGCCGGCGTTCAACGCGGGAGTCCCACCGCAGTTCGGAGGCCAGGTAGAGGCGCCGCTGGCCGACCTTGTCCGGGGTGGAGACGCCGATGAGCAGGGCCGCGAAAGGATTGACCGTGCCATAGTCGACACCAACGCTGAGCCAGCGCTCCATGAGCGGGATGTGGTCGACGATGTGGCGGTCGGGGTCCCACATGTCGTAGATCGCGCCCTCGGCCATGCACCACTCGCCGAGTACGTACCTGCGGTACCAGAGCCCGGTGTACTCCGCCTTGAGGTTGGTGACGTAGACGGGGTCCAAGCTGTGGTTGTCGTCGAGTTGAAACTGCCACCAGCGCAGGTCCAGCTCGTGGCTCCGCAAGAGGAACCGCTTGCGAAGCCAATGGTTCGGCGCGTCGGGGTTCGTGGTGCAGAAGATCTTGCTACCAGGCACCGAACAGCGGGCAAGGAGCTGGTCCCAGAACGCCTCCGGGATCAGCGTCGCCTCATCCACATACGCACCCGCACACGTCATGCCCCGCAGACGGGACTCGGCACGGACGTCGTTGGCACTGATGATCTCGATGCGGCGGCCGAGAATGTTCGCAGTCGGCGCGCCCCGGTTGTAGAACACCCTGCGCGCGACCGGCCCGGTCAGCGCGGGGTCCATCAGCGGCTCAAACACGTTGCGCGAGATGGTGTCGCTGGTCTTGCCGACGATCACCAGACTGCCGCCGCGAGGAGCGCGGGAGACGTACATCAGCCACCTGAGCAGGCTGGCGATGGTCTTTCCCGATCTGACCGCGCCCGTCCAGATGTTGATGCGCGCGGTGGACTCCGCGATGGACCTCTCCTGCTTGGGCGACAGCCGGACCAGGCCCAGGCTCACCCGTCGTCCTCGTCGTCCAGGTCCTCGTCTTCGTCGCCGGACTCGATCTCGCCGACCACGTGGGCCTCGACGACCTCATCCGGGGTGTGACGCCCGCGCAGCGAGTCGAACAGTGACCCGAGCAGCGACAGGACGTCGCCGTCCTGGGCGCCGTTGCGGTTCATCTGGTCCAGGCCGAGCAGGTAGCTGCGGCGCGTGATCAACTTCTCGCACGCCTCGACGGCCTTGACGTCGCCGTCGAGAGCCTTCGGCCAGAGGGCCTGCATCAGCCGGTCCAGCCGCTTGATCTCGATGTCGAGCAGCTGCTCCGAGGACTCCTGCTGCGCTTTCGCCGCGGAGGCGAGCGCGCGCGTCATGTCCTTGGAGACCGCGCGGGCGCCGCCCTTGATGCCGAGCTGCCGCGCGATTGCGTCGTGGCTCATTCCAGCCAGACGCATCTGAACGATTTTTGCTCGCCGCTCAGCGACCTCAACTCGCTTTGCAAGGGGGACACTCATTGAGCAGCACCCCCTAAAAATGTCAAGGTTGGTCTGCGTCGAATTCGCTTATCGGTGAGCTATCCTGCGAGAATGCGAATGATTAAAGCGATCACCATTAAGCAGCCCTGGGCGGCGCTGATCGTCGCCGGCCTGAAGGACGTCGAAAACAGGTCGTGGGACACCCGCTACCGCGGTGAGCTGCTGATCCATGCCGGCCAGAAGGAAGACCCCCGCGGCTGGGCCCGAGTGGCCGATCTTGGGGTGGCACTCCCCCAGGAGCTGCTCCAGTCAGGCGTGATCCTGGGGTCGGTCGAGCTGGACGACGTCGTGCGCGAGCACGACTCGGCGTGGGCCAACCACTTCCAGTGGAATTGGGTCCTGTCGGGCGCTCAGCCCGCGACCCGGTTCGTCGAGGCCAGCGGCAAGCTGGGGCTGTTCGCGCCGCCGCTCGACTGGCGTCGTGGCTTCACCGACGTGGACGCGCCGGGGCTGACGGGCTGGTCGAAGGTGAGGGACCTCGCCGTCACCGGGGGCTGATCGGGGCGTACTCGAAGGACACGGTGCCCAGCCGCCGCGGGTTGAGGGAGTGCGCGTGCAGGTGCTTCTCCTTCGAGGTGGTGCGCAGGCTCTTGTCCTGCCCAACCAGCCTCCATCGCGGTGACCGGGAGCGGTAGGCGATCAGCGCCGGATGCGACAGCACCGCGCGCAGGCGATAGCCGCGCTCGTACAGATGCTGTCCCATCCATTCCGTCAAAGCGCCGCCGATCGACAGCCCCTGATAGTCCGGCAACACCACAGTGCGGTGCGCCATTTTAATATTGCGGGTCTTTGGGTGCGGAAAATGCCGATACGACGTGAACGCCACCAACTCGCCGCCGATAAAACCACCGAAACACTTCGCGGCCTTATGCAGGGTGCCGGTCAGATAGTGATGACGGCGAAAGACTTCCCAGGCCGACCGATCGACCTCGCGAACGTCGAGCTGGAGCGCGGGCCGGGATTGAACCGACCTCCACTCAAAGCTGCTCGTGGCGACGTCGAGCACCCAGTCTGGCTGCAGCCAGTCGAGCACGTCGTAGTGGCACGTTACGGCCACAAGCTGTCGCTTCCCGCGCCGTACGGCTTTCGCGACGGCGTGGCTGGCGACCTTGGCCACCTGCCGGTCGACCACGCTGGTGAACTCGTCGACGACGACCAGGCCGTCCGTGTCGGCCAGCGCACGGGCGATCGACGCTCGGAAGGCTTCACCGTTGGAGAGCGTGCCGTACGGCCGGAGCCACGCCGGCGGACTGGACAGGCCGACCGCGCCGAGCAGCGCGACGATGTCCTTGATGCCCATCCCCTTCGGGAAGTCATCGACGAGGGCCTGGTTGGTCCACGTCTGGGTGCCCATGATCTTGTCTGGCCACAGGTGCCGGGCGATCGTGGACTTGCCCGCGCCGGATGGCCCTACGATCAGGCCCACGTTCCACGGCTTCTGCTCGATGGGCAGGTCCATGGACCAGGAGTTGGTCAGCTTCTCCTCGATGGCCACGTCGAACATGCCCTGAAGCTGGAGCACTCTGGGCGAGGGCTGGACCGGGGCCGACAGGGTGATGTCAGCGCGCACCAACACCGCCTTTCGATGGTGAGGGGTTACGGGAATGGTGGTGCGAGTCCGGCGGACGCAGCCCTACTCTCGATCATGTGACGACCCTCGACCGCGACACGCTCGTAGCATCCGCGCAGGACTTCGCCCGGCGCGCTCTTGACGCCTACCTCGACGACGACACGCGGGTGATCCTGATCAATGCCGCGCTCTCGCTTGAGCACCTCAGCAAGGCATGCCTATTCGATAAGCACCCAGCGCTGTTGGTGGAGCTCCGAAACGGCAACCTCGATTCGTTACTGCACCTTATCGGCTTAGGCGCGAACGCCCGAAAACTAAAGGAGCCCCGGACGATCAGTGCGAGAGAGGCCCTCGCAAGGGTCGACCAACTGATGCCGGTGCGGACACCCAAGCCGCTACTGGAACAACTCATCGATGTGCGAGACGGGGTCGTACACGCTGGCTACCTGAACCCAGCCAACACCAGGGAGGTCTTGGCGGGCTTCTTACGGTTCTCCAACGAGCTATACGACGAGATGAACGTGGAGGAGCCACTCCGCTGGAGTAGCCATGCCGAGCTCGTAGCGTCGCTTATCCGAGACTCACTCACTGAGATCGATCACGAGGTCAAGCGCAAGATCGCAGCAGCCAAGCAACGCCTTGCCCGCGTGATGAGCATGGTTCCCCCCGATCAGCAGGCTGCGCTAGACGCCGCGCGCCAAGGGCTCATGCCGACCTCATATACCTTTTTCCGGCCGGAATACAGGCACTACGATTACCCGATCATGCAACTTTCGGCGACCTGCCCGGCCTGCAACCATTCAGACGCGTCCGTGTGGGGGCGCATAGAGTGGGGCGCTGCGGAGTTGCGGGCAATCTCCCCGATTCCTCTTGATTTCGGCGGGCGCGAGGAGGCCAATCTACTTTTCCCCGAGGCGTTCTTCTGCGCATCGTGCGAGCTGCGGTTTGATTTCTCTGATGAGCTGGAGGCAGCAGGATTCTCTGTGATCGAGATCGTCACCCCAGGTTGGCGTGAGGATAGCTTCTGGGACACGGATGGGCCGATTTCAATCACATGAGGGCGCGGACTTTGTAGCCCTGCTTGACCAGGCGCTGGAGCAGTTCTACCTGCTGGTCTTCATTTTCGCAGGTGACGACCACGCCCCAGACCGTTGGGCGGTCTTCCTCGTCGGCGTCGCCGGGGTCGGGGAGCGGTTCCTCGTCATCGTCGAAGGTCGGCCGGTCGGCGTTGAGCGCCTCTTCGAGGTCGGCCAGGTCATCCATGTCGTAGCCGGTCGCTGCCAACAGCTGCGCGTCGATCGCGGCGATCGAGGTGAGCATGTCGACCAGGCCGTGCCCGTGCCAGCCGCCCTTCTCGGACAGGTGGTTGCTCGCGATCAGGTACGCCTCGGCGTCGGCGTCGGACCGAGACTCCCAGCCGCGCAGGATCGGGACCATCCACGCGCCGTTCTCGGCGACCTGCACTCCAGAGGGGGCGCCGACGCGTTCCGCCTCCATCATTTCGAGCACTTCGAGCCGGCCGTGGCCGACGACCAGACGGCCGGTCCGGTCGTCGAGCTCGCCCGCGATGAGGAGGCCGAACTGCTCGATCGCGGCGCGGATTCCCTCGAGGTCGTGGTCCTTGGGGTTGCGTGGGGCGCGCGGGATGGAGGCGAGCGCCATGTGCTCGATGTAGCGGGATGCCGGCAAGGTCCACCTCGTTCAGGCAGAGGGGCGATGTTGGGTTCCCGAGCTGGTCGCGTCGCTCCACTCCCCCGGTGGGAGGCGCGACCGGCTCGGGACCACTGTGCAGGACATGCCCGCGTTCATGGTAAGGGCCCCGAACCTGTGCAGGTCCGGGGCCCGTTCAAGGGGTAGATGTTGGTCGTGGAGACACTCGTCTCACGATGGGCGTTACCCTACGCACGCTTGTCAAGCCGGGGCAACCGCGATTGCGTGTGAATGGGCAGCGGCCCGCTCAGAAAGCCTTGGGGGACGGCGAGCAAGCAGCTACCGTTAGCAAGGACGGTGTCACACGACTCCAGCTTGCCAGCAAGAGCAGGTAGGAAACGATCACAAGACCTACTCCGATGTACGTGGTAACAAAACGATGGAGCGATGATCCATCGCATCGCCTAACCGCACACGGACCAGTTCCACACATAAATATGTCTTAGCGGCTTCCTGGAGGCGCCCAGATGGATTTCCTGACTGCTTTCCTTGCGAGCTTGGGGGCAGTCCTTCTTGAGGGAGCAAAAGCCACTACACAAGTATCCCTTGAGAGAGGGCTTAACTCTAAAGGGGAGCTAGATCTCTCGACGGGCACGCCACAAACGGTTCTTGTATCTCTCAGGCTTAGAATGATGTCCTCCGGCACCATGGTTAAGCCGCACTGGGTTTACGTTGGCCTCAAGTCCAGAGGAGGTCCACTACTAAGGGTCATGCTCGCCCACGGGGAACAACTGCGAGTGCGGATCCCAGCTCAGCCTTCGGGATATGACCTGTATGCGCTATTCGTCGACCTGCCATCCTCAACTTCCGACAAGCCCGTTATCCGTGCCGCAATTCTAAATGATCACATACTTCCCGTGGGCAAGAAAGCTCTTAAGTATCACGAGACCGTAGGTCCTCTTCGCTATGTCGATCGCATTGAGCTAGAAAGAACAATCACAGAAAACGATCTGCACTTTTCCCTTCCTTATATCTTGCCGCCAGGGCAATTCCAACTGTTGCCTGGCCTCTTCGACATCAGTACAGGTCGCTTTGCCCCGCTTGGCAGCGGGCCTGAGATTCCCTCTAGCCCTACTACCAGAGCAACGACGCGGCCCGCTCTGCCTCGCCCCGCCGAAGGCTCACGCAACCCCAACAGCACAGGCAGCTCGCACTTGCTCGACGGCGAACCTGCCGATACCCCCCTCCCTCCCGCCAGAGACAGAGCGCGGCCCGCTCTTCCGCCTCCGTCGGGCAAGGAATCAGGCAACCCCCACAGAAGCGGTCCGCCGAGATCAGCAGAAGCTAGCCGAGCCAATGACGGCTACGCAGCGCCTGAACGGCCGAAACGCAAGCGTCGCAAAGCCGGGCCCCCACTTCCTGAATACATCTCCAGGGAGCGCTTCGCTGTCGAGCTCTACAATGAGACCCCGATGTCCGAGGAAGATTTTGCGTCCTTGGGCCTGAACATCAAAGGGCAGTGGCGATCAGCCTACGGATATTCCTCGCGCGGCTGCATGACTTACGAGGCGTCGGGCAGGAAGTGTGACCATAGTCCAGCCCACGGCTTCCTGCTTTGCAAGAATCATCTCTTCGACTTATACGACGGCATGATCTTGGCAGTTGTGGATTCGGAAGATGTATTCATGAGGTGAGCGATAGGACCGACTCAGCGCCAGGCTCGCCTCCGCAGAAATCACAACCCGAGCCCGGCGGCGGCGTTGTCGGTCCACCGGTCCACGATCTGCATATAGCCGAATAGATCCCTAGACGTGGGAGACCAACCGCCCTGCGCCGCGATCGACACCGCGTCGTGCCCAGCGCGGCGAGCCTCCGTCGCCAGACCCGAGCGCAGGCCGTGCGCTGTCCGGCCTTCCAGCCCGGCCCGTTGAGCGGCGCGGGTCACGACGTCCCCGACCGCCTGACCGGACAGTCCCCGATCCCGCAGATTGTCGTGCCGGTCGATCCACCGGAACGCCGGGCCCTCCACCAGGCCGGACGCGGCCAGCCACGCCCGCCATGCTCGGACCGGGCAGGTGAGCGGGTTCGACCCGTACGGCACGGCCACCTCGCGGGCGCCGCGCTTGCCGTACCGGACCCGGACGAGGAGCCCCTCCTCGACCTGGTCGACGTCGGTCACGTGCAGCCCGGCGATCTCCGACCGGCGGGCCGCGACCGCGAACCCGACCAGGAGCAGCGCCCGGTCACGGAGACCGGCGAGCGTGTCGTCCGGGCAGGCCCGGCACATCAGTCGCAGCTGCGCGACCGTGACCGCGGGTGCCTTCCCCCGGCCACGCCGCTCGTTTGCCCGAGCGAGATTATCCGCCTCCGCGGCCATCGCCCTCCGAGCGGCCTGCATGACCGGCTTGTCGATCGGCCGGCCCGCGTCCCGGAACGTCACCGACACCCCGGCGAGCCGCCGGTCCACGGTCGAGGGGGCGCTCCCTGCCGTGTACAGCCAGTTGACGAACCCGACCAGCGTGCCGAGCGTCGCCGCGCCGATCGGGATGCGCAGGTCAGCGCAGTACACCGTCCACGTCCTCCAGTCGTCGTCGTAGGCCCGGCGGGTGTTCGGCTTTGTCGTCTCGTCCAGGTAGGCGACGGCGGCCTGGTCGAGCGCGGCCAGCCGCTCCGCGACCTCGTCGTCCAGGACCAGGGCACCGCCCGGGAGCTCCGCCAGTTCGGCGGTCATCGCCGCCCCCCATCGTCGTGCGGGAGGTAGGTGACGAACTGGTCGTCGCGGCACGCCGCCAGCGCGGGATCGTCGGGAGAGACGCCGTTCGCGACGGCCATCGCCCGGTAGTTGTCGTACAGCTCGACGGGCGACTGCACCGTCGAGAAGTCGACGCGGGACAGCCGTAGCCTGATCGCCAGGTTGTGCGCAGCGCCCCTCAGCAGGAAGCCAGCGCACGTCTTCGGGCGGCGCGACCCTGCGGCGTGGCAGCCGAACACCTTGTCGGACATGTCGTAGCTGGTGCGCGCCGAGAACCGGAACACCTCCGCCGGGAAGGCGCCGGCCGGTGCGTCCTTACGCCAAGGGCAGCGTGTGCAGGGTTCCGTCTGGAATTCGTCGCTGCCGCCCTCGAGGGATGTGACTCCCCAGACGCCGTCGCCTCCGTCGTGGACGCCCACGACGCGTGGCGGGGTTTTGCTCATGATGATCTCGCTTCTTCGGGTGAGGCGAACACCCTGTGGCTAGCAGGATGATCATGGATTCTGACCCATGATAAGGGAACCCTATCGTGAATTACCAGCATTTCGCGAAAAGTTAGAATCGACGAATGTTCGCTCGGAGGGCCTCGAACTGCGAGACGTCCCTAGCGATCATCTCCGTTCCATAAAGCCAGGAGCCAGCCCTTCATCACCGCAGTGAAATGAAGGAATGACAGATAGTTCAGCCCGCTTGCGAAGGCATCGCCGCATCGCCTTCACATGGACAGTTCTCGTGATCCTTGCCCTGACCTCAGGCATCAGCGCCCAGCTCGCGGCAGCACCCGCCGCTCCACCTCGATGGTCCATCGCCTTCATAGGCTTTGCCTTCTTCAGCATGCTGATACTCGGCCGGTGGGGCCAATCAATCGGCGTGATGGCTGGCTTCGAGGCCCAACGCCGAGCCGCCGAAGACCCCGGCCAGAAGATCCAGGGTCGAATCCAAGCCGTGAACGACGCCTTCGCCGAGACCGCGCGCCTCATGAGCGACCTTGATCGAGAGATCCGAGCACAACAAGCCGCCCGGTTAGCGCTCATTGCCGAGGCCGAGGAACAGAAGAACCTCCTCGCCATCAACACTGACCAGGCAGAAGGAATTCGCAAGATCATCATCGGTCAAACCGATGCGACGGTCCGAACCGAACGCCGACGCCAATGGATGTTCTTCGCCTTCGGCCTCCTCGTCTCCATCCCCATCGGCATTGGCATCAACCTCGTAAGCGACAACATCACCGCAAGCCAGCCACCCGCGCCCCCGGCCTCCCCCGCGCCGACCTCTTCACCCGCTCGACCCTCAGCAAGTCCCTCACGTTGACGAAGCCGCCCCCCTCCCCCGGCCGACGCAACCTCGGCACCCCCGACACCCCATCAACCACCCAACACCCCAACACACCCGACGCCACCCACCGATTCACCGTCGAACGCGACACCCCAACACGCGCAGCAGCACCATCAAGATCCACCCACATGACACCCATCATGCGGCAACCCAGACAAAGCGCGACCACAACAGCAGCGCGGCCCCGGGGCCGGCAGGGGGGGTACCCCCCGGACACGCGAAAGCCGCCGCACGCGGTGATCGCGTGCGGCGGCTTCGTTCGGTGCTGCTAGGCGCGGCGCGGCGCGACGTCGCCGACGTGCTTCGCAAGCTCGGCCTTGGCACTCGCCATGTCATCGGCAAGCGCCGCGATCGTGTCGGCGTAGCGCGCTTCGATGTGCGCGGGCGTGCGGCGCGACTGCTTGCGCGCGCCCGTCTCCGTAATCTCGGCGAGGCTCCGCCAGATCGTCACGCCCGTGCTGACGACGGTCCGCACTTCGGCGGGCTTGCCAGTCAGCCACGCGCAGATCTGCGCAAGCCAGCCGTCGTTCAGGATGGCGCGACGCACGCCGCTTGCGGGCAAGTCGGTGCCGACCGGCGCGACCAGGCCAGCCATGTGCAGCATGTCCGCCCAATCCTCCGCCGCAGTCTCGACACAGAGGTTGGCAGCGGCGATCCGGTCGGACACCTCGCCGGGCTTGGTGGCGGACGGCTCGCCGGACTTGGCGGCGGACTCCGCGCGCCGCACGGTGGCGGCCAGCGCGTCATGCATGACGCGGGCAACGTCGATTCCGTAGCGCTCGGCCTTGCGCAGAAGCGGGACCTTAACGTTGATCATGATTCGCATGGTGATGCTCCGTTCGGGTGAGGTTGGCTGACTGGCTAGGTCGTGTGGGGTGGCGCGCGGTCCCCGAACCGCGCGCCGGTGCTGCTACTTCGCGGTGGCGGGCTTGGCGGCGGGCTTGCCGTTCTCCAGCTCGGCGACCTTGGCGCGCAGCGCCGCAAGCTCCGCATCCTTGGCGCGGTTCTCGGCCTCCGCAGCGTCGGCGCGGATCTTGTCGATCACCGCGCGGAACTGCGCCGGGGTCATGCTCGCGAGGTACGCGGAGTCACCTCCGAGCTTGGCCAGACCACGGGCGGAACGCTTGATCCACTTGCCGCCCTTGGCGTCGGTGAAGACGTGCGCCGCGTTGTCGGCGTCGCCCGCCTTGACCAGCTCGTCAACGGGCATCACGTCGCCCGTGAGCTTGCCCTCGGTGAAGTAGTCCGCCCAGACGGCGGGGACCATCGGCACGTAGCGGGTGAAGCGGGTGAGCTTGTCGAACGCGGCGAGAGCGTCACCGATGCCGGTGAGGATCTGGGACGTGGTGAAGCTGGTCATGGTCGCACCTTTCGGGGCTGTAGGGGGCGCTCCCGCCCTGTTGCGGGAGCGCCGGGGGTGTTACAGGACTTGCGTCTCTTCGCCCGTGTCCGTGGACGTGGCGGGCTTAGAGGCGGCTTCCGGCTTGCGCTTCCGCTTGCGGAATCGGAGCGTGAGCCCGACCCCAATCGCGAGTGCCAGCAGGACCGCACCGACCGTCAGGCCGACCGTCGGCGGGATGCCCTTGTCTGCGCTGGCGAGTCCGGCACCCGCAAGGGGTTCCGTCCGGCTCGTGGAGTCCGCTTGCGGTTCCGCTTGCGGGTTTCCAGGACGGCCGGAGGGTCCGGGCGAGCCGGGCGGGCCCGTAGGTCCGGGGTCGCCCTTCGGACCGGCGATGCCGCGCGGTCCTGCCTGCCCTTGCGGGCCGGTGCTTCCGGGCGGGCCCGTGGGTCCGGGCTTCCCGTCCGCGCCGGGCTTGCCGGATGGGCCGGTGTCGCCCTTGGGCCCTTGGGCACCGGGCTTGCCGTCCGCTCCCGCCTTGCCGGGTTCGCCGGGCTTGCCGTCGGCACCGGGCTTGCCGGGCGCGCCGGATGGTCCGGGGTCACCCTTCGGGCCTTGGGCACCGGGCGAACCGGGAAGCCCTTGCGGGCCGGGCTCGCCCTGCGGGCCCTGCGGTCCGGGCGGTCCGGGCGGGCCCGTGACCGGCACGAACACCGTGACCGTGGTGGTCACGGTGACCTCCGGTCCCGGCGTGCCGCCGGGCGGATCATCCTGTGCCGCTGCGAGAGCGGCGATCGGTGTGCCCGTGAGTGCGAGTGTCGCGACCAGTGCCGCGATGCCCCGCCGGGCGTTGGTGAATGTCATCACGACACAAATTGTGTCGTTGCCAATCTTGGCCTTGAAGCACGAAGTGATCTCAAATCGGACACAAGTTGATCACAACGAAGGTGGGCGGCTAGCTGACGTTATAGGGCGGCATTTCCCTATCAACCAGGCGTTTTGGTCGCCTTGTGTCAATGTGGGTTGACTCTGGGTGCGGGGTTTGGGGTGTGGCAACGTGGGTTGACGCCTCTTCCGCGTGGGACATTTTGTGTCTACGCTTGCGGGGTGGCTGAGCGGGAGTTGTCGGATGAGCAGCGGGTGGCGCTGGCGGAGTTGAGGCATGTGTCGGCCGAGTTGGCGAGGTTTGAGCGCCGGCAGCGGGAGTTGGTGCTTCAGTGTCGCGAGGTGTTGGAGATTCAGGCGCGGGATGTGGCGTTGGCTGCGTATGGGGAGTGGTCGGAGACGACTCGTCGGCGGATTCAGCGGATCCAGGGGACGTCTTGATCTTGGTACGACCAGGGTCGAAGCGCTGTAGTTGTCTCTGAGCACACGAAAGGGTCGGGGGTATCCATGGATACCGACCGACCCTTGTTTGTGTCCCAGTGTCGATTCTGGGACCGTCTAGCGTGCGTCTCGTGTCAAGCTTTGCGCGTATTGCGCGAACAGTCCGTAGAAGGTCAACCCCAGCAGCGACGAGACGAGAAGCTGGGGGCGCGCTTGTTTGTGCTGGTCATCGCCCGGTGAGGCGGTGGAGAAGTGTCCGCTTGGGCTTGTAGGTGTGCTGTGGGCAGTGGTCGCCTCCGAGGTCGCAGTGGATCCAGCCGTGTCGGGCGGCTTCGGCGCGGCAGCGTTCGATGCGGGTGTCGTTGACGCGGACGAAGGCGACGGGGCAGCCGTGGGCGTCGCAGGCGATGCTGGGCACGGTGGTGCGGCTCATGGGGTGATCACGGTGATGTTGTCGAGGATGGTGAGGGTGACGGGCTTGAGCTCGGTCTTCTCGTAGACCCTGAAGCCGCGCGCGTCGAGGATGTACTCCCCGTTTTCGTCTCGGGCTGGCCGCGAGTCGCTGCGGTAGAAGTTGCGGCTTCCGCGCCCGTTGGGCTGGATCTTGACGCGGGGCTCGCGGTCGCGGCCGGTGATGGCCTGGTGCGTGGGGTTGTCGGGGTCGGCGCGGACCCACTTGTAGACCTTGGGGTCGTAGATGGCGTCCCAGATGTCGATGACGACGCCTTCGGTGATTTCGCAGCTGCGGCTGGACATGCGCGGGTAGAGCACGGTGGTCCCGATCGTGTAGGTGTTGCCGCGCCAGTCGGTGCGGGTCGGTGTGGTCATTCCTGCTCCTGGTGGTCGTTGGTGGGTCGGCGGAGGAGGTCGCGGGCGAGTTCGGCGCCGCGGCGTGCGGTGTCGGTGCCGGGTGGGCGGTTGTCGGTGGTCCAGGGTTCGGGCCGGCGTGCGTTGGTGGGTCGCCAGCCTTGGCCGCGGAGTGCGTGGAGGTATTCGAGGGCGAAGATTTCGGCGTCGGTGGGGTCGTCCTGGTTGTCGCGTTCGCGGAGGCGGTGGGTGAGCGCGGCGACGGCGGCCCGGGTTTGACGGTCGAGGCTCTCGTGGTCGGTCATGGTCGTTCCTTGCTGGCCATTCTGCTTGCGGGTTGTCCACATGTCGCCGGGTGTGATCTCGTCCCCTTCCTCCTCAGGTTGTGAGACCCCGGCCCGCGTTAGGGATAGAAGGTGTTAGAGGGATAGGTCTTAGAGGGATGGGGTCACGCTGTGGCGTGACCTAAGAGCCCCTTTGGTCACGTTCGGGCGTGACCTATCGGGCCCTTAGGTCACGTTGTGGCGTGACCTACCGGTCGCTTTCCGGGCCTTCCGACGACCCGTTATCCACAGGTCGCGGGGGTAGCTCGTACGACGCGGGCAGGAACGGAAGCTCGTAGTCGACCGCGTGACCCTTCCGCGCGAACACCGGTCGGCCACGCGTGTCGGTCCCGATCTGCACGCGCACCTCCAGGCCCCGCCGGGCGAGCCGCTGCAACGCGTCGTTCAACCCGCGCGGCGTCAACCCAGCCCGGTCGGCGATCAGCTCGGTCAACGTGATCCGCGTCCCGTCGTCCCGCCGGTCGCCACGGTGCGACCACATACGCCTGCTGTGCTCGTTCGCGCGCTCCGCGACGATCAACAACACCAGCCGCTCGGCCGCCGTCAACCCCTCGGCGGCGGCCGTACCGAGCCAGCCGGCGACCTCGCCCATCAGTCGAGCGCTCACCCACTCCCCTCCCCCTCAACGTGCCGAGGGCCTTGAGGGAAGGTCTCGCCTTACTGATCATGCATACCGTCACGCAAGCACCCGCCGGACCGGCAAGCCAGACCGAACCTTGGGAGTCACGGTGCCTCCACCACCCGGTACGTGACGTGCGGCTTCCGCTCCAGCTCGGCTTGGGCGCGGCGGCGTCGCGCATCCCGCTCGGCGCCGGCCCGCGTCCAGAACCGGCGAGGCCGCAGGTGCCGGTCCACGGTCGACTCGCCGAACCGGCCCCCGATCCGCAGCTCCACCAGAACCTGCCAGCGCTTCCAGACCTTCACGCTTCGCTCCCCTCAGCCGGGGCCAGCTCGACGACGGCCTGGTGGCCAAGGAGCTCCAGCAACGCGCCCATCGTCCGGTTGTGCCGGGCGTCGGCCAGCGCGTGGTGCTCACTCCCATCCCGGGACGGCAACGGCGGTCGGCCCAACCGGACATGCTCCTGCTTCAGGTCACACGAGAACATCGGGACGCCGGTCGGCAGGTTCACCATCGGCCCCCACAGCTGTGCAAGGGCGACGTGGTCGTACGCCGCGTAGTAGGCCCACAGCTCCGGCTCCGGCGTCGACAAGATGAACTCGCGCACCTCGTTGGCGATCACCCACTGAGGCTTGACGGCCACGTTGGTCTGGTCGAGCCGAAACTGCGGCGGCCCACCGAACGGGCCCCTCCGGATCCCGTCGACCAGCGGCAGGTGCGGGACGACGTTCTCCACCAGCCAGTCGTGCTTCGCGATCTCCTGCCACGGCGCGTTGCAGTTGACGCTGTAGTACTCGCGGCCGTCGTCAGCGACCAAGCCGATCGAGATCAGCTCGATCGTGGTCCCGGTGTCGAGAAACTCGGTGTCGTAGTAGATGCGCATCAGGCGCTCCCCCATTTCTTTCGGATCTTGTCTGCCTCGCCCGGCCCCCACTCGCGTCCGGCAGGCGCGGCGGTGTCGAACGGGCTTTTCATGGCGGCGAAGTCTTCTTCGCCGCGGTGCTCCCACGCCGGCCGACCGCACCGGTCGCACGAGCTGTACGGCTGGCCGACCCACGCGAACCACTCGCATAGCGGACTTTCCGCGTCGGCTACGACGCCTGTGAACACCTCATCGGCGTTGTCGAGCGTCGGGTCGACGTGCTCCGGCCCGCCGAGGTAGTAGCCGACCCAGTCCGCTTCGACGTACGTCCATGACCGGCAGCCCAGGCAGACGCAGTACACCTTGGCGGCCGTGGTGTTCGGCTGGCGGATGTTGACGCGGCCGTGCGCGTCGAGCAGCTGGCACTCGAACACGAACGACAGCGGCTTCCACGTGTGGTCTTCGCCGACCACGCACTTGTCGTGCGCGCCGCGCGGACTCGCGTTGATCTGCCGGTCGGCGTAACTGGGGCGGCTCCTCACGTCGCGCCCTCGGCGGTGCCCACGTAGCGGATGCCGAAGTTCTGGCCGCGCTTGCCGACCGTCCAGGTGCCGGTGACGACGCCGTTCGCGATCGTGGCCGAGCTGATCAGGTGGTCGAGGTCAGCCAGGAACATCGGCCACTCGTGTCCGTCCTGATCGGACCACATGAAGTAGGCGGCTGACCGGCCGCGGCGGCGGCCGGTCACGGTGAGGGTCGCAGGGAACGTGGTGATGGGCCTCCAGTCCGGCGGAACGACCTCGTACGTGCCGGTCTCGGGAATCCGTCGGTGGTTGTCCTGCGGGTAGTGCATGAGGTTGCCGCGCTGGTCGTAGGGCGCTTCCTTGAGTGTTTTCACGGTTCTCCAATCGGTCGGTGGTCAGGCGCTCGCGGCTGCGGCGCGGGCTTTCGCCTTCTGCAGGTAGCCGCGGGAGATCTGGAGCCGCTCGGCCACCTGGTCGGGGGTCAGGCCCTGCCGGGCGAGGAACTCGGCGTCCTCGGTGACGGCCTGGGCCCGGGGCACCGTGGTTCCCAGATCGGGTTCCGCGTCGGGGTCGTCGATGTCGTCCCACGCGGCCAGGGGCGCCCATCCGTTGCGTTGCGCCCGGTTGCGGACGACGGAGGCGGTGTGCCGTTCACCCCGGTTAGTGAGTGGCGGGTCCTGGTCAAACAGGAGGGCGGTCACGTCGCGGATTGCGCGAGCCTGGAAGACCCGGAGGATCATCGCCACGTTGATGACCCTGTCGAGCTGCCAGCGGGGCACGTCACAGAGTTCGGCCACGCGCGGCATGGACCAGCCGCGCAGCATGAGCGCTTGGAGGCGGCGGCGGCTTCCGGCCGCGTTGATCCTCGTTTCGTCGGGTAGCCGGTCAAGATCGATGGTGAGCGCGAGCAGCCGCATTGCGGTCTCCGTTCGCATCCGCGCAGACCCCGGCGAGCCTCCCTCGCCGTACACCAGCAGGTCGATGCTGCGTGCAGGGACCTGTGCCGCGAGGGCGATGGCGTCGTAGGAGATGTACCGACGCAGGTTCAGGACGTGAGCGCGGACCACTTCGGTGTCGGCGAACGGCGTCCACCGGCCGTACGCCTGGAGTCGATACCGTTTGCGCATGTAGGCGGCCATCGCTGCCTTGCATTCCAAGCAGCGGCATTTCTGGATGGTGTAGGTGGCGTACTCACCGTGTCGCATTTCGGTGGGCTCCTCTCAGGGCGCGGCGCTGGCGGGCTAGGTCGAGCCGGACCACGTTGGGCGGCAGGACGGCAGGCAGTTCGGCTTGGACGGGGTTGGCGCGGGCGCAGGTCGCGACGTGCGGCATGAACACGTCCTCCCAGGGCTGCCGTGGCAGCGCCTCGGCACCGTGCAGGGCCCTGGACTTCCACGCGCGTGGTCCGACCCGATAACAGGCCGTGTTGCCGGTAGGGGCGGGCTTGGGATCGACCGCCAGTCGACGCCCGGCGTCGGTCACGGTCCACAGGATCGGCTCACGGCACAGCCCGCAAAGGGACAGCTCGTATCCCTGGGGAATCATCTGGCGTCCTTTCGGCGGCGGTTTCGGTTGGGCGGATCTGGAAGAGAGGAAGCTGGTGGCCGACGAGCTGGCCGTCGACGAGGATCGGTATCGCGTCGTCAGCGTCGTGCGGCGTCACGTTGCGGCCTCGCTGGTCTGCTTGTGGGCGTCGCGTTTCTGCTGCTGGCGGCCGTGGTGCGCGTCGATCGAGCAGGTCACGCAGTTGCGGCGCCGCCCGAAGTCCGCGACAGGCTTCTCCCGGCCGCAGTTGGGGCAGGTGCGGAAGCCGGTGGACGCAGGCTTGGCTTTGGCGATGCGCTTCTGGTACGCGGCGTTCGTCTTGGCCCGCGTGCATTCCAGGCATGTCGATTGGCGGCCATCCTTGCCGTCCTTGCGCCGGCCGAACTCCTCGACGGCTTTCAGCTTTTCGCAGGCCGTGCAGCGACGGGTCTGGGAGGGCAGACCGCGACGGCGCTCCGCGAACGTGAGCCCGCCCATCACCATCTCCGGGTCGTGCTCCTCGGTGAACGCTGCTGCCCACGTCCGGCACTCGTCGATCACTGGGCACCTGGCGCAGATGGCCTTCGCCTCAGCGATGCCCGCGGTTTCGGTGGACGACATGACCGGGGCCTGGCCGATGCAGGCCGCGCGGGCATGCCAGTCGGGTACCTCGCCGAAGACAGTGCGGATCAAGCAGTCACTTCCTGACGGTTGGCGAGTTGCCTCAGCCCCGCTTGATCCCGTCCGGTCACTGGGCTGCTCCCAAGGTCCAGATGCGGATCACGACGCCCGGTTCGGTCAGTGCGTCGGGGTCGGCTGCGCCGACGTAGAGCTTGCGGGGGTTGTGGTAGGCGACCACGCGTGCGTCGTCCTTCCAGATGTGCGCCGTGGTGAGCGCATCTTCGGTAGAGCGGATGATCTTGGAAAGGTCTGGATAGACCGTGTGGTGAAGGCGCTTCACAGTCCTGCCGCGAGCGAACGTGAAGCAGAACTCGGCGAGCAGCGGCCCGTCCAGACAGATCCAGTCGGGTCCGGCGGCCACGCGCGCAGCATCGTGGACCGCCTCACGCCAGGGCCCGACCTTCTTCGACGACTCCTGAAGCGCGACACGGCCCGTGAACTGACGGTCCTTGCCCCGGCCCTTGTAGATGGGACGGCCGTTCTTACTGCCCTGCGGCGCCGGAATACCGAAGACCGTGAGCGTGAAAGCGGGTGTCAACGCCACTCCTTGGGGGCCTTGATGCTGGTCAGTCCCTGCTCGCGGACGTACAGGTCCCAGACGCGGTCATGTACGCCGTCCGGCGTGGACTCGACGGCTCGGGCCTGGGCTTGCGCCGCCAGGCGCTGCGCGTTGCGGCGGCGGCGTTGAGCTCGGTGGTGGTCGAGCCATGCTCCGGCGATGAAGAGCACCCACGCAGCGACCACGAAGCCGCCGATGACGGCGAGAATGTCCTTGATCACGATGGCTCGTCCCTCTCGTTGTCGATGTCGGTGGGCGGACGCTGCGGCTCGGTGTCGAGCCACAGCGCCGCGGCGGCGAGGATGGTGAGGATCAGCCCGAGCCCGGCGAGCATGACCACCAGGTACGGATCAGCGGTCCAGAGCGCGGCGAGCACGGGCTCTGCCTACGCGGCGGCGCGCAGCCGCAGGGTGCGCTCGTAGTCCTTGAACCTGAGCTTGGCCCTGGTGCGCCGATCTCTGGAGGTGAGGACAATGCCTTCTGCCTGGCCGGGCGGGCCGCTGATGCGGGCACGGGTGGTCTTGTACGGCTGGAGCAGTTCGTAGGCGTCGTCGATGGTGCGCGGCAGCTCGCTGCCGGGGATCTCGAACAGGAGGGGAACGCGCGCGAGTGCGTGACGGTCGGCGTACTTGGTCACGGCGTCGTCTTCGAGCCAGTCCTGGCCACCGTGGTCACGCCAGGAGGCGATGTCCTCGACCGGCCGGTCGAGGACATCGACGGGGACGTAGCTGACGTCGAACAGCCGGGTGGCGACTTCCTTGCCGTCGCCGTAGGACGCCCAGGCGGGGGTGCGGCGGTCGCCGTACACCTCCAGATAGGCGGTGAGGATGCAGCCCGACTGTCGATTCTCGATACGCCCGGCGATCTCGGCGAGGGCCTCGACGATTCGCAAGGACGGGTTGACTACCAGGTCGCCCTGAGCGGTGAGGATCTCGTCACGCGAGCCGATCAGCCAGCCGGAGTTCTCCGGCAGGACGACGATGCGGGCGTTGCTGCCGTCCACCTTCTCGTAGGCGTAGGCGGTGCCGGTGAAGCTGATCGGGTTGTCCTCGAGGAGACGGCCCTTGCCGCGGGCGCTCATCTCGATCGGGTGATAGGTGGGGATCGACGGGTACTTGGTGGCGGAGTCGAGGGCGCGCAGGCGGCCGTTGTACAGGTCAGATAGTTGAAGCGTCATGGCAGTCACCTTCTTGATCGAGTCGAAGAGGGGGGCGCCGCCGGCCGCAGCGTGCGTGAGCCACGCGGCGGCCGGTCAGCGAGAGAGTGTGCGCGGACTACTGCGCCTTGCCGGGTGTGACGTTGACCTGCCCGTCCGAGACGATCACCTGGATACGTCCGTCCTGGATCGCCTTGTAGAGCACCGCGCCCTCAGCGCCGAGGATCTCCACCAGTTCTCGCAGCGGTTCCATCGCGGTCTTGGCCGTCGCGTTCTTGGCGACCTGGGCCTTGTTCTCCTCGACGGCCTGCTGTGCTTCGGCCATCGCCTTGCGCACCCCCGCGGGAGGCTGCGGCATCAGCGACAGCGAGAAGTTCGTGAAGAAGCCAGCGCCGCCCTGTTCGGTGAGGAACTGGCTCATGTACTGGGCGACCTTGGCTTCCCAGTCCTGCTTGGCCTGGGGGTTGGCGTAGACGAGGTCACGCCAGGCGAACTCCTTGGAGGCAGCGTCCATCGCGCGGTCGAGCGGCTGGGCGATGTAGACGCCGAGCAGCTTGTCCCATCCGGCATCCTCGAACGCGCGATACTTCAGGCCGATCTGCTCGTGGAACTTCTGCAGCGTCTTGCAGTCGGTGGCCAGGGAGAAGGTCGCCACACCCGAGACCGACAGGTCCAGCGGGTCCTTGGTGACGGTTCCGATCGGCCCGGCCTCCGCGTTCTTCTTCGGCTTGAGACCGGCGGGGTCCGCAGGATCGGCCGCGAACTCGAAGGTGCGCTGCCCGGCCGGGTAGAGGTATGCCTGGTCGTTGGGGCCAGAGATGTCCTGCTTGCCGGGGTTGATGCAGTTCTGGAAGCTGGTGTCGCTGAGGGGCCCGGCGTCGTACACGATGCCAACCTGGTCGGGCTCGGGAGTCGTGATGGAGCAGGCGGTCGCAGCGAGAGCGACGGCGAGCAGGGCGGCAGGAGTGAGTTTGCGGTTCATGCGCGGATGTCCTTGCGGGTGGAGGGGCGAGTGTGGAACTTGCGGATCTTCAGGTCGAGTAGCTGGGCGGTCGGATCGACGCCGAGCTGCTCTCTGGCCATCTGGTGGAGCTCGGCGATGAACTCGCGGTGCTGTGCAAGTTCGCGCTGGTTGGCGCGGGCGTCCTTGACGCGGGACTGGATCCACACGACGGCGACGTAGGCGACGGCGATGATGGCGACGAGGACCAGGACGGGGACGGCTCTCACGAGGGCCGCCTGGCAAGCTCGGCATCGATGCGCGTTTGCTGGGCGTCGTCGACGATGGGGCGGACCAGGTCCGCGATGAGCGCCGCCGCCGGCCGGGTGGAGAACTGGCGGCCTTCACGCTCGCGGTCCTGGACGAGGGCGTGAGCGATCGGCGCGGTGACGACAAGGTTGTGCTTGGCGAGCAGCGCGTCGAGCGCCTCGACGGTCGGCACCTCGGCAGGCGTGCAGCCGTACCAGAACACCTCGACCTCGTCGCCGTCCGGGTCGTCGCCCGGCTCGACCGCCGACAGGAAGTAGGTGGACAGCGGCGCGTCCCAGCCGATCTCGGTCCTGCGTTCTTCTGGCGCTCCCGGCTCGTTGGCGATGGTGTAGCAGCTCATCAGCGGCCACCCCGTCCGAGAGCCGCGGTGACGGCGTGGAACAGGAGTGAGATGAGGAGGGCGTTGCCGTAGCTCATCTCGGGGATGGCGGCCCACCACTGGTGGTGGAGGTAGGCGACCAGCAGCATGATCAGCCAGGAGTTGACCAGCCAGTACGTGGCTGCCAGCAGGACGGTGAAGAACATGGTGGTCACTCGCCCTTGTCGGCGGCGCCGGTGACGCCCGCCCATTCGAGGTCGTCGGGAGTGCACGGGCGCAGCTCGACGGCCGACGTGTCGTCCTCCTCGATGGCCTGCTTGGCGCATCGCTCGAACTCTCGAAGCGCGTGGGCGAGCGGCAGCGGCCTGTCCGGTGCCATCGGGGTGCCGTCGATGAAGACGTACCAGTACGGCCCCGTCTCCTCGTCGTAGTGGATGACGCTGTAGTCGGCGCTGCCGTCGCTGTTGAGCGCGATCTGCTCTTTCATCAGTCCCATGGCGGGCTCCTTCTTCGGGTGAGGTGGCTTCTCGCAAGCGATTTCGCTTGCGGGTTAGGTGGACTCGTGGGTGGGGGCCGCGAACACGCGGTCCACCACCTTGCCGAGGTGCGGGTCGATGTCGCCCAGGGCGTTCTCCGACTCGGCCGTGGCGGCGGCACGGTTCTCGTCGCGGTAGCAGGGCGCGTCCGTGCGGTGGATGATTCCGGGCTCGGCCGGCTGGCCGCAGGCGCACAGCGCGGCGGCGGTCGCTCGCTGCTCGTCCGCGCGCTGGAGCTGGCTGATGCGGATTCTCAGGTCGCGGTGGTAGGCGGCGACCACCCGGCCCAGCTTGTCCGCGATCTGCTCGGCGTCCATGAGGGCGCTCAGATCGCCTCCTGCGGCCGGGATGCGGAGCTGGCCTGCCACGAGGGTGATCTCCGTCAGGTTGACCTGGTGGTAGATCTGCTCAGGGCTGAGGGGTGTGTCCGCGACGAACACCTGTCTGATCATGGTGGTTCTCCCGTTCGTGGTCACGTGGTCTTGCGGCGGGCGCGGGCCTTCTGGGCGTCCTTGCAGGTGACGCAGCGGCATCCCCAGTTGTGGTAGGCGCCGGAGGTGCCGTGCGGCACCAGCTCGGGGTTGGAGATCGCTTTCGCCCGGAGGTTGGCCCTGGTGATGCGCAGCCGTTCGGCCACCGCGAGGGTGCACGGCGCGCAGCGGCATCCGCCGTTGTAGGTCCCGGCCTTGCCGTGCTGGGGAGACTTCACTCGGCCCATCAGTTTTGGCCGTCCTTGGCGCGGGCGGCCTCGGCCTGGGCGATGATCGCGGTCCAGGTGTCGAGGACGCCTCCGGCGGCGTTCAGGCCCTGGAGGAGCGTGGCGAGGTCGGCCGAGGACAGCTCATCGGGCTTGGTGATGGTGCGGCCGAGAAGGGCTGAGGTGTCGCGGAGCCGGTCTTCCTTGGTGTCCACGCCGAGGCCCTGGAACAGGCCCCCGATCTGGGAGAGCTGGAGGTTCCGCTCTGTCTCGATCTCGGCTCGCAGCTGCCGCAGCGCGGCAATCACCTGCTGTGCTTCCTCGTGCGTGACCTCGCTGCTGGAGGTGATGGGGCGGTCGAGGAAGTGCGAGAGGTAGGTGAACCGTGCCTCGTCGTTGACGGCCTTCGAGCCCGCCCCCGTGGCGGCGGTGATCTCGCAGTCCTTGAGCAGGGCGTGCATCTCAGCCTGCTGGCTCTTGCTGATCATCACGACCGGCTCGGCCTCGTGCGACTCCTCCTCGTCGACCAGCTCGGCCTCGTGAATGTCGTCATCCGCCGCGGGCTGGAGCTCGGACGCGGACTCGGCCTCCGGCGTGGCCTGGGTCTGCGCGGCCATGTTGAGGGCGTGCATGACCTGGGCGGCTTCGGCCCCCGTCAGCTCCTCGGTCTTCTGCACCGGTCGGCCCACGACCTTCGACAGGAAGCCGGGCGCGGTCTCCTTGGTGTAGCCCTGAGCGACCATCGCCGCGCCGATGGCGTTGCGCTGGTTCTTGCTGGCCTTGCCGGTGTCCTGGGAACCGTCGCCCTGGCCGGGGTTGAACCCCAGCGCGTCGCCGAGCGACTGGCCCTGCGGCATTCGGGCGTCGGTGATGACGATCGAGCCGTCTTCATTGACTTCCGCGCCGAGTTCCTCGGGCGTGTAGCCGACGCCGCGCAGCGCCTCCTCGCAGGCTTCGCGGGCCGCTTCCGTGATCGCCCGAGCCTTCAGCATGGCCTCGGGATAGGCTTGCCACACCTTCTTCCCGGTGACCCCGGCAGCAACGGCGCGGGCCCACGTCCACTCCGAGCGGAACTCGAATTCAGGGTCGTCACTACGGACGATCGTGGCAACCGCCTTCTCCAGCTTGCCGCTCTGCGGATCACGCTCGACCCAGACGCGCATCCGGTGGCCGGCGTCCCGCACCAGAGCGGAGATGAGCCCCGAGGAGGCGCATGCCCGGCCTTCGATGATGTGCACACCGAGGATGGCGGCCATCGGCGAGATACCGAGGGAACGGCCGAACTCGACCGCGTACAGCACGTTGCCCGGCTTGTTCCGGTACTGCGCGGGCAGGAGGTCCGACACGGCCAGGGCCTTGGCGTACTCCTGCCGCTCCACGAGGCTGTCCTCGCGGCGGATCACGGCGGGCAGGGTTTCAGTGGTCATCAAAAAGCTCCTACGAGGTCGGAAATGTCGGGCAGGGTCTTCTCGAACTTGAGGTAGGGCACGCCTTCGGTGCCCTTGGCCATGCGGATGGCGACCAGTTCGCCGTTGAAGTAGGCCCGGCGGGCGTTGCCCATCGCGGCCAGGAGCTTGCCCTTGGCCATCAGCGCCGCCGCCTCCGCGGAGTCGAGCTCCTGGAGCGCGTCGATCACCTCGATGGCCAGGCCGGGCTCCATGAAGTACTTGCCAGCCCGGTCAATCAGTGGGTGCTGGCGGCGCAGCGTCTCGTACGTGGCCTTGCGGTCGTCGAGGTCGGGCATGTCGCCCAGGAGGAGCGAGGCCATGAACGACTCGCACCGCTCGCGGATCACGGCGGCGTACTGCTCGTCGTAATCGACCACGTACTCGCGAAACTCCAGGCGGCCGGTGAGCAGCCCGACGCGGGTACGGCGGGCGCCGATGGTGTCCATCTGGAACAGCACCTGGACGAGGTAGTACAGCGGGATCTCGTCGGTGCCGGGCCTGCCCCATTCACGACCGTCCGCGTCGGTCTTGCACTCGATCAGCTCGGCCAGCTCGTCCCCGGCGTACAGAAGCCGATCCGGAGAACTGAGCTGCCAAGGCCGGTCGTTGCTTACCCACGTGCCTCCGGGCAGCATCCGGTACTCCGGGTGCCGATCGGCGAGCCAGTTCGCGACCGCGGGCTCGAGGTAGTGGCCGCGAGCCTGTTCCTTGGTCTGGGGCTCCGGTTCGACCAGCCCGGCCATGAGGCACCACAGGGAGAACGGAGACTCCCAGGGCGACAGCCCGAGAACAGCGGCAGCTTTGGAGGCGGACATGTAGCGCAGCCACTCCAGGGAACCGGGCTCAACGGCCGGAATCTGGTGGGCGGTCAGAACGGTCACAGACCACGCTCGCGCTCGTACTGCCACTCGCTGTAGGTGTCCAAGGCGACCCCACCGCGCCACGACGGCGTGGCGGGGTACGGGTGACGGCGCAGCTCGCTCGGCTGCTCTTCGCGGAGCGCGCCGATGAACGCGTCGAGTTCGTCCTCGCTGGGCGGCTGCTCGCCCGGAGGCGTCATGGTGGTGCTGGTCACGCGGCGGGCTCCGGGACGTATTCGGCGATCATGATGTGACGACGGACCTGATCGATCAGCGCGTCGGCGAGGTCGGACGCCTCTCGGGGGTCGAGCTGCTCGGGCAGAATCTCGACCAGCGCGCGGCGCAGCGGAGCGTAAGCAGGGCAGGTCTCGTGCTGATGGGCGTAGAGCGCGAGGATCGCGGCGTGCTTGCCGTACTGCTCGGCGATACGGCGGATGGCATGAGTTTCGGCGTCGAGGGGGGTGCTCATCGGTCGCCCCCGGCAGCGGCGAGGAGAGACTCAGCGCTGACCGGCTGGGCCTTGGCCGCGAGGTCGAGCAGAGGCAGGAGCGACTCCCAGACAGTCACGCTGGCGGATTCGCTTGCGAGTGCGAGGCGGGCCTGGTCGGACCGGTAGAAGTGGCCGGGGATCTGCTTCCAGCCGAGCCCGTCGAAGCGGTAGGCGTAGAAGCGCGGGTTGCGGCCGTCCGGTGTGCGCCGGATGACCACGTCCAGCTGATGAGCGTGGACGACGGTCCACACGCTGCGGCGGGTTCGGATGCTGAGTGTCGAGGGGGTGAGTCGAGGCACGGCAGTTCCTTCCGGGTGAGGGCTACGGGGTGTGCGCGTCGCTGGCTTGGGCGATGCGCTTGGTGATGCGGTCGAGCTCGGCCTTGCGGCGCTTGAGCTCCAGCCGTACGAGCGCGAGCTCTTGCGTGGCCGCAGTGAGCTCGGAGGCGACGTATCGGTGGAGCAGGTGATCTCGGAGGGCTTGGCGCGGGATGCGGAAGCTCTTCTTATGGACGGGGATGTTGCCCAAGCTTCCGTCCCGGATGAGCCCGAGGACGGTGGATGGGCTCACGCGCATGACCAGTGCCGACTCTTGGACGGTCAGGAGCTCCTTCTCGGGGGGAGCCGCTGCGTCGAGAATGCCGTTGACCAGGTCTTGCGCGCTGCCGGTGGGGTCGTTCACGGGGTTCATGTCCCCCATCGCGACCTTGGTTGGTGATGATCGACTAGCACAATCAGACGCTAGTCGATCGTTCTCGAAAGTCAAGGTTTTTCGGGAAATTCGCGAAATTCACGCATGACCTTGAGATGCTGGGAAGTGCCTGTAGGTACTGGCATTCCGCGCACGCCCTGGTACGGTTGGCGCAGCAAGCGCAAAAACCGCAGGATCACGGAAATCACGAAGGAGCCGGGCTGTGGCCACCAACAAGAGCGCCTCACCAGCTCTGCCGCCTGAAGCCAGCCTCATCCGCCAGCTACGGGAACGACCTGCTGCGCTCAGCCGCAAGATGAGCCTGTCGGCCGCGATGAAGCGGCTGGCCGAGATCGCTCCTGACGGCTACGGCTTCAGCGACGGAACATGGCGCAACATCGAAGCCGGCCGGAAGGTCGCGGAGGACTGGGAACTCGTCCTCATCGGGCTCGTCCTCTACGCCACCCCCGAGCAGATCGAGGCGACCGGACGCAAGGCCGCTGCGGAGCTGCTCCGCAAAGAGATCGACGCACGGGCCAAGACCGAGCTGGCGGCCTCCAAGGTCAGCTTGGAGGACATCCCCGCGGGAACCAAGCAGAAGCTGCTCCGCCAGCTGGCAGAGATCGACAATGTGCCGGGGGCGACGGAGCAGGACCGCCAGGAGATGCGTGACGTGCTGTTCGGCCAGATCGACGCACTCATGGACATGCACGCGGCCACACTGCGGCTCAGGGCTCGCTAGCGGACCTGCTTGCGGAGCCTGGCTACGACGCCTGGCGCTTCGGCATCCACTCGCTGGTCGCCGCGATGAATCCCAGCTGGAATCGGCTCTTCGCGCCACAGAACTCCAGGAACTGGCCGATCCGGCGGGTCAGGTTGCGCTGAGAGACGCCAGTGGCTTTGACGATCATCGAGTCCGTCGCGCCGTCGGCCAGCATGCTGAGGATCTGCAACCCGTCCTCGTCGAACAGGGCCGCCTTTGCCCGGCGCGGTCGCTTGCCGAACTCGTTGCCGGCGCGTCGAACGAAGGCGCTGGCCGGGATGCTCTGTGCCCACCGGGCGTCGAAGGCGGCCAGGACTAACGACATCATCAGGCCGGGCTGGATCACCAGGACTGCCCCGCTCTCCCGATCACGTGGCATGATCGCCAGCTCACGGTCCTTGACGAGCATCTTCGTGGGAAGGTCGTCGTCCGGCGCCACTCGCACCTCGCATCCGCTGTTGTGCGACTTCGTGATGTCGCGGCGGGCCGCAGGATCAGAGAACACGCTGGGCTCCACCAGGATCCGGCACCTCGTGTTGTGCTCCACGACATCATCGACCAGCGGCGTCACGAACTGGTAGGGATAGGTGTACATGGCCCGCAGCTCCCGCACCGCGGTGTCGCGGATCTCCGAAAACGTTTTCGTGATAGCCGCAGGATCGCGGATGACCTCGACAGGGTTTTCGGCCGAAACCCAATTGTTCGGGTTCTGGTTGAAGCGGCTGACCAGATCGTCCAGCGCGGATTTCGCGGTGGTGTACTCCTTTTCGATGCGAAGCACACCACCGCTCAAGGCCAGCGCGGGGTTGCATGCGCTGATCAGCTCGTGGCCCGTGGTGAGATGGCGTTCCGCCAGTTTGCCCAGCATCCTCTCCGCGACGTCACCGAACTTCTCGATGACCTTGACGCGGGGCACGGGGCTGCTGGCCAGTACGAACTGGTAGACGTGGCTCTCCTCATGGTCGAGCCCGAGCGCCTTGTACACCTGTTTCTCCTAGTCGGCTTATGCGTTCTGTCGTATCACCGGAGGGGCATCGCGGAGGCAAGGTCCTGCTCGTGGAGAATGCCGAGCTCGTAGGCGAGCTGCGCCGTGGCCGTACGGGCCTTCCTGTGGCGCTGCTGCGCAGCGCAGACGGAGGCCAGCACCGGCACGGCGAGCCACCATAGTGCGAGCAGACTGAAGGCGTGAGCGCTCGGCCCGGCCGGGCCGAGCGCCACGAGCGCGCCGCCGAGCGCGCCCAAGGCCCACCCTGCGGTCGCGGCGACCATACAGACGCGCATGCGCCCGCTCTGTCGTGTCAGCATGCGCTTTCTTCCGAGTGAGAACTGCGCTCGTCTCGGCTGCTACCAGCCGCTTCCGTGGGCGTTGCGCTCCACGACGGGGGTCGGGTGCGGAGCCGGCGCCGGGTCGCTCGTCGGGAGCGGGGCCGGCGTCGGGTCGCTCGTGGGGAGCGGGGTCGACGTGGGAGAGGTTTCCGGAAGCGGGTCCAACTCGCCAGCTGAAGTGCTGGCGGGTTCGGGCTCGGGGCTCACGGTCGGCTCTGCGGTGGTTGCGCCGGGCGGCGTGGTGACGTCGCTTTCGGCAGCGCTCGGGAGCGCTCCCGCCAGAATGATCGTGACCGCTGCCGCTCCGGCCGCCAGCATGCCGATCTTGCTCCTGAGGTTGAAGTCCATGTGGACCGTTCCCTTCTCGTGCTCACTCCGTGCACCTGCCACTGACATGCGGTAGTGCAAGAGTCAACTTTCTGTGTGAGCGTCCAGAAAAACCGCTCTCGCACCGCGTGTCCATGGATTCGTCCGGCCTGTTTTGGCCACGGCCATAACCCGCCACTCGCGGCTACCTTGCCCCGTATAGCCCACTGCGGATCGTAACCCCTAGATCAGCAAGAAAAGATAACGATCATCTATCGCCGCTCGTGGAGGGCATGGTGCGGGAATCCCGGCCGGTGGCATAGTGTGACCTTCCCCCAAAACGGGAAAGGTTCCGAACCATTAAGGGAGCTCCTATGAGGCGAACCATCCAAGTCGCGGGCGCTGTAATCGCATTGTGCGGAGCAGCCACCATCATGCTCATCAGCGTCGTGACTCCTGACCCCGCCGAACACCCCATCCTCACCGCCGCATTCGTGGCGTTGATCCTGGTGGGAGCACTCCTAGGATTCGCGTCCCTGCCGTACGGACTCCCGGAGCCGCAGACTCCCTCGGAGGCGTATCGACAGGGCCGAGTCGATGCACGCGCCGAGGCCCAAGGCTTGCAACGTTCCATCTAGGTGGCGGCGGACACGCCCCCAGGAAGCCCGTGCCACTCCTCCAAGTCGAACTGGCCGGCTTCCATACCCTTGCGGAAGCACAGCCACTCGAACGGCGTGAAGGAGAGGGTCTTCCCCAGCCCCTCCGGCTTGGAATCCCCGACTTCGATGCGATCCCCGTTGAGGCGCACTATGACGCAGCCATCCGCGGTGTCCGACCATGAACTCTTGCGCCATTCGTGGGACAGCACTACAGCTCCTTGACGATCTCTGAGACGAAGGCGGCGGACTGCTGAGGAGTCAACGCCAGGCCCGCGAGGAGCTCAAAGCGGCCGTGGAACTCGCGGACGGTCTCGATCTTATCCACGACTTGTTCACTCGGCGGAGTCTCGAAAAACACGTAGTCCGCGCCGCCAGGCAGTGACAGCAGGACGAAGGGGCCTCCCAAGCCCGGGTGGGCGCCCACCGAATCCTCAAGCACCTGGAAGGTCACGTTGGGCCAGCTGGCGATGAAAGCGAGCCGGTCGAGTTGTTCACGCATGACCTCCGCGGTGCCGATCCGGCGGCGAAGCGCCTGCTCTCCAACGATCACGTGCAGGCGGACGGGAGTTTCGCATCCCAGCAGCTGTCTCTGCCTGGCGAGCCGCGCCTTGAGCTGGAGGTCAACCAGGTGAGGCGTGCTGCTATGACGGCCGGCCGCGAAGATCTCCTTGGCGTAGGCCGCGGTCTGAAGAAGGCCGGGAATGAGGAGAGGCTGCCAGGAGCATTCGACGGTCGCTTCGGTCTCCAGCGCCACGTACTCGCCGAGGACGGCGTCGAACTCTCGCCACCACGGCGTAAGCCGCGCCTGGCGGGCGAGTTCTCGACAGGTCGTCGCGACGTCGTCACTTGCCTCGTAGACCTCGAGCAGGTCAGCTAGATCTCCAGGCGTGGGCAGGCTCTCCCCCGTCTCGATCCTGGACAGCTTGGTGCGGCTCCAGGAGCGTCCCAGAGGGCGAAGCCGGTCGACGACATCACTCAGCCTCTGGGCGCGATCGGATCGAAGGTCCCGGAGGATCTGGGCGAGGTGACGCTGGCGCAGGGGCGGACTGATGCGCTGCATCTAGGGATTGTCCATACTGGTCAGAGGCCAGTCACGGGAATTTCGCCATCTTCATGAGAACGTGACGAAAGATACTTACTAGCCATACAACGGGCTGGAAAAGATCTCCGTCGACGCGATCAAACGGCGACCGGGCGAAGGTCTTCCAGAGCTACGACCAACTGCTTGGCCAACATGAACTCCAGCCGCCGATAGGCATCCAACGTGGCGAAATGATCCGCTGCGGCCGTGACCAGACCCGATCTGGTCACCTTCATCAAGTCGCCGCGCACGCCGTACGGGTGGGCGGCCTGCACGCTGCAGACCATCCCCGCTCCCAGCCTGGGACACGTGGCCAGCGCTTCGGGGATGCAGGATTCACACGTCGGCGGCGCGCTCGTGAACAGCACCCCGTCGGCCGACGTCTCGGCGGGCGCAGCCAGCAGCCACGAGATACGCCCATCCCTCATGACCGCCGTGCCCCCGCACACCTGGCACAGCCGCTGCCACATGCACCGTCGCTGTCGCAGCGTGTTGACCAGCCGCCACTGCGGCTTCCCTCGACGGTGCAGCCCAGCTCGGTACCACAGGACGCCCTGATTCCAGTCCTGCTCAACCGCGCCGACGAAGCCCAGTCTCACCCGTTGCGTGGCTCCCGCGTCCGGCAGGAGCATGAGCTGAAGGTCGGGCAGTTCCTCGTCATAGGCGGTGATGTACGGCACGCGCAACGCGGTTGCGCTAGTCATGGACGATGCCCCAGTTGATTGCCCCGCCCGGCTCTCCCTCTCGCCGCGCTCGCAGCATGACGTCCCCGTATCGGTAGCGAGGGGCCTTTGCCGAGTTGTCCAGCCAAGCCTGCTGGATGACGCCAGTGACCTGATCGCCGGGCATCCTTTCCAGTGCGGAGGCCAGATGTGCATCGGCCCGCCATAGATCGCTGGTCACCCCAAGACTGCCGAGACTGTCACCGTTAGCGACACTCCAGGCATACAGGCCGACGTAGGCCGAGGTGCCGCCATCCTCCGTGGCGGCCGGGACGTTTGTGACCGGCTCCATACGTCCCAGAGTGTCGTTACCTCGCAGGACGCCGGAACTTCTTCTAGGACGCTGACGGGACGTCTTCTGACGCGTATAAACGTCCCATGGCACCGAACGAGCGGCTGCGCATCGCGATGGCCAGCGCGCACCTCACCGCCGCCCAGCTGGCCGAGGCGGTCGACGTTGACCCCAAGACCGTCGAACGGTGGATCAATACCGGCCGGACACCTCATCCGTCCACGGCCCGCCGCGCTGCGATCGTGCTGCGCGAAGACCTGGCCTACCTATGGCCCGCCGTCGAGCACGGCCGCCAGCGCCACCGCCGCAACAGCGAGTTCGTGGCCGCCTACTCCACCCGGTCGGATGCGCCGCTCGACCTCTGGCGGACGCTCTTCGAGAAGGCAGAACGGCAGATCGGCGTTCTGGTGTACGCCGCGGTGTTTCTGCACGAGTCCTGGCCGGACTTCAACGAGCTCCTGGCCGCCAAGCACCAGGCTGGCGTCCAGATCCGCATACTGCTCGGCGACCCGGACTCACCGGTCATCACAGGGCGCGGCCAGGAGGAGAAGTACGGCCACGGCATCGAGGCGAGATGCCGTGTCGCGATCATGCACTACACGCCGCTGATCGAGTCGGCAGGCGTCCAAGTTCGCCTGCACGACACCACGCTGTACAACTCGATCTTCATTGGCGATGACCGGATGATCGTCAACGCGCACGTGTTCGGGATGAACGCCTACGGCGCGCCCGTCTACCACCTCAAACGCGCCGGCGACGGCGGCCTCTTCGACGTCTACGCGGCCAGCTTCGACGAGGTCTGGCAGCTATCCCGCCCCGTGAAGCAGGTGACTCATGCCGCGCACTGAGTACTACGACGACCCCCAGGCCCCCGAGCCCAACACCCTGGTCGTCGGGGTGTCAGTCGCCATCGTGGAGGACGGCCGAGTCCTAATGCAGCGACGCACCGACAACGGGCTGTGGGCACTGCCGGGAGGCGGCATGGACCTCACCGAGTCGGTGCCCGACGCAGGCCGCCGCGAGGTCCGGGAGGAGACGGGGTACGAAGTGGAGATCACCGGCATGGTGGGGCTCTACACCGACGCCCGTCACATCATCGCCTACAGCGACGGCGAGGTACGTCGCCAGTTCAACATCTGCCTGAAAGGTCGTGTCGTCAGCGGGGAGATGGCCATCAGCGGCGAGTCCACCGAACTTCGATGGGTTCCGATGGAAGAGATCGACGAGCTGCCCATGCACGCCACCCAACGCCTTCGGCTCCAGCACATCGCCGAGGGCCGGGAGCAGCCGTTCGTAGGCTGATCGGCACCGGATGCGCCTGGCCCTAGGTCCGCTTGCGCACCATAAGCCCCACCTACCCCACAATGCGAACATATGCTCTAATGTGTGGTCTAACTGCGCATTTGGAGGCCCTCTATGCCGTTCCCGGACTACGCCGACACCGTCCTCGCTGTCGTGGCGGCAGGCGGATGGATCTTGGCCGGCGTGGTCACCTGGCGGCATCGCCGGAACGAGGCGGGGCGCAGGCAGGCATACGAACTGGGCATGCTCCACGCGCAGGAGATGGCTGAGGATTTTCGCGCCGTACAGCGCAAATGAATGCGGCCCCCGGCGAATCGCCGGGGGCCGATGCGGATGTGATGACATTCAACGCCCGCATGCTCGAATCTAACGGCTGGCGGCGCCGTCCACAATCTGCCGGATCTCGTAGATCGTCAGACCTACCCCAGCCGGGTCGGCGGCCTTCGTCATGTCCGCGATGTCCTGCCGCTTCACCAGCGGCCGGGTCGTCGACGGCTCCACCCGGGGCGGCTGGCATGCCGCGACGATGGCCGCCTCCATAGCGGCCCGAGCCCGATAGAACGCCTCAATCGCCGCGGACAGCTTGTCGGTCGCCTCCTGCTGTTGTTCGGCCAGCGTGGGCAGATTCCGTTCCTTGGCTCGCCGGGTCTCAGCCTCCCAGCGATAGGCAGTGGCAATCGGGACGTTCAGCTCGGCGGCGGCCTCGGGCACGCTTTTACCCTCCTGGACGAGTTCAGCCAAGGCTTCCCGCGGCGAGACCTCTATCATGATCGTCATGATATCGCCTTTCCCTTGAGAATCTCGCTGACGTGGTCGTTGTAGTACGCCAGACTCCACAAGGCACCGCATCCGCCCACGGTGGCGTCACACTCGATCCACTCCTCCCCCGCCGTGCGGATCAACGCACGAAGATCACACCCGGGGCAGGGCCCGACCAGCTCCTGCACATGCACAGTCCATGGAGCCAGCCCGTGGGCGGCCCTGCGCAGGGCGCCGATCTCCTCCATGAAATCGACGATCCACTCTCTGCTCGCGGCCCACTCGACGTGGCGGGCAAGGAATGCCGCCAGTTCCGGAACGCCAGCAGCAGCCGGGTAGACCAGGCCGCGGTGCTCACAAACCAGCCAGACCCAGTTCTTCAGCGTGCTGGGTATCGATGGCGGGCCTACCTGATCGTCGTCATCACCGCGATAGGCCACAGCTCCGTCGTTGATCATGCACAGCACATCGAGACGGGCCGGTACGGGCGCTTCGACGCGCCCGCCGGAGATCCTGTCGCCGCCGCTGGTTCCGGGCATCACGTGCTCGCCGAGCCAGCGGTGCAGCGCGGGCGCCGCACCGAGATCGCGCCGCAGCCGGTTCGAGCACGGAAAGCAGATCAGCAGCCCGTCCGCGGCCTGGCGAGGATCGCCGTCTCCGCCGCAGGTGGGCGCTACGCACAGGGTGGTTTGGGTCAAGGGGCTCCCTCCAGTCATGGGCGAGGTCGTCTCGCAGGCAAAACCGCTTGCGAGACGACCTCGCTATTGTGGCTGGTCACCCCAGCCGCAGCGCCATGACGAGGTAGCGGTAGACCGGCTGCTCGGCGTCCTCAGTCACCATCACGGGCTTGGCCGGTCCGTTCATGCCGAGCCGCACTCGTGGCGTGTCTACGCCGGTGAGCCCGTCCAGCAGGAAACTCGGCTGGAACCCCACCGTGACCGGCGGTCCCGTTACGTCCGCCTCAACGATCTCGGCTGCTCGGCCGAGACCGCCGCCGCCGGCTTCGACGAGCACCTCACCGTCGCGGAACGTCAGTCGCACCGCTGTGCTCTTCTCCGCCACCAGCCCGATGCGCTTGACCGCCGCGACGAGCGTTGCCACATCGACCGTTGCCCAGGTCGAGTAGTCCAGGCTGAGCCGGGCACGGTAGTCGATGTAGTCCTCGCCCATCAACCGGATCGTGGTGAGACGTCCTCCTCCGGCGATCGAGACGAGCTTGTTGTCCCAGCCGATCTCCACCTGGCCTGGGCCGTATCCCTTCACGGTGCTCTCCAGCTGCGCGGCAGGCACCATCATGGACGCCGGTGGAGCCTTCCTCTTCCCCTGCGCGGGGACCGCGGTCCACGCGAAGGAGCGGCCCGCGATCCGGTAGCGGTCGGTTGCGGCGGCCGAAACGTTCTCACCCTCGATGTCGAAGCGGACGACGCACAGCATCGGGATCGTGGTATCCCTCGTCGCCGCCGGGGTGATCTGGCCGGACACCTGCTGAAGCAGCGCGCCGTCGATGACCGCGCTGGGGTGCGGCGGCGCTGGCAGCTTCGGATAGTCGTCGACGGGCAGGGTGAGGAGCCCGAACTCGGCCGTGCCGCAGCGCACGACCAGCTCCGCCTCCGACAACGACAGCTCCACCGACTTACGCGGCAAGCTCTTGCACACCTCCACGAGCAGCCGTGCGGGCAGCAGCGCCCGTCCCGGCTCGGCCACCTGCGCGGAGACGTCGCACTGTGCGGACACGTCGTAGTCGTAGGCCGACAGCCGCAGCTTGTCGCCTTCGGCCTCCAGCAGCATGCCCGACAAAACCGGCACGGCCGGCCGGGATGCGACGGCCCGGCCAGTCCAGGCGACCGCGTCGCGCAGGAGCGCCAGGTCGATCGTCACCTTCATGATGTCGACGTCTCCTTCTTCCTCTTCCTCGGCTTCTTGGCCTTCGGCTCGTCCGGCTGCTCGCCGAACAGCTCTGCGGCCATGGACGGGTCATAACGCCGCACACACTCCTCGCACGAGGTGAAGCCCTTCGACGACTCGGCGCGGAGGTTCAGCCAGCCGGAGCCCTCGTTGAGGCGCACACCTTCGGCGATCCAGTCGCAGTCGGCGTAGATGTGGCCAAATGAGCCTTCCGGGTACCACGGCCTGACCCAGTCGTTGAACTGCGCCCAGTGCGGCGCTGGCGTTTCCGCTTGCAGGTTTGCCCTCATTTCTCGGGCCTCTCGTCCTCCATGGCCAGGGCGACCGGCAAGCCGAGCGCCCACACGTAGATCTTGTATCCGGGCAGCGGCTTGCGGCGATATTCCATGGCCATGGCCAGGCACCCCAGCAGGATGAACTCGCCCGCTCAGTAGTCCATCCTCACGACGTGGGTAACCGGGACCGGGTCGGAGCAGTGCTCACACAGAACCGGAGCGGTCACGACAGCTCCGGAGCGTAGACCGTGGGGAGCGGCGTCGGGCCGTCGTACTGGCGGCAGGTGCACTGCTCGGTCCCCCACGCGACTTCCTCGCCGTACGCGTTGTAGTGGGTGACGATCTCCACGCGGCCGTGGCACTGCCCATTGGCTACGTCGTGGTAGGCGAGCCGATGCCCACAGCCGCAGATCGCCTTGATCTGTGGCTGACGGCGCCGGCCTGGGATCAGCCAGCTGGCGGTCACGCCTGCGGCCACGCCCGCCATCCCGATGAGGAAGCTGATCAGCTCGTTCATGCTCTGCCTTTCGGAGGGTTGCGCTTCACGATCTGGAGGCCGCTGCTCGTCACCGTGAACAGGGCGACGAACGAGCGGGTGTCATCCCAGCCGCCGCTGTCGAGTTCCTCGACGAGCTCGCCGTCGTACAGCAGCCCGCAGAACGGGCACATGATCGCGGCTGGTGCCTCGACGTCGGCTTCGAGCTGGACCGGCCGGCCGCAGCACGGTACGGCGGCCTCATGCCGAAGGCCAGCGAGGTGCTTCACCTCGCGGAAGACGGGTCGCCCGGCGACCAGGTCCGCTCGGACGACCGTTTGGCTCCATTGGATGGGCGGGAGTGCCGGTGCCTGCTCCGGCTGCTCCCGTTCGACCATCTGCAGGCCCGCACGGTGCAGGGCCAGATCGATCTGGTCGGCCAGGAGCATCGCACGGACCTCGTCCATTCCCTCTCCGGCGGTGGCCAGGACGGCGGCCATCACCTCGACGGGGATGCTGAGCTTGGGCAGGACTCGGGCACCGCTCCCGGCCAGCGCGCTTCGCGCGGTGGCGACGATGCGGCGCACCAGGCCGGCGAGCTGGACGTGGTTGCCGAGCACCACGAATTCGTCGCAGTTGTAGGGCGCGGCCAGCACCAGCGCGTGACTGACGCCTGTGGGCGGCGTGCCCTCGAACAGGTCTTTCCTCTGCTCAGCGCGCAGCAGCTCGGCGGTGACCCGGTCCGCGTCCGCCGTCATCGTGTAGGTCCCCATCACTGCGCCCCGGTGCCGGTGACGGCGTCGAAGATGTCGCGGACCATGCGGGCGTCGTCGAGCGCCGTGTGCGAGTCGTACCGGTTGAGGTCGACGAACGCGCCGTACAGGTCGCGCGACCGCCACGGGATGCCGGGCTTGATCGTGGCGGGGTCGCCGCCGTGTCCGTACAGGTGACCGAGGGCCAGGGCCTGGACGTCGATGAGGTGGTAGTTGGCGGTCCAGCACTGGCCGTGGCGGGCGAGAAAGCTGCGGCCGAACCGGTAGTCGAAGGCCGGATTGCTGCCGACGACGTACGCCCCGTCGAGGAGGACGGCCAGGTCGGCAGCGACCATCGGGGCGTCGATTCAGTTGAGCACGTCTCCCGGCTTCCGGCTCGGTTCGTAGTCGCTCCGCGATTCCACGAACGCGGTGGCCAGCTTGACGGCGCGGCCCGCAGAGCTGCGGGTGACTCGGCAGCGCTCGTAGTAGCGGCCGATCGTGAGCGAGTTGGCGTCGGCGCCGGCCAGGTCAGGCTTGATCTGCCACCAGTGTTCGCGGTCGGGTTCGCCGGGCTTGCGTTGGATGAGGCCGATCTCCCACAGGTGGCCGGTCTGGTCGTCGAGGGACGTGGTTTCGAGGTCGAGGAAGACGAGGCTGGTCATGCGGTGCCTTTCGAGTGTTCGGTGCAGCAGATGCCTGCCTCCCGCAGCAGCGAGTCGCCGGGGTCTTCGGCGAACCGGGTCATGCACCGGCAGCAGGTGTAGATCCATCCGCGTTGCGGGTGGCCGTCAAGGTCGACGGCGACGGCGTGGCAGGAGGGGCATCGGTGGCTCTTGTCGTGATTCCACTCCACGACCTGTCCAGCCGATGCGCTCCACTCGGCGCCGGGGTTGGCCCGGTGCCAGTGACGGTGGTGGGCGGCGGCCTCCTCCGCGGCGACCTTCACGACCTGCCGCGGCGACACGAACAGGCACGTGCCGGTCCGGCAGATCGCGATGTGCCAGCGATTGGAAAACGGTTCCACTCTGACGACGAGGCGGGGCATTAGTCCTCCTGCCCGAGCCAGGCTCGGATGTGCTGGTTGAGGTGACGGGCCAGCGCCTCATCCACGGCGCGACCGTCGATGACGGACTGGTGGTTGTTGCGGGCGTGCACGACAAGCCGGATCACTTCGGTGAGCGCGTCGGCCATCGACCTGGTAGGGGTGCCTTCGCAGTAGTCGGCGGCGATGGCGTCGATCACCAACCCCAGGCCGCTGACGATCCCGCCGGGGCCGCTGACCATGACGTTGAGGCATTGCTCGTGGTAGCCGTACGCGCCGAGGCGGAGTGGGAAGTCCATCCAGCCGCGCGAGGTCATCATCGTGATCGTGTTGGAAGGCGCGTTGTATGTGGTGGGGCCGACTATGAGGAAGCCGTACCCGTACCGGGCGTCGTAGGGAGTGATGTACTTGCGCGGGATGCGGTTGACCTGGCAGAAGTCCACCATGTCCCGTTTCAACCCGTGGACGAGGTTGGCGTCGCCGAGACCGGATCGGTCCACGTGGTCAAGACGAACGAAGGAGTAGCCTCGCTCGGCGGCTGCGCCCGCCGCCATCATGCGCTGCCTGCCGAGCGCAGGGCGTCCTTGAGCTTGGCCAGGCGGCCAGGCCCGAATCCGGTGTAGCCGAGCATCTCGTCGTCGGTGTGCTGAGCGAGGTGGCCCAGGGTGCGGATGCCGACTCCGGCCAGCGGGTTCGCGACGTGCCACGACATACCTGGAAGCTGCCGGATGGGGTGTGCTTCGGGCAGGCCGGTGGCTGCGACCAGTTCGGCGAGGGTGCTCATGATGGTGCTCCGTCGATCGTGATGGGCAGGGTGGTTCCGCAGCAGACCACCATGTGGTCGGCGCGGATCTTGGGCGTGTGGTTGTCGTGGCCGATCTCAGCGGCCAGGTCGCCGAGCAGCTCGGGGTCGGCCTGGAGCTGGGCCCAGGACACGCGGATCTCGTCAGGGGTCGGCCAGTGGATGCCCGCGCAGGGGTCGCACGGACATCCGGCCGGGTGCAGCGTCACAGCGGTTCCCAGGCACCGGTGTCGGCGTTGGGGTAGCGGATTTCGGCCGATCCGGTGTTGGCGGCTGCCCAGTCCTTAGGCGCGAACCAGAGTTCGCCGCCTTCCTCACCGGGCGGGACGACGATGTTTCCCTCGTAGTCGAGTTGGCCGTCGCCGTCGTAGATCCGGAACGGGGTGCCCTGGCCGGCGCGGAGCGCGGCGCGCACGCGGTCTCGCAAGGCGCGGTTTCCGCTCCCTCGGATGAGGAAACGGCCGGTGTACTCGCCGCCGCAGTGGTCGACGGTGATGGCCCAGCCGTACGGCTCACGCATCAGGTTGTCCCTCCGTGCGGTTCGAGTAGGACCGGCACACGATGGTGCCGGTCAGCGCGATTCGCGGTTCGTCCCACGGCTTCACCTCGATGGCGTAGCCGCCTTGGTGGCGTGCGACCTGCAGGTAGGCGGCGTGGGCCTCGGTGAGGTCCCAGGTGTAGAACGGCGTGCCGTTGGTGAAGGCGAGCGCCACGGTGATGGGCTTGTCGAGGTGGAGCGTCAGCCACTTGAGGGCGGCGAGGGCGCCGGCGTCGTTGCGGAGGTCGAAGGTCACCTCTGGATTGGTGTCGCCAGTGAGGACGCCGTTGGGCTGGTCGGTGTTAGGCATCGGCACGTCGTCCCGTGCGCCGGATGTCGTCGCCCTGATCGGGCAGCATGCCGAGCACGGCGCCGGAGTCCCAACGGACAGCGACGCCGCCCATCTGTTCCACGTGGATGACCGTGCCCTGGTCGCCCGGCTGAAGCCCGGTGTAGCGGTCGGCCGTGGCCACCAGCTCGACGCGGTCGCCGGGGGCGAAGTCGTTGAGCTCCATCACGCACCGTCCTGGCTGACGGTGATCGTGAATCGGCGGGTGGGGTAGACGACGGTCACGGTGTCGCCGCCGCTGTAGTCGAGGGCCTCGGGCGTGGGCAGCTTGTCGGAGTCGTCGCACACGATGAGCGCGTGGAGCAGGCCGTCGTGCACCTCGGTGGCGATGTCGTCGACCGATGGCAGATACATGGGTGGTTCCTTCGTTATGGGGCGCTGGCTCCGCCACGGGGCGGAGCCAGCGCGGGATCATGCGGCGGGGGTGGGTGCTTCGCGCAGGGTGATGCGGTGCGGCTCGTCCCCGAATCGGACGGCTTCGCCGTGGCTGGTGACGAGGAAGGCGTAGAGCGTGCCGTAGCTGTCGCACAGGTTCCACCAGACCGGCTGGCACGAGCTGATCTGGTGGGGGCCGTGCCGGAACATGTGCGTGATCGGCCGTTCGCCTTCCCAGACCGGCACCGCCAGCTGCTCGCTTGAGTAGGCGGTGAAGGCGTCGAGCGTCATCAGCTCAAGCCGGGTCTGCGTGCGGACGAGGAAGATCACGGGGTTGTCTGCGTCCAGCGGCAGGGTGTGGCGCGTCATCGCAGCGCTCCTGCCGATGCGGTGGCCGATACGCGGTTGCTGCCGCCGATGTCGGCCTGGTCGCCGGCCGCGCGCCCGGCGCTGTAGCCGGAGGCGTTGGTCAGCGTCCGCTTGGGCGCCTTGCCGAGCTTGGGGTAGCGCTTGTCGAAGGCCGCCTGGACCGCCTGCTCGCGGCTGGCCAGGACCAGTTCCGTGGAGCGGCCCGAGGACGTCGTGGCGTCGGCGGGACGCGGCTCGCATGTCGCGGCGCGCTCGGCTTCCAGCATGCGTTCGTAGACGCGGGTATAGAACCCGAGCATCCAGCCCTTCTTGAACGCCGTGGAGCTCTTGCCGCTGCCGTCGCGGGCGGTGCGTGCGCCCTTGCCCATCTGAAGCTGGAGGGAGGCGTTGAGCAGTTTGACCTGCTCCAAGTCGGAGGCGTGCCCGACGATCGTCACGCGGTAGCCGTGAGGCAGTTGCACGTAGACGGGGCGGCACCGCTTGGCGCGGGCGATGTTGACGAGCAGGGCGCGCCGGTCGACGCCGTAGGAGGTTCCGATGAGGATCTCCCAGGTGGTGACTTCGTCGGCGACTTGGCCGCTATCGGCCAGGTGCGCCATCTCGATGCCGTACTTGGCCATGAGTCGCAGGGCAGCCGCCATGTAGGTGTCGGCTTCGGCCTCGAAGTTGGTCGCCTGGGCCTTGGCGAGAAGGCCCTGGATGCGCTTGAGGGTTTTGTCGGACACGTCCGTCACGTGGACTCCGTTCGCAGGCGTGGTTCGGGTGAGGACTGGCGATGGCTAGTCGCCAGCTTTTTCGCTTGCGTTCACCGCTTTGAGCTGCCGGTTTACGCTTTCGCGATCACTTGCAGTCTCTCAATTTGTATGCGTTTTCGCAACTGTTATTAGAACGATCTGAGAGCTTCCCAGACAGCGACAGAAGCAACCCCAAGGGATGAGACCCGACGAGCGATCAGGGACCGTCACGGACGCTCACAGACGCATACAGACCCCTTTCCATGTCGGTCGTGCAAGCGCTTTCGCATGCTGCGTTCGGCGGTTCCGTTTGCGCAAAAACCGGAATCGTGGGATCACTTAGAGGAGACGACTCCTGAGCCGGATGGAGAAGGCCACCCCTATGGCAAGGGCAAAGCCGCAAGAACAGACCGCTGACGCGGCCCCGCAGGTCACGTTTGTCGAGCCCGGCAAAGGCACCACGGCGTCGAAGTCCAAACAAGCAAAAGCGCCAGCGCCCATCGGCCACGGTGAGCTCGAAGCCACGCCCCGCCGCATCAAGCAGCCCACCGAACGAGTTCGCCTTGCCGTACGAATCGAGCCGGCCGTCAACGCCCGTCTCACCGCAGCCTGCGCCGTCACCGGTGGCGGCCCTCAGAAGGTCGTCGAGGACGCCCTCAATCTCTACTTCGACGCCCTCGGCGTTCCCCAGGACCTGCCCCTTCCGAAGGGCGAACGAGTGCAGCGCGAGCGGACCCCGCGAAAGCGCACCCACGGCACCGCGCACCTCGACCTGGTCCCCCTCGGCGTCCGCCTGCTGCCGCTGACAGACGCGAGGCTGACCTTCGCCTGCGAGAACATGGCGATGGGGCCCCAGGACATGGTCGAGACGGCACTGAACGCCTACTTCATGCGCAACAAGATCCCGCACCATGTCGAGCCGGACAAGGTCACGAAAGTCGTTCAGGGCGAGGTCCAAGCCTGAGCGGGCCCCCGCCGCGCTCAGGTTCGGATGGCCGCAGAGACTCCGACAGGAGCCGGTGCCCCTCCTCGGAAGACAGCAGCCCCTCCGCAGGGCGGCAGCCGTGCTCGCACAGCATCATCGGGTTGTCCACTGCACCCCACAGGCGGCACAGCATCGGTCTGCCCGGCGTCTCATAGACGGCGCACTTGCCGTCCTCCAACGCGGGGCAGCTGTACTCTCCCTCCAGCAACAGCTGCTGCGCACCGCGCTGCGCCGTGGGGATTCGATAGCCAGCCTCGCGAATCCGCTGGTGCTCGCGCCCGCTCATGGCGATCGGGCCGCATGCTTGCTGGCACAACCCCTTACAGCCGACATCAGGGACTTGCGCGTACAGCGCGGCCAAGCGCGCATCTTCGAGTTCGCTCCAACGGCTCACCATGCCTCCAAAGACGAGGGGACGAGAGGGGACGAGAGGGAGGGTGCGAGCGGTGTTCCCGCTCGCACCCGAGGGCTTACGCCGAGCGGCCAGCCGCCTGGCGGCCGTTCACGTTCACCAGCTCCTTGAAGTCCGTGCCGGGCCGGAACTTGGGCGCCCAGCTCTCCTCGACCTTCACCTCAGCGCCGGTCGAGGGGTTACGGGCAGCCCGGGAAGGCTTGTGGACCTGCTCGAAGACGCCGAACCCGGTGATGCTCACCTTCTCGCCGCTGGCCACGGTGTTGACGATGACGTCGAGCACGGCGTTGACCACCTCAGCGGCCTCGCTCTTGGGCAGTTTGGCTTCCTCGGCCACGGCCGCGACGAACTCACGCTTGTTCATGATCGATCTCCTGTTTCCCTTTGCAGTGCGGACATTCTTACCGCCAGCGTTTCCGCTGGCGGTCTAGTCGGCCGGTCCATCCGGCGCGACGAACTCCAGGACGTGGACCCGGTTCAGGGACAGCCGCGCCATGGGCGCATCGATCCCTCCGCCGAGCTCCAACCGCCTCACGTCAGCCTCAGCGGCGTCGGCGAGGGCCCTGGAAAAGCCATCTGGGCTATCAGAAAACGGCAGGTCAGGACGCCCTCCACGAAGGATGATCTTGTGGGCGAGGACGCTGCCGTAGGTGGTGATGTAGTCGGCGCGAAAGCGGCGACGCAGCGACGGCGACCACTTCGGGTCATGCTGAGTGTCAGGCAGCGAACGCAGATGGACGTTGTAGACCTTCACGGCGCACTTGGACGCCTCGTCGATCTCCTCCAGCAGTTCGGGCAGGCGGAGGGCGACCTGCTCGGCCAGACCACCGAGCCCGCCGAAACGCAGCAGGTAGCCGCCCCATCGATCGCGTGGCGAATCCCCTGGGCCGTACGTCGGCAGGATGCAGCCGTACGCCTTCACGATCGACACCATCGCCAGGTAACGGGGTTTGCCGTAGCCGCCGGTCTCCGGGATGGCGAGGTTCTGCCACTCGTACCACTCGTCGGCGCGCTCCTGCCGCAGGCGGCGGCGAAGGGCCTGGGCGAGCTCGTCGGCCGCGGCGCGTTCGTGCTCCGACGTGCTGCGTCGCGCCAGCTCTTCCCAGGCGGCGACCCGCGCGGCGAGCTTCGCGATCGGGTGCATGCTCGCCTCAGCCCGGGATGACGACGAGCAGGGCCCTGACCAGCGTCCCCGACCCCTTGAACGTCTCCGGAGGCAGTTGCTCGATCCATCCGGCGCGGGCCTCGACCATGCCGCGGAAGGCGACGGCGGCTGTTCTCGTACTGTGAGCCACTCCCGCGCTCATCACGGCGACCAGGGTCCCGCCGGGCTTGACGAACTTGAGCGCGTGGTTGACGTGCTCGATGTCCTTGCCGGACCGGAACGGCGGGTTCATGATCACCGCGTCGTACCCGGCCGGGTGGAGCCTCTCTTGCCCAGGTTCGACGGTGAGGAAGTCCGCGGCCAGGACCGCCCGAGCGAAGCCGGCGTCGGCGAGCTGGCCCGCCATGCCCGGGTGGAACTCCACGCAGTCCACCAGCCCGCCGCGCGCCGCGACCGCTCGCGCGATGTTCCCGGTGCCCGCTGAGGGTTCCAGCACCGTGACCCCCACGTGAACCCCGGCCTGGGCCACAAGCCGGTCGGCCAGCTCCGGAGGGGTGACGAACACGTCCAGGTGCGCCGACGCCGTGGTGCTCACAGCGGTGACCTTCGCCTTGAGCGCGGCCATCGCCTCCTCGTCGACGATCGGGGCGACCGTCACCTTCTCCCGCTCCTTCGCTGGTCGGCGGCTGGTGGCGGCGACGGTGACCGGCCCTTCGTCGGCGTGCGGGCACTCCACCTTCAGCACGTCGGTGTAGGGCACCTTCGGCTGCCAGTGGTCGCGGAAGTCCAGCCGCGCGGTCACCGTGTTGACCCTCATGACCAGCCCGTTGTAGCCCCACGCCCAGACCCGATCGCCGACGTGCACGTTGTGCTTGCCGTACTCGACGAGGATGCCCTCCTCGACGGCGGCGGCCACCTGCTGCTTGTCGTAGGCGAGCTGGTCCTCCAGCTGTGCCTTGCGGGCGAGCAGCTGCTCACGGTGCCCGCCCGTGGCGGGCTGGTGGGTCTCGGCGTAGTAGGGCTTGCCGCTGTGATCGCGGAACACCCGCTCGTATCCGTCCAGGCTCCGCTGGATGCCGCGCAGTTCGGCCTCCGCCTTCTTGATCCGCCGGGCGGTTACCCGCGGCCGAGCAGAGTGGGCAGCGGCAGACCCGACCGCGTTCGCACGACGTGCCGCGTCGTGCGCGAGGTCGCTTTCCTGCGCTCCGGTCTGCATCGCTCGGTCGATCTTCTCCCGATCGCGTCGGGCTCGCCGCTCGGAGTGGTGGCCGACGAGGATCGGCTGACCCATCGGGATGCCATCAGCGATCTCGTGGGCCCTGCCGTACGCGGAGGCGGCCCGGCCGGCGTGACGCTCGGCCTTGTTCGACAGCGCGTGGCGGCGGTCCTCCAGGCGGTCGGCCTGGTCGGCGAGCACAGTTGCCCGGTCGCGGTGCTCGTCGTCGATGTCGACTGTGACCTCGAATCCGGCCTCGCGCAGCTTCTCTGCGCCACGGTTGATCTTCCAGCGGTCGGCGACCCGATCACGAGAGTGCCGGATGCCGATAGCGCGGATGGACGGGAAGTAGTGGAAGCCGATCGGCTTGAGGATCTCCCAGGCTCCGTCGCCTTTCCTCGTACCCTCGACCAGCGTGCCGTCGACGTGGGTGTGCCTGATCGTGATCACAGGTCGTCCTCGTCTTCCCCCGCCGCGACGATCTCCTCGGCGAGCGTCAGCGCGGCGCCGGGATCGATCGCAGAACCGGGGCGCAGGGCGAACGCCTCGCAGGTGGCGGGGCACTCGGTGGTCGTGTCGTCGGCGCTGACGGGGGTTGTGCCGCAGAACAGGCAGGTTTCGATAGGGCGGGTCTGCCGGACGTCGAAGGTGCCGCCTCGGACGAACCAGCGCACCTTGGGCGGGACCGTGATCTCGCCCAAGGTGCGCTCGCTGGCCTTCTTGTCGTCCTGGTCGCTGTCGTCCTTCTTGCGGCCCGCGCGGCGGAAGGTGACCATGCCCTTCTCGCCGCTCTTGACGCAGCGGCCCTGGGTGAGCCAGTACTGGAAGCTGCCGCAGTGGGAGATGGGCCTGCGCTGTGCGGCCAGCAGCATCAGGTTCTTCGGCGAGTAGCCTTCGCTGGTCTCGTCGGTGGGGTCGTTCTTGATGCCGATGCTGGCCGCCATCGCGCAGAACAGGTCCAGTTCGCCGGGGTCGGTGGTGAGGAGCGCGGCGTAGCTTTCCAGCAGTGCGTTGGCCACCGCCTTGTTCTCGGCGGCCTTGTTCTTCATCGCCTCGGTGACGCGGCGACGTGTGCGCTTGGTCGTGGTGGTCCGTGCCATTTCGGGTGAGGTCCTCTCGAAAGCTATATGGCTTGCGGGGATGGCGGGTGGCTCGTGGCTGTCGAGCCACCCGCATTCGGTTAGGTCGTGGCCTGCTGGGTCGTCTCAGGGGGCGACACGGTCATCTCGGCTTCAAGGAGTCTGGGGTCGAAGCCGGGGATGAGCTCGGCGTCCGACCGGCACAATCCGTAGTGCCAGCCGTCGATCGTGGCGGCCACCTCGGACAGGTCGTCGCAGCCGGTGGCGCCGCACGGCCAGTCGTTCTCCATCGGCCGGCGTAGCCGGGACCAGACGATGTCCGGGCTCAACGCTTCACTCCTGTGACGGCTTCGAGCTGAGCCGCGGCTTCGAGCCACGCCCCGGCCTTGCGGAAGTCGTCGCCGTGCGGTTCGCACGGCTGGTAGGGGTTTCCGGATTCCCGCGCGGACCTGGAGCAGTCGTTGCAGTCGCCGTTGAACGTGTACTCCTCGGCGGCGTGCTGCAGGCCATACAGGATGTCCCGCACGAGGCCCTCGGTAAGAACGACAGGAATGGGCCGGTCGGGGTCGTACACGGGCACTGCGGTCATGGCGTTCTCCTTGGGTTAGGCGTTGACGCTGTCGTTTTCGCTTGCGGGATCGACGTAGTCGTCGACCCAGGCGAGGCCCTCGCGATCGAGGACGAACTGGGCGCGGGTCACGGTCACGTAGGCGAGCATCGCGTCGCTCGCGCTGACCTTTCCGGGCTGGTCGTCGGCCGTCCGCTTCGGCTCGGGGAAGTCGTCGGCGATCCGCACACGGTGCCACTCCCGACCCTTGCTCTTGTGCGCGGTGGACAGCACCACGTCGGCCCGGTCCTCTGCCGACAGGCCCTCGACGAGCGAGATGATCTCGTCAGGCCCGAACTGGTCGATCAGCCGCACCATGGGGGCCAGGTCGGAGCCGGATTCCTCCTGTTCGACGTAGTCCTGCACCTGCCCCCAGTTCTGGAAGGCGAACAGCTCGGGGTGCGCACACCCGGCTCCTGCCTTCAGCTGGATCGCGGCTTCGGCGAGCGACTTGATCTGGCTGCCGCCTCCCACGATGGACACCCGGCGGTGAGCCTCCATCTGCTCGACCGCATGTCGCAGGGTGGCTGCGTTGGTCCGGCACAGGATCGCGTCTGGGTCGGGCAGCTCGTCGAGGCGGGAGTTGATCTGGTCGAACCCGGTCAGCCGGAGCGGCGCGTCCAGGATCTCCAGCCACTTGTTGGCCTCTTCGGCGACCGCGGCGCCGAAGCGGAAGCTCTGCGACAGGGTGAGGCGGACCCCGTCGAACGAGGTCATGGCATTGACGCTGCCGCGCCATCCGTAGATGGACTGAGCGGAGTCACCCACGATGATCTTCTGCGCGTTCCGCTGGCCTTCCACGATCGAGATGACCGGCGGGTTGGAGTCCTGCGCCTCATCGAGCAGCACGTAGTCGTACGGCAGCTGCGGCCCGGACAGCGACCAGATCTTCAGGTAGGCGTCGTGGGAGAAGGGCAGCCGCCCGTCCGTCCGACAGATGTCGGCCCAGGCGAGGGCGGCGAGCGGGGGAACGACCGTCCGGAGGACGGCCATCGTGTCGTGATCATCCAGACCCGTGAGGCGGGGCACCGGCTGAAGGGCGATGTCGGAGTATCCGGACTGGCAGAAGCGGCCGACGGTCACCATGACGACGCGGGCCAGCATCTGCGGCGAGATCAGCAGATCGTTGACGCGGATCGGCTCGTTGATCCGCAGAGCCTTGGCGATGTCGAGCGCACGCATCCGCGGGGCCTTGAGCCGACGTGCATACAGGCGGCCCACCGCCCCGAAAGCCAGCGAGTGAGCGGTCTTGCACGTGACGTCGGACGGGAAGGACTTGGCCGCGTCAGTCTGGATGCTCTTGTTGTAGGCCAGGTACAGGCCCTTCCTGCCGCGGGTCTGGGCGGCGCACATCTTCAGGGTGGAGCTCTTTCCCGCTCCGGCGCCGGCCTCGACCACGAGGTTCTTGCCGGTGAGGTAGGCGTCGATGACGGACTGCTGCTCGATGGTGGGGGTGGGGGCCATGGCGATCTCCTTCGGGTGGGGGTGCTGCCCCGGGCCGGGCCGGGGCAACGGCGTCAGGCTTGAACGGTGAGCATCGCGTCGCGGATGGACACGCACTGCTCCAGCGCGAAGGCGATCGCCTCCTCGGCCATCTGCGGGCCCCAGTCCTGCGTGCCGAGGACCTTGATGAGGGCCTGGCGGACATCGCCGAAGGCGTGATCCTCGCCGGTCAAGGCCGGGTCGGCGGCCTGCTGGAGGGCGCGGAGATTCAGCAGCAGACAGTCAGCGAGGACGGCGACGGACAGGTCATCGCCGCTACCGAGACCCTCCACCATCAGTTTCAGGGGGACCAGGCTGTACATCGGGGCTCCTTCGATCGGGTGAGGTCCGGGCCGCGCTGGCTGGACGCGACCCGGAAAGCGATTTGGCTTGCGAGTTAGTGGCCGGTGTTCCGGCAGACCGGCTGCCCCTGGGAGACGGAGACCGCGATCCCGTCGCAGGTCCGGCAGGACGCGGGCTCGGCCTCCAGCAGCTCGTGGGTGGCGTCGATCGCGGCCGAGACGATCAGCTGAGCGTCACGGCCCGTCGCCGTGCCGACCGTCGTGTTCAGAGAGCCGGCGGCGACGGCGGCGGCGTCATGGGCGGCGTCCTCGATCCGGTGGTAGAGCTCCGTCCAGGTGACGGCGTACCGGTCGAGGTTGGCGCTCTCGGCGGCGGCCCAGGCCACGGCGTCGATGATGTACTCCGTGCACGCTCCTGCGGCGCGGGCCTCGGCGGCCTTCACGTACAGCGGGAGCGGCTGGCCGTCGTGGTACTCCACCGGCGGCGGGACCTGCTCGGGGCTGTCGGCGACGACTTCGGTGTGGAAGCAACCGCCGCTCTTCCCCCAGGTAGCGTTGCCGGGGCGCTTCCAGCCGTGGGCGGCGAGGACCTGGTCCCAGTCGGGGGTGGCCTGGCAGTAGCAGGTGAGGGTGTCGATGATGGCGACGACCATCTCGCTGGCGAAGAGGCTGCGGCTGTCGACCTCCGGCTCGTCGGTGTCGGCCTGGGTGATGACGATCAGGTAGTTCTCGGGCAGCTTCTCCCCGTTGAGGTTGGTGAGAAAGGTGTGCGGGGTGACGATGCCGGTTGCGACGTAGCGGGTGAGGGTCATGGCGTTCCTTCCGGGAAACGCCGCAGGGACCGGCGTATGCCGGTCCCTGCTGGCGGTTTGGCTTGTGGGTTGTGATCGGGATTCATCCTCGGGGCCGGTTTGGTGCGGCCCCTTTGTGCGGCGTTTTCGCAGCTCAGATCAGGTTTGATCTTCGCTGATCTTCTCACGATGATTGCGTTTTCGCAACCAGACGACCTTTCGCGCTGTGACCAGCTCAGACCGTCCCCAGACGCACCGATCACCCAACCGGACCCCAAGACCAACCAGTCCCCGAACTCCCCCCAGCGACCCCTACAGACGCTTCTGGCCAGCAATACGGCTTGCTTGAGTGGCCAGCCGATATCGCGACAGCTTGCCCTTCCCCTCACGCGCCAGCACACCCTCCGCCGCCAGGACCATCACAGCGCGACCGAAGGTCGGCAACGTCGCCCCCACCCGCACCCGCAACTCGCGAGCACCGAGCGTCTCCCCCCGCATCTCCACCAGCGCCCGGACGATCTCCGTCTTGACGGCATCGAGAGTGGGCTGAGCAGGCATCGGCTTCAGCAGCACGTACCGCGTGATAGGAGGAGTTCCTTCCCGAGCCACAACGCCCATCGACACCAGATCCCGCATCGCGCGAGTGAACGTCGGCGACGAAGCCCCCGCCAACGCGCGCAGTTCCCCCGCGCCGAACGACCGGCCGCCACCGTCCGTCAGCGCCTGCACCACCACCTCGATGACCCGCTCCAGCTGAGCCTTCCCGCCCAGCCGAACCCGCTTGGCCTCCCCCTCGAACGTCGGGTAGATCCACAGCCACGCCTGCTCATACGACGGCTTCTCCACCGCGACGCGCTCGATCACCTGCATCAGCAAGGAGCGACGCTCCAGCACCCCCAGACTCGGCCACTCCGCCACAAGGCCATCCATCACCTGCCGAGCCGCCCGAGGCGAGATCCGCGCCTCCTCAGCGTCAGCCTCCAGCTGCCGAAGCGACTCCCTGAACTGAGCCTGCTCCGCCAGCAGGTCATCTCGAGTGCGTAGATACGAATCCTCCGGAATCAGGCCACGGGTCAGCAGAAGCGTCTGCCGGTCGAGCTCACCCGCAACCCGCTCCAGCTCCTTCGTCAGCCGACGCACGTCCTTCTCGCGCCGCACAGGCTCGACACTCGCGGCCGCAGCGGCGGCCTCGATCTCCGGCGCCCAATCTCGAAGGACGCTCAACACGGCCTCATCCACCGCGCGCAGAGGCACATGCCGCGAGCCGCACACCTCCTCATCGTGGCGAGCCCTGGATCCGCAGTAGAACGACGCGGACCCCTGTCTCAGGTGCATACCCCCGCCGCAGTGCCAGCAGCTGATGAACGACACGTAGTGATGGACGGAGCGAACCCGGCGAATGACCTTCCCAGCTCGCAACGCCAGGTACTTCGCCCACAACTCTGGGCTGATGAGAGCCTCATGAGCTCCAGGCCGAAAGACCCGGCGCGAGCAGCGCGAGGGTCTACGGCACGCGCACTCCGGATCATGGATACGGATCAGGCCAGCAGCGAAGCCCCTGTCCATGAGTTGCACGACGGTCTCGGCGCTCCACAGAAGACCGCCCGAGGTCCTGAAGCCCCTCCGGTTCAGCTCGCGAGCCAGTGACGCGAAGTTCTGGTCCACCACCCACGTCTCGTACAACTCGGCATGCATCTCGGCCGCGCCCGACTCCATGTCCGGCTCGTAGCGCTCTTCGCCGTCAGATGGATCTCGTAGGGTGTGCGTCGGCGAGAGCGGATGAGGCATGCGCCCGCGCCGGATATAGCCGAAGTAGGCGCGGCCATAGGGCGGCAAGCCGCGGGCGACACGGTTCTGATACGCATCGGCCCACGACTCGCCAGCCCGATCCGACTCGAAAGCGGCGATCTCCATAAGCACGCCGCGGGTCAACTTCCCCACCGCCGTACGTGCATCCACCTCCTCGGTGGAGGAGATCAGTTCGCCGCCGGCCGCTTCCACCCGGGCGAGGTTGAGCTGGTTCCCGGTCCGATTCCGGCCGAACCGCGAGTACTTCCAGACGAGGATTGCCCTGGCTGTCCCCTTCTCGACCTGGGCAATCGCGTCCATGATCTTGCGCTGGAATGTCCGGCCGGACACGTCCAGGTCTTCTATCCAGCCGCCTTCGGGCCACATGCCCGGCGGGATGTAGTACCCCCGCCGGGCGGCGTATGACTCAATGGAGTCACGCTGAATGGCTGGCGAGATTTTCTCTTCCAGCATCATCGAGACGCGGATGTACCCGATCGCCGGAATCAGGCCCGCGGCGGCCAGCGCGCCGGTTCTTGATTCGCTCATGCGTCATGCTTGCACCAACGTAAAGCGTGGGCACCAACACCAGCGTCAGCAGCGTCGAGGACACCAGGCCGCCGATGACCACCACGGCCAGCGGCTGCGAGATGAACCCGCCCGACCCCGTCACCCCGAGCGCCATCGGCGTCAGAGCGCAGATCGTCGCCACCGCCGTCATCAGGATCGGCCGCAACCGCCGCCGGCCGCCCTCCAGCACCGCCTCCACGATGCCCATGCCCTGCTCGCGGTACTGGTTGATCAGGTCGATCAGCACGATCGCGTTCGTCACCACGATGCCGATCAACATCAGCATGCCGATCAACGCCGGCACCCCCAGCGGCGTCGAGGTCGCCACCAGCAACCCCACCGCACCGGTCGCCGCGAACGGCACCGACACCAGCAGGATCAACGGCTGCACGAAACTCCGGAACGTCGCCACCATGATCATAAACACGATCGCGATCGCCGCCAGCATCGCCAGCCCCAGATCACCGAACGCCTCCTGCTGATCAGCCGACACCCCGCCGATCTCGTAATCGACCTCCAGCGCGTCCAGCTTCTCCTTCAACGCCGCCGTCACCGACCCCAGATCCGACGCCTCCGCCTTCGCCGACACCGTCGCCGAACGCTCACCGTCGATCCGCGTCACCTGCGTCGGACCGTCGACCCGCTCCACCTCGGCCACCGACGACAGCTTCACCAAACCCGCCGCCGTCGCCAGCTGCAGCTTCTCCACCGCCTCGACGTCCTCAGGCGCGTCCGACACCCGCAACACCAGGTCACTGGCCCGCCCGTCCAGCGTCAGCTGACCCAGCGGAGCCCCACGGAAAGCCTGCGCCACCGCCTGACCCACCGCCGCCTCCGACAGACCGCGCGCAGCCGCCTTCTCCCGGTCGACCCGCACCTCGATCCGCGGCGCCGACGCCTGCAGGTTCGACGACACCTCCCGAAGCCCCGGCACCTGCTTCATCGCCGCCGCGACCTCGTCGGCCGCAGCCGTCAACGCCGCGGTGTCCGCGCCACGCACGACCACCTCGACCCCGTCGGAGGCGAAACCGCCACCGCCGCCGCCACCGACCGACACCTCACCGACGCCCTCCAGGGCGCCGATCCGCTCACGCAACCGCTCCTCGACCGCAGGCGTGTCCGCCCCCTCGGCCACCGTCACCGAATAGCTCACCCGGTCGGCGCCGCCGCCCAGGCCACCCATCATCTGGTTGCCGCCGCCGACGGTCACCTGGTAGGAGGAGACCTCCTTGACCTCCGACAGCACCTGCTCGACCTTGCGCGCGGCGGCGTCCGAACGCTCCAGGTCGCTGCCGACCGGCATCCGCTGCGTCATCGAGATGGTGTCCTGGCCGGAGGAGTCGATGAAGTTCGTCTCCAGCCGCCCCGCCAGCCCCATCGTGCCGGCGAAGACGACCACACCCAGCAGCAGCGTCAGCCAGCGCCGCCTGGTCGCGAACCGCAGCACCGGCAGGTACATCCGCTGCAGCGGCGAGCGCAGCTCCTTGTCCTGCACCGCCTGCGCCTGCTCCGGCGAGAGCGGCTTCGACTTCAGGAACCAGTACGCCAGCACCGGGATGATCGTCAGCGACACCAGCAGCGACGCCAGCAGCGCCACCGTCACCGTGATCGCGAACGGCGAGAACAGCTCGCCCACCATCCCGCCGACGAACGCGATCGGCGCGAACACCGCCACCGTCGTCAGCGTCGAGGCCGTCACCGCCCCCGACACCTCACGCACCGCGCTCACGATCGCCTGCCGCTTGGCCTCGCCGTACCCGAGGTGGCGCTTGATGTTCTCCAGCACCACGATCGAGTCGTCGACCACTCGGCCGACGGCGATGGTCAGCGCGCCCAGCGTGAGCATGTTGAGCGAGTAGTCACCCGCCCACAACGCGATCAGCGCGATGACCACCGACAGCGGGATCGACACCGCCGTCACCAGCGTCGAGCGCACCGACAGCAGGAACACCAGGATGACCAGCACCGCGAACGCCAGACCGAGCAGGCCCTCGGTGGTCAGGTCCTCGATCGACCGCTCCACGTACGGGGCCTGGTCGAACACGACCGTCACCGCGGTGTCGCTGGAGTCGCCCAGCGCCTTGGTCAGCGACGGCAGCTTCTCCCGCACCGCGTGCGAGATCGACACCGCGTTGCCGTCCGGCTTCATCGTCACCGACACGCCGAGGCTCGGCTTGCCGGAGGTGCGCGTCAGCGTGCTGGCCTCGGCCAGCTCCCGCTTGACCTCGGCCACGTCGCCCAGCCGCACTGGCTTCGGCGCCACCGCCCGAGTCTGCGGCTGACCCTGGGGCTGGGCCTGCCCGGCCTGACCCTGCTGACCCGCCTGAGGCCGCTGGCCGGTACCCGGCCGCGCCTGCTGCTGACCCGGCTGGCCGGCCTGACCTTGCTGACCCTGCTGCTGGCCGGCCTGCGGTACGGCAGGCGTCAGATACAGGTCCTCCAGCTTGTCCACCGTGTCGACCCGCGACCCGACCTGCACCGTCAGCGACGTGCCGTCCTCGCTCAACGACCCCGCCGGGATCGGCGTCCCGTTGGCCCGCAACACCTCGGGAATCTGCGCCGGCGACACCCCCGCCAGCGCCATCTTCCCCAGATCCGGCTTGATCACCACGACCTCGTCACGAACCCCCGTGACGCTCGCCTCCCGGACCCCCTCGATGCCCTGCAACTCCGGGATCAACGTCTTGCGCAGCTTGTCGGCCATCGCCCGCTGGTCGCCACCGTCACCGACGGCCAGCACCAGCACCGGAATGTCGTCCGTGCTGCCCGCCACCACCTGCGGATCCACCGCGTCCGGCACCTGCGCCCGGCTCACCGCCTGCTGCATGCGCGAGACGGTGGCATCCATGTCGGTGCCGTAGGCGAAGGCGACCATCACCGTCGCCAGCCCCTCCTTGGAGGTCGAGGTCACCTCCTCCAGGCCCTCCAGGCCACGGAAGGAATCCTCGATCGGCTTGGTGACCTGCTCCTCCACGATCTCCGGCGAAGCGCCCTGGTAGACCGCGAACACCGACGCCATCGGAAACGACAACGACGGGAACAACTGCTGCTTCAGCTGCGGAATGGTGAAGAGCCCGAAACCGCTGACCACCAGGGCGATCAACACCACCAGGCTGCGGTTGGCAAGGCTCGCCCGAGCCAGCGCCGTCATGCGTCCTCCTTCGTCACGTGGCCCCGGGCCACGCCCCCTCCAAGAGTTCGCACCACACTAACACTTTGCCTTGAACGAATATTTAGCCCCGCATGTCATTCCTGATAACCTTCTCAGGAAGCGAGAGGTGGACGTGACCGACCAAGGCGACGAACGCGAAGAACTGATCGACCGCATCAGCCAGACCCAGCGCCACCTGGCCCGGCTGCTCGCCCGCCAGCACTCCCCGCTGTTCACCTCCACCCTCACCATGCGCCAGCTGCACGTCATCATGCTCCTGGCCTGCACCGACTCCACCTCCGGCCAGGACCTCGCGCACCGGCTCGGCGTCAGCCTCGGCACCGTCACCGGCCTCATCGACCGCCTGGTCCGCCTCGGCCTGGCCGACCGCCACGAAGACCCGCGCGACCGCCGCGTACGCCGCATCGCCCTCACCGACGCCGGCCGCAAGCTCGTCGAGGAGCTCAACGACGCCGGCCTGGCCCACTACCGCGCCATCATGCAGCGCCTCGACACCGAGACGCTGCGCGCCCTCGACCACGTCACCGCCAAGATCCGCGAAGTGGTCGAAGACCCGGGCCTCTCCCCTGGATGACGGGGGTTTTTTGGAGTGGGTACGGCATGCTGTACCCACTGATCGCCTTTACTTTGTAGATTTAACAGCGACCCGGACCGTTACCGACCCCGCCGTCGGGAAACGGAAGGTCACCGGGAACGGGGTCGCTCCGAGCTGCCGGGTCGTCCCCGCCAGCTCCAGATGCGGCCGATCCGACCCCTCCTGCAGCGACACCTGCCCCTTGGGCGGCACCACCACCCGGATGCCCCGCGTCCGCGCCCCCGAGGCGTCCACGTACACCACCGCCGAGGCCGCCTCCGTGCTCACCTGATCCAGCACCTGCTCCTTGTCGCTGTCGTTGAACAACGTCAGGTAGAGCGGCAGCGACTGGCCCACCTTCTGCTCGTTCATCGGCGGCGCCACCACGTGCACATGCACCAGCCGCACCTGCCCCACCTGAGCGTCCACGTGATTGCTGCGCCAGTCCTCCGGCCCGCGCGCCGAACCGCACCCGGCCAGAACCACCACGGCGGCCAGCGCCGCCCACCCCCGAACAGCCCCCACAGCTCCCCCTCTACACCGCGTCCCGCTCGATCGGGCAGGTCATGCAGTGCGCGCCCCCGCGCCCCTTGCCCAGCTCGAACCCCTCGAACTCCAGCACCTCCACCCCGCGCTCACGCAGCAGCTTGTTGGTGTACTGGTTCTTGTGGTAGCCCATCACCACCCCGGGCGCCAGCGCGAAGAAGTTGTTGCCCGAGTCCCACTGCTCACGCGCCTGCTGGTAGTCGTCGCCGCCGGTCGGGATCACCTCCAGCTTGCCCACCCCCAGCGACTCCTCCAGCGCCCGCACGAACCCCGCGTCCCGGTGCACCTCCAGCGTGCCGGGCTTGTCACCGGGCCGCAGCGAGTAGGTGGTCGCCGTCTCCAGGAACGGCGGGTAGGCCGTCGCCTTGTCGGCGTCCAGCAACGTGAAGACCGTGTCCAGGTGCATGTAGGACCGCCGCTTGGGGATGTGGACCGCGATCACCCGCTCGGCCGCGCCGGCGGCGAACAACGACAGCGCGATGTGCTCGACCGTGCGCGCCGTGGTCCGCTCGCTCAGCCCGATCGCCACCGTCTTGCCGCCCACCGGCATCATGTCGCCGCCCTCCATCGCCGCGGTGCCGTAGTCCTCCTCGTGGAAGCGCTCGTCCTCGCCCGCGTGCGGGTACCAGAAGCCGAACTCCGCCTCGGTGAACATCGGGTGGTGGTGGTAGATCGTCGACTGGTTCATCGTCTCCAGCAGCCGCGCGTGGTAGAACATCGGGTTCAGCGACACCCCGCCGTACAGCCACGCCGCCGGATCGCGCTGGTAGAGCGAGTTCGGCAGCGGCGGCAGGATGAACTCCGCGTCCCCGGAGGCGGCCGCCACCAGCGAACGGTCGTCGTGCACGGCCGCGCCGTACTCCTGCTTGGTCAGCCCGCCGATCAGGTGCGTGGCCAGCTTCTGCCCGCTCCAGCCGGCCAGCGTCTCCCGCACGGTGTCCACCAGCGCCGGGCCGACCGTCAGGTGCGTCACCGCCGCCTCGATCGCCCGCTGCTTGGCGTCGAACGTCGCCTCCAGCGCCTCGGCCAGCAGCTCGTGGTGGTAGAAGACCTGCACGCCCCGCTCGCGCATCAGCGCCACGAACGCGTCGTGCTCACGCTGGGCCTGCTCCACCCACAGGATGTCGTCGAACAGCAGCCGGTCGTTGTTGGTCGGGGTGAGCCGCTGCAGGCTCAGGTCGGGCCGGTGCACGATGACCTTGCGCAACGTGCCGACCTCGGAATGAACGCCGAAACCCATGATGATCCGTCTCCGTTCTCAGATGGTGATCAGGCCGGTGGCCAGGCCCGCGACCCCCGCGACCGCCCCCGCCGCCACCGCCGCGAACAACGCCAGCTCGGCGGGGGAGAAGACCCTCCTGCCCCGCTCGCGCCTGGTGATGACGAACAGCACCGTGCCCGGCGCGTAGACGATGCACGACAACAGCAGGAACTCCAGCCCCGCGGCGAAGATCAGGAACGCGGTGTAGAGCACCGCCAGCGCCGACACCAGCACCTGCCGGGCCGCGCCGCCGAGCTTCAGCGCGTACCCGGCCGCCAGCAGGTAGGGCACCAGCGACAACGAACTGCACAACTTCAGGGTGAAGGTGAAGGCGTCCTCCGACCACAGGGTGACCGCCAGCACCGCGGTGATCAGGAGGCTGCTCATCACCAGCGCCGCGACCGGCGCGCCGTGGCGGTTCTCCCGCGTCAGGAACGCCGGCATGTCGTCGTCCTTGGCGGCCACGTACAGCACCTCGGCCGCCATGAGCGTCCAGGCCAGGTAGGCGCCCAGCACCGAGACGATCAACCCCACGCCGATGAAGGCCGCGCCCCACGGCCCGACCACCGCCTCCAGCACCCCGGCCATCGACGGCTGGCGCACCTCCTCCAGCTCCGCGCGCGGCAGCACGCCGTACGACAGGACCGACACCGAGGCGAAGACCGCCAGCACGCTCAGGAAGCCGAGGACGGTCGCCCGGCCCACGTCCTCGCGGCGGCGCGCGTAGCGGGAGTAGACGCTGGCGCCCTCGACGCCGAGGAAGACGAAGACCGTCACCAGCATCGTCGCCCGCACCTGCGCGAACAGCGACCCCCCGGCCTCGCCGCCCCAGAAGTTGCCCGCGAACACCCCGCCCTTCAGCGCCACCGCGACGATCACGATGAACAGCAGGATCGGCACCAGCTTGGCGATCGTGACGATCCGGTTGATCGCCGCCGCCTCCCGCACCCCGCGCACGATCATGAAGTGGAAGGCCCACACGCCGGCCACCGACACCACGACCGCCAGCACCGTGTCCCCCTCGCCGAAGCCGGGGACGACCGCGCCCAGCGTCGACTTGATCAGCACCCAGTAGCTGACGTTGCCCACGCACGCGCTGGCCCAGTAGCCGAAGGCGGAGAAGAAGCCGGGGAACTCCCCGAACCCCGCCTTGGCGTAGGCGTAGACGCCGGCGTTCAGATCAGGCTTGCGTACGGCCAGCATCTGGAAGACGAAGGCCAGCATGAGCATCCCGAACCCGGCCACCGCCCACGCGATCAGCGCCCCGAACACCCCGGTCGCCTGCGCGAAGTTCCGCGGCAGCGAGAACACCCCGGCGCCGACCATCGAGCCGACCACCATCGCGGTCAGCGTCGGCAACGACAGCCGCCCGCCGCTCACCCGCCCACCTCCTCCACCTTCGCCACCCTCTCCACCTTGAACCCGGTGAACCCGTACAGCACGCTCAGCAGCGGGCTGAAGATGTTGAACAGGCAGAACGGCAGGTAGGCCAGCGTCGAGACGCCCAGCACGGCGCCCATGAACGCGCCGCAGGAGTTCCACGGCACCAGCGGCGAGGTGACCGTGCCGCTGTCGGCGCACAGCCGCGACAGGTTGCCCGGCGCCAGCCCCCGCCTGTCGAACTCCACCCGGAACACCCGCGCCGGCAGCACCAGCGCGATGTACTGGTCGCCGGCCACCACGTTCAGCCCGAACGCGCACGCGAACACCGTCAGGAACAACCGGCCGGTGCTGGTCGCGGCCCGGATCATCGGCTGGATCAGCCGGTCGATCAGCCCGAACTCCTCCAGCACCGTGCCGAAGGTGACCGCCCCGATGATCAGCCACAGGGTGAGCAGCATGCTGTCCATGCCGCCGCGCGACAGCAGCCGGTCGACGTCGGCGATGCCGCTCGCGCTGGTGAACCCGGTCGCCATCGCCTGCCAGGTGGCCTTGATCCCGGCCAGCACCGGGTTCAGGCCGGGCTCGGCGACGAAGGCGCGCACCACCTGCGGCTGGGTGAAGACCGCCAGCACCCCGGCCACCAGGCTGGAGGCGAGCAGCGCCAGCGCCGCCGGCGCCTTGCGCACCGACAGCACCACCAGGACCAGCAGCGGCAGCAGGTTGAGCGGCGTGATCCAGAAGATGTCGCCGAGCGCCTTCAGGTCCACGGCCGTCTCGGCGGCCGGCGCCGGGGCCGGGCCGGCCGCGCCGAGCACCGCGAAGACGGCGAAGGCCAGCACGAAGGCCGGGATCGACGTCCAGGCCTGGCGTTTGATGTGCGCGTACAGGTCGATCTTCACCAGTTGCGCGGTCAGGACCGTCGTCTCCGACAGCGGCGACAGCTTGTCGCCCAGGTAGGCGCCGGAGATGACGGCGCCGGCGGTGATCGCCGGCGAGACCCCGATGAGGGTGGCGATGCCGACCAGGCCGACGCCGATCGTCCCGGCCGTGGTCCACGAGCTGCCGATCGACAGGGCGATGACGCCGCAGATGAGCGCGCCGGCGGCGTAGTAGATGCCCGGCGACAGGACCTGGATGCCGTAGTAGACCAGGGTCGGGATGGTGCCCGACAGGTTCCAGGTGCCGATCAGCGCGCCCACGGCCAGCAGGATGAACATGGCGCTGGTGATCGACGACAGCGCCCGCCGGCTGCTGGCCTCCACCTCGTGCCAGGGATGGCCGTTCTTCAGCGCCACCAGCGAGGCGATCATCGCGCACAGCACCAGCGCCACCTGGATCGGGCCGTCGAGGGCGTCCAGGCCGAACAGCGCCAGCGAGCCGCCGATCAGCAGGATCAGCGCCCCCAGCGGGATGAACGCGTCGGCCAGGCTCGGCTCGCGCACCTCACCGGCCACGCCGTTCCCTCGTGGTGGCGAGGATGACATGCGCCTAGCGTGTCCTCAACGAAGGCGAGCGAACCGGGCGGCAAGGAAGATTCTTCGCAAACGCAGGCAGTCGCCGGCCGGTCAGACCGGCTTGCGGGCCTCCACCAGCACGCGGGCCGAGTGCGCGACGAACACCCCGTCCCGCTCGATCCGCTCGTGCAGCTCCCGCAACCGCTCGCCGTAGCGCTCCACCTCGAACCCCGGCACCAGCCACACCACCTTCCGCAGCAGGTAGACCACCGCGCCGATGTCGAAGAACTCCATCCGCAGCCGCTCCGGCCGCACCGTCACGACCTCCAGCCCCGCCTGCCGCGCCTGCTCCGCCTCCTCCTGCGGATCCCGCTGCCGCCGCGCCTCCGGCTGCGGCCCCAGGAAGAACTCCACCAGCTCGAACACGCTCGCCGGCCCCACATGCTGGGCCAGATAGGAGCCGCCCGGCCGCAGCACCCGCGCGATCTCGGCCCACCACGGCCGCACCGGATGCCGGCTGGTCACCAGGTCGAACGCCTCGTCGGCGAACGGCAGCGGCGGCTCGTCCCCGTGCGCCACCACCACGACGCCGAGCGGATGCAGCAGCCGCGTCGCCTTGGCCACGTTCGGCGGCCAGCCCTCGGTGGCGACCATCGTGCGCGGGAAACGGCCCGCACCGGCCAGCACCTCGCCCCCGCCGGTCTGCAGGTCGAGCGCCGCCTCCACCTCGGCCAGCCGGCCGGCCATCAGCCGCTGGTAGCCCCACGAGGGGCGCTCCTCCGTGGCGCGGCCCTCCAGCCAGGAGAAGTCCCAGCCCTCCACCGGCGCGGCCGCCGCCTCGGCGACCAGGTCCTCGAACGATCTGCGCATGCCGCCATCATCGCAAGCCGGCCGCGCCCGGGACGAAATCGGCTCGCCCCATCGCGGTCGCGTCCGTAGACTGGCCACATGTCCACGCCCCGGATTTCTTAGCTCAGGACCCGCCTTCGCGCCACAGGTGTGTCCTCAAGCTATTCCGGAGCGTCAAATAATGCTTACCTTCCGTGCACTCGACGTGCGCGTGGGCCCCCGCCTGCTGCTGTCCGGCGTCACCGCCCACGTCTCCCCCGGCGACCGCGTCGGCCTGGTCGGCCGCAACGGCGCCGGCAAGACCACGCTGATGAAAACCCTCGCCGGCCTGCACCCGCCCGCCGCCGGTACGGTCACCCGCACCGGCCCCCTCGGCTACCTCCCCCAGGACCCGGCCGCGGCCGAACCCACCCAGAGCGTCCTGGCCCGCGTGCTGTCGGCCCGCGGCATGGACACCGCCGCCGGCGACCTGCGCGCCGCCGAACACGCCCTCGCCGAACACGCCGACGAGCGAGCCATGGCCCGGTACGCCCGCGCCGAGGCCGAGTTCACCGCCCGCGGCGGGTACGCGGCCGAAGCCGAAGCCGCGCGCCTGGCCGCCGGACTCGGCCTGCCCGCCCGCCTGCTCGACCAGCCGCTCGCCACCCTGTCCGGCGGCCAGCGCCGCCGCGCCGAACTGGCCCGCGTGCTGTTCTCCGACCGCGGCACCCTGCTGCTGGACGAGCCGACCAACCACCTCGACGCCGACTCCGTCGCCTGGCTGCGCGCCTTCCTCACCGGCTACGCCGGCGGCCTGATCGTCATCACCCACGACACCGGCCTGCTGGCCGAGGTCGCCAACCCCGTCTGGCGGCTCGACCCCGACCGGGCCACGCTGGAGACGCACAACACCGGCTGGGAGACCTACCTGCTCGACCAGGACAGCGCCGAACGCCGCCGCGCCCGGCAGCGGGCCGCCGCCGAACGCAAGGCCGCCACCCTGCACGCCCAGGCCGACAAGATGCGCTCGCGCTCGGCCACCGCCGTGCGCGCGCGGGACATGGCCCGCCGCGCCGACCGCATGCTCGCCGGCCTGGAGCCGGTACGGCGCAGCGACAAGGTCGCCCGCATCCGGCTGCCCGAACCCGAGCACTGCGGGCGCATGCCGCTGGGCGCGATCAGCCTGACCAAGTCCTACGGCAGCCTGGAGGTGCTCGGCGGCGTGGACCTGGCCGTCGACCGCGGCAGCCGGCTGCTGGTGCTGGGCCTCAACGGCGCGGGCAAGACGACGCTGCTGAAGATCCTCGCCGGCCGGCTGGCGCCCGACGCCGGGCGGGTCGTGCCGGGGCCGGGGTTGCGGCTGGGGTACTTCGCGCAGGAGCACGACACGCTCGACCCCGCGCTGACCGTGGCGCAGAACCTCGCCGCCGCCGCGCCCGGGCTGAGCGACGGGGAGGCGCGGCGGGTGCTGGGCTCGTTCCTGTTCTCCGGCGACGACATCGGCAAACCGGCCGGGGTGCTGTCCGGTGGGGAGAAGACGCGCCTGGCGCTGACCGGGCTGGTCAGCTCCGGCGCGAACGTGCTGCTGCTGGACGAGCCCACCAACAACCTCGACCCCGCCTCGCGCGCCGAGGTCCTGGCGGCGGTGGACGCCTACCGGGGGGCGGTGGTGATGGTGACGCACGACCCGGCGGCGGTGGAGGCGCTGCGGCCCGAGCGGGTGCTGCTGCTGCCCGACGGGGTCGAGGACCTGTGGAGCCCGGGCTACGCCGACCTGGTCACCCTCTCCTGACCCGAGCCCTTGTGACCCTCCCCCGCCGCCCGTTCCGAAGCCACCGGCTCCCGCCCGGCCTCCCGCCGACCCCCGCCCTCCTGGCCCCCGCCCTTCTGGGCCGGCGGCTCCGGGTGGGCCGGGGGTGATTCCGGTACGGCGGAGCCCGCCTCGCTCGCGGGGCGGGCCCCGCCGGCCAGGGCGTGCCAGGCGGCCAGCGCGCAGATCACCACCAACGCCACCAGCAGCACCCGATGATCGACCACCGCCACCAGCACCGCCCCGGCCGCCACCGACACCAACTGCGCCCCACCCGACACCGCGTCGAACGCCGTCGCCACCCGCCCCACCACTTGATGCGGGCTGCGCCGCTGCACCAGCGTGCTCATCGCCACCGACGTCAACGTCAGCCCCGCCCCCGCCGCCGCCATCGTCGCGACCATCACCAGCTCGGCCGTCACCAGCCACAACCCGACGGCCCCGCCGTACAACGCGACCCCCACCCCGATCACCGCCAGCTCACCCCACCGGCCGATCGACGCCCCCGCCGCCAGCCCGCCGAGCACCGCCCCCACCCCCATGGCCGCCGACGTCACCGCGGTGAACTCCGGCGCCCGCCCGAGCTCGTCGATCACCGCGAAGATGAGCGACTCGGTCGCCCCGCCCACCGCGAACATCAAGCACAACGCCAGCCCGGCCCGCCGCAACGCCGCATCCACCCGTAAGTGCCGCACCCCGGCCAGGAACTCCTCCCGCCAGCGCGGCCGGACAGCGACCCGCCGCCCGTCGGCCCACCATCCGTCCGGCCGGCCCGGCGCCACCCGCGCCGGCAGCAACCCGAAGGCCACCGCGGCCAGCGCGAAGGTCACCATGTCGAACACGACCACCGCGCCCAGCCCGAACCCGGCGTACAACGCCACGCCCAGCAGCGGCCCCACCACCCGCAACCCCTGGCGCAAGGTGAGCAGCGCGCCGTTGGCCTGCGCCAGCAACGCCTCGGGGATCATCGACTTCAGCAGCCCGCTCAACGCCCCGAAGATCACCGTGTACGAGCAGCCCATCGCCATCGACACCAGGTACAGCACCCAGAACGAGCCGGGCCCGCGCACCGCGGTGAGCGGCAGCAGCGCCGGCGCCGACAGCAGGCAGGCCGCGATCAGCAGCCGCCGCCGGTCGACCCGGTCGATCACCATGCCGAACAGCGGCGCCAGGCACATCGGCACCGAGAAGAACAGCAACGTCAGCCCGGCCGCGCTGTTGGACCCCGAGTAGGTCTTGGCGAGGATCGCCGGGATCAGCAGCAACGAGGCGTCACCCAGCAGGCTGACCGCCATCCCGAGGCAGACCAGCCGGAAATCCCGCCGCCCCAGGACCGCCCGCATCAGACCGGTCCGCCGGCCTGCCGGCCCACGATCCGGTGGCGCCCGCCGAGGCTCCTCAGCGCGCCTCCTCCCCTTCGCTGCTGTTTTTCACGGAAACATTAGCCGCAGGCTGGGTCAACCAACCGACCGTCTTTACTTTGTAGATTCCTAAGGACGTCGGGGAGCGGCCCCTCGTGCACGATCGTCAGCCGCCGCGTGGCCCGGGTGACCGCCACGTAGAGGTCGCGCGCCCCCTGCGGCTGGGCCAGGATGCCGGCCGGGTCGACGACCACGACCGCGTCGAACTCCAGGCCCTTGGCCTGCGTCACGGTCAGCACCGCCACGGCGGCGTCGACCTCCCCGGCCTCCGGCAGCAGCGCGGCGATCTCGGCGTGCCGCGCGTCGCAGACCACGACGCCGACCCGGCCCTCGCCGATCGCCTCCTGCTCGCCCGCCACCAGCTCCGGCAGCCGCTCGGGAGGGAGTTCGAGCGCCAGCGGCGGCTCGCCGCCCGAGCGCACCGACTCCGGCGGCTCCAGCGCCGGGTCGACCAGGTGCAGCACGTGCCGGGCGACCTCCATGATCTCCACCGGCGTGCGGTAGTTGACCAGCAGCCGCTCCTCGCGCCAGCGGCCCTCCAGATGCGGGTCGAGCACCTGCCCCCAGGCCGAGGCGCCGGCCGCCGAGCCGGTCTGCGCGATGTCGCCCACCACGGTCAGCGACCGGGCCGGGACGCGCCGCATGAGCATCCGCCAGGCCATCTGCGACAGCTCCTGCGCCTCGTCGACGATGACGTGGCCGTAGGCCCAGGTGCGGTCGGCCGCCGCGCGCGCCGCCGTGCTCAGGCTGGGGCCGCCGTCGTCGTGCCGGTCGGCCAGCAGGCCCGCGTCCAGCTCCTGGTAGCCGAGATCGGCCACGCCCGAGCTGTCGAGCACCTCGCGCGCGTACAGCTCGGCCTGGTCGCGCTCGGCCTGACGGCGGCGTTCGGCCACGCGGCGGGCGCTGTCGTCCTCGCCGAGCAGCTCGGCGGCCTCGTCCAGCAGCGGCACGTCGCCCAGCGTCCACTCCACGCGCTCCCAGTCGACGCCGCGCCAGGTGAAGGCGTCGCCTTCGGCGGCCACCAGGTCGGCCAGGTCGACGCGGTCCCAGTCGACGCGCGGCTCGCGGACCAGCAGGGACCACTCCAGGCCTTCGGGCGCCAGGCGGCGCAACGTCTGCCGGTCGGCCAGCAGCTCGCCGACCAGGCGCTGCGGGGTCAGCTCCGGCCACAGGGCGTCGATCGCCTGCCGTACCTCCTTCAGCTCCCACAGGTCCGCCGCGTCCTGGGCCAGCTCGCGCTCGCGGGCGCTGTCGTCCTCCTCCTCGGCCGGGGCCAGCTCCTCGGCCAGCGCGGCCTCGAAGGCGGCCGCCTCGCGCTCGGACATGAAGGCGGTCAGCGCGGTGGCCTCCTCGAACTGCCGCTGCCGGTCGAGAGCCAGCTCGCGCAGCAGTTCGGTGACGAAGAGCTTGCGGGCCATGTTGTGCGGCAGCCGTACCGCGCGGGCCCGTTCGCGCACCTCCGCGCACCGCTCGCGGGCGACGCGCAGCACCTCGCCGTCGAGCTCGACCTCCAGGTCGCCCTCTGGCAGGCGCTGGCGGTCGGCGACGGCGGCGGCGATCAGATCGGCCATGCGCGGGTCGCCCTTGACCACCGCGACCGGCGCCGGGTCGTCGCCCGCCGCGCGCACGCCCGGGAACAGCTCGCCGACGGTGGCCAGCACGACCTGCGTCTCGCCCAGCGAGGGCAGCACCTGGCCGATGTAGCGCAGGAACATCGCGTTGGGGCCGACCACGAGCACGCCGCGCCGCTCCAGGGTGTCGCGGTGGGTGTAGAGCAGGTAGGCGGCGCGGTGCAGCGCGGCCACCGTCTTGCCGGTGCCTGGGCCGCCCTGCACGACCAGCGCGCCGGCCAGGCCCGAGCGGATCACCCGGTCCTGCTCGGTCTGGATGGTGGCCACCACGTCGGTCATCCGGCCGGTGCGGCCCCGGCGCAGCGCCGCCAGCAGCGCCGCCTCGCCGACCAGGGTGCCGCGCTCGGCCTCGCCCATGCCCTCCAGGTCGAAGACCTCGTCGTCGAGGGCGACGACGGACCGCTCGCGGGTGTGGATGTGGCGGCGGCGCACCAGCGTGCCGGGCTCGCTCGCGGTGGCGACGTAGAAGGGCCGCGCGGCCGGGGCGCGCCAGTCGATCAGGACGGACTCGTGCTCCTCGTCGCGCAGGCCGATGCGGCCGATGTAGGTGACCTGGCCGGCCCGGTCGTCGACGCGGCCGAAGACCAGCCCGTTCTCCACCGCGTGCAACTGGGCCAGGCGGCGGGCGCGCTCGCCCGCGGCGGCCTCGCGCTCCACGCGCTCGCGCGCGATGGTCACCTCCGAGCCGCCGGCGTAGGCGGTCCGCAGCGCCTCGGCGGTGCTCCGGCGCAGCTCATCGAGCCTGCCGTAGACCGCTGAGACTTTTTCCTGTTCGAGCTTGACAGCTTGACGGATGGCCATTCCGCTGTTAGTCTCCTTCATAGAGGTTTCGGACCTCTCTTTGTTGTGCGCCCGAGTTATTCAGCTTAGCACGCGCCGGTAAGCTCCGTGACCATGATCTCCGGCTACCTGCAGCGCCTGTTCTCCCTCGACGGCCGCACCGCCCTCGTCACCGGCGGCTCCTCCGGCATCGGCTACGCCATCGCCGAGGCGCTCGGCCGCGCCGGCGCCGCCGTCGTCCTCGTCGCCCGCCGCCCCGGCCCGCTGCGCGAGGCCGCCGACCGGCTCACCGGGTACGGCGTGGCCGCCCGTTTCATCGCCGCCGACCTCGGGGTGCGCGCCGACGTCGAGCGGGTGTGCGCCGAAGCCGGCGAGATCGACATCCTGGTCAACGACGCGGCCAACAACATCCGCAAGCCGATGGCCACCCTCACCGACGCCGACTACGAGCAGACCATCGCCACCAACCTGACCGCGCCCTACCTGCTCGGCCAGCACTTCGGCCCGCGCATGGCCGCCCGCGGCTGGGGCCGCGTGATCAACATCGGCTCCCAGCAGAGCGTCAGCGCCTTCGGCGACAGCGGCGTGTACGGCGTGGCCAAGGCGGCGCTGACCGGGCTGACCCGCTCCCAGGCCGAGGCGTGGTCGCCGGCCGGGGTGACGGCCAACACCATCCTGCCCGGGTTCGTGCTCACCCCGCTCACCGAGCCCGCCCAGGCGATCCCCGGCCGGGTCGAGGCGCTGGCCGCCCGGCACATGGTCGGGCGCAACGGCCTGCCCGCCGACTTCGCCGGCGCCGCGGTCTTCCTCGCCTCCCCCTCCGCCGGCTTCGTCACCGGGCAGATCCTCTATGTGGACGGGGGCTTCTCGGTGCACTAGAAACCGGGATGAGTACCATTCGAGGGTTCTCGAGGGAGGAGCGGCCTATGAGCACGTTCGAGCGGTATGTGGCACTGGGTGACTCCCAGACCGAAGGCATGAACGACGGCGACGAACGCACCGGCTACCGCGGCTGGGCCGACCGCCTGGCCGCCGAGCTCGCCGCCTGCTCCCCCGGCCTGCGCTACGCCAACCTCGCGGTGCGCGGCAAGCTCGCCCACCAGGTCCGCGCCGAGCAGCTCGGTCCCGCCCTGGCCTTGCGGCCCGACGTGGCGACCGTCATGGCCGGCATGAACGACCTGGTCCGGCCCGGCTTCGACGCCGTCGCGGTGAGCGCCGAGCTGGAGGCCATGTACGCCGCGCTCGCCAGCGCCGGGGCACGGGTCGTCACCTTCACCTTCCCCGACATCGGCCGCATCGCGCCGATCGCCGCCCGGCTGCGGCCGCGGCTGCTCGACTTCAACGACCGCATCCGCGCCGCCGCCGGGCGGCACGGCGTGCTCGTCGTCGACACCTACCCGCACGACGTGACCGTCGACCCGCGGCTGTGGAGCCACGACCGCATCCACGCCACCTCCCTGGGGCACACCCGGATCGCCGCCGCCGCCGCGCACGCGCTCGAGCTGCCCGGCAGCGGGCCCTCCTGGTGCGACCCCCTTCCGCCGCTGCCCGCCCTGCCGTCCTGGCGGCGGGCCGGGGCGGAGCTGGCGTGGGCCGGGTCCTTCCTCGGGCCCTGGCTGTGGCGTCGCCTGCGCGGGCGCTCCTCCGGCGACGGCCGCACCGCCAAGCAGCCGGACCTGCTGCCGGTCATCCTTCCCGACTGACCGGGAGCCTGTCCCCGCGCCTGCTCTGCGGAGGTGGTTTTGCCCAACCTTCGTGCTCCCGGGCGGTCGGGCAGAGGCCCGGGCGGCAATACCGGAGCATGTGACCAGCAAGATCATCAGCCGCCGCCCGGACCTGACCGGCCTGGCGCTCGCCCTGGTGTTCTTCTGCCTGTCCCTCACCCCCTCCCTGCTCCCCCGCCCCTGGACCTGGCAGGGCGTGGTCGGCGGGATCACCGCGGCCATCGGCTACACCCTCGGGGTCCTGGCCGCCACCTGCTACCGGGCGGCACGCTCGCGGATCGGCCCGCCACCCCGCCGACCGGCGATCGACCCCGGCCGGGTGCTGACGTGGGCGGCGGCGGTGGCGATCCCCGTCTCCCTGATCGGAGGCGCCCACGCCCAGGGCGAGGTGCGCCGCCTGATCGGCGTGGAGCAGGTCGAAGGCTGGGAACTCCTCCTCGTCCCCCTGCTGGCCGCGCTGGTGGCCGCCGCCTTCGTGCTGGCCGCCCGGCTGGCCAGGCTTGCCGTACGAGCCCTGACCTCCCTGCTGGCCCGCGTGCTGCCCCGCCGGGCGGCGGTCGCGGCGGGGTTCACGCTGGGCGTGGCGCTGCTGACCCTGGTGGTGTGGGACCTGCTGCTCGGCTCCCTCATCAACCGCACCGCGGCCGGCTTCGGCCTGGCCGACGGCACCACCCCGCCCGGCATCACCCGCCCGCCGTCCGGCCTGCTGGCCGGCGGGCCCGGCTCGCTCACCCCCTGGGAGACCCTGGGACGGGAAGGCCGGATCTTCGTCGCCCACACCCCGGACGCCGGGCGGATCGCCGCCTTCACCGGCCGTCCCGCCAAGCACCCGATCCGGGTCTACGCCGGGCTGGGCTCGGCCGCCTCCCCCGCCCAGCAGGCCGGCCTCGTGGTGCGCGAACTGCACCGCACCGGCGCGTTCGACCGCAAGATCCTCGTGGTGGCGGCCAGCACGGGGACCGGGTGGGTCAACCAGAAGGCCGCCCAGGCCGTGGAGTACCTGCACGGCGGCGACACCGCCATCGCGGCCATGCAGTACTCCTACCTGCCGAGCTGGATCTCCTTCCTCGTCGACCGCAGCCGGGCCCGGGAGGCGGCCGGCGAGCTGTTCGCGGCGGTCCGGCGCGAGTGGGCCCGCCTGCCCGTGGGTGACCGGCCGCGGTTGCTGGTGTACGGCGAGAGCCTGGGCGCCTTCGGCATCGAGGGCGCGCTGCGCGAGCCGGACACGCTGCTCACCCAGGCGCAGGGGGCGCTGCTGGTCGGCTCCCCGCGCTACAGCCCGATCCACCGGCAGGTCCTGGCCGGACGTGACCCGGGCAGCCCGGTCTGGCGTCCCGTCTACCGCGGCGGACGCCACATCCGCACCGCCCAGCACCCCGCCGACCTCACCTCCGCCGCCACACTCCACCCGGCCCCCGCCCTCCACCCGGCCCCCGGCCTCACCGCGACCGCCCCGCCGCGGCCCGCACGAGCACGGGTGCTCGGGGAGTGGGAGCAGCCGCGGGTGGCGTATCTGCAGAACGCCTCCGACCCGGTCGTGTGGTGGGAGCCGGAACTGCTCTACCGGCGGCCCGACTGGCTGCGGGCGCCGGTCGGGCCGGATGTGAACCCGCGGATGAGCTGGTGGCCGATCATCACGTTCTGGCAGGTGCTCGCCGACCTCGTCGCCGCCGCCGACATGCCGCCGGGCCACGGGCACGACTACGGCACGGCGATCCCCGCGGGCTGGGTGGCGGTCGCCGCGCCCGGGGGCTGGACGGCGGCCGACAGCGCCCGACTCCAGGCGCTCATCGCGCAGGTGCGATCGGGCCAGTAGCGGCCGGCTCACATCGGGCTGCGGCCATGATCGCTTGACTCTCGGGTAACCCGAGACGGGATGCTGTCGGGGTGAGCAGCGACAAGTTCCTGAGCATCGGCGCCTTCGCCCTGATCAGCGGGCTGTCGATCCATGCCTTACGGCACTACGACGAGCTCGGCCTGCTGCGACCGGCGATCGTCGACCCGACCACCGGATACCGCCGCTACCGCCCTGATCAGGTACGGCAGGCCCGGCTGATCTGCGCGCTGCGGCGCGTCGACGTGCCGATCGACGCCGTCCGCGTCGTCCTGGACGATGCGGACGGCGAGTCGCTGCGCACCGTGCTGCATCGGCACCGAGAGCGGCTGGTGGACCGCGCCCAGGTCCTTTCCCACATGGTCCGCACGGTGGACCACTACATCGAACAGGGAGTGGCCATGCCCGACCTCAAGACCCCGCGCATCGTCCAGGTGACCATCACCGTCGCGGACCTCGCCGAGTCGATCTCCTTCTACCGGGCCGCGTTCGACGCGGTGTTCAACGAGGAGATCTCCTCCTTCGTGTTCGGTACCTGGCCGAGTGAGGAGTTCTTCCTGCTGACGGTCGCGCACGAGCACGGCCAGCGCTCCCGGTTCGGCCTGCTCGTCGAGGACGTGGACGCCGCACACCACCGCGCCGTCGACGCCGGGGCCGTCGAGGTCTTCCCGCCGGCGGACAAGCCGTGGAAGCCACGGTCCTCGTGCGTGACGGACCCGAGCGGGAATCACATCGACCTCTATCAGGCCTGACTTGGGGCGGGTCTCCACCTGAGTGGCGGGACAGCCGAGCGCCTTTACTTTGTAGATTACTTACGGGCGATCCGCCGGAACCCGCGACCCGCGTGCCAGGAGTCGATCACGAGCTCGTCGCCCGACACCCGGGTCCACACGACCTCCTCCACGCTGACCCGGAACAGGTGCGCCCCGCTGCCGGGCAGTTCGTGGGCGGCCAGCACCGCCGGGTCGGTGACCTCCTCCGCCCGGCCGGACACCTTCGCATCCCCCGGCCACGACGACGGATCGCTCTCGTCGGGGTCGGGAGAGGTGACGTGGATGGCCATGCGCGGGTCGCGCCGCAGGTCGAGCGCCTTGACCGCGCCGGGCATGGAGCCCATCCAGAGCTCCCCGTCGCGGAAGGCGGTCTCGGTGCCGCTCACCCGCGGCGAGCCGTCCTTGCGCAGCGTCGCCAGCACCTTGTGCTTGTGCCCCGACATCAGCCGGTGGACGACGGCCGCGAGCTGCGGCGCGTCCTGCTCGAACTCAGCCCACGTTGTCATGTGGCCCATCCTGCACCAGGGCACCGACAAAACCCGGCCGGGAGCTATCGTGGACGCACAATGGTTAACAGCGATGTGAACGACCTGGACGCGACGCTCGCCGCCCTGGCCGACCCGACCCGGCGCAAGGTCATCGACCTGCTGCGCGCCGGCCCCCGCCCAGCGGGGGAACTGGCCGCCGCGGTCGAGATGAGCCCGCCCGCGCTCAGCCGGCACCTGCGCGTGCTGCGGGCGGGCGGCCTGGTGGAGGCGCACACCGACGAGGACGATGCCCGGCTGCGGCTGTACCGGCTGCGGCCGGAGCCGTTCACGGCGTTGCAGGCCTGGCTGGACCAGGTGCAGGCATTCTGGTCGGAGCAGCTCGGCTCGTTCAAGGCCCACGTGGAGCGCGGATGAACGATCGGCCCGGCTGCGGCGGGGAGGGCGCGCGGTGAGTTCGGTGCGGGCCAGCGTGGTGGTGCCGGTCGGGGCCGAGGCGGCCTTCCGGATGTTCACCGCCGAGATCGACGCCTGGTACGTGCGCGGCCCGCACAGCTGGGTGGACCCGGAGCGGGCGGTCGGCATCCGCTTCGTCGACGGCTACCTGCGCGAGCTGTGGTCCGACGGCGGGCACGTGGACACCGGGCGGGTGCTGGCCTGGGAGCCGCCGCGCCGGCTGGTCTGGGCCGACCTGCTCAACGACGGCTCGATGGAGATCGAGGTGGCCTTCACCCCGGTCGCGGAGGGCACCGAGGTCACGCTGGAGCACCGGGGGCTGGACACGCTGCCGCCCGCGGTGGAGCGGCGCATCCGCAAGGGGTACTCGTGGAACATCGCGCTCGGCTGGTTCGCTAGCGCCTGCCGTACTTCTTGTGCACCGCCTGCTTGCTGACCTGCAGCGCGTCGGCGATCTGCGCCCACGGCAGGCCGTTCACGCGGGCGCGGCGCACGTGCACCGCCTCGATGCGCTCCAGTTCGGCGCGCAGCGCCCGGGCGGCCTGCAACGCGCGCAGCGGGTCCTCGTCCTCGGTCTGCTGCAGGAGGGCGGCCAGATCGCTCATGCGCCCAAGGTAGCCGAGCTTCAGCGTGTGTCCATCACCAGCCGGGCGCCCAGGCCGATCAAGACGACGCCGCTGATCTGCTCCAGGCGGCGCCGTACGGCAGGCCGGCCGAGGAAGGCCTTGGCGCGGGCGACCGCCCAGATGACCAGGCTGTACCAGACCGTGTCGACGATCACCCAGATCAGCGCGAGCGCGACCAGGGTGAGCGGGACGTTCTGCCCGGCGGGCACGAACTGCGGCAGGAACGACAGCGCGAACACCGCCGCCTTGGGGTTGGCCGCGCAGGTGCCCAGGCCCATCAGGTAGGAGCGCCTCCACCCGCCGGCCACCGGCGGCTCGGGCCCCTCCTCGGCCTGAAGAGCGGGGCGGCGGGCCTGCCACAGGGCCTGCGCTCCCATGACGACCAGCACCACCGCGCCGACCACGCGCATCAGGTCGTAGGCGACCTGCGAGGCCAGCAGGAGCGCGGTCAGGCCGAAGGCGGCGGCCAGACCCCACAGCAGCACGCCGGTCTCGTTGCCGAGCGTGGCCGCCAGGCCGGAGCCGCGGCCCGAGCGGATGGTCTGGCGCAGGATGATCGCGGTGCTGACCCCGGGGACCATCGCCACCAGGACGCACGCGCCGACGAACGCGAGAAGGTACATGCCGGCGATCGTCGCACGCGCCCGCCCGCCACGGCCGCTGGTTTTCCGCCCCGTAGAGCGCTGGTACGGCTAGCCGTACAGCTTGTGGAGTTCGGCGGCGGCCTCGGTCATCAGGGCGCGCATCTCGGGCGGCTCCAGCACCTCCACCCGGGCGCCCAGCCGCAGCAACACCCAGCGGGCGTGCGTGAGCGACTCGACCGGCAGCTCCAGCACGCGCCAGCCCTCGGCGTCCGGCTCGCTCGCCTCCCGCAGCGCCGCCGCGCCGACGTCCTCGCCGACGGTGTAGCGGAACAGGGCGTCCAGGTCGGGAGCCAGGCGGATGAGGACGCGGGCGGTGTACATCTGCTCCATGAACCGGCGCGAGTACTCCTGCCAGAAGGCGGCCAGGTCGAAGCCGGGCGGGTGCTCGAACGTGCCGGGCAGGGTCTCCACGGTCAGGATCCGCGCCACCCGGTAGGTGCGCGGCGAGGCCCCCGCCGGAGCGGCCACCAGATACCACGAGCCGCCCTTCAGAACCAGACCGTACGGCTGGACCACCCGTTCCACCTCGGCCGGGCCCCACTTGCGGTAGGTCATCCTGAGCGGCCGGTTGCCCCACACCGCCTCCGACACCTCGGCCAGGTGGGGGACGTCGTCGGCGCTGCGGTACCAGCTCGGCACGTCCAGGTGGAAGCGCTCGCGCAGCCGGGCGGCCTGCGAGCGGGGCTCGGGCGGCAGGGCCGAGAGCAGTTTGAGCTCGGCGTTGGCGGCCAGCCGGTCCAGGCCCAGCTCGGCGGCCGGGCCGGGCAGTGCGGCCAGGAACAGGCCGGAGGCCTCGTCGGCGGTCAGGCCGGTCAGGCGGGTGCGGAAGCCGTCCAGGAGCTGGTAGCCGCCCGCCGGGCCTCGGTCGGCGTAGACCGGGACGCCGGCGGCGGACAGGGCCTCGACGTCGCGGTAGACGGTGCGGACCGACACCTCCAGCTCGGCCGCCAGCTCCGGCGCTGTCATCCTGCCCCGCGCCTGGAGCAGGAGCAGCAGGGAGAGCAGGCGGCTGGCTCGCATACCCGCCAGTTTAGGCCCGCCGCCCCCGGCGCGAGGGAAGCCGTCAGGCCCGGGGGCCGGTCAGCCCCACTGCATCCAGGCGAGGCGCGCGACCATGGCCACGACCACCACGAGAAGCACCACCCGCACGAACGAGGTGCCGCGCCGCAGGGCCATGCGCGCCCCGAGCTGGGCGCCGGCGACGTTGCACACCGCCATCCCGAGCCCCAGCGCCCACAGGATGTGCCCCTGGACGGCGAAGACCGCCAGCGCGCCGAGGTTCGTCCCGGTGTTGATGATCTTCGCGGTCGCCGAGGCGTGCACGAAGTCCAGCCCGACGATCGTGGTGAAGGCGATGATCAGAAAGGTGCCGGTCCCCGGCCCCATCACCCCGTCGTAGAAGGCGATGCCCACCCCGCCGATCAGCACCGCCGCGACCGTCCGCGCGCGGGTGCGCAGGTGCGGGTGCGGCAGGGCCCCCATCGCCGGGCGGAAGGTCACGAACGCCGCCACCCCGAGGAGCACGACCATCACCGCCGGCCGCAGCACCTCCGCGCTCACCGCCACAGCGGCCAGCGCCCCCAGACCGGAGGCGCCCACCGCCAGCACCCCGGCGGGCACCGCGAGACGTTTGTCCACCTTGGTGGTCAGCGAGTAGGTCACCGCGGCCGAGGCGGTGCCGAAGATCGAGGAGAGCTTGTTGGTCGCCATCGCCTGCACCGGCGTGACCCCGGCCACCATCAGCGCCGGGAGCTGCAGCAACCCGCCGCCGCCGACCACGGCGTCCACCCATCCCGCGCCCGCGGCCGCCACCAGCAGGATGACGATCTGCTCCAGCGACACGTGCTCCCCCGATTCCCGAGTCCCCCGATGTCCCCAAGGGCCGGTCATGAGGGTATAGAGCACCGTTCAGTGCTCACTCTTCCGGGGGTCATCGGAAACGGCGCACGGCGTCCGCCCGGCCGGTGGGCCGGACGGACGCCGCCGGGCGGCCGGGAAGCGGCGCGTGGTCAGGCGGCGCCGGCGTGGGTGAGGACGCGTTTGCGGCTGGCGTACACGTCGTCGATGAGCCCGTAGGAGCGGGCCTGCTCGGCGGTGAAGATCCGGTCGCGGGAGATGTCCGCACGGATCAGCGCCGGCGCCACCCCGGTGTGCCGCGACAGCAGCTCCTCCTGCTGGTCGCGCATGCGCAGGATCTCCCGGGCGGCCAGCTCCATGTCGCTGCCCTGCCCGCGGGCCCCTTCCGTGCGCGGCTCGTGCAGGAGCACCCGGGCGTGCGGCAGCGCGGCCCGCTTGCCGGGCGTGCCCGCCGCCAGGAGCACGGCGGCGGCCGAGGCGGCCTGGCCGATGCAGACGGTGTTCACCTCCGGCCGGATGAACTGCATCGTGTCGTAGATGGCGGTCATCGCGGTGAACTCGCCGCCGGGCGAGTTGATGTACAGGTGCACGTCCGCGTCGGGGTCGATCGACTCCAGCGTGAGCAACTGCGCCATCACGTCGTTGGCGGAGGTCTCGTCGATCGGCGTGCCGAGGAAGATCACCCGGTCCTCGAACAGCTTGGTGTACGGCGTGCTCTCCTTGACGCCGTAGGAGGTGCGCTCGGTGAAGGAGGGCAGCACGTAGCGTCCGCTCATGCCGGCGTCACCCCGCTCGTGATGTCCTTGGCGTTGCGCACCACGTGGTCGACGAAGCCGTACTCCTTGGCCTCCTGCGCGGTGAACCAGCGGTCGCGGTCGGAGTCCTCCTGGATGCGGGCCAGCGGCTGGCCGGTGTGCTCGGCGATCAGCTCGGCCATCAGGCGCTTGGTGTAGAGCAGGCTCTCGGCTTGGATCTGGATGTCGCTGGCGGTGCCGCGGATGCCGCCGAGCGGCTGGTGCATGACGATCCGGGCGTGCGGCAGCGCGTAACGCTTGCCCGGGGTGCCGGCCGACAGCAGGAACTGCCCCATCGAGGCGGCGAATCCCATGGCGACGGTGGCGACGTCGCACGGGATGAACTGCATCATGTCGAACAGCGCCATCCCGGCGTGCACCGCGCCGCCGGGTGAATTGATGTAAAGGGTGATATCCCGATCGGGGTCGGCTGCGGCCAGCAATAGCAACTCGCCGCACAGCTTGTTGCAAATGTCGTCGTCGACCTCTTGGCCGAGCACGACGATGCGCTCCTTCAGCAGCCGCTGGGCCAGCGTCTCCGACCAGGCGGACGGGGTCTCAGGCATTCTCGCGTCCTTTCTTCGCACTATTGCGACCATAACCCCGGCCATTTGAAAATCCAGATTCTTTCGCTGTGCGCGCATTTCTCCAAAGGCATAATCCGCTCTGAGTGAATTTCGCTCGACATATCATGGTGCCCGTGAGATGGAGCATGCTGGCCCGGCGGTGGATCTGCCTGGTCTTCGGCGGGGCGCTGCTGATGCCGTACATGATGGCCGGGGAGATCGTCACGGTCCTGTACGGCATCGGGCAGCCGGGCAGCCCGCTGTTCGCCGTCCAGCCGCTGATCTTCCTGGCCGCGTTGCCCGTGGTCTGGGCCAGCGGCCTGGTGCTGCCGGTGCGGACCCTCGCCGCGCCGGCCGCGCAGGCCCTGCTGGAGGTCGACGTACGCCGGAGCGGCCCGCAGAGCCGGGCCGACCGCTGGCGCACCGCCGCCTGGTTCGTGCTGCACCTGGGCGTCGGCGGCGTGGTGAGCGGCTGCACGCTGGCCCTGCTGCCGCTGGTGGTGTGGACGTTCGTGGTGCCCTTCACCGGCGACCCGTGGGACCTGGCCGGCATGGCGCTGGAGCCGGGCCGGCACCTGGCGTGGCTGCCGCTGGCCGGTCTGGCGGCGCTGGCGGTTCTGGGCGGGGTGGTGATGGCCGGGGGCGCGGTGCTGGTGCGCGGGGCGCGGGCGCTGCTCGGGCCGTCGGCGGCCGACCGGCTGCGGGAGGCGGAGGAGCAGGCCAGGGCGCTGGCCGAGCGCAACCGCCTGGCCGCCGAGCTGCACGACTCGGTGGGGCACGCGCTGAGCGTGGTGACCCTGCAGGCCGCGGCGGCCGGGCGGGTGCTGGAGCGTGATCCGGCGACCGCGCGCACGGCGTTGTCGGCGATCGAGGAGACGGCGCGGACCGCGCTGGCCGACCTGGACGAGGTGCTCGGCATCCTGCGGGCCGACTCACGCGGGCGGGCGGCCCAGCCGGCCGGGTCGCCGGGGCACGGGCCGCAGCCGTCGCTGGCCGACCTCGACCGGCTGGTGCGCGGCACGGGCGCGCCGGTGACGGCCGAGGTGGGCGATCTGTCGCAGGTGCCGGCGGTGCAGTCGCGGGAGGCCTACCGGATCGTGCAGGAGTCGCTGACCAACGCGATCAAGCACGGCTCCGGAGGCCCGGTACGGCTGGCCGCCGTCGTGCGCGACGGGGTGCTCGACCTGCAGGTGCACAACGACGCCGGCGAGCACGGCCGGGCGCGGAACGGCACCGGGGGACGGGGGCTGGAGGGGATGCGGGAGCGGGTGGCGCTGCTGCGCGGCGAGCTGAGCGCCGGGCCGGTGGAGGGCGGGTGGCGGGTGCACGCCCGGCTGCCGCTACGGTCTACGCCATGACGCTCACAGTCGTGCTCGCCGACGACGAGGACCTGATCCGCGCCGGCCTGCGGATCATCATCGACGCCGAGCCCGACCTGCGGGTGGTCGGCGAGGCGGCCGACGGCGCGCAGGTGCTGCCGATCGTGCGCCGCGAGCGGCCCGACGTGGTGCTCATGGACGTGCGGATGCCCGGCCTGGACGGCATCCAGGCCACCGCCCGGCTGGCCGCGATGGACGAGCCGCCCAAGGTGCTGGTGGTGACCACCTTCGAGAACGACGACTACGTCTACGACGCGTTGCGGGCGGGGGCCGACGGGTTCCTGCTCAAGCGGACCCGGCCCGACGACCTGCTGCAGGCGATCCGGCTGGTGGCGGCGGGCGAGTCGTTGCTGTTCCCGGCCTCCATCCGGCGGCTGGCGGCCGGCCGTGCCCGATCGGCCGCGCCTCTGGAGCGGCTGACCGAGCGGGAGGGGGAGGTGCTGCGGCTGATGACGCGCGGGCTGTCCAACGGGGAGATCGCCGCCGAGCTGGTGGTGGGGCCCGAGACGGTCAAGACGCACGTCGGCAACGTCCTGGCCAAGCTCGGCGCCCGCGACCGCACCCAGGCGGTCATCGCCGCCTACGAGTCGGGCTTCGTCAGCCCGGGATAGACACCTCAGCGGGCCGCGTCGGCGCGGCTGATGATCTCGGAGCCGGGCAGGACGGTCGCCCGGGCCGCCGACAGGCCGGTGGCGGCCAGGAAGCGGTCGACGAGGTCCAGGCCCACCGCGTACCCGGCCATGTCCGGGATGCCCCGCGCCTGGCCGCCGAAGCGCACCGCGGCCGAGTCGCCGAGCACGTACCCGGGCGTGTGCCGCATCCCCTGCAGCCCGATGTCGGCCATGATCAGCTCCCGCGCCCGGTCGAACTCGGCGCCGGTCACCATCCCCGACCACGGCCCCATCGCCGCCTCCCCCGACAGCTCCCGGACGAACGCCTCGGCCAGCCCCTCGGCGACCACGTGCTCCCCCACGGTCACCGTCACCGGGTTCCACTCGACGTTGCGGTAGCGCACCTGGTGGTGGAACTCGTGCACCGCGCAGTGCGCGATCCGCCCGATGTTGTCCTCGGTCGGCCAGGCCAGCAGGTACAGCCACCCGGGCGCCCCGCCCATGCCGTAGTAGCCGCCGGTGGTGCGCATCAGGTACTCGTCGTCCGGGTTGCCGAGGACGAACATGACCTGCAGGTCGTCGGGGGCGACGAGGTCCGGGACCTCGCGCCGCAGGTGGGCGAGTGCGGCGTGGAGCCGTTCCTCGATCTGCTCCAGGAGCCCGGCGGCGGCCAGGTCGCGGACCGCCTCGGCGTAGCGCGGGTCGTCGGCGTCGACGCGGAAGCCGCCGCCCTGCTGGACCAGCTCGACCGGGTCGCCCGGGGGGAGCGCGCCGGCCATCGGGGCGAGCATCCCGCGCAGCAGGCCGGGCCGTTCCTCCAGCGGGCGCTCCAGGAGGGCGGCCATCGTGGTGAGGGTGTCGTGCACGTGTAGCTTCATGCCGCCGACGGTAGAACCTGCCGTTACGTGAGGCTCAAGCCGATAAATCCGTCCCGCGGCGTCAGATCGGTTCGCCTTCGCCGTCCCCGCCGTCGGTCGGGCCCGGCGACTGCGGTCCGGTACGGCTCTGCGACGGGCTGGGCGTGGGCTCCGGCTGGGGCTGCGGGCTCTCCGGCGTGGGCGGCGGCGTCGGCTCGAACATGGTCGGCGGCAGCGGCCGGCGCGGCGGCGCGCTCTCCTGGTCGTTGCGCAGGAGCAGCAGCCCGACCAGCACCCCGAGCAGCAGCATGACGATGAGCACCGCCAGCGCGATCAGCACCCGGCGCCGCGTCTCGGTGGGCGGCCTGCGGCCGGGCGGCGGGCCGGGGGCGGCGGGTGCGCGGTCGGTCAGCCAGTAGGGCACGTAGTCAGGGCCGTGGGCCTCGCCGAGCAGCATCCCGCCGACCATGACCGGCTCCAGGAAGCGCTCGGCCCCCGGCCGCCCCGGCACGTACGGCGTGGCCACCCAGGGCGCGGCCCCGAGGTCGGACTCCACGACCGGAGGGAGCCCTGTCGCCGCTCCCCCAGGCGCCCCAGGCGCCGCTCCCCCGGCCGGGACCCGCTCGCGTACCGCGCTCACGAAGCGGTCACGCGCCGCCCCGTCGAGCGCCGCCCCGCGCGTCAGCAGCGCGATCGACACGACCCGCCCGTCCGGCCCCTGCCCCAGGTAGACGAACCCGGCGGGCGCGGTGTGCAGGCGTGCCTGGATCCAGTACGGGCCCAGCCGCGGCGGGTCACCGTACTGCAGGGGAAACGCCCCTTTGATGGTCACAGCAGCAATCTTCCCCACGAAGCGTGGATCAGTGCATTTTCCGGGGAAGATTGGTGGAATGAGCGTCGCCGAAGATCTGACCGTCGCCGACATCCGCCACGCCCTCGACGAGGTCAAGCGGGTCATCGTCGGCCAGGAGCACATGGTGGAGCGGCTCGCGGTGGCGCTGCTGGCCCGGGGGCACTGCCTGCTGGAGGGCGTGCCCGGCGTGGCCAAGACGCTGGCCGCCTCGACCCTGGCGACGGTGGTCGGCGGCACCTTCGCCCGCATCCAGTTCACCCCCGACCTGGTGCCGAGCGACATCGTCGGCACCCGCGTCTACCACCCCTCCAGCGAGCAGTTCGACGTCGAGCTGGGACCGGTCTTCGTCAACTTCCTGCTCGCCGACGAGATCAACCGGGCCCCGGCCAAGGTGCAGTCGGCGCTGCTGGAGGTGATGGCCGAGCGGCAGGTGACGCTCGCCGGGGTCACCCACCCGCTGCCGAAGCCGTTCATCGTGCTGGCCACCCAGAACCCGATCGAGTCCGAGGGCGTCTACCCGCTGCCCGAGGTGCAGCGCGACCGCTTCCTGTTCCGGGTGCGGGTACCGCATCCCAGCGCGCACGAGGAACTGGAGATCCTGCAGCGGATGAGCGTCAGCCCGCCGGTGCCCGAGCGGGTGCTCGACCCCGAACGACTGCTGGCGCTGCAGCAGCAGGCCGAGCAGGTCTCGGTGCACCAGCTCGTGGCCGACTACGTGGTGCGGCTGGTGATGGCCACCCGCGTCCCCGGCGACTACGGCATGGCCGAGCTGGCCGACACCATCGAGATCGGCGTCAGCCCGCGCGCCACCCTCGGCCTGGTCTCGGCCGGGCGGGCGCTGGCGTTGCTGCGCGGGCGCGACTACCTGCTGCCCGACGACGTGCGCGACGTGGCCGTGGACGTGATGGGGCACCGGCTCATGCTGACCTTCGACGCCCTGGCCGACGGCGTCGATCCCGACCAGGTGGTGCGGCAGATCCTGCATGCCGTACCACCGCCGCTCGTGGTCTGGAACCAGCAGCGATGAGCAACCGGGCCGAGGTGGCGCTGCGGCGGCTGGAGCTGACCATCACCCGGCGGCTGGACGGCCTGATGCACGGCCAGCACCAGGGCCTGCTGCCCGGCCCGGGCAGCGAGGCGGGCGACAGCCGGCTGTACGTGCCGGGCGAGGACGACGTGCGGCGGATGGACTGGGCGGTCACCGCGCGCACGACCGTGCCGCACGTGCGTGACCTGGTCGCCGACCGCGAGCTGGAGACGTGGGCGCTGGCCGACCTGTCGGCCAGCATGGACTTCGGCACCGCCGAGACCGACAAGCGCGACCTGGTGGTCTCGGCCATCGGCGCGATCGGCTTCCTGGCCAGCCGGATTGGCGACCGGTTCGGGGTGCTCGTGCTGCACGACGAGTACATCCACCGCATGCCGGCCCGGACCGGCCGGCCCGCGCTCTACGGGCTGCTGCACTCGCTGCTGGAGGCGCCGCGCGGGCGGGCCGTACCGGATGCCCCCGACCTGGCCGAGGGCCTGGACGTGCTGGCGGCCACCCGCCCGCGGCGGGGGCTGCGCGTGGTGGTCAGCGACTTCCTGGACGCCGAGCCCTCCCTCGACCCGGACCTGGAGCGGCCCTGGGAGCGGCCGATGCGCCGGCTGGCCGCCCGGCACCAGGTGCTGGCGGTGGAGGTGATCGACCCGCGCGAGCTGGAGCTGCCCGACGTGGGGCGGGTCGCGTTCAGGGACGCCGAGAGCGGGAAAGTACGCGAAGTGCACCTTTCTCCCAAAGTACGGCAGGCATACGCGGAAGCCGCGGCCCTCCAGCGGGAGGGCACCCGGCGGGCGCTGCGCCGGGCCGGGGCGGCGCACCTCGTGCTGCGCACCGACCGGGACTGGGTGCACGACATCGCCCAGTTCACCCTGAGGCAACGCCGGATGGCGCACGTGCGCGCCCGGCCGGGAGGCCGCCCATGACCTTCCTGGCGCCCGGCTGGCTGTGGCTGTTCGCCCTCGTGGCCCTGGTGCTGGCCGGCTACGTGGCCTCGATGTGGCTGCGCCGCCGCTACACCGTGCGCTTCACCAACCTGGCGCTGCTGTCGCTGGTCATGCCCCGCACGCCTGGCTGGCGGCGGCACGTGGCGCCGGCGCTGTTCCTGGTGATGATGAGCCTGCTCGTGGTCGGCGCGGCCCGCCCGGCCGACCAGGTGCGCGTCCCGCGCGACCGCGCGACGATCATCGTGGCCCTGGACGTGTCGCTGTCCATGGAGGCCGACGACGTCACGCCCAACCGCATCACCGCCGCCAAGCGCGCCGCCCAGCAGTTCGCGCTCGACCTGCCCGACCGCTTCAACGTCGGCCTGGTCTCCTTCGCGCGCTCGGCCAACGTGGTGGTCTCCCCCACCACCGACCATCAGGCCGTGGCCACCGCCATCGGCAACCTGACCACCCGGCCCGGCACCGCGATCGGCGAGGCGGTCTTCAACTCCCTCGACTCCATCCGCTCCTTCGACCAGCGCGCCGCCACCGACCCGCCGCCGGCCGCGATCGTGCTGCTGTCGGACGGCGACAACACCTCGGGCCGGGCGGTCAACGAGGCCATCGACGCCGCCACCCAGTCGCGCGTGCCGGTCTCGACCATCGCCTACGGCACGCAGGAGGGCACCGTCGCGATCGAGGGCCGCCCGGTGAACGTCCCGGTGAACAAGGCCACCCTGCAGTCGCTGTCGGACGGCACCTCCGGCCGGGCCTACAGCGCCGAGTCCGACACCCAGCTCCGCGAGGTCTACGAGCAGATCGGCACCTCGCTCGGCTACAAGCTGGTCAACCAGGAGATCAGCCAGTGGTTCATCGTGGCCGCGATCCTGGCCGGGGTGCTGGTGGCGGGTGCGGCGGTCTTGCTGGGCTCGCGCATCCCGTAACGTTTTCCCACGTGACACCTAATTCCGGGGCCCACTATTTCGAGGAGCGGCCGGCCGCGGCGAGCAGGCCGGGATCGGTCGATCTCGTGCTGCCCGACCTGCACCTGAGGCTCGAGACCGACCGGGGCGTCTTCTCCCCCGAACGCATCGACCTGGGCACCCGGATCCTGCTGGAGAGCGTGCCGCGGCCACCGCAGGAGGGCGACCTGCTCGACCTCGGCTGCGGCTACGGCCCGATCGCGCTGACGATGGCCTCGCGGGCGCCGGAGGCGACCGTCTGGGCGGTCGACGTGAACCGCAGGAGCCTGGAGCTCACCGAGCGCAACGCGCGAGCCGCCCGCCTTTACAAAGTAAGATCGACGCATGTCGACGACGTCCCGGACGAGGTGCGCTTCCGCGCCATCTGGTCCAACCCGGCGATCAGGATCGGCAAGGCGGCGCTGCACGAGATGCTCACCCGCTGGCTGTCCCGCCTGACCGACGACGGCGCCGCCTACCTGGTCGTCCAGAAACACCTCGGCTCCGACTCCCTGCAGCGCTGGCTGGCCGAGCAGGGCTGGCAGGCCAGCCGCCACACCTCCCGAGCCGCCTACCGCATCCTCAAGGTGATCCGATGAGAAAGCAGCTTCGCCCGACCGACGTCAAGCGCCTCAACCGCACCTGGCGCCGCGCCACCGGCAACCGCCTGGCGATGATCGTCGAATCGGTCACCGGGCCGTTCAACGTCGGCGCCATCTTCCGCAGCGCCGCCGCCTTCGGCGTCGACCGCATCTGGCTGGCCGGCAACACCACCCCGCCGACCAACCCCAAGGCGGGCAAGACCGCGCTCGGCACCGACCGCCTGGTCGCCTGGAAGGACGGGCTCACCGCGGCGCAGGCCGTACAGGAAGCCAAGGACGACGGCTACACCGTGCTGGCCGTGGAGCTGACCTCCGACGCCAAGCCGCTGTTCAAGGCCGACCTGGCCCGCGACGTCTGCCTCGTGGTCGGCAGCGAGGACCACGGCTGCTCCCCCGCCCTGCTGGAGGCGGCCGACGGCGAGATCTACATCCCCCAGGTCGGCCGCGTGGGCTCCTTCAACGTCTCGGTCGCCGCCGCCATCGCCCTGGCCGAGGCCCGCCGCCAGGAATGGCAGGATCTCGCCGACCTGTAACCCAAAATTCGCCGTACGAGAGGCATACTCACGTCGTGCTCAGCCGTCGCTTCGCCTTCCTCGACCACAGCGGACCCCTCGCCTTCGCCCACCGCGGCGGCGCGCTGGAGGGAGCCGAGAACACCGTCGCGGCCTTCGAACGGGCGGTCTCCCTGGGCTACACCTACCTGGAGACCGACGCGCACGCCACCGCCGACGGGGTGCTGCTGGCCTTCCACGACCACACCCTCGACCGGGTCACCGACCGGCGCGGCCGCATCGCCGACCTGCCCTGGTCGGCGGTACGGCAGGCGCGCATCGGCGACGGCCACGAGATCCCCCTGATGGAAGACCTCATCGGCAGCTTCCCCGACGCGCGCTTCAACATCGACGTCAAGGAGGCCGGCGCGATCCTGCCCCTGGCCCAGGCCGTGCGCAGGACCAATGCCTACGAGCGCGTCTGCCTGACCTCCTTCTCCGACGAGCGCCTGGCCAAGGCCCGCGCCGCGATGGGCCGCGAGGTCTGCTCCACCCTCGGCCCGCGCGGCGTCGCCACCCTGCGCGCCGCCGCGGCGACCTCCGGCTACGGCCGGCTGTTCGCCCGGCTGCACCGGGCGGGCATCCCCTGCGCGCAGATCCCGATGGGCTTTCGCGGCCTGCGGGTCACCACCCGCGCCCTCGTCCGCACCGCGCACGCCCTCGGCATGCAGGTGCACGTGTGGACGATCAACGACCAAGCCCGGATGGAGCACCTGCTCGACCTGGGCGTGGATGGCATCATGACCGACAACCTCACCGGCCTGCGCAGCGTGCTCGACCGGCGCGGCCTGTGGCCCCAAGACGGGAAAGCCGCATGACCTCCTCACCCCCCAAGGTCTTCGACGACTCCCCCGCTGCCCGCCGACGCGAGCAACGTGGCTGGTACTTCTACGACTGGGCCAACTCGGCCTTCCCCACCACCGTCCTGACCGTCTTCCTCGGCCCCTACCTCACCGAGATCGCCACCGGCGTGGCCTGCGCCAAGGACTTCGCCGGGCAGGCCTGCTCGGTCGACACCTTCGATGAGCTGGCCGCCGACAACCCCGGCCTCGGCTACGTGGACGTGCTCTGGATGGACATGCGGCCGGGCGCGTTCTACCCGTTCGTGGTCGGCATCGCCGCCGTGATCCAGGTGCTGCTCATGCTGATGGCCGGCGCGCTGGCCGACCACACCGGGCGCAAGAAGCAGCTCATGGGCTTCTTCGCCTACCTCGGCGCCGCCGCCACGCTCGGCATGTGGTTCGTCGCCGACGGCCGCTACCTGCTCGGCGGCTTCCTCTACATCCTGGCCAGCGTCTCCTTCGCCTGCGCCTTCGTCATCTACAACTCCTTCCTGCCGGAGATCTCCACCCCCGACGAGCGCGACAAGGTCTCCGCGCGCGGGTGGGGCTTCGGCTACCTGGGCGGCTTCCTGCTCCTGGCCATCAACCTGGCGATCTTCCTCGGGCACGAGTCGCTCGGCATCTCCAAGGGCGACGCGGTCCGGCTCGCGCTGGCCTCGGCGGGCGTGTGGTGGGGCGGCTTCACGATCATCCCGCTGCTGCGGCTGCGCAACCGGCACGCCCGCCCGCGCGGCTCCGAGACCGCCGGGCAGGCCGTCGCCGGCAGCTTCCGCCAGCTCGCGCGCACCATCCGCGAGCTGCGGTACTACCCGCTGACGCTGGGCTTCCTGGTCGCCTACCTGATCTACAACGACGGCGTGCAGACCGTCATCTCCTTCTCGGCCACCTACGCCAGCAAGGAGCTCGGGCTCGGCCAGACGGTCCAGATCAGCGCCATCCTCATGGTGCAGCTCGTGGCCTTCTTCGGCGCGCTGCTGCTGGGCCGGCTGGCCCGCACCTACGGCGCCAAGCAGGTCGTGCTGTTCGCGCTGGTGGCCTGGACGATCGTGGTCGCGGTCGCCTACTTCCTGCCGCGCGGCTCGGCGACCGCCTTCTTCGCCATGGGCTTCGCCATCGCCATCGTGATGGGCGGCACGCAGGCGTTGTCGCGCTCGCTGTTCTCCTACGTCATCCCGCGCGGCAAGGAGGCGGAGTACTACAGCCTCTACGAGATCAGCGACAAGGGCTCGACGCTGCTGGGCTCGTGGACGGTGGCGCTGGCGGTCAACCTGACCAACAGCTACCGCATCGCCATCCTGTCGCTGGTGTTCTTCTTCATCATCGGCGGACTGATGCTGTGGCGGATCAACCTGCCCAGGGCGATCCGCGCGGCGGGCAACGAGGTCCCCGAACGGATCTGACCGGCCGGGTACGATCGTCTGGCTTCCCCCAGCGTCCGCGTTCAGGGGGAAGCCGTGCCGTCGTCCTGGCCCGCCGTCCTGGCGGCCACCGTGCTGGTGCCCGCCGCGCTGCTGGCGGCCGGGTGCGCCGCCTCCCCCTCCGAGCGCCGACCGGCCGCTCCTGACCACCCGGTGGTCGCCGCGTCCCGTCCGGCCGACGCCGTCCCTCCCGGCGAGAACCGCTCGGCGGGCGAGCCGGAGCGGCCGGCGCGCGTGCCGTACTCCGCCTCGGGCCGCTACCGCGTCGCGCCCGGCCAGGACGCGCCGCCGACCGGCGGCGGGAGGGTGACCCGCTACCTGGTGGAGGTCGAACGCGGCCTGCCGTTCACCGCCGCCGCCTTCGCCGAGCAGGTGCACCGCACGCTGAACGACCCTCGCGGCTGGGGCCGCTTCCGGCGCGTGGACCACGGCCCGGTACGGCTGCGCGTCGCGCTGACCAGCCCCGCGCTGACCGACCGGCTGTGCCTGCCGCTGCGCACCGGCGGCGAGCTGTCCTGCTGGCGCGACGGCCGCTCGGTCATCAACGCGCTGCGCTGGGCCCGGGGCGTGCCGCACTACAGCAGCCTGCCGGCCTACCGGCAGTACGTGATCAGCCACGAGGTCGGGCACGGTCTCGGACACGGCCACCGTTCCTGCCCCGGCCGCGGCCGGCGCGCGCCGGTGATGCTCCAGCAGACCAAGTCCCTGTACGGCTGCCGCCCCAACCCGTGGCCGCACCCGGGCTAGGACGCCGGGCAAAGGAGGTCTAAAACATATCGCGATATATCAACCGAACCGGGAACACTGATGGTGGACTCGGCGGTTGAGCAGATAGATCGTGGAACATCCGGGCTGTGGGGGCGAGATGGCTGGTGGCTTGAAGCGGGCGGCGAAGGTGATCGCGGGCGGAGCGGCGCTGGCGGCGGCGGGCTGGGCGCTGCGGCGCATCCCCGCCGAGCTGGGCGTGCGGCCCCTGGAGTCGGGGCCGGACCGGGCGACGCGGATCCAGCGCTCGCCGCAGTTCAAGGACGGGGCCTTCCACAACCCGATGCCGGAGCCGACCACCGTCGGCGTCCCGTCGCCCGGCCTGCTGGGCGAGCTGGCCCGCGACCGTGACACGCGGCGGCCCTCCGGCATGGTGCCCGTCCTGGTGCCCTCGCTGCCCGAACCGGCGCCCGACGGGCTGTCGGTGGTCTGGTACGGCCACGCCTCCACGCTGGTGGAGATCGAGGGCCGCCGGGTGCTGTTCGACCCGGTGTGGAGCAGGCGCGTCTCCTTCTCCCAGCTCGCCGGACCGAGGCGGCACCACGCGCTGCCGGTCGAGCTGGCCGCGCTGCCCAAGGTGGACGCGATCGTCATCTCGCACGACCACTACGACCACCTGGACATGGCCACCGTCATGTCCCTCACCCGCACGCAGAGCGCGCCCTTCCTGGTGCCGCTCGGCATCGGCGCGCACCTGGAGCGCTGGGGCGTGCCGCTGTACCGGATCATCGAGCTGGACTGGGAGGAGGAGGCGCAGGTCGCCGGGCTGCGCTTCGTCTCGACCGCCGCGCGGCACTTCTCCGGGCGCTCGCTGCGGCGCAACGACACGCTGTGGGGCTCGTGGGTGGTCGCCGGGCAGCGGCGGCGGGTCTTCTACGCCGGTGACTCCGGCTACTTCTCCGGCTACAAGGGCATCGGCTCGGCGCACGGGCCGTTCGACCTGACGCTGATGCCGATCGGCGCCTACAGCCCCGCCTGGCCGGACATCCACATGAACCCGGAGGAGGCGGTCAACGCCCACCTCGACCTGGGCGGCGAGCTGCTGCTGCCGGTGCACTGGGCGACCTTCACCCTCGCCCTGCACCCGTGGGCCGAGCCGGTGGAGCGGCTGTGGCGCGAGGCGGCCGGACGCGACGTGCCGATCGTGGTGCCGCGGCCCGGCGAGGGCGTGGTGGTGGATTCGGCGCCGACGGTCGACTTCTGGTGGCGCAAGCTGTCCTGACCGGTCGACGCTTGGTGGGGCAAGCCGTCCCCGAGGGCAGCTTGCGCCCGGCGGGTCAGCGGACGCGGCCGCGGGGCTTGAGGCGGATGGTGGGCATCGGCGGCGCCGGCAACGGATCGCCGTCGAAGCCGGCCACCTCGCCGAAGCCGCTCCCCTCGCTCCACTCCTTGCGGAAGGCGAGGATCTCCTCGTGGCTGCGGCCCACGAAGTTCCACCACATGACCAGCTCCTCCGCGAACGGCTCCCCGCCGATCAGAAGGACCCGCCCGTGTCCGTCGAGCCGCACCCGGTCCCGGCCCGGGCCGAGGTAGTCCAGCGTGGTCATGTCCCCGCTCAGCCACAGCACGCCGTGCTCGAAGCCCGGATCCAGCGGCACCTCCAGCTCGCCGTCCACGGTCAGCTCGGCGCACACCAGCGGCGTGTAGGTGGTCGCCGGCGAACGCAGCCCGGCCAGCGAGCCCATGATCACCCGGATGCCGTCCCGTTCGGGCAGCTCGGCGTGGTGCTCGAAGTGCGGGGCGACGTGCCGGTGCTCCTCCGGCAGGGCCACCCACAGTTGCACGCCGTGCAGGGTGGTCCGCGGCGACTCCTCCGAGTGCGAGATGCCGCGCCCGGCGGTCATCAGGTTGAGCCGGCCCGGCCGTACCGTCCGCAGGCTGCCCACGCTGTCGCGGTGCAGCACCTCCCCCTCCACCAGCCAGGTCACCGTCTGCAGCCCGGTGTGCGGGTGCGGCGGCACCCGCATCGTGGCGACCTCGGGCCCGTAGGTGTCGAGGAAGCACCACGCGCCGATCATGCGGCGGCCCCGGCCGGGCAGGATGCGGGTGACGTTCATGGCGCGGGGGCCGCCCAGCGCCACCTGGTGGCCGGACAGCCGCTCGACGGGCCGGCCGGGCTCGGCCTCGGCGGCGCAGCGCAGCTCCTGCGGATTCGGGTCCACGTTGCTCACGCCCCCGAGCCTAAGGCCCGCGCCGCCGCCGGCCCTCAGCGGAGGGTGTAGTAGAACGCCGAGCCGGCGTCGGCCTTGGGCACCTCGGCCAGGACCCGCACCTTGGCGCCGGTGAAGCCGATCACCACGATCTGCGAGCTGCCGTCGTCATCCTGCATCCAGCACGACAGATGCGCCTCGTCGAACCACCACGAGTCGCCCGTGCACGCCGACTCGAAGCGCCGCGTCTCCTGGCCGCTCGCGGTGTCGTACACGCAGTGGTCGCCGTTGAGCAGTCCCGGGCAGGTGGTCTGGAACTGCCGGCCGGACGGGGAGAACAGCAGGCCCGCCGGGGCCGAGCCGACGTTCGGCACGCGGCGCACCCGCCGGCCGGAGGTGTCGAAGAAGCGCAGCGCCTGCTGCGGCGAGCGGCCCATGACCACGACGCCGCGGTCCTGGTCGTCGAAGCCGAAGGCGACGTCGCGCAGCGAGCTCTCGCGCAGGGTGACCACGTTCACCCGGCCGGTGCTCACCTCGACGATGGCGAAGCCCGTCGACTGGTAGCCCTCGCCGGCCTCCTTGCCGACGTTCAGCAGGACGCGGGTGCTGTCGCGCGACCACTGCTCGACGTAGGCCAGCAGCGGGTACTTCACCGTCTCCACCATGCGGGTGGCGCCGGTGGCCTTGTCGGTGAGCTCGACGCTGTCGCGGCCGGAGTCGGTGTAGCGCTTGGGCCTGGCCACCTCGTGCTTGCCGTCCGGGGACAGGAGGGTCTGCCAGTAGCCGGCCTTGGGGGCGAAGGCGCCGGTCAGGGACTGGCGGGGGTAGAAGGTGGGGGACTTGGTGGCGGGGTCGACGACCGTGTAGGCGGTCAGGATCGACGGGTCGGAGGGGTGCTCGAACAGGGTCACGCCTGTGCCGGGCAGCTTCACCTGGGACAGACCCGCCGTGGCGACCGGCTGCGCGGGCTGGGTCGCGCCGGGGCTTTGACCGGCAGTCTGGCCGGGGGTCTGCCCGGCGGTCTGGCCTTCGGCCGTCTGGCCGGGGCCGGGGCTCTGGCCGGGCCCGAGGCTCTGGCCGGGGCCGGCCGTCTGGCGGGTCACGGGGTCTTTGGCGGTCATCACCACGATCACCGTCACCAGGGTCACCACCACCGCCAGCGCCGCCGCCACCCCGGCCACCACCGGCCCCCGCCGCCCGCCCACCCGCTGGTACGGCGGAGCCGGACTGGGGTGCGGCGAACTCGGGTGAGGCGGGCCGGGGTGAGGGGAGCCCGAGCCGAAGGAGCCCGGCCGGATCGGGCCCGACTGAGGGAGGCCCGACTGAGGGTGCCCGCTCCAGGTCGGTGGCGGGGGAACCGGCCCGCCGGGGTGGTGCCACGCCTGCTGCGCCGGCACGAACGGCCGGCCGCCATGGAGACCGGGATCGGACTGCGGCGCCGTACCGGGTGACGGGTGAGCGGCGGACTGCGGGTGAGTGAGCGGTGAACCGGGTGGCGGCGGGTGGTCGGGAGTGGCGGCGGAGGCGGCTTCGTGGAGGGGGACCGGCTGGCCGACGAGGGCCATGATGGCCTGTTCGGCGGTCGGCCGGCGGGACGGGTCCTTGGACAGGCAGGCCGCGACCAGGTGACGCAACGGCCCGTCCAGGCCGGCCAGGTCGGGGGGCGCCTGCAGTACCTGGTGGATCACGGCCGGGACCGACTCCCCACCGAAGGGCGGCCGGCCACGGGCGGCGTAGACCATGGTGGCACCCCAGGCGAACAGGTCCGCCGCCGGCGACACCGGGTGCCCCATGATCTGCTCGGGTGAGACGTACCACGGCGTCCCGACCGGCGCGGAGGTAATCGAGGTCATGTCCAGCGCCCGCGCGATCCCGAAGTCGATCACCCGCGGCCCCTCGGCGGCCAGCAGCACGTTGGCCGGGCTGAAGTCGCGGTGCACGATCCCCGCCTGGTGGATGGCGGCCAGCGCGGTCACGGTCCCGATGGCCAGCCGGTGCAGCGCCACCCCCGAGCGCGGCCCCTCCTCGGCCACCACCTGGTGCAGGGTCGAGCCGTCCACGAACTCGCTGACGATGTACGGCCGCCCGTCCTGGACGCCGGTGGCCAGGCAGCGCGCGGTGCAGAAGGGCGCCACCCGCTGCGCGAGCGAGGCCTCGCGCACGAAGCGCTCGGCGGCCACCCGGTCCCCCGCCAGGTGCGGCCGCAGCCACTTGATCGCGACGAACCGGCCGTGCTCGCCGTCGCCCAGGTAGACCACCCCCTGCCCGCCCTCGCCGAGGCGGCCGCGCAGTTCGTGCCCGCCGAGGTGGGTGGGGTCTTCCGGCCTGAGGGGCGTGAAGGACGGCATGCCTGGATTATGCCTGCCGGCCTTGCACCCGGCTTGCCGCCGCGGCCAGCCGGCCGAGCGGCCTGTCGGCCGGGTCAGTAGACCGAGATGTGGGGATGGTCGTAGTGGTTGGCCGTCGTCCCGCCCCGGTTGCTCATGAAGCGCCAGCTTCCGGTGCGGACGTGCCAGATGCGCTGGCGGTAGATCACGTACATGATCCCGAGCCGCTTGGCGTTCTTGACCACCCAGGCGGAGATCTCATGCCCCCGCTTCACCTCGGCCGGGCTGGGCATCGCGCCGCCGGTGCTGAGCATGAAGTCGCAGGCCCGGCCGAGCGGGTGCTCGCCGCCGTCGTTGAAGGAGCGGTAGCAGCCGACGCCCTTGCCCGACCCGAACCGCTCGATGAGCAGGTCCTTGACCAGGCGCATGCGCGGGGTGATGTGATCGGCCCCGCCGGGCAGTTCGGGCACCCAGGTGCCGTCGGAGCGGCGGAAGCCCGGGGCGTCGTGCGCGAGGTCGATCTTGTCGCGGATGCGCTCGATGGTCTTCTCGGCCCGCTTGCGGCGCTTGTCGAGGTCCTTCATCGAGGTGCGCAGCCGCTCGGCCGACTCCTCGGCCTCGGCCAGCGCGCGGGCGTGCCGGTCGCGCACGGCGGCGAACCCGGCCACCCGGCCGGCCTCCTCCTCCAGCAGGTACTGGGTGAGCGTCTGGCGGCGCAGGGTGCTCTCGGGGTCCACACCTCCGGACAGCATCGCGAGGGTGTGCTCGTTGCCGCCGTTGACGTACTGGCCGACCGCCATCCGGCGCAGCCGCTCGGACTGGACGTCGAGCACCCCTTGGGCTTCGTCGAGCCGGCCGCGGGCCTCGCTGTCGACCTTCTCGACCTTCTCCAGGGCGATCCGGGCCTGGTAGTAGTCGGCGATGAGCTTGTCGGACTCCTTGCGCAGGTCCTTCAGCTCGCGCCGCAACTGCTTGAGCGACGGCTTCGGGTCGGCGTGGGCGGGCACCGCCACCAGCACGAGTGCGGCCACGGCCGCGAGGACGGCTCGGAGGAACCCAACCGTCACGCTTCTCCTTCGCCCGTTCGGCAGGGCTCGCGGCCCTCTGTCCGATGGACGATGTTAGCGCCAGGCTTGGGCGGGTAACGCCAGGACTTCGAGCCTGGGTCTCGACTGCCCGACCGACACCCTCTAGGGGTATAGGGTACATTGGCGGACGTTTGCCTGATTGTAGAACTGAGAGCGAGTCGTCATGGCCGAGCACGATCACCACGCCCACCACCAGCCCGCCCACCACCAGCCCGCCCACACCGGGCACGGTGAGCACGCAGGACATGGGGCGCACGGCGGGCATGGGCCGGCGCCGACGACCTGGAAGACGGCCGCCTCGGCGACGTTGCACTGCCTGACCGGTTGCGCCATCGGCGAGGTGCTCGGCATGGTGATCGGCACCGCCCTGGGCTGGGGCAACCTGCCCACGATCATCCTGGCGGTGGCCCTGGCGTTCGTGTTCGGTTACGCGCTGACCATGCGCGGCGTCCTGAAGGCGGGCCTGACCTTCGGCCAGGCGCTCAAGGTGGCGCTGGCCGCCGACACCGTGTCGATCATGATCATGGAGATCGTCGACAACGGCATCATGCTGGTCGTGCCGGGCGCGATGGACGCCGGGCTGGCCTCGGGGCTGTTCTGGGGCGCGCTGGCGTTCGCGTTCCTGGTCGCCTTCCTGGTGACCTGGCCGATCAACAAGTGGATCATCGGCAAGGGCAAGGGCCACGCCGTCGTCCACGCCTACCACCACCACTGAGCCCCGCCGGAGGGCGGGATCAGGCGGCCTGCGTCTCGGCCGCGAGCAGCCGCCGCACCCGGGAGGCGGCCTCCCGCCCGGCGCGGTTGGCGCCGACGGTGCTGGCCGAGGGGCCGTAGCCGACGAGCTGCACCCGCGGCTCGCGCACGACCTGCGTGCCGTCCAGCCGGATGCCGCCACCGGGCTCGCGCAGGCGCAGGGGGGCGAGGTGGTCGAGCGCCGAGCGGAAGCCGGTCGCCCAGAGGATCACGTCCGCCTCCGCCGTACGCCCGTCCGGCCAGGCCACGCCGTACGGCAGGATGCGGGAGAACATGGGCTGCCGCTCGAGCGCGCCGCGGACCATCGCCTCGCGCACGACGGGAGTGGAGCCGAGGCCGGTGACGCTGACGACGCTCTGCGGCGGCAGCCCGGCCCGGACGCGGGCCTCGACCAGGGCGACCGCCTCGCGGCGGGCCTCCTCGCCGAAGTCGTCGCCGCGCCAGACCGGCGGGCGGCGGGTGACCCAGAGCGTGCCGGCGGCGACCTCGGCCAGCTCCGACAGCACGTGCATCGCCGAGGCCCCGCCGCCGACCACGACGACGCGGCGGCCGGCGAACTCGGCCGGGCCCCGGTAGGCGGCGTAGTGGAGCTGCCGGCCGGCGAAGCCGGGCGCGCCCGGATAGTAGGGCCGGTAGGGGCGGGTCCAGGTGCCGGTCGCGTTGACCACCGCGCGGGCGAGCCACTCCCCCGCGTCCGACCGTACGGCCAGCAGCCCGCCGTCGCGGCTGACCGAGGCGACGGTGACCGGCCGCAGGACCTCCAGGCCGGTGTCGCGTTCGTAGCCGGCGTAGTAGCCGGGCACCACGACAGAGGCCGGCAGCAGCCCGTCGTCCCGCGGTTCGCGGCGCAGGCCGGGCAGGTCGAAGACGCCGTGCACCTTGTCCATGGTGAGCGAGGGCGAGCGGTGCCGCCACGCGCCGCCCGGTCCGTCGGCCGCGTCCAGCACGACGGCGGGCACCCCCAGCCGCCGCAGGTGGTAGGCGCTGGACAGGCCCGCCTGCCCGGCGCCGATGACGACGGCGTCGATCTCCCGCACCTCGGACTCCCTTCCACCGAAGGGAAACCGCCGGCGGGCCCGCGCTCTTCCCGGGCGGTCAGCCGGTGGCGGGCAGGCGCAGGTCGGCGTAGACGCCGCGGTGGTCGGTGCCGGGCACGTCCAGGATCTCCACGCCGGCCACCGAGGCCCGCCGGTCGGCCAGCACGTGGTCGATGGTGATGATCGGCGGCACCCGCCGCGCGTTCGGCCAGGTCGGCACCAGGCCCTTGCCGGCCTGCTCGGCCGCGTCCAGGTAGCCGCGCCCGAGCAGGTCGCGGAAGGCGCGGTGGTCGAGGCTGGCGTTGAAGTCCCCGGCCAGCACCCGGATCCGGTCGTCGCCGGCGGCCGGCGGCAGCGCATCCAGGGAGGCGTTCCACTCGGCGGTCATCCGGCCCAGCGGCGGGTTGGGGTGCACGGCGACCACCTCGACGCGCGCGCCGCCCGGCAGGGTGAGCGCGGCGGCGGGCATGTGGTGGCCGATCGGCGTGAACAGCCCGTCCAGCTTGGTCAGCGGCAGCGTGGCGTACAGGCCGCTGCCGGAGGCGCTGAACTCGGGTTCGAGCACCCGGTGCGGCATCAGCGTGCCGAGCCCGGCCGCGTCCAGGCGCTCGACCTGGGCCGGAGTCAGCTCAAGGGCGCTCAGCACGTGCGGCCGGTGGCGGCGCACCAGCTCGACGATCGCCGAGGCGTCGGCCCGGCCGAACATGTTGATCGCCAGCACCCGCAGCTCCTGGCCGCCCGCCGCTGCCTCGCCGCCGGCGACGGTGCGCGGGACGACGGTCGCGGCGAGCGCGAGCGCCGCGGCCAGCGCGAGCGCGGCCTGTTTCCACGACCGCCGTACGGCCAGCAGCAGCGCCGTCAGCCCGCCGGCCGCGACCGCGTACGGCGTGAGCGTCATGAGCTGCGTCAGGAAGCTCCCGGTCTCCAGCCCGAACACCCGCAGCACCGCCCATAGGGCCAGCAGTACCGCGACGGTCCAGCTCAGCCAGCGTCTGCGGCGCCGGCGCGGCGGAGTTCCCGGCTCCGCGGGCCCGCCGGAGGTGCGGCCGGGCGTGGTGGTGGTCTCCGTGTCATGCACCGTTCCAGCGTGGCCGACCAACCTGAGAATCCCGTGAAGAACATCTTTTTTCGTCGTGTTGCACGAATCCGGAGGCTATGGGCTCCTCTTAGGGTCCAGAGGGGGTATGCGAAGCCCGCCCCTGGGAAGCAGAAAATCAAGAGTGCGAGACCTGGAGTAGAGCGTGAAGATCACTGGGGTTGAGCTGCGGCGGATCGCGATGCCGCTGGTGGCGCCGTTCCGGACGTCCTTCGGCACCGAGACGTCCCGGGACGTCCTGCTGGTGCGGGTGGTGACGCCCGAGGCCGAGGGGTGGGGCGAGTGCGTGGCCATGTCGGAGCCGCTCTACTCCTCCGAGTACGTGGACGGCGCCGCCGAGGTGATCAAGCGGTTCCTGATCCCGGCGCTGCCGGCGGACGTGGACGCGCAGTCGGTCGGCCGGGCGGTCGAGCCGATCAAGGGGCACCGGATGGCCAAGGCGGCGCTGGAGACCGCGGTGCTGGACGCCCAGCTCCGCGCGGCCGGCGAGTCGTTCGGGCAGTTCCTGGGCGCGGCCAGGGACGAGGTGCCGTGCGGCGTCTCGGTCGGCATCATGGACACCGTCCCGCAGCTCCTGGACGCCGTGGACGGCTACCTGGCCGAGGGCTACGTGCGGATCAAGCTGAAGATCGAGCCGGGCTGGGACGTGGAGCCGGTGCGCGCGGTGCGCGAGCGCTTCGGCGACGAGGTGCTGCTCCAGGTCGACGCCAACGCCGCCTACACGCTGGTGGACGCCCGCCAGCTCGCCAAGCTGGACGACTTCGGGCTGCTGCTGATCGAGCAGCCGCTGGCCAACGACGACATGGTCCAGCACGCCCAGCTCGCCAAGCAGTTGCGCACCCCGATCTGCCTGGACGAGTCGATCGAGTCGGCCGAGCACGCCGCGGCGGCGATCGCGCTGGGCGCCTGCTCGATCATCAACATCAAGCCGGGCCGGATCGGCGGCTACCTGGAGGCGCGGCGCATCCACGACCTGTGCCGGGCCAACGGCATGGCGGTGTGGTGCGGCGGCATGCTGGAGACCGGCCTGGGCCGGGCGGCCAACGTGGCGCTGGCGGCGCTGCCCGGCTTCACGCTGCCGGGTGACACCTCCGGTTCGCGGCGCTACTACGCCACCGACATCACCGAGCCGTTCGAGCTGGACCACGGGCACCTGAGCGTGCCGAAGGGGCCGGGCCTGGGCGTGGAGCCGATCCCGGACATCCTGGAGGAGGTCACGACCGCCACCGAGTGGATCTCCCTCTGATCCTGCCTGCCGTACGGCCTCCGGACGCGTTCCGGGGGCCGTCGCTGTTGTCCAGGGCCGGAGGCCGGAGGTCCTAGGCCGGGACACGAAGAGGGGCCGGGCACTTGGTGAAGCGGCACGAATCGACGGCGGGGCGCCCTGTCATACCGTCGCCCTGTGACGGATAACGTACGTGAGTTGCGGGATATCAAGGACTTTGTCCGGGCCTGCGAGCTGTTTGATGACATCTGGCATTTCGAGCAGGACAACCGGCCGGTGACCCCCGACCTCATGAAGGCGCTGTCGCACGCGGGGGGTTACGTGGCCGGGGCGTTCGACGGGGACGTGCTCGTCGGCGCGTCGGTCGGCTTCCTGGCCGAGGGGCGGGCGCTGCACTCGCACATCACCGGGGCCAGGGCCGGGCACGGCGTCGGTCACGCGCTCAAGCTGCACCAGAAGGCCTGGGCGCTGGAGCGGGGCCTGGAGCGCATCTCGTGGACCTACGACCCGCTGGTGTGCCGCAACGCCCACTTCAACCTGGCCAAGCTGGGCGCCCGGCCGGTGCAGTACCTGCCGGGCTTCTACGGGGTGATGGGCGACTCGATCAACCAGGGCGACGACTCCGACCGGTTGCTGACCGTGTGGGAGCTGATCGACCCGCCGGCCTGCTCGGCGGAGCCGGCCGAGGTGCTGCTCGACACCGAGGGGCGCGTCACCGGCTCCGAGGCCCCGACCGTGCTGGTCGCGGTGCCGCAGGACGTGGAGAGGTTGCGCCGCACCGACCTCGCCGCGGCCCGGGCCTGGCGGCTGGCCGTGCGCGAGGTGCTCGGCGGGCTGCTGGAGGGCGGCGGCGAGGTGGTCGGCTTCCGCGACCGGCGCTACTACGTGGTCAGGCGGGGCACCGCGGCCAGCAGCGCGCGCGTGTAGTCGTGAGCGGGCTCGGTGGTCAGCCGCTCCGCCGGGCCCTCCTCCACCACGCGGCCGCCGTGCATGACCGCGATGGTGTCGCAGACGTAGCGCACCACGGCCAGGTTGTGCGAGATGAACAGGATCGACAGTCCCAGCTCCGCCCGCAGCTCCCGCACCAGGTTGAGCACCGCGCCCTGCACGGAGACGTCCAGGGCGCTGGTGATCTCGTCGGCGACCAGGAGCTCGGGCTCGGCGCCGAGCGCGCGGGCGATCGCCACCCGCTGGCGCTGCCCGCCGGACAGCTCGCGCGGGTAGCTGCCCATCACCTTGGCGGGCAGGGCGACCAGGTCCAGCAGCCGCTCCACCTCGGCCCCGCGCTCGCGGGCGGGCAGGCGCAGCAGCGCCTCTGCCACCGACTGCCCGATCGTCATGCGCGGGTCGAGCGAGGCGTAGGGGTTCTGGAAGACCATCTGCACCCGCCGCCCGTCGCTGATGCGTCCGGTGTGCGGGACGAGCCCGCTGACCGCGCGGGCCAGCGTCGACTTGCCCGAGCCCGACTCCCCCACCAGGCCCACGATGGCGCCCGGCGGGATCTCCAGGGTGACGTCGTCCACCGCGGTGAACGCGCCGTAGCGGACGGTCAGGTTCTCGATGCGCATCAGGCCTCCCAGCAGGCGACGTCGTCCACGAGCGGCGGCCGCTCGGCTTGGCAGCGGGCGGTGGCCAGCGGGCAGCGGGGCGCGAAGGCGCACCCGTCGCCGACCGCCTCGGGGGCGGGCTGGCGGCCGGGGATGCTGGCCAGGGGCCGCGACCGGTCGGTCGACATGTCCGGCAGCGAGTCGATCAGCGCCCGCGTGTAGGGGTGGCGGGCGGCCTTGAGCTGGTCGGCGGGGAGCTGCTCGACCACGCGCCCGGCGTACATGACCACCACCCGGTCGCACAGCTCGCCGACCACGGCGATGTCGTGCGAGATGAACAGCACCGCGGCGCCGGTCTCCTCGACCACCTCGCGCAGCAGCTTGAGGATCTGGCGTTGCACGGTGACGTCGAGGGCGGTGGTCGGCTCGTCGGCGATGATCAGTCGCGGCCGGCCCATCAGGCCCATGGCGATCACCGCGCGCTGGCGCATGCCGCCCGACAGCTCGTGCGGGTGCTGGCGGGCGTTGCGGGCCGGGTCGGGCAGCCGGACGTGGCCCAGCCGGTCCACCGCCTTGGCCCACGCCTCGGCGCGGGTGGCGCCCTGGTGCACGGTGGCCACCTCGGCGAGCTGCCCGCCCACCTTGAGCGCGGGGTTGAGCGCCGCCTCCTGGAAGACCATGGCCAGTTCGCCGTCCAGGTCGAGCCGCGCGGAGGTGACCACGCCCGGGTAGGGCACCAGCCCGCCGATGGCGGCGGCGGTCAGGCTCTTGCCGCTGCCGGACTCGCCGACCAGGCCGACGATCTCACCGGGCGCGACGGCCAGCGACAGCCCGCGCACCGGCGTCACGCCGCCGGGGAAGGTGACCGTCAGGTCACGCACCTCCAGCACCGCGTGCGGGTCGCGCTCCTGCTCGGCCGCGGGCGGCGCGGCCACCTTCTCCGGCGCCAGGACGGCGGCCCGCCGCGCGGCCTTGACCAGCGCGTCGCCGATCAGGTTGAACCCGATGCCGGCCAGCGCGATGAAGACCGCCGGCCCGAGGGCCACCTCCGGGGAGACGTAGATGCGCGGGAAGCCGTCGAAGAGCAGCCGGCCCCAGTCGAAGTCGGGCGGCTGCACGCCGAGCCCGAGGAAGGACATGCCCGACAGCGCCAGCAGGCTGGCGCCCATGGCCTGGCTCAGGTTGAGGATGAGCGGCTCGGCGATGTTGGGCAGCACGTGCCGGACCAGGATGCGGTGGCGCGGCACGCCGAGCATGCGGGCGGCGCTGACGTAGTCGGCGCCGGCGACCGAGGCGGCCAGGGTCTGGGTGAGCCGGGCGAAGCCGGGCGCGACGGCGGCGCCGATGCCCAGGACCGCGCCCTTGGCGCCGAGCCCGGTGACCACCGCGACGAACATGGCCAGCAGCAGGCCGGGGAAGGCCACCAAGGCGTTGACCGTGCCGGTGACCAGCCGGGCGCCGCGCCGGGGCAGCACCGCGGGCAGGGCGCCGAGCACGGTGCCCACCACCGCGCCGATCAGCGTGGCGGCCAGCGCCAGCGCGAGCGAGAACTGCCCGGCGACCAGGACGCGGGCGAGGATGTCGCGGCCGAGGTTGTCGGTGCCGAGCGGATGCGCGGCCGAGGCGCCCTGCAGGATGGCCGTGGAGTCCATGCGCTCGGCCTCGGCGCCCCACACCAGCGGGCCGACGACCGCGAGCACCGCCAGCGCCGCGACGATCACCAGGCCGGCGAGCCCGGATCGGTTGCGCATCAGCTCTCCTTGAGGGTCGAGGTCGGGTCCAGCAGCGCGATCAGGAAGTCGACCAGGAAGTTGACGACCAGGACGGCCACGCCGTACACGAGGATCACGCCCTGCGCCACCGGGTAGTCCTTGAGGGTGATCGACTCGACGATCCGGGCCCCGAGGCCGGGCCAGGCGAAGACGTACTCGACCAGCACGCTGCCGGCGATGAGCGCGGTGAGCAGCAGGCCGCCGGTGGTGAGGGTGGCGGTCAGCGTGTTGGGCAGCACGTGCCGCAGGTGCAGGCGCAGTGCCGGCAGCCGTTTGGCCCGCGCCAGCCGTACGTAGTCGGCCGACAGCTCGCGCGCGGTCTGCGCACGGGCCAGCCGGGCGATCATCGCGGCGGGGCCGATGGCCAGCGCCAGGACCGGCAGGATGTAGGACTCCGGGCCCGACTTGCCGGCCGGCGGCAGCCAGCCGAGGGCGATGGAGAACAGCGAGACCAGGCCGATGGAGTACAGGAACTCCGGCACGGCCACCGCGCTGCCGGTGAGGGCGCCGAAGGCGGTGTCGGTGCCGCGGTTGCGGCCGTTCTCGGTGCGGATGGCCGCCCACATGCCGAGCGGGACCGCGACCACGAGGGACAGGGCGGTGGCCAGCAGGGCGAGGGTCAGCGTGCTGGGCAGGCGGGCGGCGATGACCTCGCCGACCGGCTGGCCGGAGATGAAGGAGGTCCCGAACTCGCCGGTCAGCGCGTTGCCGGCGTAGGCGGCCAGCTGCTCCAGCCAGGGCCGGTCCAGGCCGAGCGCGGCGCGGCGGGCCTCGACGAGCTCCACCGGCGCGGCGGGCCCGAGCGCGGCCCGCACCGGGTCGCCGGGGATGAGGTGCAGCATGGCGAAGGAGGCGACCAGCAGGACCGCCAGCGAGATGAGCAGCCGCAGCAGGTGGCGGAGCAGCCGCCGGCCCCCGGCCCGCCGGGCGGCCCCGCGCGTCGCGCGGGCCGCCTTAGGCGCGGCCGGGGGAACGATCACGGGGCTCGCCACTCAGTTGCTCCCCTCGACGCGGAAGGAGTAGGGGTCGAAGAGCCCGGCCTGCTGGGCGGCCTTGGCGCCCTTGGTGGCGTTGAGGACGGTGATGGTGGAGACCGGGACCAGGTCGGAGTTGGCGATCAGGGCCGACTCGGCCTCCAGCCACAGCTTGCAGCCCTCGGCGCCGGGGGTGGTGGCGGCCTTGGCGACCAGCTCGGTGTAGCGCTCGTTGGCCAGGTGGGCGAAGTTGGCGCCCTTGGGCGCGGCGGGTCCGGACAGGAAGCCGACGAGCTGGCTGGGCAGGGTGACGCCGATCGGCAGCCAGACCACGTCCCAGTCCTGGGTGACGTTGAGCGACTCGGCGAGCTTGGTGTCGATGACGCCGTTGAGCTTGACCTCGACGCCGATCTTCTTCCAGGCGGCGGCCAGGTACTCGGCGGCGGCCTGGACGCCTGGGCCGCGGGTGGTGGTGTAGAGCAGGCGCAGGCTCAGCTTCTTGCCGTCCTTGGCGCGGATGCCGTCGGCGCCGGCGGTCCAGCCGGCGGCGTCGAGCCCGGCGGACGCGGCGGCCGGGTCGAGGCCGGGCACGTGGCCGCTCACCGAGTCGCCGATGCAGGGCGGCACGCCCGGGACCAGCCCGGTCACCGGCTTGCCGGTCCCGCCGCTGGAGACGCGGCCCAGCTCGGCCAGGTCGAGCGCCTGGGTGAGCGCCTTGCGGACCGCCACGTCGTTGGTCGGCCGGTCCTTGCCCTGGTGGTAGAAGTACTGGCCGTTGCTGACGTTCTCCTCCTGCTTGTCCACCCCGGGTGCCGCCTGCACGCGCTGGCGGTCGGGGCCGAAGAAGGTGGCGGCGTTGACGTCGCCGGACATCAGCAGGTTGGCCGCGGTCTGCTCGTTGGGCACCACCTTGAGCACCACCTGGTCGGGCAGCTCGGCGGCCGACCCCTGGCGCTTGGCGAAGGTGTAGTGGTCGCTGGGGGCGACCTCCTTCAGCTCGTACGGGCTGGTGCCGTAGGTGGCCTTGGCCAGCAGGGAGCGGTCCTGCAGGCCCTTGCCGCAGACGATGAACAGCAGCCGGGTGCTCTCCAGGATGAAGCTGAAGGGCTCCGGCGTGCTGACGGTGACGGTGGCGGCGTCGGCGGCCGCCTTCATCCCGACCGGCGCCAGCACGCCCAGCAGGGGCGACTTGTTGGCCGGGTCGGTCAGGTAGTTGATGTTGGCCGCGACCTCGGCCGGGGTGAGCGTGGAGCCGTCCGAGCACTTGACGCCCTGGCGCAGGGTGAAGGCGACCGCGTCCGGCTTGACCTCCCATTTCTCGGCGAGGCCGGGAATGATCTTGCCGTCGGGCGAGGTGCGCACCAGGGTCTCGTAGGCGAGCGAGAGCACCGAGTTGGTGGCACCGAGCACGGCGGTGGCGGGGTCGAGCAGGCCGGGGTCGGCGCCGACGGCGATGGTGAGCGTGGCCGGGCCGGCCTCGCCGGCTCCGCCGCCGCACCCGGCGGCCAGCAGGGCCAGCGCGGCGGCCGCCGCAGTCTTTCTCATGGGGCGCTCCAGGAAGGGCAAGGGGTGATGCGCCCCACATTCGTCCCTCGGCCCCCGCCGGGGCTTCGTGCCCGGTGACGAAATGCGCGGGCCCGCTCGTGCGGATGCCCGAAGAGCGCTAACGCCGGAAGATGCGCATCTGCAGCATCAGGGCGAAGCGGGCCTCGGGATCGGCCAGGTCGAACCCGCCGATCTCCGACAGCCGCTTGAGCCGGTAGCGGAAGGTGTTGGCGTGGACCATCACCTCGGCCGAGGCCGCGGCCACGTCGCCGAAGTTGTCCAGGTAGGCGCGCAGCGTGGCCAGGAGCTGGCTGCCGTGCTCGGCGTCGTAGGCCTGCAGCCGCTGGTAGGGGCCGGTCGGGATCTGCTCCTCGGCGGCCACGGTGTCGGCCACCTGCAGCAGCAGGGCCTCGACGTGCACCTGGGCGTAGCCGGCGGCCTGCCCCGCCGTACCCCTGGTGCGCAGGACGCGCAGGGCCCGGTCGGCGTCGGCACGCGAGCGGGCCACCTCGGGCAGGCTGGCCACCACCCGGCCCACGCCGACGTTGGCCGCGTAGCGGGGGCCGACGCTGGCCAGGAAGCTCTCAGCCACCTGCAGGGCGCGCTCGTCGGTGTGGGTGGGCAGCACGGCGTAGGCGACCGGCCCGAGCGCCGCGGCGGCGGCCCGTGGATGGATGGAGCCGACGTGCAGGGCCAGCGCGTCGCAGAAGCGCTGGCGGTCGCTCTCGCTCTTGGCCGGGTCGGTCTCGGGCTCGGCGAGCTGGGCGGCCAGCACGCACAACCGCTCGGTGGCGATGCCCAGCCGGCCGGCGGCCTCGGCGGCCTCGGCGCCGCCCTCCAGGACGGTGGAGAGCAGGTCGGCGCGGAGCCGGCGCTGGCTGCCCGCCCCGGCGCGCTCGCGCAGCAACTGCAGGGCGACGATCTTGGCGGCGTCGGTGAGGGCGCGCTGGCGCTGCTCGGTGAGCGGCTCGTGCACCGCCGCCCAGATCGAGCCCAGGATCTCGTCCCCCGACCGTACGGCTATCGCCACCCGGTTCATGCTGTCGCCCTCGAGCTCCATGTAGATCGGCCCGCGGCTCTGGTAGAGCTCCTTGAACAGGCCGCGCTCGACCAGCATGCGCTGGTACATCTCGGGCACCTGACGGCCGAGCACGGTGGCGATGCGGCCGGCGTCGGCCTCCTCCTGGCGGGCGGAGAAGGCCAGGACCCGGGCCGAGCGGTCCTCGATGGTGACCGGCGCGTCCAGCAGCGCGCAGACCGCGTTGGCCAGGGAGAACAGGTCTCCTTGGGGGTCGTCGTCGAGTTCGCCCTCGGCCAGCAGGGAGCGCAGCAGCGCCGAGACCTGCGACCAGGAGGCGGCCCGCGACAGGCCGAGCACGCCGGTGCCGGTGGCGGCCGCGGCCTGCCGTACCGCCTCGGAGTCGGCGACCGGGTGCTTGACGACCAGCGCGACCGCGCCAGTGGAGCGCTCCAGCAGGTCGAGCAGCTCCTGCGCGCTGCGGACGCCGACGGCCAGCAGCAGCGTGCCGGGCGGCAGGTGGAGCTCGTCGTGCGGGTCGAAGATGTGCACGCCGGTGACCTCGGTGTCGAGGTCGGCCGGTGGGACGGCCACGTCCAGCACGGTACTGCCCAGGTCCTCCAGGAGCCTGCGCAGACTGGCACGTGGCCGTTCGTTCACCTGGTCAAAGTACACGCAACCGGTCCACGGCGTCGCGGCCGGCCCGGCCGATGGCGGCGTCGGCCTCCGGATCGCGCAGCCCGAAGCGCGGCGAGCGGAGGAAGACCGCGACGGCGTAGCGCCTGCCGTCGGGGTACTCCACGACGCCGGCCTCGTTGCGCACGCCCCAGAGCGTGCCGGTCTTGCCGGACACCTTGACCTCGTCCGGGAAGCCCGCGGCCAGGCGGTGCGGCCAGATCTGGCGGCCCATGATCTGGCGCACCTCGGCGCACGCCTCGGGCGGGCCGGCCTCGTCCCGCCAGATGCGCGCCAGCAGCTCGGTGATCTCCCGCGGCGTACTGGCCGTGGTCCGCAGGGGGTCACGGACCGGCAGGTCGCGGATGATCTCGTCGGTCAGCTCCTCCAGGGGGTGCTCGATCTGCGCGAACAGCTCGGCGCAGCCCCCGATGAGGTGCGTGCGGGTCAGGCCCAGCTCCTTGAGCGTGGCGTTGACGTTGTCGCAGCCGACGCGGCGCAGGAGCACGTCGGTGGCGGCGTTGTCGCTCATGGTCATCATGAAGTGGGCCAGGTCGCGCAGGGTGAGCGAGACGTCGTCGGCGCAGCCGGAGGTGCCGATGCCGCCGTCCTTGTCCCGCTCGCCCACGGTCAGCCGCTCGGTGCGCTCGATCTGGCCGAGCGCCGCCTGGCGGGCGTACTCCAGCACGATCGGGATCTTGAAGACCGAGGCCAGCACGACCGGGTCGTCGGCGCCCTGGCCCACCTCGGCGACGCCGTCGACGTCCCGCGCGTGGACGAAGATCTCATACACGGGGCAGCGCCCTCCCGTTGTGCAGGTAGGCGGCGCGGCCGTCCCGCACCACGAAGGTGACGGTGTCGTGCTGCCCGTCCTCCGCCTCGGCCGAGATGAAGGAGTCGCCGGAGTGGTGCACGTAGTGCTTGGTGGTCTCGGTGGCGCCCATGCCGGCCATGAACTCGCCGGGCAGCAGGGTGAGCCGCAGCCCGCCGTCGGCGCCGGCGACCTCGTAGGCGAGCTGCGGGCCGGCGTAGCGGCCGGTGTAGACGGCCGGGTCGAAGTCCGCGCCCGGCTCGCCGGGGACCGGGAAGTCGGGCACGTCCAGGCCGGTCTCCTCGCGGATGATCGGCAGCGCGAGGTCGGCCAGCAGGCCCAGGAAGCCCTCGCCGTTGGCGCTCATCGCGATCACGAAGTCGCTGCCCGGAACCACCCGCCAGAAGGTGCTCTGTCCGGGGGTGCCGCCGTCGTGGCCGAAGGCGCCCCAGGAGAACAGCTCGAACCCGAGGCCCCAGCGGTCGGCCAGCAGGCCGGAGACGCCCGGCACGGCGATCTGGACCTCGCGCATCGCCGCGACCGACGCCTCCGACAGCACGCGGGTGCCGTCCTCGGCCAGGCCGCCGGCCAGGAACATCCGGCCGAAGCGCACCAGCTCGCGCGGCGCCAGGCACATGGTCGAGCCGGCCGGCGCGTTGGAGCGCGGCATCTGCCAGCGCGGGTAGACCTCCTGCCCCGGGCCGATGTGCCCGGCCGAGGCGCGGAAGAGCACGGCCTCCTCGCCGAACAGCGCGGACTGCGTGGCGCCCAGCGGGGTCAGCAGGCGGTCGCGCAACGCCTGCTCCCAGGTGGTGCCGCGCAGCCTGGCCACCAGCGCGCCGAGCACGACGTAGCCGGCGTTGCAGTAGGAGAACAGCTCGCCCGGCTCGTGCACCTGCCCGGCGTCCTTGAGGAAGGCCACGAACTTCTCGAGGCAGTCGTCGCCGCGGCCGGTGTCCTCGAACAGGTCGCCGTCGAAGCCGCCGCTGTGCGACAGCAGGTGCCGCACGGTGATCGGGCCCTCGACCGGGAAGTCCGGCAGGTAGGCGCGCACCGGCTCGTCCAGGTCGACCAGGCCGTCCTCGACCAGTTGCAGGACCAGGGCGGCGGTCCAGACCTTGGTGGTGGAGCCGACCTGGAAGACGCTGTCGGGAGTGGCCAGCACGCCGGTGCGGCGGTTGAGCACGCCCGCGGCGGCCTCGGTCAGCTTGCCGCCGGACCAGACCGCGATGCCCGCGCCGGGGGTGCCGTGCTTGTCCAGGGCCTCGTTGAGGCGGAGCTGCAGGCTCACGCTGACTCCTTCTTGGGGGTGGCGCGCACACCGAGGTGCAGGTACGGCGAGCCGTCGGGCAGCTCGTAGAAGACGGCCGACAGCCAGTCCGGGTCGCCGGGGCGGCGGGCCACGAAGGTGACGTCGTCGACCGGGACGAGCGCGAGCTCCTGCGGCTCCTGGAGGGCGGCCAGCGCGCCGGTCGCCTCCATGCGCAGCGTCAGCTCGCCGCCGCCGTCGGTGATGGTGATGCGGGCGCCGACCCGCTCGTAGACGCCGGTGTAGCGGGCCGGGTCGATCCGCACCGGCTCGGCGGGCGGGGCCAGCCTCGGCCGCACGACCAGGCCGTCGAGCTCGGCGAACAGCTCGGTCGCCACCGCGTGGGTGAAGGCGCCGCTGTGCCCGCCGTTGGCGGAGACCGCGACGACGGTGCCGGTGTCGGGCACCACCCACAGCATGGCGTGCTGGCCGATGGTGTTGCCGCCGTGCGAGACGACCTTGTGGCCGCTCCACTCGTCGAGGATCCAGCCGACGCCCCAGTGGCTGCCCAGCGCGTGCGGGTCGGGGATGGCCACCTGCGGCTCCCACATCACCGCCGGGTCCTTGAGCAGCCTGCCCTCCAGGTGGGCGCGGCCGAAGGCGACCACGTCCGCCGGACGGGCGTTGATCAGGCCGGCCGGGCCGCACGAGCGCATCAGGCCCCACACCGGCGTGGTGGCGCCGCCCTCCACGTGCCCGGTGGCGGCGCGGAAGCGGATGACGTCCTCCGGCAGCGTCCAGGTGTGGGTCAGGCCGAGCGGGTCCAGGATCTGCTCGCGCAGCGCCTGGTCCCAGACCTGGCCGGTGAGCCGCTCGACGATGCGGCCGGCGATGATGAAGCCGGAGTTGCAGTAGGACTGGGTGGCGCCGAGCGGGTGGTTCTGCGCCAGGGTGGCGCAGGCCTCCAGGTAGCGCTCCACGCAGTCGTCGCCGCGGCCGGTGTCGAGGAACAGGTCGCCGTCGATGCCGGAGGTGTGGCTCAGCAGGTGCCGTACGGTCACTTGCCGGGTCACCTCGGGGTCGGCCACCTTGAACTCCGGCAGCAGCTCGATCACCGGGGTGTCCAGGGTGAGCCGGCCCTGCTCGGCCAGGATCATGAGCTGGGTCGCGGTCCAGACCTTGGTGACCGAGCCGATCTGGAAGAGCGAGTCGGTCGTCACCTCGACCCCGGTGTCACGGTTGAGCACCCCGGCGGCGAACTCGTGCAGCTCGCCGCGGTGCCAGTAGGCCAGGGCGGCGCCCGGGACCTCGTACTGCTCGATCAGCTCTGCGAGTCGATGACCCATTGCTGCAGCCACTGCACGATCCTCTCGTTGTAGTCAAAGCGGTGGGACGGGCGTCCGTTCAGGATGAACAGGTGGGAGCCGCCCGGATAGCGAACCAGCCGGACCGGCACCTCCCGCTCACGCAGCGCGGCGAACCACTGCTCGGCCTGGCCGACCGGGCAGCGGTCGTCGTTCTGGCCGTGCAGGATCAGCGTCGGCGTGCGCACCCGGGAGACGTAGGTGAGCGGCGAGGTCTTGACCAGCTCCTCGCGCAGTTCGTGCCGCTTGAGCAGGAGGCCAGCGTCGGAGGTGCCGCTCATGCTGGTCAGGTCGCTGACGCAGCCGCCGGGGATGACGGCGCGGAAGCGGTCGGTCTGGGTGCTCAGCCAGCAGCTCATGTAGCCGCCGTAGCTGTAGCCGGTCACCGCCAGCCGGTCGGGGTCGGCCACGCCCTCGGCGACGAGCTCGTCGAGGGGGCTGAGGAAGTCGCCGGTGTCGGCCAGGCCCCAGGCGCCCAGCGCGGCGGTGTAGAAGGCTTCGCCGTACCCGTCGCTGGCGCGCGGGTTGAGGGTGAGCACGGTCCAGCCGGCGGCGGCGAGCACCTGGTGGTAGAGGTGGACCCCGTCGAAGACGGGGGCCCAGGCGTTGTGCGGGCCGCCGTGGATGTCGAGCAGGAGCGGGCCGGGCCCGCTCAGCTCGGGGTCGCGCAGCACGAAGCCCTCGACCTCGGTGCCGTCCGGCGCGGTGAAGCGGCGCGCGGTCGCCTCGAACAGCGCCACGTCCGCCGGAGCGTAGGCGGTGAGCTGCTCGCCGTCGAGGAAGACCTCCCCCTGGCTGTACGGCGTGGCCGCCACGTGGGCGACGCGGCCGGCGGCGACGCTGACCCCGGCGACCACCTGGCCACCGGCCTCCAGCGGCTCGGCGCTCGCCGAGCCCGCGGGCAGCCGGACGAGGTGGGTGTAGCCGCGGTCGCGCACGCAGAACAGCAGGTCCTCGCCGAGCAGCGCCGGCGTCGCGCCGGGGTAGCCGGGGGCGCCGGTCATGACGTTGCGGTCCAGGCCGGTCTCGATCTCGACGGTCTCGCCGCCGGTGAGCTCGAACAGGCGGGTGTGCCCGGACGGGTGCTCACGGAAGCCCGCGACGATCAGGCGCTCGCCGAGGTACCACGCGGCCGTGGCGATGAGCTCGGGGCCGGTGAGCCGCTCGGGCTCGCCGCCGTCGAGGCCGACGCGGTGGATCGCGCCGCGCACGCTCAGGTCGCCGTCGGTGCCGGGCCGCCCGGGCGCCGGGTCGGCCGCCTTCTCGATGTCGGCGGCGAAGACCAGGTGGTCGCCCGCCGGCGACCAGGAGGGCTCGCCGGCGTGGAAGGCGCCCGAGGTGAGCCGGCGGCTCTCCCCGGAGGCCACCTCGACCACGAACACCTGCGAGGTCAGCCCGCGCAGCAGGCCGGCGCCGTCGGCCTTGTGGTCGAGCCGGTCGGCGACGACGGGCGCGTTCGGGTCGAGCTCGCCGGCCGGGCCGCTGTAGGCGATGAAGGCGCCGTCCGGCGACCAGACGGCCGCGCCCGCGCCGAGCTTGGCCTCGGTGAGCACCCGCGGCTCGCCGCCGGACATGGGCAGCAGGTGGAGCTGCGGGGTGCCGTCGACCGGCTTGAGGAAGGCCAGGGTGGAGCCGTCGGGCGACCAGCGCGGGGCGCTGCCGGTGGCCAGGCGCCGGGGCTCGGCCCCGGGCGCGGCCAGCCAGATCTCGGCGACGGTGGCGTCGCCGTCCCGGTCGGAAGTGGTCAGGGTGTAGGCGACAGCCGTGCCCGCGGGGTCGATCCGGGGATCGGACGGCGTCGCGAGACGGTAGAGGTCGTCCAGGGTGAGGCGGCGCATGCCGGAACCGTAGGACGGTTCCGGGCCGGGATCTTCGGGCTGCGGCACGAACGCGGACGGGCTCGTTGGTGCCGCAGCCCCATGCTCACGCCGGGACGCGCGGGCCGTAGTACAGGATGAGCCGCTCCCCCACGGCTTTGGGGAAGGTCGCCAGCTTGCGCACCAGGTTGCCCTCGAAGTCGATCACCCGGAAGTCGGTGTCGGTCCAGCAGGTCAGGTGCTCCTCGTCGAACCAGCCGGTCTGGAAGGTGCAGGGCGAGGCGAAGCGTTTGTGCTCCTGGCCGCTGGCGGTGTCGTAGACGCAGTGGTCGTTGTTGGAGGCGTCCGGGCAGTCGGTGACGAACTTGGCCCCCGACGGCGAGAAGAGCGTCTCGGCCTCGCCCTCGCCGACGTTCGGCACGGCCTTGGCCTGCTGGCCGGTGGCGCTGTAGAAGACCACCTTCTGCTTGGCCTTGGTGTTGGTGAGGCCGATGACGCCCTGCTGGCGGTGGTCGAAGCCGAAGTTGGTCTCCTTGTCCACGCCCTTGATCAGGCGCGCGCGGAAGGTGGCGTCGAGGTCGCGGACGTCGATGATGCCGAAGCCGCTGGACTGCCAGTCGCCGCTGACGTGCTTGCCGACGTTGAGCAGGATCCTGGTGCTGTCGTGCGACCAGGTCTCGATGTAGGCCTCCATCGGCTGCTTCACCGTCTTGACCTGCGTGGTCTTGCCGGTCGCCTTGTTCACCACCTGGATGGTGTCGTACTTGTCGCCGGTGTAGTTCTTGGTGCGCAGCGCGGTGTAGGCGCCGTCCGGCGACACGCGGGCGGCCAGGTAGTTCGGGTAGCCGCGGTAGCCGGTGCCATTCTTGGCGTAGTCGACCCAGTCGGCGTCCTTGGTCTTCTTGTAGGAGAAGCCGAGCAGGGTGATCGGGTCGCTGTCGTGGCTGATGAGCCGGGCCTTGGCGTCCGGCAGGGTGGTGCTCTTCAGCCCCTCGGTGGCGATCGGCGTGGCGGTGGGGGACGGCGGCGGGGAGGTGGCCGGCGTCTGCTCCGGGGACTTCTCGGGCGTCTTGTCCGGGGTGGGCGGCTGGTTGGTCTCGCCCGCCACCGGGGTCGTCCCGGTCTTGCCGCCGGTGTTGACCACCACGATCACGACCACGGTCGCGAGCAGCGCCAGGACCGCCGCGACCGCGGCGAGCAGCAGGCCGGTCTTCTTCTTCGGCTGCGCGGGCACGGTGTGCTGCTGTTGCTGCTGCGACCAGGGCTGCTGGCCGGGGTACTGCGGCTGCGGCACCGGGCCGCTCTGGAACTGCTGGTGGCCCGGGAAGCCCTGCTGGCCGCTCGCGAAGGACGGCTGGCCGTGCTCGTACGGCGGGGTGGACCCGTGCGGGCCGTTCGGGTACTGCGGACCTCCGGGGTACGGCTGGCCGGGCGGCGGCACCTGCTGGTGCGGGCCGCTCGGCTGCGGTTGGTGCGGCTGCGGTTGGTGGGGCTGGAGGTGGTGCGGCTGCTGGTAGGGGCCGCCGGGGTGGTGGGGGCCGCTCGGCTGCATCGGCCCGCCCGGCTGGTGGGGGCCGTTCTGCTGGTGGGGGGCGTAGGGGCCGCTCGGCTGGTGCGCTCCGGGCGGCGGGACCGGCCCCGACGGCTGGAACGGCCCGCCGGGCCCCGCCGGGGTGGCCCAGCTCTGCGCCTGCACGCCAGGCACGGCCATGCCGCCGGCCGCCGCCCCCTCGGGCAGCGACGCCCCGGGGTTGTGCAGCAAGCGCATGATCACCTGCTGGGCGGTGGGCCGGTGTGCCGGGTCCTTGGACAGGCAGGCCGCCACCAGGTCGCGCAGGTCCCCGTCGATGGTCGACAGGTCCGGCTGCGCGTTCAGCACCCGGTTGATCACCGCGGGCACCGACTCGGCGTAGAACGGCGCGGTGCCCGCCGAGGCGAACGCGATCGTGCTCGCCCAGGAGAACATGTCCGCCGCCGGGGTCACCTGCGAGCCCATGATCTGCTCCGGCGCCATGAACGCCGGCGTGCCCATCGGCGTCGAGGTGATCGTCGGGCCGCCCTCCAGCGCCCTGGCGATGCCGAAGTCGATCACGCGCGGGCCGTCGGAGGCCAGCAGCACGTTGGCCGGGCTGAAGTCGCGGTGCACGATGCCGGCCTGGTGGATCGCGGCCAGCGCGGTCGCGGTGCCGATGGCCAGCCGCTGCAGGGCCGAGCCGCTGCGCGGGCCCTCCTCGCGCACCACCTGGGCGAGCGAGCGGCCCTCCACGAACTCGCTGGCGATGTACGGCCGGTCGTTGTGCACGCCGGTGGCGACCACCTTGGCCGTGCAGAACGGGGCCACCCGCTGGGCCACCGAGACCTCGCGGGCGAACCGCTCGGCGGCGACCGCGTCATCGGTGAGATGGGGATGCAGCCACTTCAGCGCGACGAGTTCGCCGTCGGGGGCCTCACCGAGATAGACGACGCCTTGACCACCCTGGCCCAGGCGACCGCGCAGCTCATATGCCCCGATTCGCTGTGGATCATCCGGTCGGAGGTCAGACGCTAATGACATAGGTAGATTATTGTTGATCCATCGGGCGAGGATGCGCGTCACCCTCGCGGGGGACCCGCCGACGTGCGCCAATCGTTATCCGGGCGCCCTTGGCCGATCCTGGCCGGGTCTTGTGGCGGCTTGCCGTACCTGCGCCAAAGCCTGGTGGCCCGCCTCCGCGGGCGGAGACGGGCCACCAGGGCAGGCTGGTCAGGTCAGGCGGCGGCCTTGGCGGCCAGGGCCACGGTGGCCTCGCGGGTCACGCCGTTGACGGTCACCGAGACGATCACCTGGCCCTCGCGCAGCGCCGTGAGCGCGCCGGTCGCCGGGTCGAGCCAGGCGGTGTGCCACGGCTTGAGGCCGGCTCGCGTGCCGATGTGCAGCGCCGGGGAGCCCGCCCACTGCGCCGAGACCGGGTAGGCGACCGGGACGGTGCGCGTGCCCTGGACCAGCGACGCGCTCACCTTGCCGGGCGTGCCCACCGTCACCGAGGCCGGCGCGGTCAGCGTCAGCTCGTCGACGTGCGGGCGCACCTGCGCGCCGATCCAGGTGGGCGCGTCCACGAACCAGTTGCGCCGCACGTGCGCAGCCTCCTGCTCACTGACCGGGTCCACGCCCCACAGCGACCAGCCGGTGAAGCCGCCGTCGTCGGCGGCCGTCGCCGGGTTCTTGCCCGAGTTGCCGTTGATCAGGTACGGCACGGCGTCCACCCGGGAGGCGTGGAAGGTGCCGACGTGCGCGCCGATGAAGGCCGCGCCCTTGCCGGTGGTGCGCTGGAAGTCGGCCAGCCAGCCCTCGACCAGCGCGGCCTCCTTCCGGTCGCCGAGCTGGCTGCCCTTGCCCGCCGTGGGGTCGCGCGGCGGCACGTGGAACAGCACCACGACCGAGCCGACCCGCGGGTTCTTCGCCGCCTCGTCGAGCCGCTCGCGCAGCGCCGCGACCTGGTCGAAGCCGCCGCCGCGCAGGTTCAGCCGCGAGGTGTCGAGGGTGACGAACCGGGTGCCCTTGTGGTCGAACGACTTCGACGTCGCCCCGAACACGGCGCGGAAGTTGTCGATCTTGCCGCCCATGACCTCGTGGTTGCCCGGGATGTAGTGGTAGGGCAGCTCTCCCTTCAGCTCCTCGTCCAGGATCCGCTTGGCCAGCGCGAAGTCCTCCGGCGAGGCCTCGTCCACCAGGTCGCCGTTGATCAGCAGGAAGTCGGGGCGCGCGGCCTTGATCTCCTGCAGGGTACGGCGGGCGTTCTTGACGATGTCGCTGTCCGGCTGGCGGGCGACGAACTGGGCGTCCGACATGACGGCGAAGCGCCACTCGGCCTTGGCCACCTCCGGCCGGATCACCGGGTCGGCCACCTTCGGCGCGGCGGGGATCTCCACGGGCGGCGGCACCTTGGCGACCAGGCCGTCGATCAGGATCTCGCTCGCGTACTTGGCGTCGGGGCGCGTCTCGGCGACGTAGAAGCGGCGGAGCCGCATCGGGTAGTTCACGCCCGGCGGGACGGTGAACTCCACGAACTTCCAGCCGGTCCACGTCACGTACGGGCCGCGCAGGATCTGCGACTGGCCCAGCGCGTCGTAGAACTCCAGGCTCGGCCACTCGCCCTTGCCGTTGCCGTGGATCCACAGGCCGAAGCCCTGCGGCTGGCCGTCCACCACGATCTGCTGCGGCGGGCTGGCGTAGGCGGCGCGCGTCGCGGTCGACTGGGTGAAGTCGTAGGCCAGCTTCAGCGCGGTGCCGCTCTGGCCGGGGGCCGCCGACAACGAGCCGGTCGCCCGGGCGGCGGCGAACGTCCAGGAGGCGGCGTTCTCGAAGTCGGCCACCTTGGCCTCCACCGAACCGACCGTCACCGGGACCGCCACGCTCGCCCGGCCCACCTTCGCGGTGATCAGGCCGGCGCCGGTCGGCTGCTTCGCGGTCACCGCGAACGCGCCGTGCTCGGCGGGGGTCACCTCGAACAGCGTCTTGTCGTAGTCGAGCTGCACGTCGGCGGGCTCGATGGGGGCGGAGTTGCCGTTCCGGTCGTACCCCACCACTCCGAACCGCCCGCTCGCCGCCGCCTGAGCCACATCGGCGCTCTGCCCGTCGGCCGCGGGCTTCGCGGTGCCGTCCTGCGCGGTTTGGTCCGGGGTAACGGACGGCTGCTGGCCGGGGTCCGCCGAGGTCTCCGGGCCGGCCGGCGTCTGGGGAGTGGCCGACGTCTGAGGAACTGCCGCCGCCTGGGAGGCTGTGGAGGCAGCGGCGGCGGGGACGGTGAGGCTGAGGCGGTCGGTGGTCGCGCCGAGCCGGGCCAGCGGCTGCAGCACCGTCAGGTCGATCTCGCCCTTCGCCTCCCCGCGCCACGCCGTCACCTTGGTCTGGCCGGGCACCAGTGCCCGGAAGACGCCGTCCCGGCCGACCAGGCCGTGCACCGCGGGGTTGGCCCGCCACTTCGGCTCTCCGGCCGCCGGGCCGTAGGTCTCGTCGAACCCCGCCGCGGTGAGCTTCCGGGTCAGGCCGGGGAACACCCGCTCCGGCCGCCCACCGGCGACCGGCCCGACACCGGGCGCCTTGTCCGGGTCGCTCGCGGTCTCCAGCCAGAAGCCCTTCAGCTTGCCGCTGCCCTCGGGCGCGTACAGCGCCAGCCCGTTGGGCACGTGCCGCTCGCCGCCGTCCGACGGGCTGTTCTCCACCTGCACCGACGCCGCGCCGGGCTCGCGCGCCAGCAGCGTCGAGGAGCCGCCGCCGTCGAGGTTGAGCGCGTTGTGCGCGCCCAGCTCGACCATCATCTGGGCCAGCTCGCTCAGCGTCACGCCGCGGCTGTCGGCCTGCCGGCCGTCCACGGTCAGCAGGTGCATCGTGCGGCCGTCGGCCGAGAAGCCCACGGCGGTGCGGGGGTGCGCCGCCGGGTCGGTGATCGGCTGGACCGCCCCGTCCTTCACCAGGACGTGGCTGCCGCCGACCGCAGTCCGGATACCACCCGGCTTAGGCTGATATTTCACCTCAATCCGGTCGCCGACCTTCAGCCCGGCCAGCGCGTCCGCCCCGGCCTCCCGCCCGAGCAGGATCGTGGTCCCCGCGACGACCGGACCGCTCCCGGCCGCCTGCCGTACCGCGGTCACCGCGCCGTCGCGCAGCTCCACCTCGGTCACCTTCGCCGCGCCCTCCACGGTGCGCGTGCGCGCGTACGAGCCCCACAGCGGCGTGAACACACCCACGCCGCCGGACTGGATGCGCTGGTTGAACTGCGTCAGCGGGATCGTCGCCCCGCCCGCCACCGCCGCGCTCCCCTCGAACGCCGCAGTGATCACACTGCCGACGCCCTCCGGGCTGATCGCCACGGCCTTGTCCCAGCCCTGGACCGGTGACTGGACGAGCTCGCCGTCCTTCACCCCGATGCCCTGGGCGGCGCCGGACTGGTTGATGTCGAAGAAGTCGCCGTTGACCGCGGCGACCGCCTTGGCCCGGCCCGCCGGACCGGACAGCGGCTCGGTCTTGGAGACCTCGCCCGAGAACAGGTAGCCCGCGCTCGCCTTCCCCAGATCCGCCGACAGCGCGTCCGCGCGGAGCCATCCCGCGGCGTCGTATCGGTCGAACGAGGTCAGCGTCACGCCCGGCGCCACGGGCCGGGTCCGGCTCGCCGTCTCCAGCCGCTGCGTGACCGGAGCGGCCAGCAGGGTGGACGGCGCTTCATAGGAGGAGGCCGGCGGGCCGTCCTCAAGGGGGGGTTGACCCAGGAGAAGGGTCGCGGCTAGTGCGATGTTGAGGGTCTGCACGACCGAACTCAATCTTGCCGTGGTTACAAGTTTCAAGACCTACGGGTGGACTAAAAGAAAATTTCATCCCCGTCCACGTTTCCGGCGTCCATCTGATTCCGTTCTGGCGTCCGTCCCATCCCCGTTCTCGCACCCGCGCCTGTCGCCGCGCCACCCGTCCCCCAGCCGCCCCATCCCTCGGCGCCGCGCCCGATCACCGCCACTCCCTGTTCTGGCCGCCGCCGCCTTGCCCGTCGCCCGCCCGCGGCCGCCTCACCCGCACCCCACCAACCCCCAGGCCCGCCACCCCTCCACCAGACCCGGCCGCCCACTCCCCCAAAGGAGGGGCGGCGGGACAGGCAAGTGCCCGGGCGGTCAGGTGTCGGGGCGGGGCCACAGTCGAAGACCCCGCTAGGTGGCTGGCCTACGGTCCAAGAGCCGCCAGACGGCTGGTCCTGCGGGGTCCGGTGTGGTCAGGGTGAGGGGACCGATCCGCCGCCGGTCGGGGTCGGGGCGTCAGGGGTGAGGAGGGCGGCCGAAGCGGTCAGTTCGGCGCCGCTGGGCTCCTCCAGAACCGCGCCGGAGGAGGTCGACATGCTGCGAACCCCGGCGTAAAGGACCAGGGGTACGGCAAGCGCGACGGCCATCGACAGGACGGCGGTGCCGGAGTCGTTGACGAGCATCCCGACGCCCCCACTGACGAGGGCACCGATGAGGCCGGCACGCAGCATGGGGGCACGGGTGAAGGCCTCGGGGACGGCTCCGGCGCTGACCTTGCCGGGGCGCATGACGGCGAAGATCAAGAAGGCCAGGCCGGCGATGACGATCGGCATGAGGTTCGGCGAGAGCAGCGTGTGCAGCATGGCGCCGAGCTTGCGGCCGATGAGGGGCCAGAAGGTGCCGTCGATGACCTGGCCGACGAAGCGGCCGAGGTGCGTCTGGGAGGCGGGCGGGCGCAGGTGGTCGAGGACGGCGATCGCACTGACGGTGACGCCGCCGAGGATGCAGAAGAGGCCGAGCCTGATCACCGAGACCCGCTTGCCGGCGACCAGGAGCGCGGTGACGGCGATGCCGGGGACGAAGGCGATGACGCCGCCGAAGTCGCTGCCGACGCCGGGCCAGCCGGCCAGGAGCATGGCGATGACGCCCAGCGCGGTGACCAGGGCGACGGCCACGCGTTTGCGGCCGGTCCGGACGAGGCCGTCGGCGGCGACCGCGGTGACCATCAGGACGGCGGTGGCCAGGAGGGCGAACGGGATGTTCGCCAGGCCGTAGTAGCGGCCGCCGACCACCGCGGTGTAGCCCATGAGGCTGTTGAACTGCATCGTCGTGCCGGTGAGCAGGTCGGCCAGCAGTACCGCGCCGGTGACGCCGGCCACCACGGCGGGCGGGCCGAGGGGGTGGCGGCGCCAGGGGCCGGACATGGCCGCCAGGAGGATCACCGCGGCGATGGCGACCACGCCGCCGATCAGGGCCACGCCGGGCTGGCCGGCGTGGGCCCACGGCAGGAGGTTGACCAGGTACGTGGAGACGGGGATCGAGGCCAGGCCCAGGCCCGCGGTCGCGATGCCGGTGGCGCGGCGGCGCTTGGAGAGGAGGAGGAAGGTGATGAGGTAGAAGGCGACCTGGAGGACGGCGAAGCCGGTGAAGAAGTGGCCGGTCAGGCCCCGGACCGTGGTGCCGGTCAGGTCGGCGCGGGCCAGGTGGTCCTTGGCCTCCGCGACGGTCACCAACCCGCCGGTCGCGTCCTCGCCCGCAACCGTCGCACCCGCAGCCGTTTGACCCGAGCCTCCAGCCGTTTCGCCCGAGCCTCCAGCCGGCGCGCTCCCAGCCGGTGCGCTCCCAGCCGGTGCACTCCCGGCGGGTTCGCCCGTGGAAGGCAGGCCAGTGGTTGTCCCGGTCGGCGCCGTGCCGTCCCCTGCGGGGGCGGAGGCGGCTGGCGTGGGGTTCGGCTGCGACCTGAGGGGGGTGCCGGGGGGTGGGGCGAGGGTGGTGGAGCCGGCGGGCCAGGGGACGCCGACGACCTGGGGCGGGATGGGCGCGCCCAGAGCGGTCAGGAGGCTGGCGGTGATGTCCGGGATGATCACGATGTCGGGGCGGCGGGTCGAGGTGGTGCCGAGGTAGGTGCCCTTGGCGCCCGGAGCCTTGAGTAGGGCGACCCGCAGGTGGGGGACGCCACCGTGGTCGCCCAGGCCGGCCAGGAGGATGCGGGTGTCCGGCGGGAGCTTGGCGAGGGCCGCGCCGACCTCGGCGTCGGCGGCGCGGACGGCGGCCTGGCGGGCGGCAGGGGCCAGCAGCTCGGCTTCCTTGGTGAGGACGCCGGCGGGAAGGTACGGGGCGATCAGCTCGTCGACGTCGATCGCGGTGACCTGGCACTTGGACCAGTCGGTGAGGGCGGCGGGCGAGTCGGCGTAGTGGTCGACCCTGCCGGACTTGTCGGCCAGGGCCAGGGCGGCGCCCCGGCCTACGGCGGTGGTGCAGTGGCCGGCCTGGTGGAGGGCGTCGCCGAGGGTGCCGGCGTGGACGCCCTCGCCGGACTGGAGCAGGGTGGCGAAGCCCGGTACGGAGGCGGAGTCGCCCGAGCGGGTGGGCTCGGGAGGCAGGCCGCACCAGCCGCCCGAGGCGGCGCGACGGCCGGCCGAGACGGTCAGCCAGGCGTCGTAGGGGCAGGTGGTGGTGCCGACGGCCTTGACGGAGAGGGAGCCGAAGCCGCTCTCGCCGGCCAGGCGCCACAGGTTGGGGGTGGCGGTGGCGTCGAGGTCGGTCCAGTGGAGGCCGGGCACGCCGATCAGGGCCACGCGCGGGACGGCCCCGGCGGCCTGAAGGCCGTTAGGGCTGGTTCTAGCTGCGGGGGCCGCGAGGGTGGTGGCGGTGGCTGGGGTCGCGGTCCAGGCGACGAAGAGCACCAGCAGTACAAAAGCCCATCTCACTACGGCCCCCATGCGAGCTCGGCCCCGGCAAACGCCTGGGAAAGGTAGCACGAAACGCGGGGGCGGCAAGGGCGGATGGGTGTCCTGTGGATAACCGCTTGGCCTTGAGGGAAGGGGAAAGGCGCCAAGCCCCGGACCGTCCGGGCCCCGGCCTCTGGTGTGCGTGCCGTACAAGCCGCAAACTGGGAGGAAAGGGATCGCACGGAGCAGTGGAGCACCCGTGGACATTCACCTCGACCCCATGCCGGTCCTCTCCAAGGGCAGGCACCGCAACCCCAAGCGTGGCGCCTGCTTCATGGAGCTGGCCTCCTACCTGGCCGGAGAGCGGTGGAGCGACCACCCGGCCTGCACCCATCCGCTCCTGGCCGCGCTGGCCAGGCTGGTCAACGACAACACCACCGACGCCCGGCGCGGTGAGCTGGTCCGGCTGGTTCCCTCGATCATCGGGCTGACCGGGGACGATCTGCGGATCGACGCGACGATCGCGCTGAGGTGCGCGACCACCGCGCTGCCGGTGGCGGCGGCGGAACGGCAGCTCGCGCTGGCGGTCTCGGTGCTGGCCTGCGAGGAGATCCTGGCTCGGCTGGACGGGCGGGCGGCCGGGCTGAGCGAGCAGAGTGCGCGGGCGATGGAGCAGGTGCCCGTGGCGGCTCGGCAGGCGCGGAAGTTCAGCCGGTCGGCCCGGATCACCGAGCGGGGGTTCCGGCGGTATGCGGCGCCGAACGCGGTGCAGCTGGCTGTCGTGGGGATCGCGCAGGCTTGTGTGAGCGATCCGGACACGATCTTGCGGGAGTTGCTGGCGGGGGCGATCGCCGACTGCCGGGCGCTCTTGCCGGAGGAGCCGGCGGCCACCGAGCAGGTCGCCATGAGAGAGGCCCCCAAGGGGCAGGCCGTACTGGCGGAGGGCGCGTAGGGGCAGGGCCCCGGAAAACAAGGGTCCTGAGAACAAGGGAGGGCCTGCGATCCACAGGTGGATCGCAGGCCCCTAGGAGCTGCCCGTGGTCTGGGGCTAGCGGCGGCGCTTGCGGAAGATGGCGCGGATGGTGAGCAGCAGAACCACCCCCACGAGCTGGCCGCCCACGACGATGCGGTTGACGTCGACCGCCGGCTTCCAGTGCACCTCGCCGTCCTTGATGACGTAGACGCCGGCCGGTTTGGCGGCGACCGCGTAGCCGCCACCGCCGCCGGGTTCGTCGATCGACCCCTTGCCGGTGCCTCCGCCTCCCGCCTGGGCGACCCTGGCGACCGGAATGATCGTGACGTCGTCGTGGGTGACGGGTTGACCGAAGACGCGGCCGACGGTGGCCGCGTCCGTGGTCTGGTCGAGAAGCTCCATGATGTTCATGCCACCAATGTGACATCCACCCGTGCCGGTCGGCCAGTTAACCCAGCGGTCATGGCACGGGTGTGAGGAATTCCTCGGCGTAGGCGGCCAGGGTGCGGGGCTCGCGGCCGGTGAGGTCCTTGACCGTGCCGGCGAGCGGGGCCCAGCGGTCGTCGGCGAAGGAGGCCATGTACTCCGCCAGCACGTACGGCAGGCCCCGCGCGGCCAGTCTGGCGCCCATCTCGGGCACGGGCAGGTCGGCGTAGCGGATCGGCCGCCCGGTGGCGGCGCTCAGGACGGCCGCGAACTCGGCGTGGGTCCGGCTCTCCGGCCCGGTCAGCACGTGGTCGCCGGAGGCTCCGACCGGCCGGGTGAGCAGGGCCCGGGCGCAGGAGGCGATGTCGCGGGCGTCGATGTAGTTCATCCGCGCCTCGCCGTACGAGCCGTGGAAGACGCCGTCGCCGTCGAGGTCGGCCGCGAAGTTCTGCATGAACCCGGTCGGCTGCAGGATCGCCCACGGCACTCCGGAGGCCCGCAGGTGCTGGTCGACGAGTCCGTGCAGGCCGCCGCCGAGCGGCTGGCCGGGGGCCGCGCCCCGGACCGACACCGTGACGATCTGCGCCACGCCGGCCTCGGCGGCGAGGTCGATGACCGCCTGGTGCCCGGCGACGAAGCCCGGCCACAGCGAGCTGTTGAGGAAGAGCCGGTCGCCGGGCGAGAACAGCCCCGCGAAGCTCTCGGGCCGGTCGAAATCGGCCACCACCGAAGCGGAGGCCCGGCCAGCTTGGCGGACCACCCCAACGGCCTCCGACCCCAGCTCGGCCAGCAGCGCGCGCCCGATCGTGCCCGTGGCACCCGTCACGAAGATCATGCCCAACCCCTTAAGCGGACGATCAAATTCCGGTTAGCTGGACGCTACACTAACCGGAACAGGATCGTCCACTTACGCCGGGAGCCGCCGATGCGCGCGGACGCGCAGAAGAACCTGGGCAAGATCGTCGAAGCCGCCGCCGAGGTCCTGGCCGAGCACGGCGACCAGGCCCCGATGGCGCTGATCGCCCGCCGCGCCGGGGTCGGCGTCGGCACGCTCTACCGGCGCTTCCCCGACCGCGGCGAGCTGCTGGCCGCGGTGGGCGAGCACTACGTCCGGCACGTGACCGAGCGCCTGGCCCGGGCCGAGCGCGAGCCGGACGCGTGGGCGGCGCTGCGCGCGTTCGTGGCGTGGGTGGCCGATCCGGGCCGCGGAGCGCTGGCCGGAGCCCTGGCCGAGGTGCCGGAGGAGGCGCTGGCGGCCCGGCCGGAGTTCGTGCGCATGCGCGAGGAGTACGGCCGGGCCGTGGCGCGCCTGGTGGCCCGCGCGCACGCCGAGGGCAGGCTGCGGCCGGACGCCGGGAGCACCGAGATCATGACCCTGCTGAAGGTCTTCACCTGCCACCCCGAGGTGCCCGACCCCGGCCGCTACCTGGAGCTCATGCTCGACGGCCTGGAGGCCCGAAGGCCAGGCTAGGGCTCGCGGGTGAGCACGACCAGGTCGCTGCGGTAGTCGTCGCCGCTGCTCCACCACGAGGGCACGGCCAGCCCGTGCTCCATCAGCGTGGTCCCGTGCCAGACCCGCCCGTCCCCGTCGCGGTAGCGCGCCTCCGGCTCCAGCCCGGCGAGCCGGAGCCGCCAGGGCGCCTGGCGGCGATCCGTGAACGGGTTGTAGGCCAGCACGACCACCCGGTCCTCGTGCACGTACTGCACGGCCGAACGCTCGCCCCCGGGCCGCCCGCCCAGCCGGTACAGCCGCCCCTGCTGCACGACCGGCCGGATCTCCTTGTAGGCCGCGATGTGCGCCGCCGCCTCGGCCAGCTCCCCGGCGGTCCACTCCCCCAGGTTGCCGCCGACGCCGAGCGCCCCGGCCATGGCGACGTGGAAGCGGTAGCGCAGCGGCACCCGCCGCCCGGTGATCGGGTTCGGGCTGTCGGTCACCCAGCAGGACATCGCGCCCGCCGGGTAGAGGTGGGAGTACCCCTGCTGGATGCGCTGCCGCTCGAGCGCGTCGGTGTTGTCCGAGGTCCACACCACGTCGGTACGGCGCAGCATCCCGAAGTCGATCCGCCCCCCGCCCCCGGAGCACGACTCGATGCGCAGCCCCCGGTGCCGGGCCCGCAGCTCGTCCATGATCGCGTAGACGCCCCGGGTGTGCCCGATCCACAGCAGGTCGTCCGGCCCCGCCTGGGTGAAGCTGCGGTTCATGTCCCACTTGAAGTAGTCGAGCCGGTAGTCCCCCGCCAGCCGGTCGAGCCAGCCGAGCGCCCACTCCCGCACCTCGGGCCGGGCGTAGTTGAGCACGAGCTGGTTGCGCGCGGTGTCGCGGCGGCGGCCCGGCCAGTGCAGCACCCAGTCGGGGTGGGCGCGGTACAGGTCGCTGTCGGGGTTGACCATCTCGGGCTCGACCCAGAGCCCGGCCCGCATGCCGAGCTTGCGCACCTCGTCGAACAGGCGGCGCATGCCGTCGGGGAAGCGCTCGGGGTTGGGCCACCAGTCGCCCAGGCCGCGCCGGTCGTCCACGCGCCCCCCGAACCAGCCGTCGTCCACCACGAACAGCTCGACGCCGAGCTCGGCGGCCCGGCGGGCGAGGCCGAGCTGGCCGTCCTCGGTGACGTCGAACCAGGTGGCCTCCCAGGAGTTGTACAGCACCGGGCGGACCTCCCGCGGGTGCGGCAGCACGTGCCGTCGCGCGTAGTCGTGCCAGGCCCGGCCCGCGGCGCCGTACCCGCCGTCGGTCACCAGACCGAGCGCGGGCGGCGTCTCCAGGGACTCGCCGGGGGCCAGGTCCCAGGCGAGGCCGTCGTGGCCGAACCCGGCGGTGATCGCGACCTCGCCCTCGGCGCGGCGTTGCGCGGTCAGCCGCCAGGAGCCGCTCCACGCCAGGGCCACGCCGTACACCCGGCCGTGCTCCTCGCCCGCGTCACCGATCATGATCCACGGGTTGGCGGTGTGGGAGGTGGTGCCGGTGCGGCTGGTGAAGGTGGTCTCGCCCACCGGCAACGGCCCGCGGTGCGGCTGGGTCTCCAGCGCCCAGTCGCCGGCGACGCCCAGGTAGACCGGGTCGGCGCGCTCCGGGACGGGCCAGGAGCCGGAGTCGAGGCGCAGCAGCCGGACCGGACCCGTCGTGGCGGTGGCGGTGACCCACCGCTCGATGACGTCGCTGTCGTCGTGCACCCGCAGGTGCAACACCACGCGCAAGCCGTACTCCGGGTCGAGCAGGACCAGGTCGAGCCGGCCGGCGGTGAACTCGGCGGAGTCGAAGGTCAGCTCGACCGAGCGCACGCCGCCCTCGTAGACGGCCTGGAGGCTGGGCACGCCCCAGCGCCGCCCGCCGTCCACGGGCAGCAGCTCGACCAGGTCGTCATCGGGCCGGAAGCCGGAGGCGAAGCGCCCGCTCACCCGGTCCCCGGCCACCTCGGCCACGGCGGCGGCGGGCAGGCGCGGCCCCCAGTACCACTGCACGACGCGCCCGTCCTCCTCCGCCGACAGGACGTAGGTGGAGGAGGGGGTGTGCGCGGCCCAGGTGCGGGGACGGCCTTCGACTGCTACGACGGGCATGGGGGTCCTTTCGCGAAGCGGTTGTTCCCCCATGATTTCCCGCCGGACCGGGTCAGACCGCGCGGCCCCGCAGTTCCCGGTAGCGCTTGACGAGCTGCGCGGTCGAGGCGTCGGGGTAGTCGGTCGCGGGCTGCTCGGCGGTGAGCGCGGGCTCCAGCGCGAGCGCCATCTTCTTGCCCAGCTCGACGCCCCACTGGTCGAAGGAGTCGACGCCCCACACGGTGCCCTCGACGAAGACGATGTGCTCGTACAGCGCCACGAGCTGGCCCAGCGTGCCCGGGGTGAGCTTGGGGGCCAGGATGGTCGAGGTGGGACGGTTGCCCGGCATCACCTTGTGCGGCACGATCTCGGCCGGGGTGCCCTCGGCGGCGATCTCCTCGGCGGTCTTGCCGAAGGCCAGCGCGGTGGTCTGCGCGAGCAGGTTGGCGGTCAGGATGTCGTGCATGCCCTCGCGGTCCTCGAACGGCTGGGCGAAGCCGATGAAGTCGGCCGGCACCAGCCGGGTGCCCTGGTGCAGGAGCTGGTAGAAGGCGTGCTGGCCGTTGGTGCCCGGCTCGCCCCAGAAGATCTCGCCGGTCTCGACGCCGACCGGGGTGCCGTCGGCGCGCACCGACTTGCCGTTGGACTCCATGGTGAGCTGCTGCAGGTAGGCGGGGAAGCGGTGCAGCCGCTGGCTGTAGGGCAGGACGGCCCTGGTCTCCGAGCCGAAGAAGTCGGCGTACCAGATGCCCAGCAGCCCCATGATCACCGGCATGTTCTCGGCGAACGGCGTGGTGCGGAAGTGCTGGTCCATGGCGTGGAAGCCGGCCAGCATCTCGCGGAAGCGCGCCGGGCCCACGGTGATCATCAGCGACAGGCCGATCGCGCCGTCGTAGGAGTAGCGCCCGCCGACCCAGTCCCAGAAGCCGAACATGTTGGCGGTGTCGATGCCGAACTCGGCCACCTTCTCCGCGTTCGTCGAGACCGCCACGAAGTGCTTGGCCACCGCCTCCTCCCCGAGGGCGGCGACCAGCCAGTCGCGGGCGACGCGCGCGTTGGTCAGCGTCTCCAGCGTGGTGAAGGTCTTCGAGCTGATCACGAAGAGCGTCGAGGCCGGGTCCAGGTCGCGCAGCGCGCCCAGGATGTCGGCCGGGTCCACGTTCGAGACGAACCGGGCGGTGATGCCGGCGTCCACGTAGTCGCGCAACGCTTCGTAGGCCATGGCCGGTCCGAGGTCGGACCCGCCGATGCCGATGTTGACCACGGTCTCGATCGGCCGGCCGGTCTGGCCCAGCCACTCCTGCCCGCGCACCCGCTGGGCGAAGCCGGTCATCTTGTCCAGCACGGCGTGCACGTCACCGGTCACGTCCTGGCCGTCCACGGTCAGCTCGGCCTCGCGCGGCAGCCGCAGCGCGGTGTGCAGCACGGCGCGGTCCTCGCTGACGTTGATGTGCTCGCCGGTGAACATGGCCTCGATGCGCTCGCGCAGGCCGGCCCGCTCGGCCAGGGACAGCAGGAGCCGCATCGTCTCGGCGGTGACACGCTGCTTGGAGTAGTCGAGGAAGAGCTCGCCCGCGACCACGCTCAGCCGTGCGGCCCGCTCGGGGTCGGCGTCGAACAACTCGCGCAACGTCTTTCCGGACATCTCCTCGTAATGCTTGCCCAGTGCCGCCCATTCGGGGCTGTGCGTGATATCGGCCACGGTTTCCTCCAGATGTTCCCTTCAGCGCCCTACCCAACAGGCGGGCTGTCGTTACTCTTCCACGCCTTCCGGGGCCGACGGGTGAGCAGGGGCCGGTACGGCGAGGCCCGCCGCCGAGCCATCTCGACATAAAGGGATAAACTATGACATATCACCATGCGGGAACGAGGAGACCTCGGATGACGTTGGCCTGGTATGCGTAGTTCCTTCTTCGGCAACCTCGACGCGCAGCACGCGCCGCCCGGCTTCGCCCTGCAGAACACCAAGATGCTCCGGGTCACCCTGCCGGAAGTCCTGGCCCGGCAGGGGTCGATGGTCGCCTTCCAGGGCCAGATGAGCTTCGACTACGAAGGCTCCGGCGGCATGGGCAAGCTCTTCAAGAAGGTCATGACCGGGGAGGGCCTGCCGCTCATGCGGGTGCGCGGCCAGGGCCAGCTCTACCTGGCCCAGAACGCCGACGACATCCACCTGTTCTACCTGGAGAACGAGGGACTCACCGTCAACGGCCGCAACCTGCTCGCCTTCGAACCGCAGCTCGGCTGGGACATCAACCGGGTCCAGGGCGCGGGCGTGGCGGCCGGCGGCCTGTTCAACACCACGATCAACGGCACCGGCTGGGTGGCCGTCACCGCGCACGGCACCCCGGTCATGCTCGACGCCGGCCAGGCCCCCACCTTCGCCGACGGGCAGTCGGCCGTCTGCTGGAGCGCCGGGCTGAACGTGGGCGTCAACCGGACCTTCAAGGCCGGGGCGCTCATCGGGCGCGGCAGCGGCGAGGCCATGCAGCTCGCCTTCCAGGGCCACGGGTTCGTCCTGGTCCAGGCCAGCGAGGGCCCGCCCGTCCCCACCGCGGCCTGACCGCGGGCAGCCACCCCGTCCCCCGCACGGACCGGGGCCCACTGGGCGAGCAGGAGCCCGCCCAGTGGACCCTTCCCCACCTTCGGGTTAGCGGGCTCGATCGAGGGCAGGGCCAGCCGGGTCGAGAACCCGACAAGTGAGGAGGAGCCGTCGTGCTCACCCTGACACCCGGCGCCGCCCAGGCGATCCGCGACATCACCGCCGGCGCTCCGGAGCCCGGTCGCAACGGCATCCGCATCTCCGCCGACGGGCCGGACGCCGCCACGCTGGTGCTGTCGGTCGCCGCCGGCCCCGAGCCCGCCGACGAGGTGGTCGAGGCCGAGGGCGCCCGCGTCTACCTGGACGAGACCGCCGCCGCGGTGCTGGACGACAAGGCCCTGGACGCCGGAGCGCACCCGCAGGGCGGCGTCGCGTTCACCGTCACCGAGAGATAGACCGGCGCGCGGACGCCCTCGTGGAGCTTCCACGAGGGCGTCCGGCGTTCCGGAACCCGTCAGAGCTTGGCCAGGAAGCGGACCTGCTCCAGGCGCTGGAACCCGCCGCCGCCCTCGTGGTTGTTCCACGGGTAGACGGCGATCTCCTTGTCCCCGGCCCAGTGGTTGTAGGCGGCGAACACCGTCGAGGGCGGGCAGATGTCGTCCATCAGCGCGACCGAGTACAGCGCCGCGGCCTGGGCCCGGGCGGCGAAGTTGACCCCGTCGAAGTAGGACAGCGTGCGGAACACCCGCTCCTCGCTGTCGCGGTTGGTCGCCAGGAAGCGCACGATCTCCTGGTAGGGGTCCCGCCCGGTGATCTCGACCGCGCGGCGGAAGTGCGTCAGGTAGGGCACGTCCACCATCGCCGCCCGCACGTCGGAGCGGAGCCCGGCCACGGCCTGGGCGATGCCGCCGCCCTGGCTGACGCCGGTGACGATGATCCGGTCCGGGTCGACGAGCGGGTGCGCCCTGGCCACGTCCACCGCACGCACGGCGTCGGTGTAGACGCGGCGGTAGTAGTACTCGCGCGGGTCGAGGATGCCGCGGGTCATCATGCCGGGGGCGTGCGAGTTGCCGGTGCCGTACGGGTCGGCGGTGGCGCCCGGCCGGTCGTAGTTGGAGCCGCCCTGGCCCCGGGTGTCCATGATCAGGTAGGCGTAGCCGGCGCTCGGCCAGAAGGTGTGGTCGTGCGCGAAACCGCGCCCGCCGCCGTAGCCGATGTACTGCACGACGCACGGCAGCGGCCCCTGCGCCCCGCGCGGCACCACGAACCAGCCGCTGATCCGGTCGCCGCCCCATCCGGCGAAGGAGAAGTCGAAGATCTCCACCAGGGCCAGCGGCAGGTCGTAGGGCGTGAACTCGGCCGCCGTGTCGTGCTGAGCCGCCTCGGCCAGGGTGGCGGACCAGAACTCGGCGAAGTCGGCGGGCTCGTCACGCTCGGGCCGGTACTCGCGCAGCTTCTCGATCGGGAGATCGAACAGAGGCATGGGGGGTTTCCTCCGGGTGAAGATCCATAGAGCTATCTGTCCCGATATTTCATCAGAAAGGCGATAGCTTCGTTTTGTGCGGCCCCTCACTAGACGGGTGATACGCGGGGTGTCCGGAGTGACGGTTCTGGCGCTCGCCCCGGTCCTCGGCCTGTTCATGCTCGCCGGCGCCACCTCCTTCACCGGCGATCCGTCGGTCTTCATCCTCGCCGGACTGGCCGTCTTCGGCGCGATCCTGCTGCTGGGGCTGCTGTTGTGCGTGCCGCGCCCCGCCCGGCCGCTCTGGCGCTGGGTGCGCGGCGCGCTCGTGCTCGGTACGGCGGGGCTGGCCGTCTGGCAGGTCTCGGCGGCCGTGCTCACCCCTCCCCCGCTGCCGGGGGCGTTGCGTCCCGTGCCCGGCCAGGCCACCTGGTCGCTGCCCACCGGCTCCGAACTGGCCTACGTACGGCTGGCGCCGCGCGGCCAGGCCCGTCCCGAGCCGGTCGTCGTGGTGCAGGGCGTGCCCGACCTCGGCGGCGACGCCGCCGTCTTCGCCGGGCTGGCCGACCGGACCGTCTACCTCTACGACCGGCTCGGCACCGGCCGCTCGGCCCGGCTGGCCGACCCGTCGGGCTACACCGCCGCGCGCGACGTGGCCGACCTGGAGGCGGTACGGCAGGCGATCGGGGCCGAGCGGATGATCGTGCTCGGGCACTCGGCCGGGGCGGAGGTCGCCACCGCCTACGCCACGGCCTTCCCGGACCGGGTGGCGAAGCTGGTCCTGTCCTCCCCCACCCCGGCCGCCTCCGCGGTGCGCTTCGCCGGGCTCGACACCACGCAGAGCCGCCGCCTGGCCCTCTCCCTCCTGCATCCGCGCTCGCTGGCCATCGACACGCTCGCGCAGGTCGATCCGGCCGCCGCCAGGGCCTTCGCCTCCGACGCCGAGCTCGACGCCCGCCTCGACGCCCGCAACGCGCTGGTCGCGCCCGCCCTGTCCTGCCCGGGGGCCTCGCCGTACCGGCCGCGCGGGGCCGGCGGTCTGGCCGCCCTGTCGCGGCGGCCGGCCCCGCTCCTGCGCGCCGAGCCCGCCGTCCCGACGCTCGTGATCCGGGGCGCGTGCGACCCCGCGCCGCCGCTGGGCCGCTTCGCCTCGGCCCGCCGGGTGGAGGTGCCCGGAGCCGGGCACCACGTCTACCGCGACCGGCGCGAGCCGTACCTGAAGGCGGTCAACGAGTTCCTGGCCGGCTGAGCGTCAGGCGCCCGGGAGGGCCACTGCCGGGTCCCAGCCGTCCGGCAGCGGCGGCACGGGGGCGAAGCCCGAGGTCACCGGCACGAACTCGGCGCTCTCCGCCGAACGCAGGATGGCTGTCATCACGTCCAGGACGTGCAGGGCCAGCTCGCCCGAGGCCCGGTGCGGCACGCCGGCCGCGATGGCCCGCGCCATCTCGGCCACGCCGGTGCCGCGTCCCGCCGTGCTCCCGCCGACCGGCAGCTCGGCCCAGTCGCCCGACCCGGTACGGCGCAGCCGTACCGGACCGGTGAAGGTGTTGGGATCGGGCGCGGCCAGCGTCGCCTCCGTGCCGGTGATCTCCACGAAGCCGTGCCGGGGCAGCGGCGAGTCGAAGCTGAAGACCGAGGTGGCGGTGGCCCCGGAGGCGAACTCCAGCAGGGCGCTGACGTGGGTCAGCACCTCGACGTCGAAGCCGGTCCCGGCCAGCGGCCCGGAGCCGATGGTGCGCCGGGTGTGGGCGCGCGAGCCGTTGGCGGCCACCCGGGTGACCGGGCCGAAGAGCACGGCGAGCGCGGTGAGGTAGTAGGGCCCCATGTCGAACAGCGGCCCGGCCCCGCGCTGGTAGAGGAACTGCGGGCTGGGGTGCCAGGACTCCGGGCCGGGCCCCTGCAGCAGGGTGATCGCCGAGCCGGGCGTGCCGATCAGGCCGTCGGCGACGGCCCGCTGGGCGGTCTGCAGGCCCGCGCCGAGGAAGGTGTCGGGCGCGCAGCCCACCCGCAGCCCGGCCGCGTCCGCCTCGGCCAGCAGCGCGCGCCCGGCCTCGGCGTCGAGGGCCAGCGGCTTCTCCACGTAGACGTGCTTGCCGGCCCGGATCGCGGCCAGGGAGACCTCGACGTGCGCGGCCGGGACGGTGAGGTTGACGACGATGGAGACCTCGGGGCGGGCGATGATCTCGGCCGGCTCCCCGGCGTACGGCACGCCGTACTGCGCGGCGACCTCGGTCGCGCGCTCGACGTCGAGGTCGGCGCAGCCGATCACCTCGATGTCCGGGAAGGCGGTGAGGTTGCGCAGGTAGGCGTGGCTGATCGTGCCGCAGCCCACCACGGCGACGCCGGTCAAGCCTCCACCTCCCGCAGGTAGGCCAGCGAGCGGGCGACGGGCTGCCACATGTCGCCGTCGAAGCGGTCGAGCTCGACGACGCGCATGGCGTGCGGCGCGGCGGCGAGGATGTCGGGGATGGGCAGCGTGCCGTCGCCGACCGCGGTCATGGGCTCCTCGACCGTGCCGGGACCGTCCTTGACGTGCAGGAAGCGCACCCGCTCCCCCAACTCGCGCAGCAGCTCGGGCACTTGCGCGCCGCCGACCGCCGCCCAGTAGACGTCGATCTCCAGGAACACCTCGGGGTCGAGGGCGGCCAAGAACTCCTCGAAGGCGGGGATCTCCCAGAAGTGGTTGTGGTAGCCCACCCGCAGCCCGTGCCCGGCCGCCCAGGCGGCGGCCTCGTTCACCCGGGCGGCGCTGCCGCGCACGTCGCCGGTGAACTCCTCGGGCGAGATGAACGGGATCACCAGGGTGTCCAGCCCGATCAGCTTGGCGGCGGCGGCCACCTCCTCGCGGCGTTCGCCCAGCAGGGGCGCGTGCGCCGAGCGCACGGCCAGCCCGGTCTCCTCCAGCAGCGCGCGCAGCGCGGCCGGGTCGGTGAGCAGGTCGTAGGGTTCGACCGCCGTGTAGCCGAGGGCGGCCAGGCGGTGCAGGGTGTCGGAGAGGGATGGCTGGTCGCGAAGGGTGTAGAGCTGCACTCCGTACATAAACCAGGACTTTACGGACACCAAGCCGATCATGGAAGACTACGGGGATGACCGACGAGGAAGCGATCCGGACGGCCGTCGACGGGGAGCTGCGCCTGCTCGACCCGGTGGTCCGCGCGCGGCCCGACCAGGTGGCGGCCCTGCTCGACCCGGAGTTCACCGAGGTGGGCGCCTCCGGCCGCACCTGGGACCGGGAGTCGATCATGACCCTGATGGGACCGGCCGCCGGACAGGGACCGCGCACGGTCCCCCATGAGGTGGCCGGGCGGGTGGTGGCGCCCGGCGTGATCCTGGTCAGCTACCGGACCGAGTCCGGCGGCTTCCGCGCGCGGCGCAGCTCGATCTGGCGGCTGCGGGAGGGGCGCTGGCTCCTGTACTACCACCAGGGCACCCCGGAGCCCGGGACGGCGTGAGGCCGCCCCGGGTGGGGTCGTGCCGTGGTCAGAGCTGCTTGGCGACCGCGCGGTCCAGGGCCGGGGGCGTGAGCGGGCCACGGGCCAGGTAGTCGCGGAAGGCCTCGTAGTCGCGGCTGCCGCGCACCGCGTCGGTGAAGCCGGCGAAGGCGGTGTAGCCGTCCGCGCCGATCAGCGTGTAGGCCAGCGCGGCCAGCCGGTAGCCGCGGGTCGGGTCGAGCGGGACGCCGCCGATGAGCACGTCGGCGGGCAGCACCCGGTCGCCCACCGGCTTGGACAGGTCGTAGGAGAAGCGCACGTTCCCGGAGACCGCCAGCGGGGCGAAGCGCACGGTGCCGTTGGGCTGGGTCTGCCACTGCTGCTCCAGAGCCTGCTCGATCTGGGCGCCGGTCACCGAGACGGTGAGCACGGGGTTGGCGTACCCCCAGGCGGCCCAGGCCTCGCCGAACAACACGGTCCCGTCGGCGTCGGCCGGGTTCGCGCCCTTGGCGAACCTCAGGTCGGCGCGCAGCGAGTTGGAGCCCTTGACCGGCGCGACCGCCACCATGGCGAGGTCGGCGGCGCCGCCGGGCGTGCGGTGGGAGTCGGCGTGGGCGACGTCGGCGGCGAGGTTGCCCAGCGTGCTCTCGCCGTCGGCGTCCCGCACCCGGGTCACGTCGCCGGTGAGCGCGCCGACCGGCCGGGCGTAGGACTCGGCGCCCTTGGCGAGCCAGTACTCGACGAGCTCGGTCATGTCGCGGTCGGGCGGGACGTCGCGGGTGACGGCGTGGTTGGCCGAGGTGGTCGCGGAGCGGATGACGTCACCGGTCCGCGGGTCGATCTTGAGGTTGAGCTCGTTGATCAGCCGCCCGTGGTTGGCCGGCTCGACGACCGGACGCAGGTCGCCGGCCGGGTCGGGCAGGGCGCAGTTGAAGCCCCAGTGCCAGTGTCCGGTGACGATCGCGTCGATGTCCGGGGTGGCCCGGGCGGCGAAGTCGGCGATCGGGCCGGTCAGGTTGGCGCAGCCGTCGAACTCCGGCCCGGCGTACCCGCCCTCGTGCACGTTGGCCACGATGGCCTCGACGCCGCGCCGCTTGAGCTCGGCGGCGTACTTGCCGGCCGTCTCGACCAGCGGCAGGTTGTCGAGGCCAGGCTGGTAGGAGGTGGAGCCCTCGACGGTGGTGACCGTGGTCAGGTTGATGACGCCGACCGCGACCCGGCCGAAGCGCTTGATCACGTACGGCGGCAGGACGGGCCGCTCCTGGCCCTTCCTGACGATGTTGGCGGTGGAGAAGGGAAAGTCCGCGCCGCGGAACGGCTGCCCGTCGGAGTCGGTGAAGCAGCTGTCGACACCGATCTCGCCGAAGCACTTGCCCTTGCCCATGTGGCCGCGCAGGAACTCCAGCGACCGGTCGAGCTCGTGGTTGCCGACCGCCGCCACGTCCACCTTGATCTTGTTCATGAACTCGATCGTCGGCTCGTCGGCGTGGTAGGCCACCTCGGTCGGCCAGCCGCTGAAGAAGTCGCCGGCGGCCAGCGTGAGGGTGTGGTCCCGCCCGGCGCGCAGCCGTTCGAGATGGGTGGCGATGTACGGCGCGCCGCCCACCACCAGCACCTTGCCGGTGGGGTCCTTGATGGTGCCGTCGGTGGCGTTGTGCTGCGGGGTCAGGTAGCCGTGCAGGTCGCTGAGGGTCAGCACCTGCACGTCGACGGGGGCGGGTCGGGCCGCGACCGCCGCGGTCGCCGGGCCGGTCAGCACGACCAGCCCGGCAACCGCGACGACGGCGATCCTGCTGCGGAAGGAACGCACGCGTGAAGCTCCTAAGGAGGGAGAGGGGGTTTCAGCCCTTGGAGCCGGTGAAGGCGATACCGGCGATGAGCTGGCGTTGCATGACGACGAAGAGCACGATGATCGGCAGCGAGGCGACCGCCGATCCGGCGAAGAGCACGGGGAAGTCGGTCTGGAACTGACCGCGCAGGGAGGCGAGCCCGGCCGAGAGCGTCATCATCTCCGGGTCGGTGTTGACCACCAGCGGCCACAGCAGGCTGCTCCACGACCAGAGCACGGTCAGCAGGCCGAGGGCGAGCAGGCCGGGCCGGATCAGGGGCAGCATCACGTGCCAGAAGATCTGGAAGGGGTTGGCGCCGTCCAGGCGGGCCGCCTCGTCCAGCTCGCCGGGCAGGGTGAGGAAGAACTGCCGCAGCAGGAAGACGCCGAAGGCCCCGAACACGCCCGGCGCGATGAGCGCCTGGAGGCTGTCGAGCCAGCCGAGCCCCTGCATGATCTCGTAGCGCGGCAGCAGGAACAGCTCGCTCGGCACCATCAGCACGGCCAGGAAGACCATGAACAGGGCGTCGCGGCCGGGGAAGCGCAGCCGGGCGAAGGCGAAGGCGGCCAGCGAGCAGAACAGCAGTTGCCCGGCGGTGACCGCGACGGTGACCAGGACGGTGTTGAGGAACTGCCGGCCCAGCGGCACCGTGCGGAAGGCGTCGGCGTAGTTGGACCACTGCCACGAGGGCGTGAAGGTGGGCGGGGTGCGCAGCGACTCGGTCAGCGTCTGCAGCGAGACGACGACCTGCCAGACGAACGGCGCGAACATCAGCAGCGCCCCGGTCAGCAGGATCGCGTGCACCCGCCAGACGCCGCGCCGGCTACCCATAGTGCACCCACCTCTTCTGCAGCCTGAACTGGACGGCGGTGAGCACGAGGATCAGCCCGAGCAGCACCACGGCGATGGCGGCGGCGTAGCCGCGCGAGTGCTGCACGAAGCCCTGCTCGTAGAAGAGGTAGACGATCGTGCGGCTGCCGGCCAGGGCCGGGCTCTCCGGCTCCACCATCAGGTAGACCAGGTCGAAGACCTGCAGCGCGTTGATCACCGTGATCACGGTGACGAAGAAGGTCGTCGGGGTGAGCAGCGGCAGCGTGATGCTGAAGAACTGCCGCAGCCGCCCGGCCCCGTCGATCTCGGCCGCCTCGTAGTAGTGGCGTGGGATGCCCTGCAGCCCGGCCAGGAAGAGCACGGCGTTGTAGCCGAGCGAGGTCCACACGCCGACGATGGCCACCGCGTAGACGGCGGTGTCCGGGTCGCCGACCCAGTACGGCCCGTCGATGCCGAGCTCGCCCAGCAGGTGGTTGATCAGCCCGAAGTCGCCGTTGAACAGGTAGCGCCAGGTCAGGCCGACCGCCGCGGGCATGGTGACCACCGGCAGGAAGTACAGCGTGCGGTAGAAGCCGAGCCCGCGCAGCCCGCGCACGTTCAGCAGCGCGGCCACCACGATGGCCAGCGGCACCCCGGCCAGCACCAGCGCCGCGTACAGCCCCGTGTTGCCCAGCGCGCCGAGCATCTTCTCGTCACCGGCCAGGCCGGCGAAGTTGGCCAGGCCCACCCAGGTGGAACCGCCGAACACGCCCGACTCGGTGAAGCTCAGGTAGAGCGTCTGGACGATGGGCCACAGGAAGAACACCACCAGGCCGAAGGCCATCGGGGCGATCATCAGGTAGCCCCACAGCCACTCGCCCGGCGGGCGCCGCCGCCCCGTGGCCCGGGGTGGCGGGCCGGTGGCGGCGGCCGTGCCGGGCGCGGCCGCCGTCTCGGTCGAGACCATCCGCCTACTCCTTGGCCAGGATCTCGTCCATCTGGGCGGCGAGGTCCCTCGCCACCTCCGCCACCGGCCGCTTGCCCGCCCACGCCTCGGTGAGCAGCGTCTTCTGCGCGTCCTGCCACTTGGCGGTGTTCACCGAGACGGGGTACGGCACGCCGTGCGGGATGGAGGCGTCGTAGGCCTCCTTCAGCCGGTAGGGGTAGTTCTTGAACCAGGCGTCCTGGGTGCCCTCGCGCAGGGACAGCGAGCTGCCGGGGGTGCTGCTCATGATCTGCTGGGCCTCGGGCGAGGCGAGGAAGGCGGAGAACTTCTCGGCCTCGGCCTGGTGCCGGCCCTTGGCCGAGACGGCGGTCGACATGCCGAGCATGATCACGCCGCCTTTGGCCGGGCCCTTGGGCAGCGGCGCGGCGTCGACGGCGTCCTTGATGTCGGTGTTGCCGGCGTAGATCGGCGCGAACCACATGCCGCCGTACTGCATGGCGTACTTGCCGCTCTGGAAGAGCTGGATGCCGTCGGTGTCGGCGTAGACCTCGGCGGGCGGGGCCACCTTGTCCCGGATCAGCCCGGTCCAGAACTCCAGGCCCTGGATGGAGCCGGGCTCGGCGAAGCCGGACTTCTTGCCGTCCTCGGAGATGACGTGCCCGCCGGCCTGGTAGATCGTGTTGTAGAAGCCGACCTGGTCCCACATCGGGGCCATGATCCCGTACTGCCTGTCCTCGGGCTTGGTCAGCTTCTTGGCGGCGGCCTTGACGTCGTCCCAGGTCCAGTCGGCGTTCGGGTGGGCCACGCCGGCGGCGTCGAAGAGCTTCTTGTTGTACCAGAGCACCGGGAAGCCGACGCTGAACGGCACGCCGTAGAGCTTGCCCTCGTAGCGGTAGGAGTCGACGACCGAGGCGGGCAGTCCCTCGACCGGCTTCTCGTCCAGCGGCTTGATGATCCCGCCCTTGGCGTACAGCTTCATGTTGAGGCTGTTCATCCAGAACACGTCCGGGGCCGCGCCGCCGGTGGCGGCGGTCTGGAGCTTGGTCCAGAACTGGTCCCAGGGGGTGATCTCCAGCTTGACCTTGATGCCGGGGTTGGCCTTCTGGAAGGCGTTGATCAGGTTGGTGCTGCCGGCCTGGTCGTTCTTCTCCCAGATGGCGAAGGTGATGGTGACCTCTCCGGAGCCGGAGCTCGAGCCGGTCGAGGCTCCGCCACCGCAGGCGGCGACGGCGAGGGAGAGGCCGACGAGCCCGGCGACGGGCAGGCGTAAACGCATGGTTCTTCCTTCAGGGGGTTCGGCGGGCGTTCGCCTACCTCTTTATGCTGGAGTCCACAAATATTCAGCACAGCAGCGACGAGGTCAAGAGGAATATCGTCCGCGCATCGCCCGTAGATCCGACCCAATAGAGTGAAGTCCACCATTAAACGATCGGCTACCACCACGCCTGGGCGAGCCTGAGCACCGATTCCAGCAGCGTACGGGTGTAGGGGTCGCGCGGCGCGCCGAGCACCGTCTCGACCTCGCCGTGCTCCACGATCCGGCCGGCGTTCATCACCGCCACCGCGTCGTTGACGTAACGCACCACGGCGAGGTTGTGCGAGATGAACAGCATGGTCAGCCCGAGCTCCCGCTGCTCTCGCGCACCAGGTTGAGCACCATGCCCTGCACCGAGACGTCCAGCGAGGAGGTGATCTCGTCGGCGGCGACCACGGCCGCGCCCATGCTCAGCCGGGGGTCGAGCGAGGATTAGGGGTCCTGGAAGACGAGCTGGACGGCCCGCCGGTGCGCGGGCAGGATCCACCCGGCGCTCAGCGGCGCCAGCCCGACGGCCCCCGGGCCAGCGTGGTCTTGCCGCAGCCCCACTCGCCCACCAGCCCGGTGACGTCTCCGACGGGTGTAGGGGTGGTGTGGCCCCTCGGTCGGCCGCGCGACCGGCAGGTCCTCGACGATCGCCCCGACGTACATGGCCAGCACGCGCTCGCACAGCTGGGCGACGACGGCCAGGTCGTGCGAGATCAGCAGGACCGAGGCGCCGACGCCGCGCAGCCGGGCGGCGGACACGAAGTCACCGGCCGCCGGGCGGGTCGTAGGTCCGGACCGAGGAGATCTCGGTGTCCAGGCTGCCCGGCGAGGCCACGGCGTCGAGTATCCGGGGCAGGCTACTCACGCTGGCGCTCACGGCATAGGACATACCACCCATCTCTGGTCACGTCGACGATCTCGTGCCCGCAGGCCGCCGCGCCCAGCAGGGCCTCCCGCACCGCCGTGCGCCAGCGCCGGGCGGTGGCCGGGTCGGCGGCGCGCAGCGCCAGGATGTCCTCGGGCATGGCCACGGCCAGCAGGTCGTGCTCGCCGGGGGCGGCAGCCGTACGGGCCGGGGCGGGGCCGTCCCGGCCGACCAGGACGGTGGCGGCCGAGACGTCCGGGCGCGGGCGCGGCGCCCGGTCGAGCTCCCACACCGCGTACAGCCGGTCGCTGGAGTCGCCGGCGTTGATCGCGTCGGCCATGGTGCCGTAGAAGTCGGGCAGGTAGGCGGCGACCCGCGCGCCCAGCCGGTGCACGTTGAGGTAGGCGTTGCGGGTGACCAGCGGGTCGAAGGTCCAGGAGATGGCCCGCACGCCGCGCGCCCGCGCCCACTCGCGCTGGTGCCGCTTGAGCGCCTGGCCGACGCCGCCCCTGGCGCCGGGCAGCACGCCGGTGATGTGCGAGTGCAGGTGGCCGTCGCCGGCGAAGAAGCCGATCGAGATGCCGGCCAGTTCCCCGCCCACCCGCGCGCCGGCGACGTAGCCGCCGACGTGCGCGATGGTGCGGATGAGACCGGCTTCGAGCAGCCGGGCGCCCCAGATGCGGGTGATCAGCTCGGCGGCGTCGTGGTGGTCGGCGACCGCGGTCAGCTCGCCGACCACGAGGGTCTCGGTCATCTCGTCTTGGGGGTGGCGCGGCCGCCGAAGTAGAGGTACGGCGAGCCGTCCGGGAAGGTGGTGCAGACCACGCCGCTCCACAGCTCCTCGCCGTCGCGCCGGGCGAGGTAGCGCCCCTCGCCGACCGGGACGAGCGTGTAGTGCATGGGCTCGTCGAGGTCGGCGAAGCTGCCGGTGTTCTCGTACCGCAGGCGGCCCGGGGTGACGGTGATGCGGGCGCTGGTGCGCTCGTAGACGCCGTCGTGCTCGCCGCTCCAGGCGGGCGGGTCGGCGGGCGGCTGCGGCAGCGGGCGGGGGCTGACGCCGGCCAGTTCGGGGAAGAGCCGGGCGGCCAGCGCGCGGAACAGCCCGGCGGTGTCGCCCCCGTTGGCCAGCGCCGCGACGGTGACGCCGCTGCCGGGCAGCACCCACAGCATCGCGGACTGGCCGATGGTGTTGCCGCCGTGCGACCACACCGGGACGCCGTCCCACTCGTCGAGGATCCAGCCCAGGCCCCAGTGCGAGCCGAAGCTGCCGTAGGGCAGCTCGACCTGCGGCGTGGCCATCGCCTCGACGCTCGCCGCCGACAACAGCGGCGAGTCGAGGAAGGAGCGCCCGAAGCGCACCACGTCGGCGGCGGTGGCGCAGATCAGCCCGGCCGGGCCGATCGAGCGCATGATGCCCCAGGTCGGCGTGGGTCGCTGCGGCTCACCGGGCTCCCCGAGGTGGCCGGTGGCGGCGCGGAAGCGGATCACGTCCTCGGGCAGCGTCCAGGTGTGCGTCAGGCCGAGCGGCTCGATGAGCATCGAGCGGAGCGCGTCGTCCCACACCTGCCCGGTGAGCACCTCGACGATCCGGCCGGCCAGCACGAACCCGGCGTTGGAGTAGGAGTGCGCGGCACCGGCCGGGTGGGCGGGCGCGAGCTCGCGCACCGCCTCGGCGTAACGCGCCAGGCAGTCGTCGCCGCGCCCGGTGTCGTGGAAGAAGTCGCCGTCCACGCCGCAGGTGTGGGTCAGCAGGTGGCGTACGGCGACGCCCGGGCAGAGCCCGTCCAGCAGGCGGGCCACCGGGGTGTCGAGGGTGAGCCGGCCCTGCTCGATCAGGAGCATGATCTGGGCGGTCGTCCACACCTTGGTGATCGAGCCGATCTGGAAGATCGAGCCGGGGGTGACCTCGACCCCGGTGGCGAGGTTCAGGACCCCGGCGGCCTCCTGATGGATCTCACCGTCGTGCCAGTAGGCCAGGGAGGCGCCCGGCACCCGGAACTCCGGGCACAGCTCTGCCAGCAGCTTCGTCATGCTGGCACGCTAGGCGGGCCCGGGGCCGTCCCTCTTCGTCCGACTCGACCAACGCGCCCCGCCTTGTTAGGTGTCTGACGACAAGATTTGCCGATTCATCGGGTGTTGAGTGCTGTCATGCATGATCTCCTCCTCCGTGGCGGGACCGTCCACGACGGCCTGGGCTCCCCCGAGGTCGTGGCCGACGTCGCGATCTCCGGCGGCCGGATCACCGCCGTCACGCCGGGCGCGGCCGGGCCCGCCCGGCGCGTGCTCGACGTCTCCGGCCTGATCGTCGCCCCCGGCTTCGTCGACCCGCACGCCCACTCCGACCTCGTGCCGCTCATGCCGGATCCGCAGCCCTTCAAGCTGCTGCAGGGCGTCACCACCGAGATCAACGGCAACTGCGGCTTCTCCTACGCCCCGCACGCGCCCGCGCTGGCCGAGCTGACCGGCGAGCGGGTGCCGGAGTGGAGCTTCGCCGGCTACCTGGAGGCCGTCGCCGCGGCCGGGCCGACCAACCACGTCGCCACCCTGGTCGGCCACTCCACTCTGCGCGGCGCGGTGGCCGGCTTCTCCCCCGCCCTCACCCCGGAGCAGCACGCCCGGATGCTGGAGCTGGCCGAGGAGGCGTTCGCCGCGGGAGCCTGCGGGCTGTCCAGCGGGCTGATCTACCCGCCGGGCTCCTACGGCGGCACCGACGAGCTGGTCGCCCTCGCCGGCGTCGCCCGGCGGTACGGCCTGCCGTACACCACGCACATGCGCGACGAGGGCGCGCGGCTGGCCGAGGCCCTGGACGAGGCGATCGAGGTGGCGCGGCGGGCCAGGGTGCGGCTGCAGGTCTCGCACTGCAAGGTCGGCGGGCGGGCCAACCACGGGCAGGCCGGGATGCTCCTCGGCAAGCTGCGCGCGGCCCGGGCCGAAGGGCTCGACGTGCTCGGCGACCAGTACCCCTACCTGGCCGGCTCGACCGTGCTGGCCGCGCTGCTGCCGCCGGTCGCGCTGGAGGGCGGCGCGCTGCCCGAGCGGCTCGCCTCCGCCGCCGAACGCGCCCGGCTGCGCGAGCTCACCGCCGGCACGGGCAGCGGCACCGGGCTCTGGCGGGACGCCGACCCGGACAAGGTCACCGTGATCACCCACACCCGCCCCGGCGTCGTCGGCCGGACGCTGGCCGCCCTCACACCGGCCGGCGGCGACCCGTGGGAGGCGCTGTGCGAGCTGGTGGCGGCCGACCCGGCGGCGACCATGGTGATCGAGATGATGGCCGAGCCGGACGTCCAGGAGATCATGGCCGACCCGCTGATCGGCATCGGCTCCGACAACGGGCCGCCCACCGGGCTGGAGCACCCGCGCACCTGGGGCTGCTTCCCGCGCTTCTTCGGCGCCTACGTGCGCGAGCGCGGCGTCGTCTCCTGGGCGGAGTCGGTGCGGAAGGCGACCTCGCTGACCGCCGCCCAGTTCGGGCTGCACGGCCGCGGCTGGCTCGGCGCGGGCGCGGTGGCCGACGTGTGCGTCTTCGACCCGGCCACCATCGGCCATCCCGGCACCTACACCGAGCCGTCGCTGCGGCCCACCGGCATCGTGCACGTGCTGCTGGAAGGCCATCCGGTGGTGGAGTCCGGCGGGTTCACCGGCGAACGCCGCGGGCGCGTGCTGCGCCCGCGGCGTTAGCGGTACCGGTCTCCTCGTCGGACTCCCGGCTCGCCCACCCCCGTGCGGCGAGCCGGCGGGATCAGATCGGCTCGTCGAAGGCGGGCGGGCGCGGGTCGTGCCCGGTGGCCGAGCGGACGATCTCGGTCGCCAGGTCGTGCAGCTTACGGTTGCTGCGCTGCGAGGCGGCCCGCAGCCAGGCCATGACCTGCCCGGCGTCGCACCGGCGGCGGGCCATCAGGATGCCGATCGCCTGGTCGATCACCGCCCGGCTGGCCAGCGCGTGCCGGAGCTGCGCCACCAGCTCCGCCTGCTCCGAGGCCCGCAGGGTGGCCTGGAGCAGTATCGCGGTGTGCTGGGCGGTCAGCTCGGCCGCGGCCTGGACCGCGTCGGTGAAGCCGTCACGCTGCTCGGAGTAGAGGTTGAGCGCGCCCAGGACCTGCTCACCCGCGGCCAGCGGGTGCGAGCAGACGCTTAGAATGTCGCGTTCCAGAAAGCGGTTGGGCAGCTCACCCCAGCGGTGCTCGGCGGCCAGGTCGTTGGAGCAGACCACCCGCCCGGTGCGCATGGCCTCCCGGCACGGGCCGTCGCCGGACTCGGCCTGCATCCGGTCCAGCGACTCCACGCGCGAGTCGCTGGAGGCGGCGGTCAACCGGCCGCCGTCCTGGCCCAGAGTGAAGCCGACCATGGGGTGGGTCGGCATGCAACGCGAGGCGATGTCCGCGATCTGACGCAGCGCCTGTTCTGTACTGATCGTGTTCAGGAGCACCGCGGTCAGCTCGTGCAGTGCCTCGGCCAGACGCCCGTTCTCCTCGGACCGCTCCAGGCCGGTCATCAAGACAACCTCCTCATGTTCGGGTAACGGTCTCCTTACCTAAAGACAGCGGTTGATGCATACGTTCGGAAAGCCGCGCGTCCGTGACCCCCCTCGCCTAGACTTCCGCAGCAGTAGCCGGTCGGTTCGGAGGCGCAGCCCCGGTCGGTCCGCGCTGCCCTGGCGAGGTTTCGCTTCATGCCCCTCCTGATCACCCTGCGTCGTCTGCCCGGCCGCCTCGTGCTGGCCCTGGAAGGCGAGCTCGACCTGGTCTCCGCCCCCGCCTTGCGCGAACGCCTCGACACCGTCCTCGCCGAGCACCCCGAGCCGGACCTCGATCTCGACCTCGACCTGACCGGGGTCGGCTTCCTCGACTGCGCCGGAGCCCGCGTCATCGCCGAGGCGCTCGACCGGCTGGAGGAGCGCGGGGGCCGGCTCACCGTGCTGCGCCCCAAGCCGATCGCCCTGCACCTGCTCCAGCTCATCGGCCTGGCCCCCGAACTGCGCATCGTGGGGGCCACGCCGTACCGTGACCGGACGGTCCGCCCGGACGGCGGCCCGCGGGGCTAGCCTGGGCCCATGCCACGCACCGTGGAGACCGCGCGGATGCTCCTGCGCCCCTTCGCCGCCGGCGACGCCGGCGAGCTCTTCGCGCTCGACAACGACCCCGAGGTCATGCGCCACATCAGCAAGCGGCCGGTCTCCCGCGAGGAGGTCGAGCGGGAACTGCGCTGGTTCATGCGGCCGGGCGAGTACGGCTTCTGGGCGGCCGAGGAACGGGCCGGCGGCGGCTTCCTGGGCTGGTTCCACCTGCGCCCCCGCGAGGAGGATCCGCCCGGCCACGCCGAGCTCGGCTACCGGCTGCGCCGCTCGGCCTGGGGCCGCGGCTACGCCACCGAGGGGGCGATCGCCCTGGTCGCGCTGGCCTTCGGCGAGCTCGGCGCCGAACGCGTCTACGCCGAGGGCATGGCCGCCCACACCGCCTCGCGGCGGGTGATGGAGAAGGCCGGGCTGCGCTACGTCCGCACCTTCGACGCGGGCTGGCCGGAGGTGCTCGACGGCGCCGAGGAGGGCGACGTGGAGTACGAGGCGCTGCGCGCCGACTGGCGTCCCACAGGCTGAGACGCCCGGGGTATGGAACGGGACCCCGCGGGTGTTATCGTGCCCGCTACCGCGAGGAAACGGGCAGGTCACGCATGGCAGCAGAGGATCGCCTCGCTGAGGCGTTTCTGGGCGAGACCCGGCGCTACACCAGTCACCAGGTCGCCGAGATGGCCGGGGTCCCGGTCTACCGGGCCCGGCGCTTCTGGCGTGCCCTGGGCTTCGCCAACGTGGCCGACGACGCGGTCGAGTTCACCGACTCCGACGTCAGCGCGCTCCGGACGCTGCTGTCCCTGGTCAGCGAGGGCGTCTACGACGAGGAGCACGTGCTGCTGCTGGCCCGCTCGCTCGGCCGGGCCACCGCGCGGCTGGCCGAGTCGCAGGCCGAGCTCGGCGCCGAGACGCTCGACCAGGCCGGGGTACCGCTGCACGAGCGGCCGGCCGCCTGGCGCAAGCGCGCCGCCCGGGTCGTGCCCGACCTCGAACGGCTGATGACCTACACGTGGCGGCGCAACCTGGCCGCCTCCGCCGGCCGCCTCGCCGACCAGGACACGCATGCCGTACGGCTGGCCGTCGGCTTCGCCGACCTGGTGGGCTTCACCCGGCTCAGCCGCCAGCTCACCGAGAGCGAGCTGGCCCAGCTCGTCGAACGCTTCGAGAGCCGCTCCCAGGACGTCGTCACCCTGTACGGCGGGCGGGTGGTCAAGACGCTGGGCGACTCGGTGCTGTTCGTCGCCGACCGCTCGCACGACGCCGCCGAGGTGGGCCTGCGGCTGGTCGAGGCGCACCAGCGGGTGCGGCTCATGCCCGAGCTGCGGGTGGGGCTGGCGGTCGGGCCGGTCATCGGGCGGATGGGCGACGTCTTCGGCACCACGGTGAACCTCGCCAGCCGGCTGACCGCGCTGGCCAACCCGGGCACCGTGCTGGCCGATCCCGCCCTGGCCGCCGAGCTGGCCGACGACGTGGCCTTCCAGGTCCGGCCGGTCAGCAAGCTCACCGTGCGGGGGCTCGGCGAGCTCGTCCCCAGCGCGATCCAGAGATCGTAGGGTGAGAGCTGGTACAAACCGCCCAAACCAGCAGGAGCTTGCATGTCGGTCAACGAGGACCTGGCCAAGATCGCGGCACGTTACTTCCAGCAGAAGATGACCGCCGACCCCTTCACCGCGACGAGCTTCGGCATCCCCGGCTACGACGCCCTGGTCGGCGACCCCAGCCGTGACGGCGACCGCATGCGGGCCGCCGCCCTGGAGGAGACCGCGCTCGACCTGGCCGCCCTCGACCCCGCCCGGCTGGAGGGGCAGGACCGGATCACCCGCTCCATGCTCGTCACCCTCGTCGAGACCGAGCTCGCCGAACTGGCCGGCGCGGCCGGCGAGGTCGGCGTCACGGCCGGCATCGCCGCCGTGCAGACCGGGGTGCTCAGTCTGCTGCCCGCCACCCCGCTGCCCACGGCCGAGCGGGTCGCCGACTACCTCACCCGGCTGGAGGGGCTGGGCGGGTACTTCGACGCGTGGCTGGAGCGCTACCGCCAGGCCGGCCGCGAGGGCCGCCACCAGACCGCGCGCGGGCTGCGCCAGGCCATCGCCCAGCTCGACGAGTACCTGGCCGGCGACCCCAGCGCCGACCCCCTCCTCGCCCCGCTCCCCGCCTCCGCGGAAGCCCTCGACGGGGGCGCCGCGGGTGGTCTTGACCGGGGCGACTCGGGAACCGGTGACGGGGCCGCCCGCGAGGCTGTCGTGTTGCCGGCCGATCCTCGGGCCGAGGGGCAACGCATCGTCGCCGAGATCGTCCGGCCGGCCCTGCTCCGCTGGCGGACCGCCTTCGCCGAGGAGTTCCTCCCCGTCGCCCGCGACGACGACCACGTCGGCATCTGCCACGTCCCCGGCGGCCGCGAGGCCTACCTGGCCGCCGCCCGCCAGCACACCACCACCGACCTGACCCCCGAGGAGATCCACCAAATCGGCCTCGACGTCATCGCCGCCCTCCGCGAGGAGTTCGCCGAGGTCGGCGGGCGCGCCCTGGGCCTCACCGACCCCGACGCCGTCATGGCCGCCCTGCGCGAGGACACCTCCCTCCGCTTCGAGACCGCCGAGCAGATCATCGCCAGCGCCACCGAGGCCCTCGACCGCGCCCAGGCCGCGCTCGGCGACTGGTTCCTGCCCTACGCCATCGCCCCCTGCGAGGTCCGGCCCATCCCCGAGGTGGCGGCCAAGGACTCCGTGCTGGCCTACTACTCCCCGCCCATCGCCGACGGCTCGCGGCCCGGCATCCACTGGATCAACACCTACGACCCCGCCTCGCGGGCGCGGTACGAGTACGAGGCGCTGGCCTTCCACGAGTCCGTCCCCGGCCACCACCTCCAGCTCGCCATCGGCCAGACCCTCGACGGCCTGCCCGACTTCCGGCGCTTCGGCCACTTCACCGCCTACGGAGAGGGCTGGGGCCTGTACACCGAGCGGCTCAGCGACGAGATGGGCCTCTACAGCGGCGACCTGCAGCGGCTCGGCATGCTCTCCTTCGACGCCTGGCGGGCCTGCCGCCTGGTCGTCGACACCGGCATGCACCACTTCGGCTGGTCCCGCTCCCAGGCGGTGCGGTTCATGCGGGACAACAGTGCGCTGTCCCAGGTGAACATCGACAACGAGGTCGACCGCTACATCGCCTGGCCCGGCCAGGCCCTGGCGTACATGGTCGGCCGCCTGCGTCTCCAAGACCTCCGCCGCCGCGCCGAGGACGCGCTGGGCGAGCGCTTCGACATCCGCGTCTTCCACGACAAGGTGCTCTCCAGCGGCTCGGTCCCCCTGGCCACCCTCGAAGAGATCATCACCGACTGGATCACCACCGCCTGACCCGTTCTCCCGGTCCCTCGGGTCACCCGCCCCACTCCTCCGGGTGCCCCGAGGGCCGAGCGCCTCCGTCAGCCGAGGGGCGCGGTCGCCCGGAACCCGGCCAAGTCCCCCGACCGCAGGGGGGTGACCGCCCACCCCTCCTCCGCCACCGCCCCCATCGCCCGCTCCACGGCGGCCGACGGGCCGCCCGGCGTCTCGTACACCACCACCAGCCGCCCACCCGGCCGCAGCACCTCCCGCAACACCGCCATCTCCCGCGCCGGCGACCGCGTCCAGAACAGATTCACATTCACCGCCAACGCCTTGTCGAACCACCCCCCACCCCCTGCCTCCCCCTCACCCCCGAGCTCCCCCGCCAGCTCTGCCACCTCCGCGACCACGAACCGAGCCCGCGCATCCCGCACCCGCCGCCGAGCCCGCTCCACCTGGGTCCCCGACCGATCCACCCCCACGACCGCCCCGTCCCCCAGCCGCTCCAGGATCAGCTCCACCGCCACCCCCCCCCGCACCCGACCTCCAGGACCCGCTCCCCCGGCCCCACCTCCAGGCACTCCACCGCCCACCGCAACCGCTCCGGAATCGCCATGGACCACCTCTAACACACCCGCCGCCCAGGGACCCGTGAAACCGTCGCCGGCGAGGTCTACAGTGGCTAGCGTGGCCCCGGTTATGACGCGCCGACGGCCCTGACGAGTGCGGGCACCTCCCAGCCGCTTGCCCCGGCCCAGAGGTGCCTGCCTCACCTCATCTGAGCCCGGCCATCGCCAGATAGACCATGACGAGCGCCGCCACGCAGAAGGCGGACCCGGCGAGGAGGACCAGCGCCACCCGCAGGACCTGGCCCGGCAGCAAGGTCACGCAGCCGATGCTCGGCGAAGCCCTCGGGTTGAGCCCGGCGAGCATCTCGGTCTGGGAGTCGGTCAGCAATCCCGCCGTCCCGCCCGCTGGTCATCTCCGCACCTACGCCGCGATCTTCGCCACCCCGCGCTCCGTGCAGGGGCGGGTGATCCGCCCCATCCCTCCCGCCGACCTCACCCCCGAGGAGGCCAGGCGGTACGGCGAGCTGGAGCGGGAGCTGCTGGAGCTGCACCGCGCCGCCACCGGGCAGCGGAGCGCCTCCGGGCCGCGGGCGGCCGCGGCGGTCGACCCGTGGGAGTTCGCCGACGGTGGAGCCGTGACCATCGTCTGCGGCGGGCTCTCGGCCAAGCTCCGCGAACGCATGCCGTACACCGACCCAGACGATCCCGACTACACCGACCTCTACTCCTGGGCCGACCCCGACTCGCTGGTCGAGCTGTACGGCCACATCCGGGAGCACAATCCCGGCTCGACGGTGAACTACCGGCGTTCGGGGCACCTCGCCTCGGACGACTACGCCTCGCATCTGGTCCTGCTCGGCGGGCCCGACTTCAACGACGAGACGCGCAAGGTGCTGCGCAGGATGCCGATGCCGGTCACGCTGGAGTCGAGCCGGGCGACCGAGGAGGGCCCGTACTACGAGGTCCCGGGCGCGGGCCGGCACCATCCCGTCCTGATCGAGGAGGGCAGCGTGCTCCTGGAGGACGTGGCGTGCTTCTACCGCGGGCCCAATCCCTACAGCCCCGATCGGACGCTGACGATCTGCGCGGGCATCTACGGCCGGGGCACCTTCGGGATCGTGCGCGCGCTGACCGATCCGTCGCGGCGGCAGGGCAACGCCCGTTTCCTCGCCGAGCGTTTCGCCGGGCAGCCGGCGTTCGGGCTGCTGTCGCGGGTGCTGGTGGAGGACAACCGGACGCTCACGCCCGACTGGACCCGCCCGGAGTTCCGCCTGCACGAGTGGCCCGGCTGACCCGGGAACAGGCCGCTGGAGATGGGCGCGGCGTTGCGCCCATCTCGGCACTCGTCACCGCAGTCCGGCCATCGCCAGGGAGATCGTGAGCAGCGCCGCGACGCAGAACGCGGAGACGGCGAGAAGGACCAGAGCGGTCTTCAGCAACGTGGCGACGGTCCGGGTCAGGCTCCGGAGGGACGCGAGCGTCACCCAGATAAAGAATGCGGCTATTAATGCTAGAAATCCCACTTTGTCCGTATGGGCCGCGGACAACTCCTCCGTCATGACGAGGACGGTGCGAAGTTGCAGAACGGACGCTATGTTAAGCATGCGACTCCTGAAGGTTTTGACGCGCCGATGGAGTCCGGCCGCGGCCTCATCCGTCTCCGGATTGCCCTGAGTGCCGCAGCGCGGTGGGGTGTCTGCTCGCGTAGTGCCCCTGCCTCGCCTGGAGGCGATCGCGCCGTCGCCGTGCCGTTCGCTACAGAGTTCATTTTACCCCGATTGAAATTCTGAAATTTCCAAAAATCACACCTGATTTCAGATCGAGGCATTCCCGTGCGGGGGTAGGCTAACCACCACGGCTCGCAGGAAATCCCGATCGTGCGTTCACCGGCACTTCCTCCCGGGCTGACGACCTGGTGCTTCTTCAAAGAGTTGAGTGAACATCAGCGAGTTTCAAATGGAACTTTGAAGTTCGGAGGTGCGGGCGTCATGGTCAAGCGCGAGCTGGCCCACGAACTCCGTCGGCTGCGCACCGAGCACTGGCCGGGCAAGAGGATCAAGCAGGACGTGCTGGCGAAGGCGCTCGACGTGCGTTCCTCCAGCGTGTCGATGTGGGAGTCGCCGCGGAGCACGTCGGTCCCCCCGGTGCGGCGGCTCGAGGACTACGCCCGGATCTTCTGCACGGACCGCTCGTTCAACGGCGACAGCCTGCGGGTTCTCGACGACCGGGAGCTGACCTCCGGCGAGCGGGCGGAGATGGAGCGGCTGCGCAAGCACCTGCTCGGGCTGCGCCCGGAGGCCCAGCGGCAGGCGCACGCGGCCTCGGAGGCGCCGTTCCCGGGAGCCGACCCCTGGGTGTTCACCGACGGCAAGCCGATCACCATCGTCACCGCCGAGATGCCCGCCGATCTACGGCCGGTCGCGGAGTACAGCTCCCCCACCAGCCCGCACTACGTGGAGTCCTACCGCTACGCCGACCTCGACGCGATGTTCGAGCTGCACGGCCACATCAGGGCGGCCAACCCGGCCAGCCACGTGACGCGGTGCACCCACACCATGCTCACCGCCGACCTGCTGGCCCACCACCTGGTGCTGCTCGGCGGCGTGGACTGGAACCAGACCACCACCGACGCGCTGACCCGGATCAAGCTGCCCATCCGGCAGGTCAACGACTGGGACGGGCCGCAGGGGCCGTACTTCGAGGCGGACGGCGAGCGCCACCATCCCAGAACGGCCGGCGACGCGCTGGTGGAGGACGTCGCGCTCTTCTACCGGGGGCCGAACCCGCTCAACAAGGAACGCACCCTGACCATCGCGAACGGCATGTACGGCAGAGGCACCTGGGGCGCGGTCCGCACGCTCACCGACGCCGAGTTCCGGGAGCGCAACTCCGCCTACATCCGCGAGCGCTACGCCGGCTGCACCGAATTCGCCATCCTCACCCGCGTGACCTTCGTTCAGGGCGAGGCCATCACCCCGGACTGGACCATCGAGTCCTCTCGCCTGTTCGAATGGCACACACCATGACCTCCGACGCCACCCCGTTGCACCACGGAAGCCACCGCCACCTGCTGCTGGCGCTGGACGCACCCGTGGGCACGGCCCGGGTCGACGCCATCGTCGTCCCGACCGTCCGCAACCCCCTGTCGCTGCGGCACGCCGTGGAGGTCGCCGGCGAGCTGGCCTGCCCGCTGGTGCTGCTGTGCAGCGGCCGATATACCAGCGCGGCTCTCGCGCACTGGTACTACCGCGACAGCGCCCCGGAGATCATCGCGATCGACGTCCCGGACCAGCGGCTGCTCAACCTCCCGTCCTTCGCCACCTCGCGGCTGCTCGCCCGCACCGCCGGAGGCCGGTTCCAGCGCCATTCCGACACCTCCGCCAAGCGCAACCTCGCGCTGCTGCTGGCCCGGCTGCTCGGCTGGAAACGCCTGGTCTTCCTGGACGACGACATCAAGATCGGCGCACCCGACGACCTGCGCCGGGCCGCCGGCCTGCTGGACGTCTACAGCGCGGCGGGGCTGAGCGTCGGCGGCTTCCCCGACAACTCGGTGGTCTGCCACGCCAACCGGCTGCTGGGCGGGCGGCAGGACTCCTTCGTGGGAGGCGGGGCGATGGCCGTCGAGACCACGCGCACCGTCTCGTTCTTCCCCGACATCTACAACGAGGACTGGTTCTACCTGCTGGACGGCAAGGGCCTGCAGCAGCTCGCGGTCACCGGGAAGGTGCTCCAGGACCCCTACGACCCCTTCCGCACGCCGCAGCGCGCCCGCGGCGAGGAGCTCGGGGACGTGCTGGCCGAGGGGCTGTTCTGGCTGCTCGACGAGAACAAGCCGATCACCGAGGCCGACGAGGCGCACTGGAGGATGTTCCTCGGGCTGCGCCGCAGGTTCCTGGACGACCTGCTCGCGCGGCTGCGCGCCCGCTACCCGTCGACCCCGGAGCAGGCGCGGATGGAGGAGGCGCTCAAGGCGTCGCGAGGCCGCCTGGAGCTCATCGCCCCGGACCTCTGCGTGACCTACCTGCAGGCGTGGGAGGCCGACCGGCAGCGGTGGGCCCGCTTCCTCAAGCACCTGGCACCGATCCCGGCGGGGCTGAGCCGGAAACGGACCGTGCACCTCGCGGTCAGCCGCCTCTTCACCGCTCCCCTGCCGCAAAAACCCCTGTATCACTCCATAGGCCACCAAATCCCGCAAGTGCCGTCAAACCCTGCCAAAGCGCACGAGCCCGCCTTGGTGTGACTTGACAGACTTCGCCGCTGAACTTGTGACCTCGGGGCGGGCCTGCCCAAGGTAGGTGTCATGCGTCACGTCCGCATCGCCGAGGCCGAGGAGGACGATCTTCCCTCTCTGGTCGACGCACTGGGACAGGAGCACTACTTCGCCACGCAGCTCGCGCGCCAGCGCGACGGGCACGGGGTGCTGCTCGTGGCACTGGACCGGTTCACCCCGGTCGGGGACGTGTACGTGTGGCTGGCCGAGGCCGAGGAGCCCGAACTGCGGGACGGGCTGGCCGGGGTGCCGCTGCTGGTGCATCTGGAAGTGGCGCCGCGGCATCGGGGGCGGGGCATCGGCACGCGGCTGGTGCTGGCCGCCGAAGAGGTGGTACGGCGGCGCTGCGGGCGGGTGGCGCTGGGCGTGAGCCCGCAGGACCACCGGATGCACCACTTCTACCAGCGGCTGGGCTATCGGGCGTGGCGCTGGGAGCCGGTGCGGACGCATCGGGAGAGCTGGGACGAGCAGGGGCGGCTGCTCAGGGAGCCGGACCTGTGCCGGGTGCTGATCAAGGATCTGCCGCCGAGGTCGGTCGAAGGGGCGCTCTGAGGGGAGCCGCCCCGGTCGGCCGAAGGGTCGCTCTGAGGGAGCCGGCAGAGACCGGGAAGGCGCGCGGCGAATCTGCTTTGCCCAGCAGCCCCGAGCGGCGATCATGCTAGGCATGACTGACGACTCCCCCGAGAACCCCACCGCCCCCGGCCCGCTGTACGAGCAGGTCACCGACGTCAAGGCCAGGGCGTTCCTGCAGGCCATGGGCCGGCCGGACGGGCAGGACATGGTGTACCGCATCTCCGGCTCGGTCTACGCGCACGTCCCGGCGGACGCGCTGGCGCCGGCACTGCGGCACGGGCAGAAGCTGTTCGGGCTGGAGGGCTACAACGTCCGCCGGTTGTTCCGCGAGCCGGGCACCGACCGGCTGCACGTGCTGACCCGGGAGTTCGCCTGCTACACCGACCCGGCCGACCCGGCCCGGGTGCTGCGCGAGTGGGCCAACCCGCTCGACGGGCGGATCTACCCGGTGGTGCCGATCAACAACGACGCGGTCAACCTCGGGCCGTTCCCGGTGGGGCCCGGCTTCCGCGGCTTCCCGTGCCGGGAGATCCACGGCGAGTGGGTGTGGAGCATGGACATCCCGCCCCGGACCGACCTGCTGGGCACGGTCGGCGACGACTTCGGGCTGGCCGGCGGCATCTACACCACGATGGAGATGTTCGACTTCTACGTGAGCGCCGAGGAGGCGCGGCAGCGGGCGGAAGGCCTGCCGTACGGGGCGATGCGGGTGAAGAACAGCTGGACCCGCAGCGGGCCGTGGGCGCCGTTCATGGGGCTGCGCGAGCGGGAGACCGAGGGCGGGCACCTGGTCTACCACGCGCGGAGCTGGAGCCTCGACTCGGTCGAGGAGGTGGAGCCGTGGCTGCGGGAGGAGGCCGGGCCGCTCTATCTGAGCAGCCCGGAGGCGCCGGGGCCCAACCAGACCTCGTGGACGTCGTTCTGGGCCAAGCAGCTCGGCGCGGGTGAGCTCACCTGGGCGAAGTGGTGCGAGGAGAATGGAAGGCCGCAGCCGGGTCAGGAGACCAGTTCGTAGCCGGCTTCCTCGACCGCGGCGCGCACGGCCTCCTCGGCGACGGGGGCGGCGCTCTCCACGGTGAGGCGCCCGCTTTCGAGGTCGACGTCGACCGAGGTGACGCCGGCGACCTCGCCGACCTCCTCCTTGACCGAGGAGACGCAGTGTCCGCAGGTCATGCCCTTGACGGTGTAGGTAGCAGTGCTCATGGGCCCCTACTGTACCCCTGCCCGGTATCCCCTTCGCGCGGGGCGTGGATTTTCCCAATTCCCCGGAATTGAACGCCCCGGAACCCGTATCTTTTTGGAGTTGCATCGCCACATAGCGTGATCAGGGGAGGGTCCGTGGGAGGGCGGCACAGTTATGCCGGTTTAGCGCAGGATCGACGGTTCAGGCTGCTGCGGACGAGGTTCCGGAGGCTGGCCGTGAGCGTCGTCGTCTCCTTCCTCGGCTGGTACTTCCTCTACATCATCCTGTCGGCCTTCGCCCGGGACTTCATGGCGCGCCCGGCCATCGGCAACATCAACATCGCGATGCTCCTGGGCATCCTGCAGTTCGTCTCGACCTTCTTCCTGGCCTGGCGTTACACGCGCTACGCGCGGCGGATGCTGGACCCGCTCTCGCAGCAGTTGCGCGAGGAGGCCGAGCGGCAGCGCGCCGAGCTGGACAGCATCGAGCAGATCATGGCCGAGCGCCGCCGGATCGAGACCTGGACACCGGAGCGGGCCGGCCCGGCGGCGCGGGGCGCGCGGCACCGCAGGTCCTACGGGGAGACGCGATGACCGGCGGGCGGTTGCTGACCTTCGGGCTGTTCGTGGTCTTCATCCTGATCACCCTGGCCGTGACGTTCTGGGCGCGGGCCAACACGCGGGGCAAGGACGACTTCTACGCCGGCGGCCGGGCCTTCTCCGGCCCGCAGAACGGCCTGGCGCTGGCCGGCGACTACATGTCGGCCGCCTCGTTCCTGGGCATCGCGGGCATCATCGCGCTGTCGGGCTACGACGGCTTCCTGTACTCGATCGGCTTCCTGGTGGCGTGGCTGCTGACGCTGCTGCTGGTGGAGCTGATGCGCAACGCCGGCCGCTTCACCATGGCCGACGTGCTGACCCACCGGGTACGGCGGCAGCCCCGGGTCAGGACCGCCGCGGTGATCTCGACGGTGACGGTGAGCGTGTTCTACCTGCTGGCCCAGATGGTCGGCGCGGGCGCGCTGGTCTCCCTCCTGCTCGGCCTGGAGGGCGGTACGGCGAAGGCCGTCACCATCGTGGTGGTGGGCGCGATGATGATCTTCTACGTCAGCTTCGGCGGCATGAAGGGCACCACCTGGGTGCAGATCATCAAGGCGGTCCTGCTGATGGCCGGCACAGTCGTGCTGACCGCGCTGGTGCTGGGCCGCTTCGGCTTCAACATCAGCGCGCTGCTCGGCGCCGCGCAGGAGGCCAGCGGCAGGACCGGCTTCCTCGACCCGGGCAACCGCTTCGGCCGGACCGTCCCGGGCGACCCGGTCGGCACGCTGATCAACAAGCTCGACTTCATCAGCCTGGCCCTGGCCCTGGTGCTGGGGACGGCGGGCCTGCCGCACATCGTCAGCCGCTTCTTCACCGTGCCCGACGCCCGCGCCGCGCGCACCTCGGTCAACTGGGCGATCGGCCTGGTGGGCGCCTTCTACCTGATGACGCTCGCGCTCGGTTTCGGGGCGACCGCGCTGGTCAGCCCGGAGCGCATCATCGCCGAGGACCCCAGCGGCAACACCGCGGCGCTGCAACTGGCGCAGGTGCTGGGCGAGGCGGTGGCCGGGCCGGTCGGCGGCGACCTGCTGCTGGCCTTCATCGGCGCCGTCGCCTTCGCGACCATCCTGGCGGTGGTCTCGGGCCTGGTGATGGCCTCCTCGACCTCGCTGGCGCACGACTACTTCGGGCACGTGCTGATGTTCGGCCGGCCGCGGGAGTCGCAGGAGGTCGCCGTCGCGCGGCTGTCCGCGTTCGCGATCGGCCTGCTGGCCGTGGTGCTGGCGGTCGTCGCGCGCAACCAGAACGTCGCCTTCCTGGTGGCGCTCGCCTTCGCCATGGCGGCTTCGGCCAACCTGCCGGCGATCGTGCTGTCGCTGTTCTGGAAGCGCTTCAACTCCACCGGGGTGGTGTCGGGCATCTACGGCGGGCTGGGGGGTTCGCTGCTGCTGGTGCTGCTCTCCCCGGTGGTGTCGGGGAAGGTCGACCCCGTGACGGGCGGCAGCCTGTCGCTGCTGCCCGCCGGGGTCGACTTCCACGTCTTCCCGATGGAGAACCCGGGCCTGGTCTCCATCCCGTTCGGCTTCCTGTGCGCCTGGCTCGGCACGGTGCTCAGCACCGAGAAGGCCGACCAGGAGCGGTACGACGACCTGTCGGTGCGCTCCCTCACCGGAACGGGAGCGCACACGCCGCGCCAGGACTAGGCGCCGGGCCGCCACATGGGCCAGAACAGGGTGCCGTCGGGCAGCGCGAAGGTCTCGCGCGGCTCGTAGCCGTGCCGCAGGTACAGGGCGCGGCTGGACGGGCTGCTGGCCTCCAGGTAGGCGGGCAGGCCGCCGAGTTCGGCGTGGTGGTGCTCCATCAGGCGGCTGCCCAGCCCGCGGCCCTGGCTCTCCGGGTGCACGGCGAGGAAGGCCAGGTGGTGGTGCGGCTCGTGCGGGTGGTTCTTGCCGAACAGCTCGTCCAGGACGCGGAAGCGCTCGACGTTGTCGCCGACCGCGGCGGCCTGCCGTACGTCGTAGTCGGGCGGGTCGGGCACCTCGCGGTCGTTGTGGAACCAGACGGCCACGGCCGGGCCCTCGTCGAGGACGTCCACGTGACCGTGGAGCATCGCGTGCTCGACGAGGATGCGGAAGTTGGCCGCCATGATCTCCTGGCGTCCCGCGGGGTCGGGCAGCAGGTAATTGACCGCCTTGAGCGGCTGGAAGGCGGTGGCGACCAGCTCGGAGACCCAGCCGGCCTCTTCTGGGGCGGCGCGGCGGACGGCCGTCAACGGACCGCCTCCGTCCCGGCCTTGGCGCCCAGGCCGATCTGGGCGTACACCTGCGGGTTGGTGGAGCGCAGGACGAGCGCCCACACCACGCCGAGGACGACGACGCCCGCGTAGACGATGGGCACGACGGTCACCATGGGGTGGTCCGGCCCGAGACCGAGGATCACGTCGAAGCTGGTGATGCCCACGTAGGCCATGACGCCGAGGATGATCGCGGCGGGGACGGGCGCGACGAGGCGGTGGCCGACGCCCTCGCCGCGGTGGTCGCGCAGGAAGAACAGCACGATGGCGACGGCGGTGGCGAAGAGCAGGACGAGCACGCCCGCGCCACCGGTGGCGCCGCCGACGAAGAAGGCGACGATCGGGTCGCCCTGGAAGAACATGACGGCGAGGATGATGAGCAGCGCCACCCCGCTCTGGGCCAGCGAGCCCGCCTGGGGGGCGCCGGTGCGCACGCTGGTACGGCCGAAGGCGGCGGGCAGGATGCGCTCGCGGCCGAGGGCGAACAGGTAGCGGGCGATGGTGTTGTGGAAGGAGATGGAGGCGGCCAGGAGGCTGGTGATGAACAGCACCTTGGCGATGTCCACGACGACGCTGCCGAACTGGGCTCCGGCCAGCACGAAGACGGTTTCGGCGGAGTTGTCGGTGGCGAACTTGACCAGGTTGCCGGGGCCGGTCGCGACCGACAGCGCCCAAGTGGACAGCGCGTAGAGCACGGCGATGATGGCGATCGAGGAGTAGGTGGCCAGCGGCACGGTACGGCGAGGCTCGCGGCTCTCCTCGGAGAAGACCACCGCGGACTCGAAGCCGACGAAGCCGAGCGTGCCGATGACGATGAGCGCGGCGGCGCCCTCGGAGAACAGCAGGCTGGGCGAGGCGGCCGCGAAGGTGAGGCCCTCGGCGGAGGGGTTGAGCAGGTCGCCCAGGTTGAACAGCAGGATGACGGCGACCTCGGCGGTCAGCAGGACGGCCAGCAGCTTGCCGTTGACGTCGACGCGCAGCACGCCGAGGACCGCGACGAGCAGCCAGGCCAGCAGGGCGATGACCCCCCACGGGATCTGCAGCCCGATCCAGCTTTCGAGCAGCCCGGAGGCCTGGACGCCGAGCATGAAGAAGGCGCCGACGGCCAGGCCGTTGTAGGCGACCATGGCGAGCCAGGCCGCGGCGACACCGGCCGGGCGGCCGAGGCCGTGGGAGATGTAGGTGTAGAAGGCGCCGGCGTTGGCCATGTGGCGGGCCATGGCCACGTAGCCCACGGAGAACAGGGCGAGGACGAGTCCGACGGCGATGAAGGCGATGGGCAGGCCGATGATGCCGGTTCCGGCGATGGCGGAGGGAACGACGCCGCCGACCACGGTGAGCGGGGCCGCGGCGGACATGACGAAGAAGACGACCGAGGGCGCGCCTAACCGGTTGGCCGCGAGGGCGCCGGCGATCCGGTCCGGCTGCTTGCCGGATTCACGGGTGAGCATCGCTGTCCTTTCTGAGGCTTTGGTTGGGGGGTTCGTCAGAAGCGACGGAGGAGCGGAGGGTTCAGGAGCGGTAGGTCAGGACGGCGTCGCCGACCGCGGCGCTGACGTGCCGGCCGAGGTCGGCGAGCGGCTGGGGCAGGGCGGCCAGCACGGTGGTGAGGTAGCGCCGGGCGATCTTGCGTTCGGCGGGGTCGTCGACCACGACGTCGGTCATGCCGCAGGAGTCGACCAGGACGGCCAGGGCCATGTCCTCGGCGGCGAGCGGCTGCCAGCGCACCAGGGCCATGTTGAGCCGGGTGCGCGGCCACATGGCCTGGCCGAAGTCGGGGGCGTAGTAGCGGCTCACCTTGCGCTTGATCAGCCGGGGCGCCTCGCGTTCGAGCCGGCCCGCGGCGATCATGCGGCCCGCCACGTCGGTGATGGAGCGCTGGGCGAGGTAGGCGAGCCAGGTGCGGACGTCGGTGTGCTGCGGGGAGCCGGCCATGTCGGCCAGGACGGCGTCGGCGACCGTCTCCCCCACCGGGCGCCGGTCGGCGACCCGGATGGTGGCGCCCTGCACGGCGACCCGGCTGTGCAGGACGAGTTCGGCCAGGAGGGCTCCGGCCAGGCCGAGCGCCACCCCTTGGACGTGGAGGCGGGGTTTGCCCGAGCTCGTGGTGTCCCAGGCGATCAGGAAAAGTTCATCGGCCAGCAACCGCGCGCTCCTTGCAGACAGCCGCAAACCGACGGCCGTTCGGTGGACATGCCCAGTGACCTGCCCCCGCAGGCAGCGCGAAATGTTTATCAGAGTCCCAGAGGCCCGGCTAGCCCCACGATTCCTATTACCTGTTAAATCCGCCTTTGTCCTGATTTATCGGGCCGATTCTCCGGGCCGATTCTTCCGACAGAAAGAGTTTACGGTTGTACCATTTCGGCGCTGGGAGACTTCCGCAACGAACGGCACGCGACCAGCAGCCGCTCACGCAATACCGAAGCCCGTTCGGAAAAGCCGCGTTGTGCCGCCGCATACTCGGTGCGCCCTTCGGCGCTCTCGATCGGGATCGGCCGGTAGCCCAGTGCCCGCAAATCGTAGGGACTGGCCCGCATGTCCACTTCGCGGATCTCCCGCGCCAGCTCGAAACAGTCGGCCACCAGCTCGCTCGGCACCAGCGGCGAGAGTTTGTAGGCCCATTTGTACAGATCCATGTTGGCGTGCAGGCAGCCGGGCTGTTCGAGGTCGAGCTGGCGCTCGCGGCTCGGCTGCAGCGCGTTGAGCGGCCGGGCGGGCTCGGTGAAGAAGCGGAAGGCGTCGAAGTGGCTGCACCGCACGCCGCGCCGCTCGACGACCTCGTCGATCTCCTCCGGCGCCAGGCGCAGGGGCTGGGCGGCGTGCCGTACCTCCCGGGTCCGGTAGACCATGGCCCACTCGTGCAGCCCGAAGCAGGCCAGGTGGGCCGGGCGGGACGCGGTGGCCGACAGCAGGGCGACGGTGAAGTCGAGCAGCGCCCCGCGCCGCTCCAGCAGCCGGTCGGCGTCGAGCACGGCGCCCTTGGGGGTGTCGAGGTACTCCGGCCCGAAGTCGCGGGCGCCCTCCAGCAGCACGCCGGCGCCCGGGTGCCAGCGGCGCAGCCGCGCCGGGCGGTGGCCGTAGTAGGTGAACAGGAAGTCCTCCACCGGATGCGGCTGCCCGCTCTGGCGGCGGCGCAGATGCCCTTCGAGCCAGGCGTCCACCCGCCGGCCGTGCGCCTCGGCCCGCTCCTGCCACTCCTGCCGGTCAAGCTTTCTCACCGCACCATGGTAGGAACGGTTCGCCCACACCTGCGCAAAGATCGCGTGGCAACCGGCTCCGGCGGGGCCCGATCCCGGCAGGGTGGGCGCATGGCGGTCCTGGTTGCCCTGCTGGCGTTCTGCTCGACCCTGCTGGGCGGGCTGGTCGCGGCGCGCATCGGCGAGCGGCGGCAGGTGGTGCTGGGGCTGGCCGCCGGGCTGATGCTCGGCGTGGTCTTCTTCGACCTGCTGCCCGAGGCGCTGGAGCAGTCGGGCCAGGAGGTGTTCGGCGTGCCCGCGGCGATGCTCATGGCGGTCGGCGGGTTCCTGACGCTGCACCTGATCGAGAAGGCGCTCGCGCTGCACCGCGGCCAGGAGGAGAGCTTCGGGCAACACCACCACGGGCTCGAATCCGTGGGCTTGCTGACCGCCTCGGGGCTGGTCGCGCACAGCTTCCTCGACGGCCTCGGCATCGGGCTCGGCTTCCAGGCGGGCACGGCGCTCGGCGTCTCGGTGGCCATCGCGGTGATCGCGCACGACTTCGCCGACGGCTTCAACACCTTCACCGTCACCACCCTGTACGGCAACGCCCGCCGCCGGGCGGTCGCGCTGCTGCTGGCCGACGCGGCGGCCCCGGTGGCCGGCGCGGTCGCGGGCACCCTGCTGCGGGTGCCGCCCGAGCTGATCGGCCTCTACCTGGGGTACTTCGGGGGCTTCCTGCTCTACCTGGCCACGGCCGACATCCTGCCGCAGGCGCACGCGGTGCGGTCCTCGCGGCTGACGATGGCCGCGACGGTGGCGGGCGCGGCGTTCATGTGGCTGGTGGTCGGCCTGAGCCACTAGCGGCCTGAGCCACTGGCCGGCCTGAGCCACCGGCCGGCGCCTAGAGCCAGCCGTTGCGGCGGAAGGCCCGGTACAGCAGCCAGCAGGTCAGCGCCATCACCAGCAGCACCGCCGGGTAGCCGAAGCGCCAGTGCAGCTCGGGCATGTCGTCGAAGTTCATGCCGTAGATCCCGGCCAGCAGGGTGGGCGCGGCGATGATCGCCGCCCAGCCGGAGATCTTGCGCATGTCCTCGTTCTGCCACATGCTGATCTGCCCCAGATGGGCGTTGAGCAGCGAGCCGATCAGCTCCTCGCTGGAGCGGACCGACTGGGCGGCCCGGCGCACGTGCCGGGCCAGCTCGCGCAGGTAGGCGTCGGGGCTGCGCTGGTCGAGGAAGTCGTCGGCGACCGGCTCCATGGGCGCGATGGCGTCCCTGAACTCCAGGATCTCGCGCCGGAGCGAGTAGAGCGGCTTCACCGCGTCGATCCGGGGACCGGCGAACAGGTCGCGTTCCAGCTCGGTGACGTCCTTGGCCACCTCGGCCGCGGCCGACAGGTAGTCGTCGACCAGCACGCTCACCAGGGCGTAGACCGCGCCGAGCGGGCCGCGGCCGAGCAGCTTGCCGCCGCCGGTCAGCCGGGCGCGCGCCTGCGGCACCGGGTCGCCCCGGCCGTGCCGTACCGTGACCAGCAGGTTGCGGCCCAGCACCACGGCCAGGTCTCCGGTCTCGATCTGCGAGGTGGGCTCCAGGTACCAGAGCGTCTTGAGCACCCAGACCCGCAGGTCCTGGACGGTGTCGGACTTGGGCCGCTGGTGGTGGTGGCCGGCGTCCTGGAGCACGATGCCGGGCAGCCCGAGGTGCTCGCCCAGGGTGCGGAGCTCCTCGGCCGAGGGGTCGCCGAGCTCGACCCACAGGTAGGCGGAGCCGGTGAGCCCGGCCAGCACCCCGGGCAGGTCGCCCGGGGCGCGGTCGAGCTCGCTCAGCCCGTCGCCGGTGCACAGCCAGGAGCGGACGCTCATCCCTCCCGGCGCTCGCCCCTGCCGTCGACCGTCAGGGTCAGCCCGGACTCGGCGGCGTCGGCGCTCACCCGGTCGCCCGGCGACAGCTCGCCGTTGATGACCATGGACGACAGCCGGTTGTCCAGCTCGCGCTGGATGGTACGGCGCAGCGGCCGGGCCCCGAACTCGGGCTTGTAGCCCTTCTCGGCCAGCCAGTCCTTGGCCGCGTCGGAGACGGTCAGCGTGATGTCCTGGGCGGCCAGCCGCCGCTCGGTCCTGCCCAGCAGCAGGGTGGTGATCTGGCGGATCTCCTCCTTGTCCAGCCGGTTGAAGACGATGATCTCGTCGATCCGGTTGATCAGCTCGGGCCGGAGCTGCGACTGCAGCAGCTCCATGAGCTGGTCGCGCAGCTCGGCGGGGTCGCCGTTGTGCATGAGGATGAGGTTGGACCCCAGGTTGCTGGTCATGATCACGATGCTGTTGGTGAAGTCCACCGTGCGGCCCTGGCCGTCGGTCAGCCGGCCGTCGTCCAGCATCTGCAGCAGGATGTTCATGATGTCCGGGTGGGCCTTCTCCACCTCGTCGAACAGCACGATGCTGTGCGGGCGGCGGCGGACGGCCTCGGTGAGCTGGCCGGCCTCCTCGTAGCCCACGTAGCCGGGCGGGGCGCCGACGAGCCGGCTGACGGAGTACTTGTCCTGGTACTCGGACATGTCGATGCGGATCATGTCCTTCTCGCTGCCGAACAGGGCGTCGGCCAGGGCGCGAGCCAGCTCGGTCTTGCCGACGCCGGTCGGGCCCAGGAACATGAAGCTGCCGATCGGCCGGTTGGGGTCGGACAGGCCCGCCCGCGAGCGCCGGACCGCCTCGGAGACGGCGGTGACCGCGTCGTCCTGGCCGATCACCCGCTCGTGCAGGTGCTCCTCCAGCTTGAGCAGCCGGCTGCGCTCCTCCTCGGTGAGCTGGCTGGCGGGGATGCCGGTCAGCCGCGAGACCACCTCGGCCACGTCCTGGGCGACCACGGTCGGGGTGTCGTCGCGGCCGCGCCGGGCGCCCTCCAGCTCGGGGCGCAGCCGGTCGATCTCGGCGGTCAGCTCCTTGGCGCGGTCGAAGTCCTCGCTCTTGACCGCCTGGTCCTTGTCGCGGCGCAGGCTCTCCAGCCGCGCCTCCAGTTCGCGCACGTCCTCGCCGGGCGTCATGGCGCGCAGCCGTACCCGGGCGGAGGTCTGGTCGATCAGGTCGATCGCCTTGTCCGGCAGGAACCGGTCGTTGATGTAGCGGTCGGACAGGTTGACCGCGGCGGTGATCGCGTCCTCGGCGATCTTCACCTGGTGGTGCGCCTCGTAGCGGTCGCGCAGGCCGTTGAGGATGCCGACGGTGTCCTCCGGCGACGGCTCCGGGACCAGGATGGGCTGGAAGCGGCGCTCCAGCGCGGCGTCCTTCTCGATGTTCTTGCGGTACTCGTCCAGCGTGGTGGCGGCGATGACGTGCAGCTCGCCGCGGGCCAGGGCGGGCTTGAGCATGTTGCCCGCGTCCATGCCGCCCTCGGCCGAGCCGGCCCCGATGATGGTGTGCACCTCGTCGATGAAGACGATCAGCTCGCCGCTGTGCGCGGTGACCTCGTCGATCACCTTCTTCATGCGTTCCTCGAACTCGCCGCGGTACTTCGACCCGGCGACCAGGCCGCTGAGGTCGAGGGTGACCACCCGGCGGTCCTTGAGGGTGTCGGGCACGCTGCCGTTGACCACGCGCTGGGCGATGCCCTCGACGATGGCGGTCTTGCCCACGCCTGGCTCGCCGATCAGCACGGGGTTGTTCTTGCGCCGGCGCGAGAGCACCTCGACGCACTGCTCGATCTCGTCCTCGCGGCCGATCACCGGGTCCAGCCGGCCTTCGCGGGCCTCCTCGGTCAGGTCGCGGCTGTACTCGTCGAGGGTCGGGGTGTCGGTCTTCCTCTTCGCGGTGGCGACGCTCTCGGGGCCGGTGGCCACGATCGTCTCCTCCAGCTCGTGCGGCGAGACGCCGGCCGCGTCCAGCACCCGCGCGGCGGGCGAGTCGGGGTTGGCGGCCAGCGCCAGCAGCAGGTGGTCGGGGCCGATGCCGGAGGAGCCGAGGGCGCGCGAGATGCGCATCGCGTCCAGGAAGGCCTTCTTCACCGCCGGGCTGACCGTGGTGGGCTCCTCGCCCTCGGGGCCCTTGGGCAGCACCTGCTGGATGGCCTGGTCGAGGCGCTCGGGGTCGGCGCCGGCGTTCATCAGCAGCGCGCGGGTCACCGGGTCGCCGGTCGCGGCCTGCAGCAGGTCCAGGGAGTCCAGGTCGGCCGCGCCGCGCGCGGCGGCCAGCTCGACCCCTCGGCGGAGCAGCTCGCGGGCCGGTTCGGTGAGCATGCGGCCGATGTCGACCCGCTGCACGCTGGGCCGGGCCGGCGGCCAGGACTCCCGGCCCCCGCCGAAGAAGGTGTCGAATCCCCGGAACGGATCGCGGCCGAAGAAGGACTCAAAGGGCGATGTCATGATGGTCGGGTTTCCTGGGGCGCTTCTTTGCAACACCAACAACTCGGCAAATCACTCCATGACCGTCCGGCGGGCTTGCCGGGGCTCGGCCGCGGATAGTGAGCGGGGTGTGGCGGGCGCGATCATGGCGGGGATGCGGAAGCTGGCGGGCCGCGCCGCCGCGCGGGCCGCCGCTCTGGCCCGCGTTCTCCGCAACGGTACGGCCGGGCGGTACGCGCGCGGCCAGGTGATCGAGGTGCCCGGCGCCAGCACCCAGGCCGACTGGAACCGGCGGCTGGCCGGCTTCCTGTGCGAGCTGGGCGACGCGCTGCTGCGGGCCGGCGAGCAGACCTCGGCGGTGGAGGGGACGCTGAGCGACGTCGCCGCCCGCTACGGCGTGCGCTGCGCCTGCTTCGTGGTGCCGACGGGGCTGTTCGTCCGGGTGGGCGAGGGCGACGCGGGCGTCATGGACTTCCGGCCCGTCGCCGGCGACCAGCTCCGCCTCGACCAGGTGCAGGAGCTGTACGGGCTGGTCACGCGGCTGCGCGGCCGTACCATGCCGATCGAGCGGGCCCGCGCCGAGCTGCGGGAGATCCACCGGATGCCCCGCCGGATCAGCCCCGCCGGCTCGGTGCTGGGCTACGCGATCCTGACCGTCGGCCTCGGGCTGCTGCAGCACCCGACGTCCAAGGCGGTGCTCGGCTGGGCGCTGCTCGGCCTGGGCGTAGGCGTGCTGCGCCTGCTGGGCGCCCGCTTCCCGGTGCTGGCCACCGCGATGCCGGTGGTGGCGGCCACCGCGGTCACCTTCGTGGCGCTGCGCTGGGCCGAGCCGCTGCTGCACATGAGCCCCGGCGAGCTGCTCATCCCGCCGCTGATCGCCTTCCTGCCCGGCAGCCTGCTCACCATGGGCACCATCGAGCTGGCGCACGGCGCCACCCTGTCCGGCATGGCCCGGCTGGCCGGCGGGGTCAACGTGCTCCTGCTGCTGGCCTTCGGCATCCTGGCCGGGATCACCCTGGCCGACCGGACCGGGCTGCCGCCGGGCATCGCGGCCGACGGCGCGCTGGGCGGCTGGGCGCCGTGGGCGGGCGTGGTGCTGCTGGGCGTGGGCTTCCAGATCTTCTACTCGGCCCGTGCCCGAGTGCTGCCGTGGGTGCTGGTCTGCCTGCTGGCCGAGCGGCTGGCCCAGCTCGCCGGCACCGGCTGGGCGGGGCCGATGGTCGGCGCGTTCGCGGCCGGGGCGGTCATCCCGCTGCTCGCCGCGCTGGTCGAGCGCCGCACCGACACGCCCGCCCAGGTGCTCTTCCTGCCCTCGTTCTGGATGCTGGTGCCCGGCTCGGTGGGGCTCACCGGGGTGAGCGAGCTGGTCTCCGGACAGGGCGCCTCCGGCCTGGACGACCTGGTCCAGACGCTGCTCACCATGGTGGCGATCACGCTCGGCATCATGGTCGGCGCCAGCCTGCTGCCGCGCCGCCGGATCAGGGTCTCCGACGTTTCACCTGATCAAGGTGCGGGAACGACCACATCCGTCATTTCCCCCTGACGCACGCCGCTCGGGGGGACGTATGTGGTCGTGGCTGGTGGACGCCCTCCGGCAGCACGCCGAGATCGCGATCTTCCTGACCATGGCCCTCGGCTTCTTCATCGGCCGCCTCGGCGTCAAGGGCATCGTCCTGGGCTCGGTGACCGGCACGCTGCTGGCCGGCGTGCTGATCGGCCAGCTCGACATCAAGATCCCCGACCTGGTCAAGACGGTGGCCTTCATCGGCTTCCTGTTCGCGCTCGGGTTCAAGGTCGGGCCGCAGTTCTTCGCCGGGCTCAAAAAGAGCGGCATCCCGCAGGTCATCGTCTCGGTGGTGGGCTGCGTGGCCGGCCTGCTGGTGGCCTGGGGCATGGCCGTGCTGATGGGCTACGGGCCCGGCTGGGGATCGGGGCTGCTGGCCGGCGGGCTGACCCAGTCGGCCGTGATCGGCGTCGCCACCGACGCGATCAACGCCTCGGCGACGATCCCGGCCAACCTGAAGCAGACCTACGTCAACCAGATCCCGGTCGGCTACGCCGTCTGCTACCTGTTCGGCACGGCCGCCGCCGCCTACTTCCTGTCCCAGCTCGCCTGGCGGCTGCTCGGCTCCAAGAGCCTGGTCGAGGATTCCAAGAAGCTGGAGCGCGAACTCGGCACCTCCGAGGACCCCGACCTGGCCGTCGCCTACCGCCGCCTGGAGCGGCGCACCTACCGGATCAGCGCCGGCTCCGAGCTCGACGGCTCGGCGGTCGGCGCCTTCGAGGAGCGCGCCGCCTCGCTCGGGCACCGCATCTTCCTGTACCGCTACCGCCGCGGCGACACCATGGCCTACACCGACGCCGACACCGTGCTGCGCGCCGGTGACGTGGTCACCGTCACCGCCAGCCACGCCGACCTGATCCACGGCGCGATGAACGCCGACGGCGTCGAGGTGGACGACCCCGAACTGCTCGACTACGACATCGAGACGCTCCCGGTGGTGCTCACCAAGAAGGTGGTGGCCGACCTCACCCCGGAGAAGCTGGCCACCCATCCGGGCGCGCGCGGGCTGTTCATCACCAAGATCGTGCGCTCCGGGATCGAGATGCCGGTCGGGCGGCACAGCCCGCTGCACGTCGGCGACACCGTCACCATCCAGGGCGCCCGCGAACTGGTCGAGCGGGCCGTGCCGAAGATCGGCCAGGCGCTGCGCAGCAGCGACGAGACCGACTTCTCCTTCGTCGGCCTGGGCATCTTCCTCGGCGGCCTGATCGGCATCCCGACCATCGCCGTCGCCGGGGCCGACATCGGGCTCACCACCAGCGGCGGCGCGCTCATCATGGGCCTCATCTTCGGCTGGCTGCACGCCAAGCACCCCGCGCACGGCCGCTTCCCGGCCGCGGCCGAGTGGCTGATGAACACCGGCGGGCTGTGCATGTTCGTCGGCATCGTCGGCATCACCGCCGGGCCCAACTTCATCGCCGGGCTCAAGCAGGAGGGCTTCGGCCTGCTGCTGGCCGGGCTGGTGGTCACGCTCGTGCCGATGGTCGTGACCCTGGCGCTCGGCAAGCTGATCTACCGGTGGCCGGCCCCGATCAACCTCGGGGTCACCGCCGGCACCTTCACCACCACCGCCTCCATCGGCGCCGTCACCGACGCGGCCAAGAGCCAGGTGCCGGTGCTCGGCTACACCGTGCCCTACGCCATCGGCAACACACTGCTCACCATCTGGGGGACGATCATCGTCGCCCTGCTGTCCTAGGGGGAACCACCATGGCCGACCGCGCGACCGAGCGGAAGTGGGAAGCGCTCAGCCCCTTCGAGCTCAAGAACGAGCTCATCGAGCTCGCCGGCGACTCGAAGTCCGCGCACGCGATGCTCAACGCGGGGCGGGGCAACCCGAACTGGATCGCCACCGAGCCCCGCGAGGCCTTCTTCCTCATGGGCGCCTTCGCCCTGACCGAGTCGCGGCGCACCTGGTCGGAGTTCGAGCTGCTGGGCGGCATGCCGGCCAAGGACGGCATCGCCGGGCGGCTGACCGCCTTCCTCGACGCCGGCCCCGACCGGCCCGGCGCGGGGCTGCTACGCCGCTCGGTGGAGTACGGCACGCGCGAGCTCGGCTTCGAGGCCGACGAGTTCGTGTGGGAGATGGCCGACGCGGTGATCGGCGACCACTACCCCGAGCCGGACCGCATGCTCAAGCACGCCGAGGCGGTCGTCCACGCCTACCTGGTGCAGGAGATGTGCGCGGGCCACCGGCCGGCCAGGCCGTACGACCTGTTCGCGACCGAGGGCGGGACGGCGGCCATGTGCTACGTCTTCGACAGCCTCCAGGTCAACGGCATCCTCCGCAAGGAGGACACGATCGCCATCATGACCCCGATCTTCACCCCGTACCTGGAGATCCCGCGCCTGGAGCGCTTCTCCTTCAAGACGGTGGAGCTCCAGGCCGACCGGATGTCGGAGGGCGGCCTGCACACCTGGCAGTACTCGCAGAGCGAGCTGGACAAGCTGGCCGACCCGTCGGTGAAGGCGCTGTTCCTGGTCAACCCGTCCAACCCGCCGTCGGTGATGCTGGCCCAGGAGTCGCTCGACCACATCGCGCGGATCATCGAGACCTCCAACCCGGGCCTGACGATCATCACCGACGACGTCTACGGCACCTTCGTCGACGGCTTCCGCTCGCTGATGTCGACCGCGCCGCGCAACACCATCGGCGTCTACTCCTTCAGCAAGTACTTCGGCTGCACCGGCTGGCGGCTCGGCGTCGTCGCGGTCAACCAGGACAACATCTTCGACGAGAAGATCGCCCAGCTCTCCAAGGCGGACCAGGACCGGCTGCGCGACCGCTACGACACCATCGCCCTCGAACCGTCGACGATCAAGTTCGTGGACCGGCTGGTCGCCGACTCGCGCGACGTGGCGCTCAACCACACCGCGGGCCTGTCCACGCCGCAGCAACTGCAGATGACGCTGTTCGCGCTGGCCGCGCTCCTGGACTCCGGCAACGACTACAAGCGCACCTGCCAGTCGGTCATCGCCCGCCGCGTCGCCGCCCTCGGCGAGGGCATGGGCCTGGCCATCCCGGACGACCCGCTGGCCGCCCGCTACTACATCGAGCTGGACATCCTCAACTTCGTCCAGCGCACCTACGGCACCGAGTTCGCCGCCTGGCTGCAGCAGAACTTCGAGCCGGTCGACCCGGTCTTCCGCCTCGCCGAGAAGGGCTCGGTCGTGCTGCTCAACGGCGGCGGCTTCGACGGCCCGCAGTGGAGCGTGCGGGTCAGCCTGGCCAACCTCGCCCAGGACGACTACGCCCAGATCGGGACGTGGCTGAAGGAAGTGGTCGACGAGTACAAGCGGGAGTTCGACCGGTCATGACCTGGTTCAAGGAGTTGCTCCAGGGCACGCCGGAGATGGCGCTGTTCATCTGCCTGGCGCTCGGCTACGCCATCGGCAAGGTGAAGGTGAAGGGCCTGTCGCTCGGCGGCATCGCCGGCACCCTGATCGTGGCCATCCTCGTCGGCATGATCGGCGGCATCACCCTCAACGACCAGGTCAAGAACATCGCCTTCGCGTTGTTCATCTTCACCCTGGGCTACCTGAGCGGGCCGTCGTTCTTCGCCAGCCTCAACCGCCGCAGCCTGCGCTACGGCTGGTTCACCCTGATCGAGGTGGTGGCGGTGCTGGGCGTCACCGCCGTCGCCACCGCCGTCCTGCACCTGGACGCCGGGACCGCGGCGGGCCTCATGGCCGGCGGCGCCACCGAGTCGGCCGTGGTCGGCACGGCCACCGACGCCATCGCCAAGCTCTCGCTGCCGCCCGGGCAGATCCAGGCCCTGCAGGCCAACGTCGGCACCGCCTACTCCATCTCCTACATCTGCGGCCTGATCACCATCGTCCTGCTGACCAGCCAGATCGCCCCGGCGATCGGCCGCTTCAGCATCCGCGACGAGGCGGTCAAGCTGTGGCGTCAGCTCAGCAAGGGCCGCGTCGACGAGGACGCGGTCACCGTCATGCCGGCGGTCGTCGGCCGCGCCCAGCGCGTCTCGGCCGCCGCCGGGCAGACCGTCGCGCAGGTCGAGGCCGCCCTGGGCGGGCGGGCCACGGTCGAGCGCGTACGGCGGGGCGACGAGACCCTCGACGTCGGCCCGGACACCAGGCTCTCGCACGACGACGTCGTGGTCCTGTTCGGCCTGCGCGAGGACCTGGTCCACGCCGACCAGGTGGTCGGGCCCGAGGTGGCCGACCCGGGCACCGACGCCATCGAGCTCGACGTCGCGCAGGTCTTCCTGACCAACAAGGCGCTCAACGGCGCCACCGTCGCCGATCTGCGCAAGCAGGCCGTCGAGCAGCAGAGCGGCGCCTACCTGACCGGCCTGACCCGGATGGAGTCGGGCCTGCCGATCCAGCCGGGCACGGTGATCAACACCGGCGACGTGGCCCGCGTCACCGGCACCAAGAAGGACGTCTCGGCCTTCGTCAAGGCGACCGGCTTCCGGATCGACACCGCGGTGAAGGCCGACTTCATCTTCATCGCGCTCGGCATCATCCTCGGCATGCTGATCGGCAAGATCACCATCCCGCTGGGCGACATCCCGCTCTCGCTCGGCACCGGCGGCGGCTGCCTGCTGTCCGGCCTGTTCTTCGGCTGGCTGCGGGCCAAGCACCCGACCATCGGGCAGTACGACTCGGCGGCGGCCTCGGTCATCAAGGACCTCGGCCTGTCCACCTTCATCTGCGCGGTCGGCCTGTCGTCGGGGCCGGCGGCGGTGGCGCTGATCCAGAAGTTCGGCTTCGCGCTGCCGGTCACCGGCGTGCTCATCACCCTCATCCCGGCCACGATCTCGCTCCTGGTGGCCTTCAAGGTGATGAAGCTGCCCGCCCCGCTGGCCCTCGGCGCGGTCGCCGGCCAGCAGTGCTCCACCCCGGCCATCACCGCCGTGCAGTCGCAGGCCGGCAACACCACGCCGCTGATGTCGTACACCATCGTGTACGCCCTCTCGAACGTGGTGCTGCCCCTGCTGGGCCCGATCGTGGTCGGCATGGCCAACGCCATCGGCTGACCCCTCCGAACGGCCCCGCCGCACCGGGGCCGCCGGGGATAGGGTCGAAGGCCCGTCGCCCATCGCGGAGGACCTCTCGGTGCCACCGACCCGAACCCGCCTCGCCCTTTCCTTGCTGACCCTGGTGCCGGTCCTGCCGCTCGCCGGGTGCGCAGAACCTCTGCGCGAGGGCCCGCTGCCCGGCCCCGACGACGGCCCGCCCACCACCGCCTACGTCGAGCTCTGCGTCACCGTGCCTGCCTTGGTCAGGGCCCCGGATCAGCGGTGCGACGACGAGCGGCCCGGGCACGCCTGGAGCTTCGTCGCCACGGGCCGGCCCGTCCCAGCCGTCGGCCGGAAGGCCGCCACCGGCGTGCTGCGGGAGCCGTCCGACGCCAAACCCGCCTTCTACCGGGCGCCGCCCGAGGGCGGCGACGGCGAGACCGAGCTGGTGCTCCGCCCGGCGAGCGTCGTCGAGGTCTGCGTGCGCAAGGTGACGCGCGTGCGGGTCCAGGAGCGCCACTGTGTGCAGCCGGACTCGAAGCACGCGTGGTACGACCTGGGCCTGGACCGGCAGATCCCTCCGATGGGGGCCAAGGCCGCGCGGGGCTCGTTCCGGCGGACCGCCTACGCCGTGACGTACCGGGCGCCGGCCGAGGGCGGCGAGGGCTCGGAAGTGGCCTTCGCGCCCGCCCCCAAGCCGCCGGCCACCGGGTCACCCTGAGCGCTGGGTCACCCTGAGCGCCGGGTCACCCTGAGCGCTGGGTCACCGCTGGGCGCGGCGTTCCGGTGAGGGGAGGCGGATCCTGCGGCGGAAGGTGTGGCGGCGGCCCTGGGCGCGGAAGGTGGCCCAGACCCGGCCGCCGGTCACCGGCGGGAAGTCGGCGCTCCAGGCGGCGCCCGGGGGGACGCCGGCGACCTCGGGTCCGCGCACGCGCTCGCCCTGCGGTGGCTCCAGCTCCAGGCGCACCTCGTGCCAGGTGACCGCCGACCCGTTGTGCAGGGTGACGGTGAGCCGCTCGCCGTCGCCGTCGATGCGCAGGCCGTACGGCAGGCGCGGGTCGGGCCCGATGGCGCGGTCGAGCTCGCCGAGCATGGCGCGGGTGAAGACCGGCCAGCGGGCCGACAGGTCGGTGCGCTCGCCCTGGTCGGCGTCGAGGTCGTACAGCTCGACCCGCCCGCCGGGCCCGGCGCCGGCGATGCCGGGGGCGAAGCGGATGACCTTCCACCGCCCGCGCCGGATGGCCTGGATCTTGCGCGGCCGGTTCCAGACGAAGTAGCCCCGCTCGGGCGGCGGCCCGCCGCGCAGCAAGCCGGCCAGGGAGCGGCCGTCCAGCCGGGCGGGGACGGGCACGCCGGCGAGGTCGGCGAGCGTGGGCAGCACGTCCCACGAGGCGACCGGCGTGCTCTCCACCCGGGCGGGCAGGCCGGGCGACCAGACGAGGAACGGCACGCGGATGCCGCCCTCGTACAGGTCGCGCTTGTCGCCGCGGAACGGGCCGCTGCCGCGGAACAGCTCCGGCGTCACGCCCTTCTCGCTGTGCGGGCCGTTGTCGCTGGTGAACAGCACCACGGTGCGGTCGGCCCGGCCGCTGTCGACCAGGGCGCGCACCAGAGTGGCCACGTCGGCGTCGAGCCGGCTGACCTGCGCGGCGTGCCGCCGGTTCGGGCCGCTCCACGGCTCGTCCTGGTAGCGTCCCGCGCCACCGGCGACGACGCTGGGCGAGTGCGGCAGCGTGCTGGCGAAGTACAGCAGGAAGGGCCGCTCCGCCGGGTCGCGCACGAACTCCACCGCCCGCTCCAGGAACAGGTCGGGCGCGTAGACGGTGCCGTCGAGGTCGAGCCGGTCGCCGTTGTCCCACAGGTAGGACGGGTAGTACTGGTGGGCGTGGCGGTGCTCGATGTAGCCGAGGAAGGAGCCGAAGCCGCGCCGGTTGGGGTGCGAGGGCTGGCCGGGCGTCTCGGGCCCGAACCCCCACTTGCCGATGCACGCGGTGCGGTAGCCGGCGAGCTGGAGCAGCTCGGCGAAGGTCAGGTCGGCCTCGGTCAGCGAGTGCTGGGTGCCGCCCTCGGGGTTCTCCCGAACGGTGCCGTGCCCGGCGTGCAGGCCGGTGAGCAGCGCGCTGCGGGAGGGCGCGCAGAGCGGGGCGCCGGAGTAGGCCGCCTCGAACCGCACCCCCTCGGCCGCCAGCCGGTCGAGGTTGGGCGTGTGGATCAGCCGCTGGCCCTGGCAGCCGAGCTCGCCCCAGCCCAGGTCGTCGGCGAGCACGACGACGAAGTTGGGCCGGGCGGACAACGAGGGCGGGGAGGGCACGGTGCCGCCGGGGCCGGTGGCCGCGCGGGCGGGCTGGGCGGAGGCGAGGGAGGGCAGCGCGAGGCTGGCCAGCGCGCCGCCGACCAGGGCGCGCCGTGACGGGTGGTTCATCGTCAGCGATAGTCCCAGAGCTCGCAGATCTTCGCGAGCTGTTCCGGCACCTCGGCCGGATCGGGCAGCGGGCGCGGCTGGACGACGGTGCCCTGCCGGATCTTGTCGCGCCAGTCGCCGATGCCCTTGACGAAGCCGCCGTGCTCCTTGTCGCCGTAGGTGAGCATGCCCGGCTCCCACGTGACGCCGAGGAAGTCGCACAGGCGGCGCAGCTCGGCCTCGGGGGCGGCGACGAGGTCCTCGTAGCGCACGGTCGGGCCGGGCAGGTGGGCGCGGGCCTCCTCCAGGTGCGCCATGTAGTGGTGCGTGCGGCGCACGGCCTCGTCCATGGGGCGCTTGTCGGGGTCGGCCTCGTGCCAGGACTGGGCGATGGACAGCGGGTGGCGCAGCAGGAAGACGAAGCGGGCGTCGGGCCAGCAGGTGGCGATGCGCCGCCAGGCGAAGACGTTGCTGGGCGTCTTCTCCACCAGCACCGGCTTGCCGCTGCGGCTCAGCTCGCGGTGCAGGATGCGGTCCCACAGCAGGTGTTCGAGGTCGTTGTGCACGTGGCCGAGCAGGCCCATCGCCTGCCGTACCGGGTCGGTGGTGAGGTCCACGGCGGCGCGGCGGAAGTGGGTCTCGATCGGCGAGTGCACCTGGGAGTGGCTGTTGAGCATGACGCGCAGCAGCGTGGAGCCGGAGCGCACCGACGACAGCAGGAAGACCGGCGCGCGCACCAGCCGGTCGTGCGCCGGGTCCACGGGCGGGCGCAGCAGGTCCCCGCCCAGCCTCGGGGGCGGCGGGGGCGGGGGCGGCGGCGGGGTCGGCGCGGGGCGTGACCGCGTCAGCGTGTAGCCCGTCAGCCCTTCGAGGGTGGCGTTGGCCCGGTACCTCCAGCTCATGACCGGTCAACGTAGAGCGAGCCGGTGAACCGAGGGTGAACCCGTGCTGTGAACCAGCGGGCGGCGGGAAGATCGCCGGACGTCACCGGCCGGGGCCACCCGCCGCACCGGGCCTCAGGGGCCGGACGGGTCCACCACGTCCCGGTCGGCCCAGTACGGCTCCAGCAGCCCGCGCAGCCGCTCGGCGCCGACGCGCTCCAGCACCTCCAGCGCGCCCACGTTCTCCTCGAGCTGGGCGATGCTGCTGACACCGAACAGCACGGTGGCCAGCGCCGGGTGGGTGAGGCAGTAGGCGATGCAGAGCTGGGCGGCGGTGCAGCCGAGCCCCGCGGCCACGTCGGAGACGCCGCCCGCGGCCTTGACGATGTGCTCGCGCACCCCGCCGGGGTCCTTGCCGATCTGCCGGGTGGTGCCGGACCCGCCGGCGAGGATGCCGCCCTCCATCACGTCGCTGGCCTGGAGCGAGACCCCGGCGGCGTAGACGGCGGCGAACGGGTCGCCCTCGGGGATGCTGCGCCGGGCCAGGCTGTACTTGAGCTGGGCGAGCTGCGGCCCGGGCGAGCCGGCCTCGCGGGCGTGCGCCTGGATCTCCAGGATGTCGCGGGCCGACCAGTTGTTGACGCCCCAGCAGCCGAGCAGGCCGTCGGCCTCCAGCTCGGCCAGCTCGCGGGCCAGGGCGCGCAGGTCGGTCTCGCCTCTGGTGTCGGCTCTGATGTCGCCGAGCACGGCGGTGTCGGCGTGCTCGACCCCGGCGCGGAACAAGGCGTGTTCGAGCTGGGCGCGCATGGGGCGCTGCGGCCAGCCCTCCAGCCAGAGCTTGGCCGAGAGCTGGTAGTCGCTCCTGTCCAGGCCGGCGGCTCTGACCATGGCGGAGAAGAGCACGTCGGTGAAGACCGGGGGGTGGCCGGGCATGCCGTACACGGCGACGTCGAAGAGGGTGACGCCGAGGTCGGTGGCGCGGCGGAGCATGGTGACGGCCTCGGCGAAGTCCATGCGGTCGTAGGTGTGCCAGGAGCCGAGCGACAGCACCGAGACCTCGGGGCCGTGGGCGCCTAGCCTGCGCTTGGGGATCAAGGGGGCTCTCCTCAGGGGTGGATCACGGGTTTGATCGCGTCGAGGCGGTGCAGGGCGGCCAGCGCGTCGCTCGCCCCCTCCAGGCCGGTGGGCGGGCTGAACAGCGCGTCCCAGGGGGCGGGGGTGCGGCGCAGGAGGTCCAGGGCGCGGTGGTAGTCGGCGATGTCGCCGTTGAGCGAGCCGCGCAGGGTGAGCTGCTTGCCCATGACCAGGCCGAGCGGGAGCGGCTCGGGGGCGGGGCTGGTGGTGCCGACGACCACGAACGTGCCGCCCCAGGCGGCCATCCGCACCGCCTCCGCGCCGACGCCCGGGGCGCCGGCCAGGTCGAGCACGAGGTCGGCGCCGCGCCCGCCGGTGGCCTCCAGCACGGCCGCGACCCTCGCCTCCGCACCCTGGCCCGGCACCCCTTCCCCCGCAGCGGAGCCGAGCCGGTCGGTTGAGGGGGCCGCGGCGCCGTCCACGGTGGCAGCGGAGCCGGCCGGGGCTTTGGAGCCGAGCGGGGTCGTGGAGTCGAGGTGGCCGTCCAGGGTGACGGTGTGGTGGGCGCCGAAGCGGCGGGCGAGGTCCAGCCGCGCGTCCGGGGCCCCGATGGTGACGACCGTGGCGCCGGAGGCCGCGGCGAGGGCGGTGGCGACCAGGCCGAGCGCGCCCGCGCCCTGCACCGCGACGGTCGAGCCCGGCCGCACCCCGCCGGCCCGGTCGAAGGCGTGCACGACGGTCTTGACCGCGCAGCCGGCCGCGGCGGCCCAGGTGTCGGGCAGGTCGTCCGGCAGGAGCAGCTTGGCCGCGCCGGGCACCACGTACACGTACTCCGCCAGCCCGCCGGTGGCGTAGGGCCACACGTCGGCCCGCTGCAGGAACCCGTAGCCCCGGTTCGCGCAGGCCACCGGGTCGCGCAGGACCGAGCAGCCGTGGCAGTGCCCGCACACCGACTCCGACCAGCCGATCCGATCGCCCTCCCGCACCGGCCGGCCGAGCGCGTCGTGGGTGCCCTCCCCCGCCTCGACCACGGTGCCGACCATCTCGTGCCCGAGCACCAGCGGCAGCGCCACCGGCATGACGCCCTGCCACAGGTGCGCGTCGGTCGCGCAGAGCGTGGCGCAGGTGACCCGGACCAGCGCCGCCCCCGGCTCGCACCGCTCGGGCACCGGCACCTCCTCCAGCACGAGCGGCTTGCCGTACTCGCGCAGTACTGCGGCCCTCACGCGGCCTCCCACACGTCGTGCCTGCTGCGCCACCACAGCAGGGCCACCATCACCAGGAAGGGCAGCACCCCGCGGTACTGCTGCACCGGCTCCAGCGCCGCGGCCACCCCTTCGAGGCAGCCGAGCAGCACCCCGCCGGCGAGGGTCAGCCAGAGGCTGTGGAAGGCGCCGACCATGGCCACCGCCAGCGCGGTGGTGACCAGGTTGGCCAGCGTGGAGAAGTCGCCGCCGAGCCGGGGCGCGACCATCACGATGACCAGCGAGGACAGCGCCCCCACCGCCACCCAGACGGCGAGCGCCAGCCGGGGCGCGGGGATGCCGACCACCTCGGCGGTGCCCGGCCGCTCGGAGATCGCCTGCAGCCGCAACCCCACTCTGGTACGGCGCAGCAGCCAGGTCACCGCGAGGGTGATGAGCACCGCGAAGGCCAGGGAGACCAGCACCGCCTGCGGCACGACCACGTCGCCGACGGTGAAGGCGGGCGCGTTGAAGGCCTCGGGGAAGCGCCGCGCGCCGGAGGTGAGGTTGCCGAACAGCCGCAGCCCCACCGCCATGAGCCCGACGAAGACCGCCACGGTGACCGCCGCCTTGGCCGCCGGTCCGTGGTCGCCGAACCAGCGCACCAGGCCCGCCCCGAGCAGGCCGGACAGCAGCCCGCCCGCGGCGACCCCGGCCGGGAGCGCGAGCCAGGTGCTCAGCCCGGCGTCGGTGAGGGTGACCATGACGAAGGCGCCCATCGCGCCGACCGCCGCCATGGCGAAGTTGACCACCGACACCAGCCGGTGGGTCAGCACCACGCAGAGGCCGAGCAGCGCGTAGACGCCGCCGCTGGTCAGCCCGGCGACCACCGATTCGAGCACCTCAGCTCCTCCCGGGCACGATGAAGCCTTCCGGCAGCACGACCCACTTGCCGTTCTCGGCGCGGACGAAGCGGCTGCCCTCGATGGGGTTGTGCTTGTCGCCGGGGCCGAAGACCCAGGGGGTGCCGACCATCGGATAGCGGATGGGCTGCATGCTCTTGAAGGCCTGGGTGACCGACTCGCGGGTGATCGGTCCCTTGATCGTCTTGAGCACGTGGACGAAGACGTCCGCGGCCATCACGCCGCCCTGGCTGAAGGCGGTCTTCTGGATCTTGTGCGTGGTGACGATCCTGGCCCAGCGGTCGTTGCCGGGCAGCGTCTCGTCGGTGTACGGCTGCCACTCGGTGCCGGCCTGGGCGCGCATGCCGGGCGGGATGAGCGCGGCGTTGGCGTCGGTGTAGGCGTTGGCCATGAGGATGAAGTCGACCTGCTCCATGCCCTGCGTCTTGGCCTGGGCGAACCAGGGGCCGACCTGGGCGTTGTAGATGACCGCCCGGCACCCGGCCGACTTCAGCCGGACCAGGTAGGGCGTGGGGTCGCCCTGGCCGACCGAGGTGTCCTTGACGGTGAGCTGCTTGCCGGTGAGGTCGCTCCACTCCTTGATCGCCGCGTCGATGCCGCCGCCGCTGCCCGGCAGGACGGTGAAGGCCAGGCAGACCTTGTCGTGCTTGAGCGTCTCTGAGGCGTAGTAGAGCATCGCGGTCAGCAGCTTGAACGGGCCGGGGTTGACCGGGGCGATGTTCGGGCTGGTGAAGCAGGCCGGGTCCACGCCGACCGCGGGGATGGAGACGATGCCCGCCTGGCTGTAGGTGGCGCGGTTGAGGCCGCAGTCCACCGCGCTGGAGGAGCCGACCAGGGCGACCACGCCCTCGGAGTCGATCAGCTCGCGGGCGGCCTCGGTCGAGCGCTGCGGGTTCATGGCGTCGTCGCGGCTGAGCAGTTCGAGCTTGCGGCCCTGGATGCCGCCGGCCGCGTTGACCTCCTCGAAGACCGCCTTGACCGCCTGCGGCACCTCCGGCGACTGGAACAGGCCGGTGATGCCGTTGATCGAGCCGACCTTGATCGGGCCGGTGCCGTCGTCGGCCGAGCAGGCGACCGCGCCGGAGGCCAGCAGGACGAGGGCTAGGAGCGCGCGTTTCACAGGGTTTCCTCCACGACTGTGCCGAGGTATGCCGCGCGGACCCCCGGATCCGCCAGGACGTCGTCCGTGGGCCCCGTGGCGATCACGAGGCCGTGGTCCAGGACCGTGACGGTCGCGCAGGCCGCGCGCACCAGGTCCATGTCGTGCTCCACGAGCAGCACCGAGACGCCGAAGCGCTCGGGCACCCGGGCCAGCTTCCGGCCGAGGTCGAGCGACTCGGCGGCCGACTGGCCCGCGCCCGGCTCGTCCAGCAGCGCCACCGCCGGGCGGGCGGCGATCGCGGCGGCCACGTCGAGCAGGCGCCGGGTGCCGGCGTCGAGGATGTGCACCGGGACGGCGGCGGGCGGGCAGCCGAAGAAGGCCAGGATCTGCTCGGCCTCCCGCTCGGGCAGGGCGCGGCCGGCGACGATGTCCAGGTACTCGTGCTGGGTGAGCTCGGGGGCGATGGCCGTGGTCTGGAAGGTGCGCCGCAGACCGCGGCGGGCCCGCGCGCTCGGGGTCAGCCGGTCGAGGGGCTCGCCGTCCAGCGTCACCGTGCCGGCGTAGCCGGGCAGGAAGCCGGTGACCGCGCCGATCAGGGTGGACTTGCCGGCTCCGTTGGGGCCGATCAGGCCGGTCACCGTACCGGCGGGGACGGTGAGGTCGACCCGGTCCAGGGCCACGACCTCGCCGAACCGCACCCCGAGGCCGCGCACCTCCAGGAGGGGGGCTCCGGCCACCGGCGGCGGGGCAGGGGCAGGGCTTGGCGGCGAGTCGGTGGGCGGGCCAGTGGGCGGGGTCGCCTGGGAGGCGGCTTCCAGGAGGGGGCGGGCGGCGCGTTCGCGGCGGCGCAGGCGGACCAGGTCGGTCTGGCTCATCCCGCTGCGCAGGGCCAGCACGGCGGTGGCGCCGAAGAGGATGCCGCCGAGGTCCTGGGGCAGGTGGAGGCGGTCGAGGAGGGTGGCCATGAGCGCGCCGAACACGCCTCCGGCGATGGCCCCCTCGGGGTTGTGCGGGCCGATGAGCACGGCGACCGCGAACAGCGCCAGCGACTGCATCATCGCGAAATTTCCGGACACGACGAGGCCGAGCTGGCCGGCCATCAGCCCGCCCCCGATCCCGGCGACGAACGCGCTGATCGCGAAGGCGGTGAGCTTGCTGCGGGTCACCGAGATCCCGTGCGCCGCCGCGGCCCGCTCGGAGTGGCGCACCTCCAGCCACGAGCGCCCGACCCGGGTCCGGTTGACCGCGGCCAGGCCGATCGCCAGCAGGACGAAGACCAGCACGGTGAGCACGAAGTAGGCGCCGTCGGAGCGGAAGAGCGCGGGCCGGGCCAGCGCCTTGAGCTCGGCGGTCCCGGGGAACTGCGAGGCGTTGAGCACGATGTCGGTCGAGACCGCGAAGCCGAGCGTGACGACGGCCAGGTTGACCCCGCGGATGCGCAGCGCGGGCAGCCCGATGGCCACCCCGACCGGGACCGCGGCCAGCCCGCCGAGCGGCAGCCACAGCAGGAACCCGCCGGGCGCGTCGGCGAGGTTGAGCCGCAGCACGACCCAGGCGCCGATGGCGGCGAACGACATCTGGCAGAGCGACATCATCCCGGCCCGGCCGACGATGACGCCGTAGCTCTGCATCAGTACGGCGCCGACCATGGCCGCGACGGCCAGGTAGATCCAGTACGCGGGCAGTACGGCCGGCAGCAGCACGCAGGCGGCCACCGCCAGCCCGAGCCCCGGCCCCCAGGCCCGCAGCACGCCTGCCCCCAGCAACCCGGCCGCCCGGCCCGGCGGCACCCCCGCCGGGGCGGACTCGGCGGGCGGCGTCCCGGTCCGGCTGCCGCTCACGACGCCTCCCGGGTGCCGAAGTAGTGGTCGTGCAGCAGCTCGGGCCGCAGGTCCGCGCAGCGCCCGTCGAACACGACCCGCCCCTTGCGCAGCACGTAGGCCCGCTCCCCGAGGCGCAAGGCCAGCGCGGCGAACTGCTCGACCAGCAGCACGGCCAGCCCCTGCGCGGCCAGTTCCCCGACGGCGTTCATCAGCCGGCGCACCACCAGCGGCGCCAGCCCCAGGGAGAGCTCGTCGACGAGCAGCGCCTTCGGCCGGGCGATGAGCGCGCGGCCGAGCACGAGCATCTGCTGCTCACCGCCGGACAAGTTGCCGGCCGGCAGGTGGCGGCGCGCTTCGAGCTCGGGGAACAGCCGGTAGGCCCCGGCCACGTCCTCCCCGGCGACCAGCAGGTTCTGCTCCAGGGTGAGCCGGCGGAAGACGGTGCGGGCCTGCTCGGCGTAGCCCAGGCCGGCGGCGGCGCGGCGGTGGGTGGGCAGGCCGGTCAGCCGCCGGCCGTCCAGCTCGATCTCCCCCGCGCCGGCGCGGGCCAGGCCGGCGATGCCGTCGAGCAGGGTGGTCTTGCCCGCGCCGTTCGCGCCCAGCAGCACGGTGACCGAGCCGGGCGGCGCCGCCAGGCTGACCTCGTGCACGATGCCGGTCTCGCCCCGGCTCACGCTCAGCTCGCGCACCCGCAGGCCGTTCTCCGGGGCCGGGGCGTCCATCAGGCGGTCCCGAAGGCGGCGCGCAGGCTGGCGACGGTGCGGGTGTGCGCCTCGCGGGCGCCGCCCAGCTCGGTGGCCAGCAGGCCGAAGAACCCGTGGATCAGCCCGTCGAGCCGGACCAGCTCGACCTCCACCCCGGCGGCGGCCAGCGCGGCGGCGTAGTCCTCGCCCTCGTCGCGCAGCACGTCGTACTCCGCGCCCAGGATGAGCGCGGGCGCCAGGCCGGACAGGTCGGTGGCGCGTAACGGGAGGAGGTAGGGATTCTCCAGATCCTTGGCGTTTCGCGGGTACGTGGTGAAAAACCAGTCCATGCTTGCTTTCGACAGAAAATATCCGTCAGCGAACTGTCGATAGGAGGCCCGGCCGTCATCGGGATGCCCCAGCACCGGCGAGACCAGCACCTGCCGGGCCAGTCGCGGCCCGCCCCGGTCGCGGGTCAGCAGCGCCACGACCGCCGCGAGGTTGCCGCCCGCGCTCTCGCCGCCGGCGGCCAGCCGTACCGGATCGACGCCGAGGGCGGCGGCGGAGCCGTGCGCCCACAGCAGGGCGGCGTAGCAGTCCTCGGCGGCGGCCGGGAAGGGGTCCTCGGGCGCGAGCCGGTAGGCGACGCTGATCACCACCGCCTCGGCCTCCCGGCAGACGGTACGGCAGGCGAAGTCGTTCTCCTCGACGGAGCCGATCGTCCAGCCACCGCCGTGGAACCACAGGAACGCCGGGAAGGGCCCCTCGCCCTCGGGCGTGTACACCCGCACCGGCACCTCGCCCCCCGGCCCGGCGAAGGCGGTGTCGCGCACCGAGGCGACCGGCGGCAGGTCGGCGGGAGCGCTCCACGCCTTGGCGAACTCCGCGCGCATCGTGGCGACGTCCGGGGGCGGGCCGTCGGCGGCCGGCGGGACGTGGTCGATGATGCGTTGCGCGTCGGGGTGCAGCGGCATGGGGACCTCCGCCCGTTCGGGTGCGAAATCCTATCGGATTCCATGTACGTTATGCGCGTGGGAAGAAGCGTGTCCAGAGTGGAGCGGTCATGAAATCGGCGGGTGCGGAGGGTGTGGCCGGGCTGGTGCTGACCGGAGGGCCGGTCTACACGATGGATCGGGCCGACCGGGTCGGCGAGGCCATCGCGATCGGCGGCGGGCGGGTGCTGCGGGTGGGCGAGGTCGCCGACGTCCAGCCCCTGATCGCCCCCTCGACGCGGGTGGTGCAGTTACGCGGCTCCACCGTGCTGCCGGGCATCAACGACTCCCACCTGCACGCCGCCTGGCTCGGCGAGCGCTGGCCGAACCTGCTGATCGACAGCCTGGCCGCGCTGGGCAGTCCCGGCATCACCGGCGCCCGCCCGGCCGCGGGGTCCGGCAACGGCCACGGGCACCGGCACGGGGCCCCGCAGCACGCGCCCGCCGATCGAGGTCTGGTGGTCCCGGCCGGCCGGCCGCCCACCCGGGCGCACGTGATCATGCCCGAGGAGCCGCCCTCCCCCGACCCGTTCGACCCGCCCGGCCCGGTGGACCGGCGGCTGGACAGCCCCTTCCGCCGCCGCGCGGCCATCCTGCGCGCCTGGGACGTGCTGATCCCGCTCGGGATCACCAGCTACACCGAGCCCGGCCTCGGTCCCGGCGAGGCCGACGACGGCTGCTTCGGCGCGGGCGTGCTGGCCGAGTACGCGGCCCTGGCCGCCGAGGGCCGCGCGCAGATGCGGGTGACCGCGCTGCTGCTGTTCGGCGAGCTCGACGGGCCCAGCTCGCTGCCGGGCTTCCTGGAGGGGCTGCGCTCGTTCGAGCCACCGGCCGACGTGCCCGAGTGGTTCCGGGTGAACGGCGTGAAGATCTTCGCCGACGGCATCCCGCCCATGCGCACCTCCTGGACCGACGAGCCCTACCCCGACGGCACCCACGGCCGCCCGCTCACCGAGGGCGGGGCAGGCGCGCTGCTGGCGATGATCGAGGCCGCGCGCGAGGCCGGGCACCAGGTCGCCCTGCACGCCACCGGCAGCCGCGCCACCCGGACCATCGTCGAGGCGCTGGCGCGCCCGAAGGGCGAGGACGAGCGGCACTACCTCATCCACGGCGACGTGCTGCACCCCGGGACGCTGGAGCGGATGGCCGCGGCGGGCATCGGGCTGAACACCCAGCCGGGCCTGCCGCCCGCCACCACGCACCTGATCCGCGACGCGCTCGGCGAGGAGGCGGCGCGGCACGCCTGGCCGGTGCGGGACGCGATGGAGGCGGGCGTGCCGCTCTGCCTGAGCTCGGACGCGCCGGTGCTGAGCCCGGACTGGCGGCGCGGGGTGGCCGCCGCCGTGCTGCGCACCCTGGACGGCGCGCCCGCCCAGCGGCTGACCCTCGCGCAGGCGCTGCGCGCCTACACCGCGACACCCGCCTGGCAGGACGGCGCGGAGAACTGGAAGGGCACGCTGGAGCCCGGCAAGGTGGCCGACCTGTGCGTGGTGGGCGCGGACCTGCGGCACCTGCCCGTCGCCGAGCTGCCGCAGGCGCCGATCGAGATGACCGTCCTCGGCGGGAAGATCGTCTACGAGGCCTAGCCTTCCCTCCTCGCTGGATCGTATATTATCCCCCATATTTTCCCGGCGAAGGGACCCCCATGCCCGACGAGATCCTCGCCATCGCGACCGGCTACATGGCCGCCAAGCAGCTCTTCTCCGCCTCCCGCGCGGGCCTGTTCGCCGCCCTGGCCGAGGGCCCGGCGACGGCGGCGGAGCTGGCCGGGCGCACCGGCCTGCCCGAACGCTCCGCCCGCGTGCTGGCCGACGCGATGAACGGCCTGGGCCTGCTGGAGCGCCAGGACGGCCGCTACCGCAACGCCCCGGCCGCCGAGCGGCACCTGGCCGGCGGCCAGGACGTGGACCTGCGGCCCTTCCTGGCCTTCCTGGAGGACATCAGCTATCCGCACTGGCTCGGCTACCACGACAGCATGACCACGGCCGAGCCGGTCCCGCTCGACCTGGGGGGCGGGCGCATGGACACCTTCATGACCGGCGTCATGACCTACAACGCGCTGCACGCCCGGGCGCTGGCCGCGTGCTACGACTTCACCCGGCACCGCCGGCTGCTCGACTACGGCGGGCTGTCCGGCGCCTTCCTCATCGAGGCGCTGCGCGCCGCCCCCGGGCTGAGCGGCGCCTTCGTCACCACCTTCCCGCACGTCGGCAAGAGCCTGGCCGAGGCGGGGATGGAGGGGCGCGCGGCGGTCGTCGAGGGCGACGTGCCGGCCGGGCCGGTGCCCGGCGGTTTCGACCTGGTCCTGCTCGAACACGTCGTGCACCGGTACACGCCGGCCGACAACCGGGCCATCCTGCGCCGGGCCCGCGAGGCGGCCACGCCGGACGCCCGGCTGCTGGTGCTCGACTTCTTCCTCGACGACGAGCCCCGCCAGCGCGCCCTCGACGCCCTGCACGCCGGCGAGTACCTGGTGATCGACGGCACCACCGTCTATCCGCTGGCGGAGGTGCGCGAGTGGGTGGGCGAGGCGGGCTGGCGGCCGGTCGAGCTGCTCGCCCTACCCGGCTGCCCGCGCGTGCTGGTGGCGGAGGCCCGATGAGGGTCCTGGTCACCGGCGGCGCGAGCGGCATCGGCCGGGCCGTCGCCGAGGCCTTCGCCGCGCAGGGCGACGAGGTCGTGGTCGGCGACCTGACCCCGCCGCCCGGCGGCCTGACCATGGACGTCACCGACCCCGGTTCGGTGGCGCGCGCCCTAGACGCCGCGGGGCCGCTGGACGTGCTGGTCAGCAACGCCGGCGTGGTCGGCGGCGGCGGGCCGCTCACCGACCTGCCGCTGGAGGTCTTCGACCACGCGGTCGCGGTCAACCTGCGCGGCGCCTTCATCGTGCTGCAGGCCGCCGCCCGCCGCATGATCGCCGCCGGTACGGCAGGCGCCATCGTCACGGTGAGCTCGATCGGCGCCCGCCAGCCCACGGCCGGGCTCGGGCACTACGAGGCCACCAAGGCCGGGCTGGACGCGCTCACCCGCACCGCGGCGCTCGAACTGGCCCCGCACGGCATCCGCGTCAACGGGGTCGCGCCCGGCCCGGTGCACACCCCGCTCACCGCCGGGCTGATGGCCGACCCGGTGGCCAGGGCGGCCTGGGAGTCCCGCATCCCGCTGCGGCGGATCGCGACGACGGACGACGTCACGCCGCTGGTGCTCTTCCTGGCCTCGCCCGCGGCCCGGCACCTCACCGGGACGGTCGTGCCCGTCGACGGCGGCCAGCTCCTCACCTGAGCCCGGCCCCCCCTCAGCCCGCGCCGAGCCCCGGCAACCCGGTACCGGGGCTCGGCGCGATGACGGCCGGCGGGTCAGTGCGCGGTGGCGCGGTGCAGCGCGGCGGCGGTGGCGATCTTGTGCGCCCGGGCCGCGTCCTCGATCTCGGCCGCGTCCGCCTTGGCCTCGATCAGCCCGAGCAGGTGGTCGTGCTCCTCCACCGATCTGCGGGCCCGGCCGGGCACGTAGGTGAAGGTGGAGCGGCGCATGTGGTCGAGCCGCGCCCACTCCGACTCCAGCAGCGCGTTGAGGTGCTCGTCCGGGCAGTGCCGGTAGAGGGAGAAGTGGAACTCCCGGTTGAGCGCGGTGAAGGCGGTGGGGTCGAACTCCTCCAGCGCCTCCTTCATCCGCTCGTTGATCTCGCGGGAGACCTGGACCTGCGCCGGGCTCATCCGCGGCGCGCAGATCGCCGTGGCGTAGCCCTCCAGCCGGGCCAGCACGTTGAGCGTGTGCTCCACCTGGACGGAGTCGAAGACCGCGACCCGCGCCCCGATGTTGCGCACCACCTCGACCAGCCCGTCGGACTGCAGCCGCCGTACCGCCTCGCGCAGCGGGATCGTGCTCACCCCGGTCTCCCGGGCGAGCTGGTCCATCACCAGGCGGTAGCCGGGCCCGTAGGTGCCGTCGAGGATGCGCGAGCGCAGCAGCTCGTAGCTGAGCTCCGCCTTGGACCCCTCGACGGGTTTCTTCCTCGCCCCCATGCTCACCTTTCCAGGACCTCCACGATCGCGGCGCGAAACTCCGCGCCGGTGAGCGCCTCGGCGTGTCCGCCGGGCACCCGCACCAGCCGGGCGCCCCCGGCTAGCTCGACGATACGCTCGATCCCCCACGTCATCACGTCGTCGGCCCCGGCCACCAGCACCGGCGGCGTGGCGCCGGCCCAGCCGGCCGGCTCGAACGGGGTCTCGCGCAGCCCCCGCACGCAGGTCGCCAGCTCGGGCGGGATCATCGAGGTGAGCGGGTCGTCGCCGTCCCGGCCGATCTGGTCGGGGTCGACGGTGGCGAACGGCTCGACCGGCGCGAGGCCGCCGAGGATCACCCGGCCGACCCGCTCGGGGGCCAGCACGGGCAGCTCCCACGCCAGCCGCGCGCCGAGGGAGTAGCCGACGACGTCGAACTCCCCCTCCATCAGGCCGAGCAGCTCGGCGGCCTGGGCCGGGGCGTGGGCCTGGGCGGCGTCGTCGAAGGGCGGGCTCTCCCCGTGCCCGCGCAGGTCGGGCACGGTCACGTCGAAGCCGCGCAGGGCCAGGTCGCGGGCGGTGCCGGTGGCCACCCAGTCGCGCCAGCCGTCGGAGGCGAAGCCGTGGACCAGCAGGACGGCCCGGCCGCCGGGGGTGCCGAAGCGTCGCGAATAAAGTCCCATACGATTTTGTATCTTATCTCAGTCGCCCACCGGGAAGTCCACGACCACCTGGCCGGTCCCGGTCGAGCCGAAGTACGGACACAACTGCTCGCCACGGCCGCGGTAGCCGCGCCAGCCCAGCATGCCGAAGAGCATGGCGGTGTCGGCCATGGCCCCCTCGCCGGAGCAGCGCAGGTTGTAGTCGGGGAGCATGTCGAGGAAGTCGGCGATGCGGCCCTCGGTCCACATGTCCAGCACGGCCAGGTCGACCTTGCGGTTGAAGTCGCTGCTGACCTCGTTGAGCAGGGTCTCGGCCACCTCGTTGGCCGGGAAGGCGTGCGAGAGCGAGCCGCTGGCCAGGAAGGCGACCCGGCGGTCGGAGCGCTTGACCGCCCGGGCCAGCGCCTCGCCGACCCGGCGGTTCTCCTCGATGGAGGAGTAGATGTTGCAGCCGATCGGCAGCACCCGCAGCGCCGAGTCCTCGTTCATGAAGTGCATCGGCACCAGCGTGGCGTACTCCAGGCCGAGGTCGGCGTAGGTGTGGACCATGGCCTTCTGGCCGCCGGCGGAGATCTCCTGGCGGATCAGCTCGGCGAGCTCGGGGTCGCCGGGGTAGTCGTAGGCCAGGTCGTGGATGAAGTGCGGCAGCTCGTGGCTGGCGTAGGAGTCGCGGTGGCGGGCCTTGCCGTTGAGGTGGAAGCCGATGCTGTTCATCCAGTGCGTGTCGGCGATCAGGAAGGTGTCGGCGCCGCGTTCGCGGGCGCGGTGGCCCACCTCGGCGAGCGCCAGTTCCGCCGGGCGGCGGATGCCGAAGTGCTTGCCGGGCTGGATGGACAGCCAGATGGACGGCACGTGGGTGATCTTGGCGGCCAGGACGAGCTCTCCCATCACGCGCCCCCTTGGCCCAGGTCATATGTGGTTAAGCCGGTCATCGTGCACCAGCTCCTCTCTGCTGCGGAGTCCGCCTCTTGGACAAATCATGTACGATTTGCGATATTGTCGTCCATACTTTCCCGTGTACCATCGACGGAGGCGGCATGGACCACCCGCTGGGACTGTCCCCCGGGAAGATCATCGCGACGCACCTCAACTTCCGGAGCAGGGCCCTGGAGCGGGGCCGCCGGCCCGAACACCCCTCCTACTTCCTGAAGCCTCCCTCCTCGCTGTCGTGGTCGGGAAGGCCCGTCGTGCGGCCGGCCGGCACCAGCCTGCTCGGGTTCGAGGGCGAGATCGCCGTCGTCCTCGGCCGCCCCGCCCACCGCGTCTCCCGGGCCGAGGCCCTGGACTGCGTCGCGGGCTACGCCGCCGCCAACGACTTCGGCCTCTACGACTTCCGCCACGCCGACCAGGGCTCCAACCTGCGGGCCAAGGGCCACGACGGGTTCACCCCGATCGGGCCCGCCCTGGTGCCGTCGGTGCGGTGGCTGCGCACCTACCTCAACGGCGAGCTGGTGCAGGAGGCCTCGATCGACGAGCTGCTCTTCCCGGTCGACCTGCTCATCGCCGACCTGTCGCGCTTCATGACCCTCGAACCCGGCGACATCATCCTCGCCGGCACGCCCGCCGGAGCCTCGGTGGCCGCGCCGGGGGACGTGGTGGAGGTGGAGCTCGACTCCTCCGGGCGGCTGCGCACGCCGGTGACCGAGGGGCCTGCCGTACCGGATCTGGGGGTGCAGCCCCGGGTGGACGAGACGGTCAGATCCGCCGCGTACGGCTCGCGCCCGCCCGGCCCGGTCCTGCCCGAGGCGCTGGCGAAGGCCCTGACCTCCGTCTCCACCGCCACGCTCTCCGCGCAGCTCCGCAAGCACGGCGTCGAGCACCACTTCGTCGAGGGCGTCCGCCCGGCGCGGCCCGGCCTGCGCATGGCCGGCGTGGCCAGGACCCTGCGCTACGTCGCGCTGCGCGAGGACGTGGCGGCCGAGCGCGGCGGCGGCATGAACGCGCAGAAACGCACCGTCGAAGAGCTGCGTCCCGGCGAGATCCTGGTCATCGAGGCGCGCGGTGACCTGGGCGCCGGGACGCTGGGGGACATCCTGGCCCTGCGCGCGCTGCGCAGGGGCGCGGCCGGGGTGGTCACGGACGGCGGGCTGCGCGACAGCCCGTCGTTCGCGACGCTCGACCTGCCGGTCTACTACGGCGCCCCGCACGCGGCCGTGCTGGGCAGGCGGCACGTGCCCATGGACTCGCAGCTCCCGGTGACCTGCGGCGGCGTGCTGGTGCTGCCGGGCGACGTGCTGGCCGGCGACGCCGAGGGCGTGGTGGTGATCCCGCGCGCCCTGGCCGAGCGGGTCGCCGCCGCGGCGGTGGAGCAGGAGCGCGAGGAGCGGTTCATCCTCGACCGGGTGGCCGAGGGCGCCTCGATCGAGGGCCTCTACCCGCTGGGGCCGCGCTGGCGGCAGGAGTACGAACGAAGCAGGAGCGACGAAGGAGGCGAGCGGTGAGGTTCCGATCCGATCCCGCGGCGATCAGGGGCTCCATCGCCCCCCTGGTGACGCCCTTCACCGCCGACGGCGCTCTGGACGAGGAGTCCCTGCGCGCCCTGGTCGGCTGGCAGATCGAGCAGGGCTCGCACGGCATCTCCACCGGCGGCTCGACCGGGGAGCCGGGCGCGCAGAGCACCGAGGAGCGGGTGGCGGCGATGCGGGTGGTGGCCGCCGAGGTGGCCGGCCGCGTGCCGTTCGTGCCGGGCACGGGCTCGGCCCGCCTGGACGAGACGCTGGCGCTGACCGAGGCGGCCGAACGGCTGGGCGCCGACGCGGTCCTGGTCATCACGCCCTACTACGCGCGGCCGTCGCAGGAGGCGCTGTTCCGGTGGTACTCGGCGGTCGCCGGGGAGTTCCCCGGGCTGCCGATCGTGGTCTACAACGTGCCCTCGCGCACCGCGGTGGACATCGCGCCGGAGACGGTCGGGCGGCTGCGCCGTACGCACCCGAACATCGTGGGCATCAAGGAGACGACCAAGGACTTCGAGCACTTCTCCCGGGTCCTGCACGAGTGCGGGCGCGACTTCCTGATGTGGTCGGGGATCGAGCTGCTGTGCCTGCCGCTGCTGGCGATCGGCGGGGTGGGGTTCGTGAGCGCGGCGGCCAACCTGGCGCCCGCGGCGGTGGCGGAGATGTACACCGCCTACGTGCAGGGCGACCGCGAGCGGGCACTGGAGCTGCACTACGCGCTGCACCCGATCGCCGACCTGCTGTTCGTGGAGACCAACCCGGCCCCCGCCAAGCACGTGCTGGCGCGGTGGGGCCGGATCGCCTCGGGGTGCGTACGGCCCCCGCTGATCACCCCCACCGAGGCGGGCGTGGCGAGGATCGACGTTCTGCTGGCCCAGGGCAAGGAGATCATCCGGTGAATCTGGAGCACTACATCGACGGCAGGCACGTGCCGAGCGTGTCCGGCGCCACCTTCACCACCCTCAGCCCGACCACCAACCGGCCCGGCCACACCGTCTGCGCGGGCGACCGCGACGACGTGGACGCCGCGGTCGCCGCCGCGCTGAAGGCCTTCACCCACGGCCCGTGGCCCCGCACCGGCCACGAGCAGCGGGCCGAGGTGCTGCGCTCGATCGCCGCGGTGATCGAGGCGCGCGACGAGGAGATCGCCGCGGTGGAGTGCGCCGACACCGGCCTGCCCATCACCCAGGCGCGCGGCCAGGCCCGCCGCGCCGCGCACAACTTCCGCTACTTCGCCGACCTGATCACCACCCTGGGCGACGCCACCTACCAGACCTCGAACCAGCTCAACTACGTCATCCGCAAGCCGATCGGCGTCGCCGGGCTGATCACGCCCTGGAACACCCCGTTCATGCTCGCCACCTGGAAGCTCGCGCCCGCGCTGGCGGCCGGCTGCCCGGTCGTGCTCAAGCCGGCCGAGTGGTCGCCGGCCAGCGCGGCGCTGCTGCCGGCCATCATGGAGGCGGCGGGCCTGCCTCCGGGGGTGTTCAACCTGGTGCACGGCATCGGCGAGAGCGCCGGGCACGCCCTGGTCACCCACCCGGACGTGCCGGTGCTGTCCTTCACCGGCGAGACCACCACCGGCCAGACGATCATGCGCGAGGCCGCGCCGCACCTGAAGACCCTGTCCATGGAGCTGGGCGGCAAGTCGCCGCTGGTCGTCTTCGCCGACGCCGACCTCGACGCCGCCCTGGACGCCGCCGTCTTCGGCGTCTTCTCCCTCAACGGCGAACGCTGTACGGCCAGCTCCCGCGTGCTGGTGCAGGACGACATCTACGAGGAGTTCGTCGCCCGGCTGGCCGCCCGCGCCGCCTTCGTCAAGGTGGGGCCGCCGGAGGACCCGGCGACCGAGCTGGGCGCGCTCATCCACCCCGAGCACTACGCCCGCGTGCTGGGCTACGTCAGGACCGGCATCGAGGAGGGCGCCCGCCTGGTCACCGGGGGGCACCGCCCGCCGCACCTGCCGAGCGGCAACTACCTCAACGCGACCGTCTTCGCCGACGTCACCCCGGCCATGCGCGTCTTCCAGGAGGAGATCTTCGGCCCGGTGGTCTGCGTGACGCCCTTCTCCGGCGAGGCGCAGGCGGTCGAGCTGGCCAACGCCACGCGGTACGGCCTGGCCGCCTACCTGTGGACCCGCGACCTGCAACGGGCCCACCGGCTGGCCCAGGCGATCGACGCGGGCATGCTGTGGATCAACAGCCACAACGTGCGCGACCTGCGCACCCCGTTCGGCGGCGTCAAGCACAGCGGCCTGGGGCGGGAGGGCGGGCGGCACAGCCTCGACCTGTTCACCGAGCCGCACACCGTGCACGTGGCCACCCAGGACCACCCCATCCCCCGCTTCGGCACCTCGTAGCCGCCCGACAGGGAGGCTGCCTTGCCCTCCCCGGGGCGGAGGGACCATGATCGCTTGCACGTGTCCCTCCGACCCCTGGCGGTGTCCGACCTTGAGCATCCGAGACGACATGCCCCTGCTGGCCCGGCACGAAGGTGACTGGGAGGGCACCTACACCGTCGTCGACCGCGACGGCCGGGTCACCGACCGGCACACCGCCCACCTCACCTGCGCCCTGCCCGGCGACGGCTCGCACGACTACTACCAGATCAACCGCTACACCTGGCCGGACGGCCGGACCGAGGAGCACCACTTCCCCGGCCGCTACCTCGGCGGCGGCCGGTGCCGCTTCGACACCGACCGCATCATCGGCGAGTTCTGGGAGGCCGACGAGCACACGATCTACCTCAACTGGGTCTACAAGGCCGACCCGAGCGTGCGGTTGTTCGAGCTCATCGTGCTCAGCCAGGACGGGAACCACCGCAGCCGCACCTGGCAGTGGCTGAAGGACGGGGTCTGCTTCCAGCGCACGCTCATCAACGAGACCCGGGTCCGAGATGGGTCCACACGCCCTTGACCTCGGTGTAGGCGTCGATCGCGTAGGGACCCATCTCGCGGCCCCAGCCGCTGGCCTTGTACCCGCCCCAGGTGGTGGCCGCGTCCGGCACGTGGATCATGTTGATGAAGATCGCCCCGGCCCGGATGCGGGCGGCCAGCCGGTGCGCGGTGGACAGGTCCCGCGTCCAGATCGACGCGGCCAGCCCGTACTCCAGGGCGTTGGCCCGGGCGACGAGCTCGTCGGGGTCGTCGTAGGCGAGCACCGGGATGACCGGGCCGAAGACCTCCTCGCGAGCGATCGCCATGTCGTCGGTGACCCCCGCGAAGACGGCCGGCTCGTAGAAGAAGCCCGGCCGGTCCACCCGCCGCCCGCCGCCGACCAGGTCGGCGCCCTCGTAGACCGCGCCGCGCACGTGCGCGTCGACCGAGCGCAGGTGCTCCTCGCTGACCAGCGGGCCGAGCCGGCTGGCCGGGTCGTCACCGGGGCCTATGCGTAACGCGGCGGCGCCGGCCGCCATCTTCTCGGTGAACTCATCGGCCCGCTCGCGGTCGACGTAGAAGCGGGCGTAGGCGGCGCACACCTGGCCGCTGTGGAAGAGCGCGCCGGTCAGGTTGCCCGCCACCGCGGCGTCCAGGTCGGCGTCGGCGGCGATGATGCTCGGGGCCTTGCCGCCCAGCTCCAGGGTCAGCCGCTTGAGACCGCCCGCCGCGGCGCTCACCAGGGAGCGGCCGACCTCGGTCGAGCCGGTGAAGGAGATCTTGTCCACGCCGGGGTGGGCGGCCAGCGCCCGGCCGGTGCCGGGTCCGCCGGTGAGCAGGTTGACCACGCCGGGCGGGAAGCCCGCCTCACTCATCAGCTCGACGAGCCGGACCGTGGACAGCGGGGTCTGCTCGGCGGGCTTGATGATCACGGTGTTGCCGCAGGCGAGGGCGGGGGCGAGCTTCCAGGCGGCGATCATCAGCGGGAAGTTCCACGGGGTGATCAGCGCGCAGACGCCCACCGGCTCGCGCCGGGTGTAGTGGAGGGTGTCGGGGAAGGCGACCGGGAGCACCGCGCCCTGGATCTTGGTGCACCAGCCGGCGAAGTAGCGGAAGTGCTCTGCCGTACCGGGGACGGAGACCTCGCGGGCGACGCCGAGGAGCTGGCCGCTGTCGCGGCTCTCCAGCTCGGCCAGTTCCTCGGCGTTCGCCTCGATCAGGTCGGCGACGCGCCACAGCAGGCGAGCGCGCAGGTGTTCGGGGTGGGCCGCCCAGGCGTCGGCGGCCTCGCGGGCCGCGCCGACCGCGCGGTCCACGTCGGCGGGGCCGGCCTCGGCGCAGGTCGTGATGACCGTGCCGTCGGCGGGGTTGAGCGTGGGGAACGAGCGGCCGGTCGCCGCTGGGCTCCAGGCACCGCCGATGAACAGGTCTGACATCAGGACATGTCCTCTCTCGCACCAGGAGCCGGCGGGGACTCGGGGGGCGGGAAGTTAGGGAGGGCGGGGACTCGGCGGGGCGGGGACTCCGGGCGGGGACTCCGGGCGGGGACTCGGGGCGGAGGTAGGGGTCTTATACGAAGGCGAGGGTGGGGAGGTCGACCGCGGTGGCGCCGCCGTCGGCGACGAGCACGGAGCCGGTCATGATCGCGCTGTCGTCGGAGGCCAGGAAGAGGCAGATGCTCGCGATCTCCTCGGCGGTGGCCGGCCGGCCCAGCGGGACGTCCTTGGTGACCAGGGAGTAGGCCTGCTCCCGGGAGATGCCGTGGCGTTCGGTCAGCTCGTCCATCTCGCCGTCGGCCATGGGGGTGCGGACCCAGCCGGGGCACAGGCAGTTGGCGCGCACGCCGTGCCGGCCGTAGTCGCGGGCGATCGAACGGGTCAGCCCGATGAGGGCGTGCTTGGCGGTGACGTACCCCGCGACGGTGGGCCCGGCGGCCAGGCCGGCGATGGAGGAGACCACCACGATCGCGCCCCGCGCCTCGATCAGGGCGGGCATGGCCTCCCGGCAGGTGACGAAGCAGGTGTCGAGGTTGGCCGTCATGCTCAGCCGCCAGTCGGCGTCGCTCGTCTCGGCCAGCGCGCCGAACCCGTGGCCCCCGGCGTTGGCGACGACCACGTCCAGGCGGCCGAAGCGGGCCAGCGCGCTGTCCACCGCCGCGCGGGCCTGGGCGGTCTCGGCCATGTCCGCGCACGCCACCGCCGCCACCCGCTCCTCACCTCCGGGGGCGTCGAGCTGCGCGGCGACCTCGTCCAAGAGCTCCTTGCGCCGGCCGGCCAGCACCACTCGGGCGCCCTCGGCGGCGAAGCGGCGGGCGGCGGCGGCGCCGATCCCGGTGCCCGCGCCGGTGATGAGGGCGACCTTGCCCTGCAACCTCATCGCCTACTCCTTTCGAGCGGAAAACTATATGATTTCATAGACGACTTCATGGAGGAAGAAACCATGTCCCCCGGCTGGAAGACCATGGACGACTTCGCCCCCGGGATCGCCACCAACCGCCTGCCCGCGACGGACCGCCTGGCCGGGACCGCGTTGCGGCTGGCCTTCGCCGACGGCTCCGCCACCCGCCTCGACTTCCGCACCGGCGCCGAGCTCAGCGCGGACGGCGGGCCCGCGCAGCCGTACGAGGCGGTGCCGGTCCGCGAGGACCTGCTCTTCCTCGGCCACGGCCACCCGGAGGAGCCGCGCAGGCACACGGTCACGGTCGTGCACACCGGGCTCGGCCGCGCGCTGCGGATCACCTCCACCATCGCCGAAGAAGCGGTCCCCGGCGAGCCCCGGGTGGCGCAGGCCTTCACGCCGGGCACGGTCGAGGGCACGCCGGTGCGCGGCGAGCCGCCGGCCCCGACGCGCGAGCTCATCGGGCGGCGGGCGCTGTACCGTTATTCTCCGGACCACCTCTACGAGCACGTCTACCTGAGCTCCACCCGCTACGCCTGGCAGTGCCTGGTGGGCGCGCAACGCGGCCACGGTGACGTGGACCTGGCGGCCACCTGGAAGCTCGCCGACGACCTGTACGTCTTCACCTTCCGCGAGTTCCGCATCCCGGTCGCGGCCACCTGGCTCTACGACTGGGCGGCCCGGCGCACGGTCGGCACCTTCTTCGGCCTGTCCGGCGCCGGTGAGATCCACGCCTCGCCCGGCGGCGCGCACATCGAGCCGCTGGGCACGGTCACCTACCCCCCAGGAGAGGAACCGGCATGATCACCAAGAACCTGCTGGCCGTACGCGAGTCCTACGCCGCCTCGGCGCGCGGCGACGTGGCGGGCGTGCTCGCGGCGCTCGCGCCGGACGCCCGGTGGACGGAGATGGCCGGCTTCCCCTGCGCGGGCACCTACGTCGGGCCGGACGAGGTGCTCAAGGGGGTGTTCGCCCGGCTCGGCGAGGAGTGGGAGGGTTTCGCCGCCGAGCCGGAGGAGTACGTCGACGCCGGAGACGTGATCGTGGTGATCGGCGTCTACCGCGGCGTCTACCGGGCGACCGGCAAGGCGATGCAGGCCCGTTTCACCCACGTCTGGAAGCTGTACGACGGGACGGTGATCGGTTTCGAGCAGTTCACCGACACGTTGCTGGTCGCCAGGGCGATGCAGCCCTGACCGCCCCGCGGGCCGGGTCAGACCAGGGCGCGCACCCGGCGCATCACCTCGTGGCAGAAGGCTCCCACCCGGCCGGGGTCGTCGAGGAACTGCGAGGGCTTGATGCAGAAGGTGGTGTACCCCTCGGCCATCCGCTGCGGGATGTGCTCCAGCGCCGGCCCGAGCGGCGCGCACGAGCCGGCGTCAGGGAAGAGCGCCCGCGTGCCGCCCGCCAGCTCCAGCCCGGGCCGTACGGCCAGCAGCGCCTCGATGTCGGCGGCGGGCGGGTAGCCGAGCGGGTTGAAGCCGCTCCCCCACCGCCGCACCCGGCGCAGCAGGTGCTCGCTGAGCCCGGCGCCGCCGAACCACAGCACCGGGCCGGTGGGCCGGTAGGCCTTCGGCTCGAAGTAGACCTCGTCGAACCGGTAGAACTCGCCGTGGTAGGACACCGGGGACTCCCGCCACAGCAGCTCCCAGATCTCCAGGTGCTCGTCCAGCATCCGCCCGCGCCGGCCGAAGTCGACGCCGAGCGCGGCGTACTCGTCGCGGCTCCAGCTCACCGTCGGCAGCACGATGAGCCGGCCCTGAGCGAGCAGGTCGAGCGTGCCGAGCTCGCGGGCCAGCAGCAGCGGGTGGCGCAGCGGCGCGAGGACCGCCGCGGCGGCCAGGCGCAGCGTGCTGGTCACCGAGGAGATGGCGGCCAGCAGCGTCAGGGGCGAGGGCCAGGGGGTGAAGGGGTCCTGGTTGCCGGGCAGGGCGTACTCGCGCGGGTTGGCCATCCGGCCGCGGGCGCCGGCGTCGGGGCCGAGGACGACGTGCTCGCTGATCATCACGGAGTCGAAGCCGGCCTCCTCCGCCTCGCGCGCCCAGCGCACCAGGACGGGCAGGTCGCGGGCCGGGGTCATGGTCCAGTTCTCGGAGAGCACGAGCTGCATGCGAGGAACGTTCATACCCGCACGATAAGACCAAAAATGGCTCTTGCCAGCCTTTGTTAGGAACCGTACGATCCGGTCACCCGTCACGCACGAGAGGCCCGCGTCATGACCGGTTCGAGAGCGCTCGTCGTCCTGTCCCTGGCCGCGCTGCTCCTCGCGGCGACCGGCTGCGGACTCGCCGACGAGCCCGCCGCCAGCCAGGGACCCGGCGACACGATCAAGGTGGGCGCCGTGAGCTCGCTCAGCGGCCCGGTGACCTTCCCCGACTCCTCCGCCGCCGCCAAGGCGGTCTTCGACCGCGTCAACGAGCAGGGCGGCCTCGGCGGCCGCCGGATCGAGTACCTCGTGGCCGACGACAAGGGCGACCCGGCCGCCGCCGCCCAGGCCGCCCGCGACGTGGTCACCAACCAGGGCGCGGTGGCGCTGGCCGGCTCGGCCAGCCTGCTCGACTGCGCGGTCAACGCGCCCTTCTACGCGCAGGCCGGCATCGTCTCGATCCAGGGCACCGGCGTGGACCCGACCTGCTTCGAGTCCCCCGCGATCTCGCCGGTCAACACCGGGCCCTACCTCAACATGGCGATCAACCTGTACTACGCCTCCGAGGTGCTCGAGCACGACAAGGTCTGCCTGTTCCTGGCCATCCTCGGCAACACCAGCGACGCCTACGGCGGGGCCGTGCGGAGCTGGACCGCGCTCACCGGCAAGCGGCTCACCCTCGACGACCGCACCGTCAAGCCCGACTCCGACCCGACCCCGTTCGTGCTGCGGGCGCGCAACGCCGGGTGCCAGGCGGTGCTCTACAACGGCACCGAGCCGATGGCCATCGCCTGGATGAAGGTGGTCAAGCAGCAGAAGGTCACCGGCGTCGACTGGCTCATGACCACCGCGCCCTACACCGAGGCGGTCGCCCGCGCGCTCGGCGCCGACGGCGAGGGCACCTACGCCAACGCCGAGTTCGAGCCGTTCACCGACGCCGGGTCGGCCGCGCTCAAGGACTGGCGGGAGCTGATGACCGCCAGGAAGGTGCCGCTGACCTCGTTCGGGCAGGGCGGCTACCTGGCGGCCACCTACCTCGTCGAGACGCTCCGGGGCATCCAGGGGCCGATCACCCGCGAGGCGGTCACCCGGGCGTTCAAGACGCTCAAGCCCGTCCGGCACCCGCTGGTCGGCACGCCGTACGAGTTCGGGCCCGCGGCCAAGCACCGCTCCAACCGGGCCGGGAAGATCGTCCAGCTCAGGGGCGGCAGGTGGGAGGTGGTCACCCCGGAGTGGGTGCGCTATCCGGGGACGCTCGACTGATGCTCCAGGGCCTGCTCTCCGGACTGGCCGCCGGCGGCACCTTCGCCGCCCTCGGCCTGCTGCTCACCGCCATGTACCGGCTCACCGCCACGGTCAACCTCGCCGTCGCCGCGATCGGGGTGGCCGGGGTGTACGTCATGGCCGCGCTGACCGAGTCCGGCCTGCCGTACGGCGTGGCCGCGGCGGCGGGCGTCGCGGCGGGGGCGCTGCTGTCGGCGGGCTGCGGCGCGGTGATGGTGCGCTGGTTCGCCGCCGGCGACGCCCAGACGCGCACCGCGGTGTCGATCGCCCAGCTCATCGGGATCATCGCGCTCGCCTACATCCTGTTCGGCGACACCCCGCGGGTGCTGCCCAACCCGGCCTCCGGGGCCGCCGCCGAGCTGGCCGGCGTGGTGATCACCTGGGCGACGCCCGCGTTGCTCGCCCTCGCCGCGCTCCTCGGCGGCGGCACGCACCTGCTGCTCACCCGCACGCCGCTCGGGCTGCGGCTGCGCGCCATGGCCGAGCGGCCGGTGACCACCGAACTGCTCGGCATCGGCACCCGCCTGCCTGCCGTCGTCCTGTGGGCGGCGACCGGTGGGCTGGCCGCGCTGGTGCTGCTGCTGGTCGCGCCGGTCCGGTCGAGCGACATCCTGTCGCTCAGCATGCTCATCGTGCCCGCGTGCGCCGCGGCGCTGGTCGGCGGGCTGACCCGGCTGTCGGGGGCGTTGCTGGGCGGGCTCGCGCTCGGGCTGCTGGAGGGGGTGCTGGCCGGCTCGGCGGCGTTGCGCGAGTACCGCGACGCGGTGCCGTTCGCGGCGATCCTGCTCATCCTGATGTGGACCCGGCGGCGGGAGGTGTGGGATGCGGCCCGCTGACCGCCTCGTCCGCGCGGGGCTGGCCGCCGCCGGCGCCCTCCTGCTGTACGGCGTGGCCGCGCCCCTGCCCGCCTACTGGGTCTTCCTCGCCACCTCGGCGGTCGTGTCGGGCGTGCTGCTGCAGAGCCTGGGCGTGGTCGCCGGGCGGGCCGGGCTGGTGTCGCTGTGCCAGGCGGCCTTCGCGGCCATCGGCGCCTGGACCACCGCCCAGCTCAACGTGTGGGCGGTGCCGGGCGGGCTGTGGGTGTGGCTCCCGCTGGCCGGGCTCGCGGCGGTGCCGTTCGGGGTGCTCGTCGGGCTGCCGGCGCTGCGGCTGCGCGGGGTGCACCTGGCGATCGTCACGCTCGGCTTCGCGGCGACCGTGGACGTGGTGCTGGCCGCCTCCTCCTTCCCGGGCGTCGCCCAGGGGCTCACCGTCGGGCGGCCCGCCGGGCTGGCGGCGGAGCGGCAGTACTTCCTGTTCTGCTGCGGGGTGTTCGCCCTGGTGGCGGTGGCGCTGGCGGTGGTGGGGCGGACGCGGCTGGGGATCTCGTGGCGGGTGCTGCGCGAGTCCGAGCGGGCCACCGCCGCGGCCGGGACCGGGGTGCCCGGGGCCAAGCTCAGCGCCTTCGCGGTGAGCGCCTTCGTGGCGGGGCTGTCGGGGGCGTTGCTGGCCGGGCAGCTCGCGATGGTGGTGTCGCGGAACTTCGACCCCGGGCAGTCGCTGACCGCCTACGCGGTGGCCGTCATGGCGGGGGCTCACCACGCCGAGGGCGCTCTGCTCGGTGGGGCGCTCGGGGTGCTGATCTCGGAGCTGTTGCGGCGCTTCGGGATCCCGCAGCAGTGGGCGAACGTCGTCTTCGCCGTCGGGGCGCTGCAGGCCTTCACCCAGGGCTCCGGCCTCAGCGACGCCCTCCGCGCCCGCCTCCGCCGCCTTTCCCTCCGCCGCCTTCCCCTCCTCCGACCCTCTGAGACCCCATCGACAGCCCCACCCTCTCCTGATCAGGCCCCCCTTCCTCCACCCCAGCCCGCTACGGCCCTGCAGGTCTCCGGGCTCGGGGTCCGGTTCGGCCAGGTGACCGCCCTCCACCAGGTCACCCTCACCGTGCCCGGAGGCACCGTCCACGGCCTGGTCGGCCCCAACGGCGCGGGCAAGTCCTCCCTGGTCGACGCGATCACCGGCTTCGTCCCCTGCACCGGCACGGTGTTCCTGTCCGGCACCGACCTCACCACCGCCCCCGCCCACCGAAGGGCCCGAGCGGGCCTGCGCCGCACCTTCCAGCAGGACCGGGTCCCCACCACCCTGACCGTCGAGGAGTACCTCCGCTTCACCGCCCGCCGCCACCTCACGCACGAGGACCTGGCCGAAGCGCTCCACGACCTGGTGGACCTCCCGCCCACCCACCGCATCGAGGAGCTCGACACCGGCACCCGCCGGCTGCTGGAGGTCGCCGGCGCCCTCCTGGCCCGCCCGGTCCTGGCCGTCCTGGACGAGCCGGCCGCCGGCCTGGGCCAGGCCGAGACCGAACGCCTCGGCGCCTGGCTGAACACCGCCCCGGCGCGCTTCGGCGCCGCGGTGCTGCTCATCGAGCACGACCTGGACCTGGTCCGGGCCACCTGCGAGCGGGTCACCGTCCTCGACTTCGGCACGGTCCTGGCCGAGGGCCCGCCCGCCGAGGTCTTCGCCACCCCCGAGGTCCTGCGCGCCTACCTGGGCGAGGAGGTCACCGCATGACGCTGGTCCTGGAGCGGGTGACGGTGGCCAGGCGCGGCCAGCCCGTGGTCCGCGAGGTCAGCCTGGTGGCCCGGCGGGGCGAGGTGACCGTGCTGCTGGGCCCGAACGGCGCGGGCAAGACGACGCTGCTGGAGGCGGTCTCGGGCGTCCTGCCCACCCGCGCCGGCCGCGTCACCCTGTCCGGTCACGACCTGACCGGCCGCCCGCGCACCCGCCGGGCGGCGCTCGGCCTCGCGCATGTCGAGCAGGGCCGGACCGTCTTCGCCACGCTCACCACGACCGAGAACCTCGCCCTGACCGGCGAGCCGGCCCGCGCCCTGGAGCTCTTCCCCGAGCTGGGCCCGCGGCTGAACGTGCGGGCCGGGCTGCTGTCCGGGGGCGAGCAGCAGATGCTCGTGCTGGCCCGGGCGATCCTGCGCCGCCCGGCCGCGTTGCTGCTGGACGAGATGTCCCTGGGCCTGGCCCCGGCGATCGTCCGGCGGCTGCTGCCGGTCATCCGCGCGCTGGCCAGCGAGGGGTGCGCGGTGCTGCTGGTCGAGCAGTTCGCGCACACCGCCCTGACCCTGGCCGACGCCGCCTACGTGCTGGCGCGCGGCGGCCTCACCTACGCCGGGGACCCCGCGCCCCTGCGGGCCGACGACTCCGCGCTGCGGCGCGCCTACCTGGGAGACCATCGCGATGACGGGCGCTGACCTGATCCTGGCCGGGGGCCGCGTGCTGACCATGGACGCGGCTCTGCCGTACGCGAGCACGGTGGTGGTGCGCGGCGGCGAGATCGTGCACGTCGGTGAGGACGCCGGCGGGTGGCGCGCCGCCGAGACGGTCGAGCTGCGCGGGCGGGTGGTGCTGCCCGGCCTCAACGACTCCCACCTGCACGGCGTCGGGTACGGCCTGCACCGGCCGCCGTTCTGCCTGGACGTCGCGCTGGAGTCGATCGCCGCCGTCCGGGCCGAGGTGGCCCGGGCGGTACGGCAGGCGCGGCCCGGCCAGTGGATCCGCGGCATCGGCTGGCATCCCGGACGGCTCGCGGAGTGCGTGGCCGACCCCGGCCGCCAGCCGGTCGCGGCCGATCTGGACGAGGTGGCGCCGGAGCATCCGGTGCTGCTCCAGGACTTCTCCGGCCACGCGGTCTGGGTCAACAGCCTGGCGCTCGAGCTGGCCGGGGTGGAGTCGGACGGAGGCGTGCTGCACCACGCCGACCAGGCGCTGGTGCAGCGGGCGGTGCCGCATCCGGAGGGCGGGCTGAGCGCGGTGGCGCGCGACATGGTGGCCGAGCTGAACCGGCTCGGCATCACCAGCTTCACCGAGCCCGGCCTGGGGCCGGGCGGGGAGGAGGCCTTCGCCGGCGGGATGGGCACCGGCGCGCTGGAGGCGTACGCGGCGCTGGCCCGCTCGGGCGAGCTGACCGCGCGGGTGAGCGTGCTGGGGTTGCCGAGCGCGATGTCGGGGGCCTCGGCCGCCGACACCGTGGCTTGGCTGGCCGCGCCGCCCGACCTGGCGGGGATCTCACCGCGGCTGTTGCGGCTGCTCGGGGTCAAGGTCTTCGCCGACGGCATCCCGCCCTCGGAGACGGCGTGGATGCGCGAGCCGTACCCCTCGGGCGGGCACGGGGCGCTGTGCACGCACGGCGCGAGCACGGGCGAGCGGGTGGCCGAGCTGGCGGAGATCGTCCGGCTGGTGCACGAGGCCGGCTGGCAGCTCGGCGTGCACGTGGTGGGCAGTCGCGGGGTGGACGCGGTGGCCGAGGCGCTCGCGGCGGCGCAGGACCGCCACCCGCGCAAGGACGCGCGGCACTACGTGATCCACGGACAGTTCGCGTCCGAACAAGCTCTGGCGCGGCTGGCCGCGCTCGGCTGCGGGATCAACCTGCAGCCGGTGCTGCAGGCCATGGAGGCGGGCACGACCCGGGCGCTGTTCGGCGAGGCTCTGGTGCGCACGGAGTGGCCGGCCCGCTCGGCGGTCGAGGCGGGCGTGGTCACGGCGTGCAGCTCGGACGCGCCGGTCACCCGGCCCGACTGGCGCGCCGGGGTGGCCGCGCTGGTGGCGCGCGAGGGCGAGGGCCTCGATCTGGAGGCCGCCCTGCGCACCTACACGATCGCGCCCGCCTGGCAGGACCACGCCGAGACCTGGAAGGGCTCGATCACCCCGGGCAAGGTCGCCGACCTGTGCGTCAGCGCGGCGACCAGCCCGCACGAGCTGACCGAGGCGCCGGTGGAGCTCACCCTCTTCGGCGGGCGGGTGGTCCACGGCGGGTGATTGTTCGGGGCCGAATATGATGGGCGACCATGACCGGACACCACACCCTGCGCCAGACCGAGGAAGCCGTCGGCGAGCGCCTGGGCGGCCTCAACCTCGACTTCGAGGCGATGTGGGCGGTGTCGAACATCTACCGCGCCTCCTCGGCGATCCGCAACCACCTGGAGCAGACCGTCCTGCGGGACACCGGGCTGACCTGGACCGGGTTCGTGGTGATGTGGGTGGTCTGGATCTGGGGCGAGAGCGAGACCCGGCACGTGGCCGCCGAGGCGGGCATCTCCAAGGCGACGCTGACCGGCGTGGTGCGCACCCTGGAGTCCTACCGGCACCTGCGCCGCACCCAGCACCCCACCGACCGGCGGCGCGTGATGCTGGCGCTCACCCCGACCGGCGAGCGGCTGATGCGGGAGCTGTTCCCGGAGTTCAACCGGCAGGAGGCCTTCGTCGTGAAGGAGCTCGACGGGGAGCGCCGCCGGGAGCTGGCCGCCTCGCTGCGGGCGATCCTGGAGCACCTCGAACGGAGTTAGAGCGCGGTGAGGGTGTCCTGGAAGTACCGCCAGGAGTCGGCGGCGTCGCCGCCCTCGGTGTGCGGGGCGCGGAAGAGCTCCAGGTAGACGGCCAGGTCGTCGAGCTGCCAGCGCAGCCGGTAGAAGCCGAGCAGGCGCGGGTCCGGCTCCCGGCCGGAGACGTGGGCGTAGTGGTCCAGGTCGCCCGGCTCGGTGGCGGCCAGCCACAGGTCCCGTTCGGGGTGGGCGAGCGCGACGGTGTCCCAGTCGATCAGCTTCACCCGGCCGTCGTGCCAGAGCAGGTTGCCGGGGTGAGGCTCACCGTGCGTCACAACCATGCCCGCCCTACCGTCGAGGGTGGCCGTGGTGTGGTCGAACTCGGCCAGCCTCGCTCGCAGGCGCGCCGCTTCGGCGCGCACCAGCTCTCGGGCCGGCTCGCCGTACGGCCCGGCGGTCCAGGGCTGGTCGAGGGCGGCTAGGGCCCGGTCGAGGTGCGGCCGGGACTCGGGCACCGGGCTGTGCGCCGGCAACCCCGCCGGCGCCCTCAGGCCGTGCAACTCGGCGAGCGCGTCGAGCACCACCCGCCGCCGCTCGCCGGGCAACCGTTGACCGAAGTGCCCGGACTCCCCCTCCACCAGTGGGAAGACACTCACCCCATACCGCTCACCGGCCCGCACGACCAGGCCCCCACTCGGGGTGGGCACCGGCGCGACCACGCAGTCCAGCCCGAGCTTGGCAGCGGCGGCCAGGGCCGGGCCGGGGTCGGGGCGGTGCGCCAGATCGGTGGCGGTGACGAACCACCGCCCGGCCGTCCAGTGGTAGTCCCCGAACCCGACCGGAGCATAGACCGGGACCTCGGCGATTCCCCACGCACGCAGCGTCGTGGCGAGGGCGGCGTCGCTCAGCCCGTCGGGACGGTCCTTCACGACGTGGCGGGCACCGGCTCGGCGGACAGAGCGGCCACGAGCTCGTCGAGGGTCTGGCCGAGCGGGGCGTCGAGGCGCAGCATCGCGTGCTCGTCGCCACGCGTCGGCCCCTGGTTGACGATCGCGACCGGGATGGCCTGCCGAGCGGCATGCCGTACGAACCGGAACCCGGACAGCACCGTCAGCGAAGACCCCAGCACGAGCAACAGCCCCGCCTCGTCGGTCAGCTCGAAACACTCGCTGACCCGAGCGGGAGGAACGTTCTCCCCGAAGAAGATCACGTCCGGCTTGAGCATCCCGCCGCAGGAGGCGCAGCCGACCACGGTGAAGCCCTCGATCTCGGCGTCGTCGAGCGCGACGTCGCCGTCCGGGTTCACCCGGGCACCGTCCGGATGAAGCTGGAGCCCCGCGGCCGCCGCCCAGTCGCTGTTGGCCTCGCGCAACCGCCGGTCGAGCTCCTCGCGGCCGGTGCGCTCACCACACTCCAGGCACCGCACCCGGTGCAGGCTGCCGTGCAGCTCGACCACCTCGCGGGCCCCGGCCGCCTGGTGCAGGCCGTCCACGTTCTGGGTGATGATGCCGGACACCAGCCCGGCCCGCTGCAGCCCGGCGACCGCGCGGTGACCGCGGTTGCACGGGGCCTGGGCCACGTGCCGCCATCCGAGATGGCTGCGCGCCCAGTACCGGCGGCGGGCCGCCTCGCTGCCGGTGAACTCCTGGTAGGTCATCGGCGTGCCCGACCGCCGCCGCCCGCTCGGCCCCCGGTAGTCGGGAATGCCGGACTCGGTGGAGAGCCCGGCGCCGCTGAGGACCACCACGCCCCCGTCGGCCACGAGATCGGCCAGCACCGCCATGTCACTCACAAGGGGAAGGCTACCCGCCGCCCGGCAGCAGCCCGCTCCCTGCGGCATGGTGACCTCATGGCAACTCACCCCCACGCCGTCCTCACCCGCCGCCTGTACGGCCTGGCCGGCCGCGGCGACCTTCCCGGCTACCTCGCCCTGATCGCCGACCACGCCGTCTTCCACATCGGCGGCGACAGCCTCGTCACCGGCGAGCACCGCGGCAAGGACGCCATCATCCGGCTCGGCCGGCTCGTCCACGAGGAGACCGGCGGCACCTTCCGCACCGAACTCCTCTCCGTCCAGGCGAACGACTCCTACGCGGTCACCCTGCACCGCTGGACGGCGGAGCGCCGCGGCGAACGCATCGAGATGGACAACTTCAACGTCTACGGCTTCGAGCACGGCCTGGTCGTCGCCCGCTGGGAGTACGTGGCCGACCAGGCCGCTCACGACGCCTTCTGGCGCCGCCAGGGTTCATAGGGGAAGGCTGCCGGTCGCAGACCAGGTGGAGCCGGTGGAGCGGTAGGCGTCGATGGTGCGTTCGGCGATGCGCATCTGGTGGATCTCGTCGGCGCCGTCGGCCAGGCGGGCCCAGCGGGCGTGCTGGAACATGTGCGCGAGCGGCGTGTCCGTCGAGTAGCCCAGGGCGCCGTGGACCTGGATGGCGCGGTCGACGATGCGGTTGAGGGCTCCGGCGACGAAGTGCTTGGCCATGGAGACCTCGGTGCGGAAGTCCTCGCCCTTGTCGATCTTCGAGGCGGCGTGCAGGACCATGAGCTTGGCCTGGTAGAGCTCCATGGCCGAGTCGGCGATCAGCCACTGGACGCCCTGCTTGTCGGCCAGCGCCGAGCCGTGGCTGCGCCGGTTGAGCGCCCGGTCGACCATCATGTCCAGCGCGGTCTCGGCCTGGGAGATCCAGCGCATGCAGTGCGCCAGCCGGGCCGGGCCGAGCCGGTACTGGCCGAGCCGGTGACCGTTGCCGCGCCCGCCGAGCACCTGGGAGTCAGGGAGGCGCAGGTCGGAGATGACGATCTCGCTGTGCCCGGTCGAGCCGTGCATGGTCTCGACCTCGCGCACGTCGTTCCAGCCGTCGGCGGGCAGGTCGACGAGGAAGGCGGTGTTGGCGCCGCGCGAGCCCTCCGGGACGTCGTGCTCGGTGCGGGCGATCAGGATGGCGAAGTTCGCGCGGCGGGCGTTGGAGATGAACCACTTGTGGCCGTTGACGACCCACTCGTCGCCGTCGCGCTCGGCGCGGGTCTGGATCAGCGTGGGGTCGGAGCCGGCCACCTCGGGCTCGGTCATCGCGAAGCACGACATCTTCGTGCCCTCGGTGAGCGGGCGGAGGTACTTCTCCTTCTGCTCGTCCGTGCCCCAGTGCAGCAGGGTGTGCATGTTCCCTTCGTCGGGCGCCATGCAGTTCAGCACCCACGGGCCGAGGCGCGTCTTGGCCGCCTCCGCCTGCACCATGGCGAGCTCCACGTGGCCCAGGCCCATGCCGCCCCACTCCTTCGGCATGTGCGGCAGCCACAGGTTCCTGGACCTGGCCTCCTTGCGGAGGTCGAAGATGACGCGCAGGTAGTCGTCGCGTTCCAGCTCCCCCTCGGTGGCGGGGATCACGGTCTCGCGAATGAACTCGCGCACCCGGGAGCGCAGCTCCTCGTGCTCGGGGGCGAGGGTGAAGTCGATGGCCATGACGCTCCTCAGGGGTGGGTTCCCGGCCGGTCCGGCGCGGAGGGGGGCAGGTCCTTGGAGACGCTCAGGATGATCGTGGCGATCCGGCCGGGCACGCCGAACTCGGTTTCCTCCATGAACCGAACCTTATTCGGTTGGGAGTGGCCGATCCAAGGGGCGCCGGGAAACCCACCTCCCACGAGAGAGCCCGTGAGACCCGGCCGACCGCCGTGGCTCCGGGCCCCGGCAGCGGCGGCATGGGCTGGCCCTGACCTGACCCCACCGGTCCCTTAGGCAGCCGTCTGCCAAGCGGCTGGATGAGTGATTCGTGGACCTAGCTGCAGGATCGGGGGCGAGGGTGTCCAGGGTCTGTCTGTGAACGGAGACTCTGGGCGCCCTCGAACGGCACTACAGGAAGCTCGATGAGCCTTGGAAGGGTTCGCCGTACTGCAACATGGCTGCATGACCAGCAGCGTCGACTTTGACGCGCCCATCCGCCGCTACTTCCGAGGGTGGGCGGACGGAACGATCTACGACCCGCCCCCCACCGGCGCGCTGGAGGCGCTCAGCCGGCTCATGGCCGTCGACGATTCGTGCAAGGTCTGCGGCGGGTGCGGCGGCGGACCCGAGCTCGACTACGATCACCTGCCGCCGCAGGAGTGCGACCACCTGCGAGCGCACAGGCCAGATCACCTTCTGGGCCGGGCGCGGCCGGTTGCTCCTCACCAGCCGCAAGCCGCCGGCCACTGCGTACGTCGACGACCGCGCCGTGGCATTCACGAGCAGTTGGCCGGAAGCTCTGGCCGGTGTCACGGCGCTCAGCCCGCAGCGGATGTCGGCCTCCTCGGTGTGCAGGTCAGGGCTGGCTTCCATGATCTGTCCGGCGAGCTCCTTGAGCGCGGCCGTGTCGACGCAGTAGGTGGAGGCGATGCGCTGCGGACCCGCATCTGGTGGTGCCACTTGGTGGTGTCGTTCGGGTGCTCGGCGCGGGCAGCTTCCTGCGCCGCCCGATACTCCGGGCGGCCCGTTCGATGGGGAGCGGACCGCCTCCGGCGCCTTGGCCGGGCAGGGCGAGTCTCCAGGCCTTCCAAACGACGGGGCCGTCCCATCCGGGGGTCCCAGCGCCAGGCTCGCCGATCCACGCGGCGGGCTCGGGGCTGGGGGTGGTTGGTGCCGTCGTAGCGGGTGCGCCATTTGGAGACCGTACCTGCGGATAGGTCGCCGATCTGCTGGGGGCCAAGGTGGTACTTGGGTGCCATCCCATCCCCCAGCGTCCTTGTCGATTGAATGGACAACGACCACGTCGGGGGGTGGGTTCTTGGCCGCACTCTCCACAAAGACTGCGCAGCGGCTCGGGGCTCAGCCCTCGCTCTCGTCTCGACGACGGAGCACGTGATCGAGGAAATCGACTCAACCTCGACCCCGCCGGCCCGAACCCATCGCGCCATGCCCCCCACACTACAAATTCGGACGTGCCGGTCCGGTTCGTCGGCTCGGGCGTTGCAGACCCCCGACGGGGGGCAAGGCATGCCTCCCCCGGCCTGCAGCGGGTCCGGGGTCGGGGAAACCAGGAACAGTCTCGTCCGTGCCACACTCCAGAACCGGTCCTTCCATACCCTTGATCGGCCCAGACGGCGGCGTAGCCACGGCTGGTTCAATCTCCACTCATGCAGACCCACGAGGTACAGATCGACGGCGACCTGGTGCGCAAACGCTTCATCGACGGCAAGCCTGGCGGCGCCGAACGGGAATGGCGGGCACTGCAGCTGCTCGCGGAGCACGCGCCCGGGCTCGCGCCCTCACCCGTGGAGTACGGGACCGATCTGGTGGTGATGTCGCGCATCGAGGGCACACCGCTCCTCCTGCTGCCTGCCGTACCGGAGAAGGAACTGGTGGAGGCGGTGGACTGGCTGCATAGCGCCGTGCCCCGGCAGGTACTCGACCGGGTACCGCAGCGGTTGTGGCCGGTGGAGCGGATCCGGGATCAATTGCTCGCGTGGGCCGGGCGATGGCAGCCGAAGAACGAGCTGGCAGACCAGGCCGTCAGAGAGGGCGCGCGGTGGCTGTCCGGGTGGGAGCCGGGCGAGCGTGGGGTTCGGCCGGTGTTCGGGGCCAGTGACGGCAACAGGGCGAACTTTCTGTGGGACGGCGCGCGCGTCAGGATTGTCGATTTCGAGGAGTCGGGGCGCAGCGATCGGGCGACCGAGGTCGCGGAGATGGCCGAGCACGTGTCGTGCTGGGTCCGTGGGGAGAGCGAGGTGTGTTTCGAACTCGACTCCGCCGAGGAGCGCAGACTACTGGAATGTCGCAGGCTGTTTGCGTTGCTGTGGGTCTTCCTGCTGAAGAACGAGGGGCCGAGAAATCCGCCCGGTACGTTCATGCGAGCGGTCGGGCGGGCTTTGGATCGCCTCGGCTAGGCACGGCCTCAGCTCAAAGCCCGCCTGCGGTCTACCACTCCCTCCGCATCCACGCTGCCCTCGTTGAGGAGGTCAGGGATCTCGACCGAGCTGCCAGGACGTGCAGGCCCGCGCTGGCCTGTCCCCCGCTGGACGGCCGCCTTACGCCTGCGCCGGCATCGCCGGGATGCCCGACACCATCTGGTCTCGTCATGGATGGTGAGGACGGCCAGGCCCGCGTCTTCCAGCTTCTTGAGGGCATCCCGCAGGTCTGCCAGCGACGTGGCGAGTGGGTCCGGGTCGCTCATGCCGCCCGCGATCTCGAAGAGATTGCGCCTGTCGATGTGCTGGAAGACGCGCCTGGGCTCGACGTCGTCAAGGATGTTCACCCACAGGCCAGCGCGGTCCTGAACCGCACTGGCCGCCAGCAGGTCGATGTCGCCGCGTGTCTCCTCGGTCATGGGCGCCGGGTCGTTGAGGACGGCGTGCGGCCAGGCCACCGGCGACGGGGCGGGCTCGCCGGTGCCGAGCATCGTCATGACGAACACCTCCTGCGTACGGCCGGGGGCACCTGGGCCCGTCTCGCAGGGCGCGGGCGCTGTTCGCATCTGCAGCCAGGCGGCTAGCACTCCGGCCCCCAGATGGCCTTGTGAATGTGGACGACCTTGTGGGGGTGGTTGCCGCCGATCGCGCCCTCGTAGGTGCAGGGGCCGGGGTTGAAGTGGAAGCAGGTGACGTTCAAGGTCTCGCTGCCGTTGTCCCAACTGCCCAAATACTTGTAGTGCCAGTAGTCGCGCACGTGGTCGGATCCGGGATCCTCATTGGCGTTGTCGAACGCCCAGATGTGCCTGGTCGGGTTCCAGACTCCGATCGCCTCGTTCATGTTCCCCGGGCTCGACCAGACGGGAGTGCTAGCGCCTTCGAGCCACAGGCAGAAGTTGCCCTTCGGGCATCCTGCCGGGCTGGGTTCGGCGCTCGCCGGAGTGGCGAGCGCCGCCGTCACCGCAAGCGCGGCCGCGCCTATGGCGATGGTGCGAAAGGGGGCGCGGAACATTGCTGCGTTCGCCTCCGATTCTCTGTTCACGGGAGGGGCGCACTTCACGACGCCAAACGGAACCGTAAGAGGCGCCCGTTGAGTTTCCGTTGGACAGTCGTTTGGTCGGCGTCCCGACCGGCAGCCAGCGAGACACCCGCGGGCGGCGAGCCTGAGCTGAACGGGCGCGCCCCTCCCCCACCCCGAGGCGGCCCGATGCCCCGCCCTCATGCCGAGACGCCCTTCGACGGTCTGCTGCGCGGCGGCGGAGCCGGCCGGGTGCGCGACCTCGCGGACCCGTTGCCGATGTACGCGTGCGACGCGGCCGGGGGGCGGATCGTCCGGGACCCGGTCATGCTGCTGGGGCCTGTGATCAGCCGGCAGGTGTTCGCGCAGTTGCGCACCACCGACCTGGCGAGGCTCCTGCTGCCGGCCACCCGCAACGGGCCGCTGGAACTGATCCTGGATCACATCGTTGTGCCGCCTCCGCAGGACGAGCAGCTGTTGAATTTGCGGGGCGGCTGCTCGCTGGCCTAGTGGCCGCCCGGTGCGGACGCGACCGACCGCTCGTGAGGCGAGCGCCGTGGCGGGCGGGCGGCGCGGGTGCGACCGGCGATAATGGGAACAGGTGATCGATGATGGCGTATGTGCGAGATCAGCCCGCCCTCTCGGCCATCCTGACCCAGTGATACCGCGTCAGCTAAATCCGACGAGACCTCGTTGCGCCGGACGAAGTTGTGGTGGCCTCCCGGCGCATCACCACCATGCACGCCAGATGCGTCGCCCCCGGCCACGGACGAGGACTTCGGCCCGCGGACCCGTACCGTCAGGCCGCTGCTCCACGCTATCTGGTCGATCCAGGTGACGCCGCCTAGCCGCTAGCGGCCAAGTGGCGGGCCTGCGCCGGGTGGCGTTGCGTCAGGACCAGCAGCGCACGTGGTCGCTGCGCACGGCGGATGCTGCGCGCCAGGAGCCGACCGCCGGGTACAAGCAGCCGGTGCGGGCGTGCGTGAATCTGCTGGCCGACTGCTGCGATACCGGTGCATGGCCGTGCAGGGTGGAGTGCGCTGCAACCGGGCGAGGGCAGGGTGGAACTGGTCGCCGCGCTCGCGACGGAGGCGGCCGGCGGGGGATGATCGTTAGACAGCCGTCGTTAGTTTCATCAAGAATCTAGTTCGTCCCTGGGCGGCCGAGTCATGGGGCATCGGAGGATGATCGTGGAAAGACGGCGCGTCGCCCTGGTGACGGGCAGCTCGCGGGGACTCGGCGCCGCCATCGCCCGCAGGCTCGCCCGCGACGGCCTGGCCGTGGCCGTCAACGGGCTGCGCGGCGACGGGCAGGTGGACGAGGTCGCCCGCTCGATCGCCGACGACGGCGGGACCGCGGCCGGTTTCGCCGCCGACGTCACCGACGCGCGGCAGGTCGCCGGCCTGGTGGATGCGGTCGCCGCGTCCCTGGGGCCGGTGGACGTCGTCGTGCTGAACGCCACCGGCCCGCAGCCCGAGGCGCCGGTGGCCGAGGTGGCCTGGCAGGACCACCTGGCGCAGCTCGACTTCTTCGTCAAGAGCCCGGTGCTGCTCGGCCGGGCCGTCCTGCCGGGCATGGCGGAGCGCCGCCACGGCAGGATCGTCATGATCGACTCCGAGGTGGCCGACCGGCCGCCGCCCGGCAGGTCCGCCTACGCCGCCGCGAAGAGCGCCCAGATCGGGCTAATGCGGGCCTGGGCCCGCGAACTGGCCCCCGCCGGGGTCACCGTCAACGCCGTCGCCCCCGGCTTCGTCCCGGTCGAGCGGCACGCCGACGTGCCCGAGGAGGTACGGCAGGCATACCTAGCCACGGTGCCCGCCGGACGGATGGGAACTCCTGACGACGTCGCCCACGCCGTCGCCTTCCTGGTCTCCGAGGAGTCCGGATTCATCACCGGCCAGCGCATCGTGGTCGACGGAGGCCGCGCGCTGGGCGGCTGATCACCCTCGCCGATCGAACCCGTGCCGGCGTTTCGGCGATCCGGGCTTGCGCCTCGCATGACAGTTCCTCTCGGTGGCGGGGATCAGGGTCTCGCGGATGAACGCGCGTAACTCCTCGCACTGGGGGCGCGGGTGATGGCCAGGACGCTCCTCAGGGGTGGGTTCCCGGCCAGTCCGGCACGGAGGGGGGCAGGTCCTTGGACACGCTCATCGGGAAGTCGGCGGCGCGCTTGTCGAGGAAGGCGGTGACGCCCTCGGCGGCGTCAGGGGAACGGCCCATGGCGTGGATGAGCGCGGAGTCGGCGCGGTGGGCGTCCCAAGGGGATTCCCAGGACAGGCCTGCCCACATCAGCCGCCTGATCACCGCGACGGAGACGCCGGAGGTGTGGTCGGCGATCTCGCGGGCCAGGGCGTAGGCGGCCGGGAGGAGTTCGTCGTCGGGGAGCACACGGGAGACCAGGCGGCCTCGCAGCGCCTCGTCCGCGTCGAACACCCTGCCGGTGGCGGCCCACTCCATGGCCTGGGAGATGCCGACCAGGCGAGGCAGGAACCAGCTCGAGGCGGCCTCGGCGACGATGCCGCGCCGGGCGAAGACGAAGCCGAACCGGGCGCTCCGCGCGGCCAGCCGTACGTCCATGGGCAGGGTCATCGTGACGCCGACGCCGACCGCGGGGCCGTTGATCGCGCCGATGACGGGCTTGAGCGAGGCGGCGATGCGCAGGGCGACCTGGCCGCCGCCGTCGCGGGGCGGCTCGCCCGGCGGGCCGGCGAAGGTGCCGCCGCCGCCTGCCAGGTCGGCTCCGGCGCAGAACGCCCGGCCGCGGCCGGTCAGGACGACCGCCCTGACCTCGTCGTCGGCGTCGGCCCGGTCGAAGGCTTCGATCAGCTCGTCGCGCATGCGGTGGGTGAAGGCGTTGAGCCTGCTCTCCCGGCTCAGGGTGATCGTGGCGATCCGGTCGGCCACGCCGTACTCGATCTCCTCCATGAACCGAACCTTATTCGGTTGGTGGGGGTCGATCCAAGGGGGTGGGGGCATGGTTGACGGTCGCGACTCCAAGGGGTGCAGGGGCAGGTAGGTGGTCGCCTGCCCCTGCAGCGGGGGCCGAAGGTTTGTGATCGCCGGCCCGGAGGAGGCGGGTGATGGGGGCGGGGGGACCGGGTCATGTGGACGGGGCGAGGGGTGGTGGGAAAGTGGGCATATCGCCCCACCGGTGGCTGCGCGCGCTACGGTAGGTGGTCATGAATGCGGTCCGGCTCCTCCCCCTCCTGCCTCTGATCGCCGCGCTGACCGGCTGCGCCGGCGGCACGGAGCCGGCTGCGGGGCAGATCGTGCCGAACGTGTCGCCGGCGCCGACCATCACCCTGGAGGAGCCGCCCGCGGCCGTCGACGCACCGGCGCCCGACGTCGCGATCCCCACCGGACCGGCCAAGCTGGCCGCGGCGCTGAAGAAGACCACCACCGAGCTCTACGCGGGCATCGACGCGTGGGTGGACAGCGGCAAGGCACGCCCGCCGCAGCACGTGGTGCTGCTGGCGCTGCACCACCAGCGCATCTACCGGACGCTCGCGCGCGACAGCGCCCTGACGGCGTCGGTGGTGCGCCGGCTGCCCCGGGACATGGCCGTCGAGGCCCGGGCGAACACCACCGCGGTCGGCAAGCTGCTGGCCATGGCGCGGCCGATCACCGCGGCGCAGCGGAAGAAGATCCGGCTGGCCACGCCCCTGCCGGCCGGGCGGCTGCGCGGGTACATGCTGCGGGCCGAGCGCCGTTTCGGTGTGGAGTGGGAGGTGCTGGCGGCGATCATGCTGGTGGAGACCCGGTTCGGCCGGATCACCTCCTCCAGCTCCACCGGGGCGCAGGGGCCGATGCAGTTCATGCCGGGGACCTGGCGGGCGTACGGCATGGGCGGGGACGTGCACGACGCACGGGACGCGATCGCCGCCGCGGCCAACTACCTCAAGGCCAGCGGGGCGCCCAAGGACTACCGGCGGGCCGTGTTCGCCTACAACCACGACACGCGTTACGTGGACGCCGTGCTGGCGCATGCCGAGCAGATCAAGCGGGATCCGCGCAGTTTCTACGCCTACTACAACTGGCAGATCTTCGTGCTGTCGGGGCGGGGGACAGCCAAGGAGGACGTCCGGCTGACCGGCCCGCGCTGACGGCCGACGGCCTTGCCCATGCCGCCCCCTCTTTTGTCGGTGGCTCCTTCTAGGGTGGGGTCATGGCTGGCACGTGGGGCGGCGACGACGTCGAGCGGGTGCGGGAGCGAGTCACCGAGCTGGTGGCGGGGTTGCCGGGGGTGGGGTCGGAGGAGTCCTTCGGGCACGTCTCGTTCCTGTTAGGGCGCAAGCGGCTGGCCTGGCTGCTGGTCGACCATCACGGGGATGGGCGGCTGGCCTTGTGTGTGAAGGCGCCGCCCGGTGAGCTGGAGACGTTGCTGGCCGCTGATCCGGTGCGTTACTTCCGGCCAGCTTATGTGCGGCATTGGGTGGGAGCCGATCTGATGGCCGCCGAGCCCGACTGGGCCGAGCTCGGCTCCCTGCTGGAACAGGCCTGGCGGTTGACGGCGGGCAAGCGCGCGGTGGCGGCCTACGACGCCCGCGTGCGCGCTCCCGAGGGCGAGGACGGCTGAGCCCCGGATGAGCGGATCGCCCTGGGTGGGCAGATCCCCAAGGCTGGGTGGGTCTGCCGGGCCGCCGATCCACAGTGAGTTGATCTTCCGGGTGTAGGGTCGTGATCATGACCGATGTCGTGGTGTTGACCGGGGCCGGCATCTCCACCGAGTCCGGCATTCCCGACTATCGCGGCCCGGCCGGGCTGTGGCGCGCGGACCCCGACTACCAGAAGCTCGTCACCATCGACTTCTACGTGGCCGACCCCGCGGTCCGTCGCCGGTCCTGGGAGTTCCGGCGCGACAGCCCGGCCTGGGACGCCGCCCCCAACCCGGCCCACCGCGCCCTGGTCGAGCTCGAACGCGCCGGCCGCCTCGACCGGCTGATCACGCAGAACGTCGACGGCCTCCACCGGGCCGCGGGCACCGGCGCGGAGCTGCTGCTGGAACTGCACGGGAACATGTGGGGCGTGGCCTGCCTGAGCTGCCCGTACCGCGGCACGCTGCGCGAGGTGCTCGACCGGATCGACGCGGGCGAGGACGACCCCTCCTGTACGGCCTGCGGCGGCATCCTCAAGACGACCACGGTCATGTTCGGCGAGTCGCTCGACCCGGACGTCCTGGCCGAGGCGATCCGCAGCGCCAAGCGTTGCGAGGTCTTCGTCGCCATCGGCACCTCGCTGGAGGTGCAGCCCGCCGCCTCCCTGGCGGGGCTGGCCGCGGCGGCCGGGGCGCGGCTCGTCATCGTCAACGCCGAGCCGACGCCGTACGACCACGCCGCCGCGGAGGTCATCCGCGAGCCGATCGGCACCGCCGTACCGGCTCTGGTGGAGCGGCTGCTGGGCGCCTCCTCCGAGCGGTGAAGGCTCCCCGAAGGGCCAGGCAACCGAAGACAGCTTCTAGGCAAGCGACCAAGCGCTTGTTAGGCTCCAGGCATGATCCCGACGCTCGTCTGGGGCACCGGCAACGTGGGCCGGCTGGCCATCCGGGCCGTGGCCGCCCACCCCGCGCTGCGGCTGGCCGGAGTGCTCGTGCACGACCCCGCCAAGGCCGGCCGCGACGCCGGCGACCTCGCCGGACTCGGCCTGCACCTGGGCGTCCCGGCCACCACCGACATCGAGGCCGCGCTGAGCGGGGAGCGGCTCGCCGTGGTGTACGCCGCCTCCGGCGACCTGCGCCCGGACGAGGCCCTGGCCGACGTCCTGCGCGCGCTCCGGGCCGGCGCGATCGTGGTGACGCCGTCGCTCTACCCCCTCTACGACCCGCCGAGCGCCCCGCCTGACCTGCTGCACGCCGTACGGCAGGCAGCCGAGGAGGGCGGCGGCGCGCTGTTCGTCTCGGGCGTGGACCCCGGCTGGGCCAACGACGTGCTCCCCGCGCTGATCAGCGGCCTCGGCACGGAGATCGAGGCGATCCGCTGCCAGGAGATCTTCGACTACGCGAGTTACGACCAGCCCGACTCTGTCCGCTACCTGGTCGGCATGGGCCAGCCGATGGACTACGAGCCGCCCATGCTGGCCGCGACCGTGCCCACGATGGTCTGGGGCGGCCAGGTCCGGCTGATCGCCCGGGCGCTGGGCGTGGAGCTGGAGGCGATCACCGAGCACGTCGAACGCCGGGCGCTGGAGTCCACGGTGAGCACCAAGCAGATGGGCGAGTTCGAGGCCGGCACCCAGGGCGCCATCCGGTTCGAGCTGCGCGGCGTCGTCGAGGGCGGGTCCCGGATCGTGGTCGAGCACGTGACCCGCATCCACGCGAGCTGCGCCCCCGACTGGCCGCAGCCGCCGGGCGGTGACGGCGCGCACCGGGTGATCGTGGAGGGCTGCCCGCGCATCGAGGTCACCGTCCAGGCCGCCGACGAGCACGGCAACCACGCCGCGGGCGGCAACGCGACCGCGGTGGGCCGGCTGGTGGGCGCGATCGACTGGCTGGCCGCCGCGCCGCCCGGCGTGTACGACGCGCTCGACGTGCCGATGCGCCCGGCGACCGGCAAGCTGGGGCGGAGGCTCGGATGAGGGTGGACATCCCGGAGGGCAAGGACCCGATCGCGTACGTCTGGGGCGAGCTGGTCCCGGAGATCGGCCGCGCCGCGTCCGGTTTCTCCCTGGCCGTCTACGCGCACAGCAAGCTCGGGCTGCGCGAGTTCGAGGCGGCCCGGCTGCGGGTGGCGCAGCTCAACGGGTGCCTGTTCTGCCTCGACTGGCGGACCGAGCGCGACGGCGAGAAGGTCGAGGACGGCTTCGACCGGGCGGTCGAGCAGTGGCGCACCACGCCGGCCTTCGACGAGCGCACCCGGCTGGCCGCCGAGTACGCCGAGCGCTACGTCCTCGACCACCACGGCCTGGACGAGGACTTCTGGACCCGGCTGGCGGCGAGCTACAGCCAGGCGGAGATCGTCGAGCTGACCATGTGCCTGGGGTCGTGGCTGGCCTTCGGCCGGCTCAACCGGGTGCTGGGCATCGACGCGGTCTGCGTGCTGCCCTCGCATCCCGGCTCCGGCTAGCGCGCCGGGGGCAGGTGGGCGAGGTCGGCCTCCATGCGCCGGGCCGCCTCGCGCAGTTCGGGCAGGATCGTGCCGGTCAGGTGGGCGAGCGGGGCGCGGCTGGCGTGCGTGGCGACGTTGGCCGCGGCCACGACCCGGCCGTCGCCCGAGTGCAGCGGGACCGCGATGGAGCGCACGCCTTCCTCCAGCTCCTGGTCGACGACGGCGTAGCCGGTTGCTTCCGCCTGCCGTACGGCTGCCGCGAAGGCTCCGGGGTCGGTGAGGGTACGGCGGCTCAGCGGGGTGAGAGTGAGCGCGGCCAGGCGCTCCGGCGGCTCGGCGGCCAGCAGGACGCGGCCCATGGAGGTGGCGTGGGCCGGGAAGCGGGTGCCCACGGTGATGTCCACGCTCATGATGCTGGTGGTCGGGACGCGGGCGACGTAGAGCACGTCGTCGCCGGAGAGCACGGCGACCGAGGCCGACTCGCCCACGCGGGCGGCGAGCGCGGCCAGGTGCGGCTGGACGAGCTGGGCCAGGGTCTGGCCGGACAGGTGGGCGTAGCCGAGCTCCAGCACCCGCGGCGCGGGGGCGAAGCGGTGCTGGCCGCGCACGTAGCCCAGCGCGGCGAGGGTCTGGACGGCCCGCCGTACCGTCGCCCGGGGCAGGCCGGTGGCCACGGCCGCCTCGGCCAGGGTGAGGCCGCCCGGCGCACCCCCCAGCGCGGTGAGCACGCCGAGGCCGCGGGCCAGGGACTGCAGGTAGGAGGCGCCGAGCTCGCCCTTGGGCTCGCGGGAACGGTCGGCGGTGGCGACCGGCCGGTCGCCACCAGGGGCGGGACTAGCCAGGGCGGTTTCCATGGCGGCGACCGTGCCGGTGAGGTACGGCAGGGCGTGCTCGCGCAGCTCGGCGGCGGTGTGCCGGCTGGTGTGGCTGGTCACGCTGAGCGCGTAGACCACGTCCCCGCCGGGAGCGCGGACGGGCGCGGCGACGGCGATGAGGCCGGGCTCGACGAGCTGGTCGTCCACGGCCCAGCGCAGCGCCGGGTCGAGCAGGACCAGCCCGGCGGCGCAGCGATCGGCGGGCAGGAGGTCGCCGACGCGCAGGGAGACCGCCATCGCGCGGCGGCGGGTGTGCCGGGCGACGAAGCGCACCGAGTCGCCGTCCAGGACGGCCAGGGAGACCGACTCGTCCAGGCGCTCGGCCAGCTCGGCGGCCGGGCGGTCGAGGGCGGGCAGGCCGCCCGCGGCGAGGTAGGCGGCGCCCAGCTCCAGCAGGCGCGGGGCGAGCAGCACGTCCTTGCCCTCGGCGCGCAGGTGGCCGAGGTGCACGAGGGTGGCGAGCACGCGGTCGACGGTGGCGCGGGCCAGGCCGGTCGCCTGCACCAGGTCCGTGGCGCGCAGCCGGCAGCCGGGCGCGGCGGCCAGGGCGCGCAGGACCGACAGCCCCCGCTCCAACGCCCCGTGCGGCTCCACTCCCCGGCCTCCGATCCTTTGACAGCCCGGCGTCCGGGTCACCATACTCAGCTCAGCACAATAGTGAACTTTAGTTCACTATGCGAACGCTTGGAGCGGCTATGGACAAGGTGGTCGGCACCGCCGCGGAGGCGCTCGCCGGCGTAAGCGACGGCGCCTCCTTCGCGGTCGGCGGCTTCGGCCTCAGCGGCGTCCCGACCGTGCTGATCGAGGCCCTGTTCCACAGCGGCGTGAGCGGCATCGGCGTGGTCTCCAACAACTGCGGCACCGACGGCGGCGGCCTGGGCCTGCTGCTGGCCGCCGGGCGGATCGCCCGGGTGACGGCCTCCTACATCGGGGAGAACAAGGAGTTCGCCCGGCAGTACCTCGCCGGGGAGATCGAGGTCGAGCTCACCCCGCAGGGCAGCCTCGCCGAGCGGCTGCGCGCCGGCGGGTGCGGCATCCCCGCCTTCTACACCCCCGCCGGGGTCGGCACGCCGGTCGCCGAGGGCGGGCTGCCGCTGCGCCACCGCCCGGACGGGTCGGTCGCGCTGGCCTCGCCTCCCAAGGAGGTGCGCGAGTTCGGCGGCCTGCCGTACGTGCTGGAGCACGCGATCACCACCGACTTCGCGCTGGTGCGGGCGGCGCGCGGCGACCGGCACGGGAACCTGGCCTTCCGCAAGGCGGCCCGCAACTTCAACCCGCTGGCCGCGATGGCCGGGCGGATCACGATCGCCGAGGTCGAGGAGCTGACCGAGCTCGACCCGGACGAGGTGCACGTGCCGGGCGTCTTCGTGCAGCGCGTGCTGCCGCTGACGCCGGAGCAGGCCGCGGCCAAGGGCATCGAGAAGCGGACGGTGCGCCCATGAGCTGGTCCAGGGACGAGATGGTCGCCCGCGCGGCGGCCGAGCTGCGCGACGGCGACTACGTCAACCTCGGCATCGGGCTGCCCACCCGCATCCCGTCGCTGCTGCCGCCGGGCGTCTCGGTGACGCTGCACTCGGAGAACGGCGTGCTGGGCGTGGGCCCCTACCCCACCGAGGCCGAGGTGGACCCGGACCTGGTGAATGCGGGCAAGGAGACGGTCACCGTCCTGCCCGGCGCGGCCTTCTTCGACTCGGCGCTGTCGTTCGGCATGATCCGCGGCGGGCACATCGACGTCGCGGTGCTCGGCGCCATGCAGGTCTCGGCCCGCGGCGACCTGGCCAACTGGATGGTTCCGGGACGGCTGGTGAAGGGCATGGGCGGAGCGATGGACCTGGTGCACGGCGCCCGGCGCGTTCTGGTGATCATGGAGCACACGGCCAAGGACGGCAGTCCGAAGCTGGTGGCCGAGTGCTCGCTGCCGCTGACCGGCCGCGCCTGCGTGCACCGCGTCATCACCGACCTGGGCGTCCTGGACGTCACCGGCCAGGGCTTCGCGCTCGTCGAGACCGCGCCCGGCGTGCGGGTGGACGAGCTGCGCAGCCGTACGGGAGCGGAGATCTCATGAAGACCGTCTACATCGCCGACGCCGTCCGCACCCCCATCGGACGGTACGGCGGAGCCCTCGCCACGGCCCGCCCCGACGACCTGGCCGCGCACGTCGTGCGGGCGCTGGTGGACCGCACCGGCCGCGAGCACGTGGACGAGGTGCTGTTCGGCAACGCCAACGGCGCGGGCGAGGAGAACCGCAACGTGGCCAGGATGGCCGCGCTGCTGGCCGGGCTGCCGGTGAGCACGCCCGGCGCCACGGTCAACCGGCTGTGCGGCTCCGGCATGGAGGCGGTGATCCAGGCCTACCGCGCCATCGCGCTCGGCGACGCCTCGGCGGTCATCGCCGGCGGGGTCGAGTCGATGAGCCGGGCGCCGTGGGTGCTGCCCAAGCCGGAACGCGGGTACCCGGCGGGCGGGGCGGAGCTGGTCTCGACGACGCTGGGCTGGCGGCTGGTCAACCCGCGCATGCCCGCCGAGCACACGGTGCCGCTGGGCGAGGGGGCGGAGCTGATCGCCGACCGGTACGGGGTCAGCCGCGAGGCGCAGGACGCCTACGCGCTGGCCAGCCATGCCAAGGCGGCCAAGGCCGACTTCTCGCGGGAGATCGTGCCGGTGGGCGAGGTCTCGGCGGACGAGGGCATCCGGCCGGACAGCTCGATGGCGGCGCTGGCCAGGCTGAAGCCCGCTTTTCGTGCCGGTGGGACGGTGACGGCGGGCAACTCCTCCCCGCTCAACGACGGGGCCGCGGCCCTGTTGCTGACCGACGAGGCGGGGTTGAACGGGCGGGAGCCGCTGGCGCGTATCGCCGCTTCCGGGGTGAGTGCGCTCGAACCGGCGTTGTTCGGGCTGGGGCCGGTCGAGGCCAGCCGGCGGGCGCTGGCCCGGGCCGGGCGAGGGTTCGGCGACGTGACCACCGCCGAGCTGAACGAGGCGTTCGCCGCGCAGGTGCTCGGCTGCCTGGCCGAGCTGCCCGAGCTCGCCCCGGACCTGGTCAACCCGGACGGCGGGGCGATCGCGCTGGGGCATCCGCTGGGCATGTCCGGGGCGCGCATCACCGGCACGCTCGCCCACCGCCTGGCCCGCGCCGGCAGCGGCACCGGCCTGGCCTCCCTCTGCATCGGCGTCGGCCAAGGCCTGGCCATCGTCCTCGAAAGGTGACCCGCGCGGGCCTCGCTCGCGCCGGGATGTGCTCGAAAGGTGACTCCCCCATGCTGACGCAAGCCGACATCGATCGTGAGATCGCCGAGTGGCGGGGCGGCGGCACCGCCGACGGCCATCCGCCGCGCGACTACGCCCCCTACCGCAGCAGCCTGCTGCGCCACCCCAAGCAGCCCCTGGTCGCCGTCAAGGACCCCGACGCGGCCGAACTGCACGGCCCGGTCTTCGGCGTCACCGACGTCACCGCGCTCGACGCCGACCTGACCCGCCAGCACCACGGCGAACCGCTCGGCGAGCGCATCACCGTCGAAGGGCGCGTCACCGACCGGCAGGGCCGCCCGGTGCGCGGCCAGCTCGTCGAGGTGTGGCAGGCCAACGCCTCCGGCCGCTACCCGCACCAGCGCGACGACCACCCCGCCCCGCACGACCCGAACTTCTCCGGCGTCGGCCGCTGCCTGACCGGCGAGGACGGCTCCTACAAGTTCACCACGATCAAGCCCGGCGCCTACCCCTGGCGCAACCACCGCAACGCCTGGCGTCCGGCGCACATCCACTTCTCCGTCTTCGGCACCGCCTTCGCGCAGCGGCTGGTGACGCAGATGTACTTCCCCGGCGATCCGCTGTTCGCCTTCGACCCGGTCCTGCGCTCGGTCACCGACGAGCGCGCCCGCCAGCGGCTGGTCGCCGCCTACGACCACGAGCTGTCGGTGCCGGAGTGGTCGCTCGGCTACCGCTGGGACATCGTGCTCGACGGCCCCGCCGCCACCTGGACGGAGTCCTGATGCTGCCGCCCACCCCCTCCCAGACCGTCGGCCCCTTCTACGGCTACGCGCTGCCCTTCCCGGGCGGCGGCGACCTCGCCAGCGGCGGGATCACCGTGCACGGGCTGGTGCTCGACGGCGCCGGGGAGCCCATTCCCGACGCGTTGCTGGAGTTCTGGCAGGCCGACGCGGCCGGATCGCTGCGCGGCGCGCCCGGCAGCCTGCGCCGCGACCCGGTCACCGGGGCGATCGTCGGGCGGCACGGCGCGGACTTCACCGGCTTCGGCCGCGTCGCCACCGACGCCGACGGGCACTGGATGGTGCGCACCGAGGTGCCCGCCACGGGGTACATCAGTGTCTGCCTGTTCGCGCGCGGCCTGCTGCATCACCTGTACACGCGGATCTACCTGCGGCCCGATCCGTTCGTGGCGGCGCTGGAGCGGGGTGAGACGCTGCTGGCCGTACCGGAGCGGGACGGGGTGTGGCGCTGGGACCTGCGGCTGCAGGGGGCGAAGGAGACGGTCTTCCTTGACTTCGGATGACGCCGGTAGCTGGGCGGACGTGGGCCTGCTCGCGCCGGCGCGCGGGGCGGTGCGCGAGAGCGGCGACGAGGCCGTGCTGCGCGCCATGCTGGCGGCGGAGGTCGCCCTGACCCGGGTGAGCGGCGCTCCGGCGGAGGCGGCCGAGGCCGTGGCCGCCGCGGCGCGCGAGCTGGCCGTACGCCCGGCCGAGCTGGCCGTCCGGGCCCGCGCGGGCGGCAACCCGGTGATCCCGCTCGTCGAGCTGCTGCGCGCGGCGGCGGGCGAGCACGCCCGCTGGGTGCACCCCGGCGCGACCAGCCAGGACATCCTGGACACCGCGCTCATGCTGGTCACCCGGGACACCCTGCGGCCGATCCTGACCGACCTGGGCGCCGTCGCGCGGGCGCTGACCGCGCTGGCGCGGGAGCATCGTGACACGCCGATGGCCGCGCGCACGCTGACCCAGCAGGCCGTGCCGACCACCTTCGGGCTCAAGGCCGCCGGCTGGCGCAGGCTGGTGCTGGACGCGCACGCCCGGCTGACCGCGCTGGCACCGCCCGCGCAGCTCGGCGGTCCGGCGGGCACGCTCGATCCGGCCCTGACCGCCGCCTTCGCCCGCGAGCTCGGCCTCGCCGAGCCGCCGCTGCCCTGGCACGTCCTGCGCACCCCGATCGCCGACCTGGCCGGGGCGCTGGCCTTCGCCTCGGGCGCGCTCGGCAAGCTCGCCCTCGACGTGCTGGTGCTGTCGCGGACCGAGATCGGCGAGCTGTCGGAGGGCGTCGGCGGCGGGTCGTCGTCGATGCCGCACAAGCACAACCCGGTCAGGTCCGCCCTGATCGCCGCCGCCGCGCGGCAGGTTCCCGCGCTGGCTTCCGTGCTGTACGGCTCGCTGGCCGCCGAGGACGAACGCCCCGCCGGGGCCTGGCACGCCGAGTGGCAGCCCCTGCGCGAGGCCCTGCGCCTGGTGGCCGGCGCCGCCCGCGACGCCGACGAGCTCGTCGCCGGCCTGCGGGTGCATCCCGGGCGCATGCGCGCCAACCTGACCGTCGAGGGCGACACCGGCTCGGCCGCCGCCCTGGTGACGCTAGCCCTGGAGGAACGACAGTGAGCCTCGAGTTCGTGATCGACGGCCCCCCGCACGGCGAGCCGCTCGTGCTCGGCCCGTCGCTGGGCACCACCGCCCGGCTGTGGGAACCGCAGCTCGCGGCGCTGGCCACGCGCTTCCGGGTGGTGCGCTTCGAGCTGCCCGCGCTCTCCTCGATGGAGGAGCTCGCCGCGGCGGTCGTGAAGCTCGCCGACGAGCTCGGCTTCGCCGCCTTCCACTACGCGGGCGTCTCCATCGGCGGCGCGATCGGCGCGACCCTGGCCCTCACCCACCCGTCCCGGCTGCGCTCGCTGGCGCTGGTCTGCTCGGCCGCCCGCTTCGGCGAGCCGGCCGGCTGGCACGAGCGGGCCCGGCTGGTCCGCGGCCAGGGCACCGGGCCGCTGGCGGATCTGGCCAGGCAGCGGTGGTTCGCGGTGCCGCCGCAGCCCGGCGACGCCGTACGGGAGGCCCTGCTGGCCGACCTGGCCGCGGCCGACCCGCAGGCCTATGCCGCCTGCTGCGAGGCGCTGGCCGGCTTCGACGTGCGCGACCGGCTCGGCGAGATCGGCGTGCCGACCCTGGTGCTCGCCGGGCGCGACGACCCGGCGACGCCGCCCGCGCAGGCCCGGCTGCTGGCCGACGGCATCCCCGGCGCCACCCTGGTCGAGCTGGCCGGGGCCGGGCACCAGGCAACCGTGGACCGGCCCGCGCAGGTCACCGCGGCGCTGCTGGCGCACCTGCCGGCCGCGTCGGGGACGGCGGTGCGGCGCGAGGTGCTCGGCGACGAGCACGTGGACCGCGCGCTGGCCCGCACCACGCCCTTCACCCGCGACTTCCAGGACCTGATCACCCGCTACGCCTGGGGCGAGATCTGGACCCGCCCGGGCCTCGACCGGCGCACCCGCAGCTGCGTCACGCTCACCGCGCTCGTCGCCCGAGGCCACCTGGAGGAGCTGGCCCTGCACGTGCGGGCCGCCCGCCGCAACGGGCTGAGCGCCGACGAGATCGGCGAGGTGCTGCTGCAGACCGCGATCTACTGCGGCGTCCCGGCGGCCAACGCCGCCTTCGCCGTCGCGCAACGAGTACTGGAGGACGAGTGAACCGCACCCGCGTCGGGATCATCGGCGGCGGCCCGGCGGGGCTGCTGCTCGGCCACCTGCTGGACCGGGCCGGGATCGCCAACGTGGTGCTGGAGAGCCGCACGCGCGCGTACGTCGAGCACCGCCAGCGGGCCGGGATCCTGGAGCAGAACACCGTGGACGTGCTGCGCGAGTGCGGCGCGGGCGCGCGCATGGACCGCGAGGGGCTGGTGCACGAGGGCATCGAGCTGCGCTTCGACCGGCGCTCGCACCGGGTGGACTTCCCCGGCCTGACCGGCGGCCGGACCGTCATGGTCTACGCGCAGACCGAGGTGGTCAAGGACCTGGTCGCGCTCCGCGCCGGGCCGCTGCTGTTCGAGGCGGAGGCGCTGGCGGCCGACCCGGACGCAGGGGTGATCCGCTACCGGCACCGGGGCGCCGAGCACGAGCTGGCCTGCGAGCTGATCGTGGCCTGCGACGGCTTCCACGGCATCGGCCGCGCCTCGATGCCCTCGGTCACCACCTACCAGCGCGACTACCCGTTCGCCTGGCTCGGCATCCTGGCCAGCGTCCCGCCCTCGTGCGAGGAGCTCATCTACGCCCACCACGAGCACGGCTTCGCGCTGCACAGCATGCGCTCGCCGTCGGTCAGCCGCCTCTACCTCCAGGTCGATCCGGACGACCATCTCGGCAACTGGCCGGACGAGCGGATCTGGGACGAGCTCGACACCCGCTTCGCGGTGGACGGCGACTGGCGGCTGGAGCGCGGGCCGATCACCGACAGATCGATCACCCCGATGCGCAGCTTCGTCGCCGAGCCGATGCGCTCGGGACGGCTGTTCCTGGCCGGGGACGCCGCGCACATCGTGCCGCCCACCGGGGCCAAGGGGCTCAACCTGGCCGTCGCCGACGTCACCCTGCTGGCCAGGGCGATCATCAGCGGCGACGAGCGGCTGCTGGCGGGCTACTCCGAGGCCGCGCTGCGCCGGGTGTGGCGGGCCGAGCACTTCTCGGCCTGGATGACCGCGATGTTCCACCGCGACCACGGCCAGGACCCGTTCGAGCACCGGCTGCAGCTCGCCCAGCTGAGGTACACCGCCGCGTCGGACGCGGCGATGACCTCGCTGGCGGAGAACTACGTGGGCCTGCCCTTTCAGTAGGCGGTGTTGGTGAAGCCGGTGCGGGCCACGATGTCGGCGTAGCCGTTGACGTCGAAGTCCTCGGTGTAGAAGTAGGTGAACCCCGGCGTCCCGGCGGCCACGGCGGTGCCGAACTGGTGGCCGGCCGTGTTGGGGTTCATCCGGATGGCCGGGAAGCGCCCCGCGGTGCTGCCGTCGGCGTTGAAGCCGCGGGCGTAGACCTCCTGGCCGCGGCCGGAGTTCCAGATGTCGGTCTCGGTCCAGCCGGTGACGAACCGGCCCGAGTCGTCCACCGCGATGGACGGGCTGCCCTGCACCGCGCAGACCGCCCCGTCGCACAGCGGCGGGTACTCGTAGGTGGGGTCGGCGTCCGCTCCCTTGCCGTTGACGCCGACCGCCACCGGCCGCTCGGCGAAGCGCTGGGCCAGGGCCGGGGTGAAGCCGCGCACCCGAACCCGCCAGACGCCGTCGAGGTTGTCGCTCCAGGCGACGACGCTGTCGCCGGCTCCGGTCACCGCCACCGCGGGGGCCAGGTGCTGGGCGGCGGCGTTGACGCTGAGCCGGGTACGGCCGGCGAGCGTCGCGCCGGTGGGCGACAGCCGCTTGCCGTACACGTGCTGGGTCTCCTGCCAGGCGACGGTGGCCGCGCCGGAGTGGTCGACGGCGACGTCGGGCCGGGTGCCGGTGCCGACCGCGACCGGGCCGAAGGTCCGGGAGGCGGGCGAGGCGTAGCGGGCGGCGCGGACGGTGCCGGTGGCGCCGTCCTCCCAGACGACGGTGAAGGCGCCGGCGCCGGTCACCGCGATCCTGGGCCGGGTCTGGTCGCCGCCCCATTCGGGGGCGTTGGCCCAGATCGTGGCGCCGAGCGTGCCGGTGGCCGACAGGGTGCGGACGGCGATGTTGTGCTCGCCGCGGCAGTCGCCGTCCTCCGACCAGGCGAGGTAGGCGGTGCCGGCGGAGTCGACGCCGACGGCGGGCTGGCGGTGGTCGAAGCCGCTCGCGCAGCCGACGCCGCCCATGGAGACCTTGACCGGCCCGGTGACCGGCGCGCCGTCGCGGTAGATCCGCGCGTAGACCTCGTTCCCGCTCTCCCAGGTCACCGCGGTGTAGCCGTCGCGCACGGCGGCGGCCCGGGGTGCGCGCTGGTCCTGCGGGCCGTTGGCGGCCATCTGCAGCGCGGCGGCGGGGTAGGCGGCGGGGACGAGCTGGATGAGCTCGTTGTGCATCGCGCGGTAGTCGGCGTCGTAGGCGGCCCAGACCGCCGCGTCGTTCACCCGCACGATGGAGTCGTCGGACCAGGTCAGCGAGCCGCCGATGAGGTTGTGCGAGCCGGTGTAGACCAGGCGCTCGCCGGTCGCGCTCTCGGTGAGCATGATCTTGGAGTGCAGGTTGGCGTGGCCGCAGGTGCCGGCGAGCGGGTAGTGGCAGCCGCCCGGCCGGTAGCTGAAGGTGACGATGCCCTTCTCGGCCAGCTTCACCGCGACGGCGACCGTCTGGTTGCCCTCCGGGACGATCACCTGCACCGTGCAGCCTGCGCCGCGCTTGGCGCCGAGGGCGTTGATGAGGTCCAGGCGCTCGGTGCTGAACTGGGAGTGGGCGATGCGGATGCTGCCGGGGCAGGCGACCGCGTTGACCGCGTCGAGGATCGGGTCGCTGGCGGCCGAGCGCGGGGTCATCCAGACGGTGACCTTGCCCGAGGTGGAGGTGAACGGCGTGGTCCAGGTGTGATCCTGCTGGGAGGCGAGCTTGTCGAAGACCGCCCGGTAGCCCGCGGCCAGCCCGGCGTCGCCGTAGCTGATCAGCAGGTTCTGGTGCTTGCCGTAGTCGCCGTCGAGGTTCTGGGAGCTCTGGGCGACCACGTCGGTGCGGCCGTCGGCCAGTTCGCTGACGACCATGAACTTGTGGTGCATGATGTCGGCGTTCGTGGGACTGTTGCAGCCCAGGTCGCACAACACGACCCGGCCGGGGCCGAGCGCGGCGGAGAGCTGGTCGAGCTGGGGGCTGTGGCCGGAGTTCTCGGCGACCACGCGCACGTCGACGGACCGCTGGGTGGCGGCCTCGATCAGCGCCTCCTTGATCTGCGTGCTGTCCAGGCGGTAGGTCGCCATGCGCAGGGTGGCGCCGGGCGCGGCCTGGTCGATGAGGTCGAGTGTGCGGGTCTCCAGCGAGCTGTCCACGGTTCCGGTGATACTCGGGTAGGAGAAATGGGCCTCCAACTGGGGGGCGGAGGAGGCCAGGAGTAAGGCCATAATGATCTTCAACATCGTCCGTCTCCGGGTGCCGCGGGCTCAGGCCGACGTCTCGGCCGGGGTCGGGGCCCGTTCCGCGGCGCGTCCGCGCGGGGCCGGGCCCGGTGCGCTTGCGGGGCCTCGCCTTCCCGGCGGCCCGGTACGGCTCGCGCCGGGCGGCTGCCCGTCACGTTCCCGCCCTCAGCCGTTGTCCCGTTGCGCCGAACCCGTACCGCCCATTTATAGTGGAGCCCATCATTAATCTCGTCAAGAGGGGGACCATGTGACGCCCGCCGTGACCGGGGGCGACCTCCAGCACCTGCGCCGCCTCAACGCCCTGGCCGTGATCGCCGCGCTGCGCGAGGGCGGCCCGCTGCCCCTCACCCAGGTGGCCGAACGGGCCGAGCTGGCCCGGGCGACGGTCAAGGAGGTCGTGCGCGAGCTCACCGAGCAGGGCTGGGTGGCCGAGATGGAGCCCGCCGGGGGCGCGAAGGGGCGGCCGGCCCGCCGCTACCGCTTCCGCGCCGACCGGGGCCGGGTGCTCGGCCTCGACATAGGGGCGCACAAGGTCCTGGCCGCGCTGGCCGACCTCGACGGCAACGTCGTGCACCTGGCCCGCGAGGAGGTGACCCCGGCGATGAGCCGCCAGGAGCGGCTGGCCGCGGTCGACCGGGCCGCCAGCGCCTGCCTGGCCGCCTCGGGCACCGCGCCCGAGCAGGTCTGGGCCGCCGTCGCGGGCAGCACCGGCTACATCGACCTCGACGGCAACGTGGTGCTGTCGCGGGCGATCGAGGACTGGTCGGGCGTGCCGCTCGCCGCCCACCTGGGCGACCTGCTGCCCTGCCCGGTGCTGGTGGAGAACGACAGCCGGCTGGCCGCCCTGGCCGAGTGCCGGCGCGGCGCGGCCCGCGGCGTGCGCAACATGGTCTTCCTGCACCTCGGCCGGCGCGGCGGCGCGGCCATCGTGCTCGACGGCGTCCCGCTGCGCGGCGGCGGGGGCGCGGCGGGCGAGATCGGCGTGCACCCGCTGTTCCGCCTCGGCGGAGCCAGCGAGGTGCTGCGCTCCCCCGGCCCCGGCTCGGCCGCCGACGACGGCGCCGTCTTCGAGGCCGCCCGCCGCGGCGAGCCCGCCGCGCAGGCCGCGGTCATCCGGTACGCCAAGGTGATCGGCCTGGCCGCGGCGGCGATGTCGCTCACCGTCGATCCCGACCTGGTCGTGCTCGGCGGCGGTTTCTCCCGCTCGGCCGACGTGCTGCTCCCGCCGCTGCGGGCCGAGCTGGAGGCGATGTGCCTGCGCATCCCGGCGGTGCTGGCCTCCACGCTGGGCGACGAGTGCGTGGCGGTCGGGGCGGTGTGCCACGCGGTCGAGCACCTCAACACGGTGTTGTTCAACCCGGAGACGGGGCCGGTAACGGTGTAGTCCACCGAATAGGCGGGCTTGCGGCGGTCAGGCGATGTCGCAGATGCGGGTGCCGGTGGCGACGCTCTCCCCCACGACGGCGGCCAGGCCCCGGACCACTCCGGGCTTGTGCGCGGTGATCGGCTGCTCCATCTTCATGGCCTCCAGCACCACCACCAGGTCGCCCGCGGCCACTGTCTGGCCGTCCTGGACGGCCACCTTGACCAGGGTGCCCTGCATCGGGGAGACCAGGGCGTCGCCGGTCGAAGCGCCGGGGCCGCGCGTGGCGGAGCGGCGCCCGGCCCGCCGCCCGGCGCCCGTAGCCGCGACGACCTGCGCACCGACCTGGGCGGGCATGCTCACCTCGACGCGCCTGCCGTCCACCTCGATGACGTAGACGGCGCGCTCCTCCGCCGGGTACGGCTCGCCGGAACCGCCGTCGTAGGCGGGCAGCCGGCCGCCGAACTCGCTCTCGATCCAGCGCGTGTGCACCCGGAACGTCTCCCCGGCGAAGTCCGGGTCGGCGACCACCGCCGCGTGGAAGGGCAGCGTGGTGGGCAGCCCCGCGACCTCGAACTCGGCCAGCGCCCGGCGGGCCCGCTCCAGCGCCTGCCGCCGGGTGGACCCGGTGACGATCAGCTTGGCGAGCATGGAGTCCCAGGCCGGCGAGACGACCGAGCCCTCCTCCACGCCCGAGTCGATCCGCACGCCGGGACCGCCGGGGACCCGCCAGCGCGTCACCACGCCCGGCCCCGGCAGGAAGCCGCGGCCAGGGTCCTCGGCGTTGATCCGGAACTCGATCGAGTGGCCGCGCGGCTCGGGGTCGCCGTAGCCGAGCTCCTCGCCCTCGGCGATCCGGAACATCTCCCTGACCAGGTCGATCCCGGTGACCTCCTCGGTCACCGGGTGCTCCACCTGGAGCCTGGTGTTGACCTCCAGGAAGGCCGGCGTGCCGTCCTCGGCCAGCAGGAACTCGCAGGTCCCCGCGCCCACGTAGCCCACCTCGCGCAGGATCCGCCGGGAGGCCTCGCGCAGCCGCCGGTCCTGCTCGGCGGTCAGGAAGGGCGCGGGGGCCTCCTCGACGAGCTTCTGGTGGCGGCGCTGCAGCGAGCAGTCGCGGGTGGAGACCACGACGACGTTGCCGAAGCGGTCGGCCAGGCACTGCGTCTCCACGTGCCTCGGCCGGTCGAGGTAGCGCTCGACGAAGCACTCGCCGCGGCCGAAGGCGGCGACCGCCTCGCGCACCGCGCTGTCGAACAGGTCGGGGATCTCCTCCAGGGTGCGGGCGACCTTCAGGCCGCGGCCGCCTCCGCCGTACACCGCCTTGATCGCGACCGGCAGGCCGTGCCGGCGGGCGAAGGCGGTGACCTCGGCGGCGCCGCCGACCGCGTCGGTGGTGCCGGGCGCGAGCGGCGCGCCGGCGGCCTCGGCGATCAGCCGGGCCGACACCTTGTCGCCGAGCCGCCGGATGGCCTCCGGCGGCGGGCCGATCCAGACCAGCCCGGCGTCCAGGACGGCCTGGGCGAAGTCGGCGTTCTCCGACAGGAAGCCGTAGCCGGGGTGCACGGCGTCCGCGCCGGAGTCGCGCGCGACCCGCAGCAGCTTGGCCACGTCGAGGTAGGTCTCGCCGAGGCTCTGCCCGTCCAGGCGGAAGGCCTCGTCGGCGAGGCGCAGGTGCGGCGCGTCCCGGTCGGACTCGGCGTAGACGGCGACGCTGGTGAGCCCGGCGTCCCGGCAGGCGCGCGCGACCCGGATGGCGATCTCGCCGCGGTTGGCGATGAGCACCTTGCGCAGGGCCCGGCCCGCGGCGCGCTCACGCATCGCCCACCGCCACGGCGTCGGCCCGGCGCGCGGACCGCCTCGGCGGCCGGTCGGGCAGCCGGCCCTCCCGCTTCAGCACGCGCAGGGTGGGGCTGTCGAGCCGGCCCGGCCGGCGCCGGTGCAGCGGCACGAGCGGATCGGGCAGCAGGCGCTGCAGCGTGAACACCGCCCGCAGCCCCAGCTTGACCAGCAGTTCCCCGAGCGGGTGCGGGTCTTCGAGCTGCTGCACGCGGCGCATGTTCGGCGGGATCACGGTGAGGATGAAGGTACGGCCCAGCCCGCGCAACGGGCGCGGGAACCAGCGCTCGGCGAACTGGCGGACGAACGCCTCGCTCGCCTCGTGGCCCTTGCCGGTGCGCGGCCAGTGCCGGGCGTCGTACTCGTCGGCGAAGTCGACCATCTCGTCGAAGCCGGCGGGAAAACCCTGCACGGGAACTCCCCCTTCGGAGGTGACGTGCTCGCAGAGCGCTCGGGCCCAGCGGTGGTAGGCGGTCTTCAGCCGCTCGGAGTAGCCGGGCAGGCCGACGAGTTGCTGGAGGCGGTGGGGCAGGACGGCCAGCAGGCACATGCCCTGGACGTAGTCCTCGTTGTGCGCGAACGCGCCCGGCACGCCCTTGGCCACCGCCTCGTGGATCCGGTTGAGCAGGTCCATCGAGCGCTTGACCGGCTCGCTGCCGGGCGGGTGCAGGTACCACGTCCACAGGAAGTAGGCGCTGTCCTCGAAGCGGCGCTGCGGGCGGTGCACGACCTTGCCGCCGAAGATGAGCGCCTCGCCACCGTGCCTGGGCATGGTCACGTCCATGAAGTTGACCACGTAGCCGACGTTGAGCAGGAACTCGTTGAGCCGGTAGAGGGCGATCAGGCGGACCATCTCGTGGTACTGCGTGGCCGGGTCGAGGCGGTCGAGCTCCCGGTCGATCCACTTGTACCGCAGGCCCCTCATTCGCCCGCCCTCTCGGGGGCGGCGAAGGCCGGGAACAGGCCGGCGACGCGGTCGAGCAGGGCGTTGTGCTCCTTGGTCAGCGCCTCCAGGCGGTGCCTTAAGTGGCCGACCTCGCAGAAGAGACCGGAGATGATCGCGCTCTCGTCGCCGTCGTGGTCCCTGTAGGGGTGTTCCTCTCGGCGGTGCTCTTCTCGCCGGGGCTCTGTTCCGCGCTGGTCTGTTCCGCGCTGGTCTGTACGGCGGGGCTCTGTACGGCGGGGCTCTGTACGGCGGGGCCAGGTGCCGTCCAGGTCGATCGCCCGGGTCAGCACGTCCACCACCCGGCGTTGCAGCGCCGGGCTCGGCTCCAGGCCCAGCTCGCCGCCCAGCCGGGCCCGCAGCCGCTCGTAGATCGACAACGCCTCCGCCTGCCGTCCGCACCGGTAGAGCGCGACCATCAGCAGGTCGTGGAACCGCTCGCGGAACGGGTGCTCGCCGATCAGGCCCTCCAGCGCGGCGATGATCTCATGGTGGCGGCCCAGGCGCAGGTTGGCGTCGTGCAGGGCTTCGAGGGCCGACAGCCGCCGCTCCTCGAGCTGGACCGCGAAGGTGGCGCAGACGTCGCCGCAGATGGCGTCCTCCAGCGGCAGGCCGCGCCACAGGTCGAGCCCCTGCCGCAGCAGTGTGGCGGCGCGTCCCGGATCGGCGGCGACCATCGCCCTGCCCTGGTCGGACAGCTCCAGGAACCGGTCGGCGTCCGTCTTCACCGGGCCGTGGCGCATCACGTAGCCCGACTCCTGGGTCAGGATCGCCCAGTCGCCCGGGCCCGGGCGCAGGCCGTCCATCAGGCGGCGCAGCCGCGCGACGGTGGCCTGCAGCGAGTTGACCGCCGTGACCGGCGGGTTGGCGCCCCACAGCTCGGCGATGAGGCGATCGGAGGACAACACCTGGCCGGCTTTGATCACCAAGGTGGCGAGCAGGGCTCGCTGCTTCCGGCCCGGCGGAACGACCCGGCGCCGGTGCTCGTCGTCGAAAATCTCCACCGGACCGAGAATGCGGAATCGTATCACCTGCCACTCCCCGAATGAGTTTCATATTTCTCGCCGGGCCCGGCCCCGTGCAATTCCAGCTTTCCGGGCCCACATCCGGGAACACTAATTTCCGAAGCGGCGAATTGCACGTCTGATATTCGTGACATACACCGGGACTCCAGCGCCTCTCCAGCGAAAACGCCGCTACCTGGGATGATGTACGGCGAGAATGCCAAGCTTCGTTCGACGGACCATTCTTCGGCGCTGTCCGTAGCGAGAAGAATTCGTTCCGTGTTCACTTGTGCGTCGCCTGGGATTGAGGCGTCTACGTGCGGAAGCTTGCTCGCTACACCCACTTCCAGATGCTTGATGGCGATGCTAACGTTAGACCTACTCACGCACGGTGGCGTTTTCGGTTAAGCACGCACGGCGCAAATGGGAAAACGCCGGGTGCGCGCAGGTCCCAGCCCGTCAATGCGAAGGGAAAGCCAACAATGAGCGTCTCCAAGAAGCTTGACTACGACCTGTCCGCCCTCCCACTCGATGTCTTCGACCTGGCCGACACCGGCCTCACGGTCGAGTCCCTCACCGCCGGCCACGGCATGCCGGAGAACGCCGCCTCAGGGCCGTGCAGCATCGGCTGCTGCTCCTGCGTGGCCTGACCAGCACCGACCGTGCCGCCCGCCCCGGCGGGCGGCACCGTCCCGGCGACGAAGGGGGAACCGGTGGAGCCCACACGCGCCCCCGGCTGTGGGGCGGAGGTGCACGAGCCGCTGGTGGTGCGCGTGGCGGGGCTGCCTGCTCACGTGCTGGGGTCTTTGCGGTTCGACACGCTCTTCGCCGAGGCCGGGGCGTTGGTGGACCTGGAGTCCGAACTCCGGACCGAAGGGGTCGAACTGGCCGAAGCCCTCCACCCCATCATCGGCCCTCCCCCGCGTCCCACCCCCGCACCCACCCCTGTGGCCGAGACCACCCACGCGCCCACCTCCGGCCCCGTCTGGGTCTCCGCCGCCGCGACAGCACCTGCTGGGCCCGCCTCCCCCCAGGAAGCCGGGGATGCCACCTGCGTGGAGGAGGTCGGGAGTGTGGTGAACGCAGGCGTGGGTGGGGGTGTCGTGGCCGTGAGCCTGACAGACGCGGGGCTGGCGAACGGCGGCGGCTCGGGTCTGACGAACGCGGTTCGGCCGTATGTGGTCGGGCTGCGGCGGGCGCTGCATCAGGGGCGCCTGCCGGGAAACGGCGAGTGGAGCCCGCAGGTGGCAAGCGCCCTGCCCGACGAGCTCGCCGCCCGGGTGGCCTGCTGGGTGGAGCGGCTGGGCGACTGGCGGCGACGAGTAGCGGACCTGCCCGAAGTCCTGGAGAAGGAGAGCACCGGCAAGCTGGCCGCGCTACGGGGGGCAGCCGCACACCCGCATCTACGGCGGGCCCTGGCCCAGGCCAGCCCCACGTTGTCGGCTGAGCTGGACAAGTGGCTCGCCGACGGTGATCGGCGACTACGGCGGGCGTCACTGGTCCGGCTGGCCAAGTACGTCAGCCGGGCGGCGGCCAAGACCAGCCCGTACAGCACCTTCACCATCACCGGCACCGCCGACTGGACCTCCGACGGGCCGGCGGTGTCGCTGGACCTCAGCGCACCGGTCGCGGGCGTGGTGGAACTCGACGGCCTGCCGCTGCGGCGGCTTGCACAGCGGCTACGCGACGACCCCCGGTTGCGCTCCCGGCTACCTGTCCGGGCCAATCCCAGCGTCACCCTGCACGATGGGGTGATCAGCTTCCTGGGGCCCCAGCCCGACGAGCCGATCCTGTCCCTCCCGGCCACCCCGGCGCTGCTGCACTGCCTGCAGGTGGCCGGCGCGGGCGAGCCCCTCACCCGGGACGGTCTGCGTGATCGGCTGGCCCGCCGGGCGGACGAGGCGGAGGTGGTCGGGCGGTTCCTCGACGGTCTCCTCGACGTCGGCTTGCTGGAACGGCAGGCTCCGATCGTCGAGCACGCCCCCGACCCCTTCGTGCCCCTGACAGCTCTGTACGGCGAGCTGCCGGAGGTGGCCGAGCCGGTGCGGCGGCTGTGTGAGGCGCTGGACAGGCCGGTACCGATCAGTGACCTCGCCGGGGAGCGTGCCCGGCAGCGAGCCCTCCAGCAGGCCGCCGACGAGCTCGGCCTGACCAGAGGCGGTGCAGGGCGCGACCTGGGGCCGGGGGAGCCCAGTGCGGGGCCGGTGGGGCGGGAGAGTGCGGTCTTCACCGGGTCCGCCGCGAGTTGCGCGTTGCCTCGGTGGGCGGACGCGCTCGACGATCTCGATACGGTCCGCCGGTGGCTGGGTGCGTTCGACCCCACGTTGCCGCTGCGGGTGGTGCTCGGGGCGTTCTGCGCGGAGCGGTTCGGGCCGGATTATCGGGTGCCGTTCCTGGTGGTGCACCGGGCCGTGCACGAGGCGCTGGCCCGTCCGGAGAGCCGGCACGGGCGGCTGCTGTCCGCGGTGCTGACGGCGCCGCCTGGCGAGCTGGTCGCCGACCACGGACTGCCGCGCCTGCGGGAGCTCGGCCGGATCAGGGACGCGGCCCGGCAAGCGGTCACCGAGTCCTGGCCCGGCACGCTGAAGGAGTCACCCGCCAGCGGGCCCGCCCTCCCGCGGGTGTCGCTGCCCGGTCGGCCCAGCGACCTGCGGGACACGCTGGCCAGCCGGTCGGACGCCCTGCGGGAGTTGCTGGGGAGCCGGCCCGCGTGGGTGGCTGGGCCCGGGTCGCTGGCGTGCTACGTGCAGCCGATTCCCGGGCCCGGGCCCGTCCTGTTGGTGGTGAATGCGGCGCATGCCGGGTACGGCAGGGGGCGTAGCAGGGTGGTTCAGCTGGTGGAGCGGGCGGGTGGGGCGGTCTCCAGGGATCCGGGCTGGCCTGTGCCGCTGCCGGTGGCCGAGGTGGGGGGTGGGTTCGGGTCGGCGTTGAATCGGCGGGTGCCCAGCGCGGGCTACGAGATCGACTATCCCTTCGCCGCGAGTGGGCGGGCTGAGGAGCAGCGGATTCCGCTGGGGGAGCTTGAGGTGGTGCCTGAGCCGGGCACGGGGCTCGCCCAACTGTGGTCGCGGCGGCTGAATCAGCGGGTGCGGCCGATGCATCTGGGGATGATGGCCGACATCCTGCTCCCTCCGGCGGCGCGGTTGCTGACGTTGGGGTTCGGGGGGAGCTACTTCCTTTATCCGAGTCTGCCGCCTTTCCCGGCGCCCGCTCCAAGGGCGGGGGTCGCGGTCTCGCCTCGGGTGGAGGTGGGGCGGGTGGTGGTGCAGCGGGCGCGGTGGGCGGTGCCTACAGGGCTGGTGCCCGTCCAGCGCAAGGGTGAGCAGGATGCGGGCTACTACCTGCGGGTGCTCGGCTGGGTCAGGGAGATCGGGTTGCCGGAGCGGTGTTTCGTCCGTGCGCCGGTGACCGGGCGGGGGCGGCTCGGGGCGATCTCCGACAAGTCTCGCAAGCCGCTGTACGTCGACTTCGCGAACTGGCTGCTGGTGCTGGTGCTCGACCGGGCGGTGCGGGAGGCGGGGGCGGTGGTGGTGTTCGAGGAGGCGCTGCCCGATCCGGCGACGGCAGAAGGCGCCGTCACCGAGTTCCTGCTGGAGATCGGGGAGGGCGGACGTGCATGAATCGGCCTGGGTGAGCGCCCACGCGTTCCATCCCGCCGACCTCGACGAGCTGCTCGTACGGGTGGTCGCGCCGCTGGTCGGCGAGCTGACCGGCAAGGGCCTGCTGAGGCGCTGCTTCTTCCTGCGGTACTGGGACGGCGGCAACCACCTGCGGTTGCGGATCCTGCCGGACAACCCGGCCGACCGGCCTGCCGTACGGCGGCTGGTGGAGGAGCGGTTCGCGGACCACTTCGCGCGCCATCCCGCGGCCGGCGGCCCGTCCCCTGAGGAGTACGCGGCGCAGGCGCGGGCTCTAGCCGCCCGCGAGGGCGTGCGCGACTACGAGCCGCGGCCGTTTCCGGTGAACACGGTCCGGTTCATGGCCTACCGCCGCGAGCACCGCCGGTACGGGTACGGGGCCGACATCGAGGCGGTCGAGCGGCACTTCGACGAGTCCAGCCGGCTCGCCCTGGCCCTGCTGACCCGCGGGCTGTCGGCGGACCGGCTGGCGGGAGCGGGGCTGGCCATGCTCCTGCTCACCCGGTTCTGCGGCGGCCGTCCCCCGGCGGTCCCGCCCGAGGGCGAGGAGGTGCCCGCCAAGGTGGTGGAGCTGGCCGGGCAGATGCGGCTGCTGGCCGGGCGTGCGGCCGACCTGCCCGCGCGCTGGCCGCTGGTCGCCTGGGCCCGGTCGGTCTCCGCCCTGGCCCGCGCGCTCGACGGCGGCGGGGCCGGGCGGCCCCGGCCCGGTGACGTGCTCGACCTCTGCGCCCACCTGGTGTGCAACCGGCTGGGCCTGGCTCCCCCGCTGGAGTCGCGGCTGAGGCGGCTGGCGGCCGGCGCGCTGGCCCGGCTGGAGCAGGCATGACCGCGCTGACCTCGCTGGAGCGGATATGACCGGCACCGGCTGGCACAGCGTCCACGTGCACTACCACGGCGACGACCGCGGCCTGGTGCTCGACGCCGTCCGGCCCCTGTTCCGCCGGCTGGCCGGCCGGGTCACCGGCGCGCATCATCTGCGGCACTGGCGCCAGGGGCCGCAGCTACGGCTCAACCTGCGGACCACCCCGGACCGCTTCGCCGAGGTAGTCCTGCCCGCCGTGGACGAGCTGATCGGCGGCTACCTGCGCGCCCGCCCCTCGACTCGCCGCCTCGACCCGGCGGCCGTCCTGCCCGAGCATCGGCGGCTGGCCGCGCTGGAGGACGAGCGCGGGCCGCTGGAGCCGTGGTGCCCGGACAACTCCTTCCATGTCGCCCCCTACGACGACCGGGTGCACGTCCTGGGCACGCCCGAGATGGCCGGGCTGCTGGCCGGCTTCTACGCCGACACCACCGACCTCGCCTTCGACCTGACCGAGGGCTGCGCCGGCGCGGGCGCCCTGCTGGCCGCCGCCTTCGACCTGGTGGTCGCGACCGCGCACACGCTCACCGAGGACGGCATCGGCCGCGGCTTCGTCTCGCTGCGCTCGCACGCCGAGGGCTTCCTCAGCCTCGACCCTCGCGGCCCTGAGCGGCGGGCGGCCTGGGAGGCGCACCGCCGCCGCCACGCCGACGCCCTAGCCGCCCGCCTGCACGCGGTGGTCACCGAGCCGGGCCGCGTGCCGTACGTCCCGGATTGGGTGGCGGCTCTGGGCCGCCACCGGGCGCGCGCCCGCGCGCTGCTCGCGGCGGGCACCTTCGTCATGCCGTACGGCGAGGCCGCCGCCGAGGAGCGGCTGGGCCGGGCGAGCCCGTTCCACCGGGCCCTGTTCGCCGATCCGGACTGGGCGGCCCGGCGCGCCTCGCCCGGCTTCGCGCTGAGCAGGCTGGCCCTGAACACCACCTACCTGCACCTCACCCGGCTCGGGATCGCGCCCGCGGAGCGGTTCCTGCTGTGCCATCTGGCCGCCGGGACCGTCGAGGACAGCTTCGCCCCGCTCCAGGAGAGGTGAGCACATGCGTGCGACAAGGGAGAGCACCGGCTGCGTCGACCGGGTCGGGCTGCGGCCGGGCGCGTACGGCGCGATCTCGGCGGACGGGGTGCTGCACCTGGTCACCTGGCGGCGCAGCGAGTCGTTCACGGAGGGGGCGGTGTGGAAGCTCGCCGTGCTGCGCCGGCTGGCCGCCGGGCCGGCCGAGCCGGCCGATCTGGCGGCGGAGGCTCCGCAGCACGACGTGGCGGGGTTCGTCGGGCTGCTCGGCGATCGGGGGTGGCTGACGGTCACCACCTGGTCCGAGGGCCGGGCGTTGTACACCGTCCGGCCCGAGCTCGCTCCCCCGGCGGCGCCGCCTGGCTTCGACGGCGCGGAGCTCGTGCTCTCGCGCTTCGCGCTCATGCGGCGGGCCGAGGGCCTGGTGATCGAGTCGCCCATGGCCTGGGCGCGGGTCGAGGTGCACGACGCTGAAGTCGCCTCCTTCTGCGGCGCGCTCGCCCACGCCGCGAGCAGCGGCCCGCACGGGGAAGTGGGCCGCCGCGTCCTGCACGACCTGCGCCGGGCCGGCCTCGCCGTACCGGCGGGCGACCCGGAGCCTCGGGCGCGCCTGTGGCAGCCGCACGAGCTCTGGTTCCACCATCGGACCCGGTCGACGGTCCCCGACCTCGGCTACCGCCGCGACCTCACCACCCCCACGCCTCAGGAGGCCGCCCTGCCCTGGCGGGCGGGTGTGCGGCTGGCCCGGCCCGACCTCGACCGGCTGCGGCGGCACGACCCGCCGCTGGCCCAGGTGATGGAGGCCAGGCGCTCGATCAGGGCCCATGACGACTCCGCCCCGGTCACCGCCGGGCAACTGGGCGAATTGCTGCATCGATGCGCCCGGGTACGGCAGGCCACCGGGCCGGGCGGCGCCCGGCACACCAGCCGTCCCTACCCCTCCGGCGGGGCCGTCTACGAGCTGGAGGTCTACCCGGTGATCCGGCTCGCCGCCGGGCTGGAGCCCGGCCTCTACCGCTACGACCCGCACGACCACCGCCTCGACCACGTCGGCGGTCCGGGGCCTGAGTTCGTCCGGCTGCTGCATCAGGCCGCCCGCGCCACCGGCTCGGCGGGCCCGCCTCAGGTGCTGCTCGTCCTGGCCGCCCGGTTCGACCGGTTGATGGCCCGCTACCAGGACATCCCGTACTCGCTGATCCTGAAGCACGCCGGCGTGCTGCTGCAGACCCTGCACCTGGCCGCGACCGCCATGGGGCTCGGGAGCTGCGTCCTCGGCGCGGGCGAGGGCGCGGCCTTCGCGGCGGCAACGGGCCTCGACCCCACCGTGGAGGGCAGCGTGGGCGAGCTCGTGCTGGGCAGCCTGCCTGGGGCCGGCCGCTGATGGGCCTGTCGCTGCGCCGGGACACCTACTACGCCGCCTGCCCGGACGGGGTCTACGTGCTCACCCACTCGGGGTCGGTGTCGCTCAAGGGCCCTACGGTCGCCCGACTGCTCGACCTGCTCGCGCCCTACCTGGACGGCACGCACACCCTGGCCGACCTCACCGAGCACCTGCCCGCCCGCCGCCGTGAGCTCGTCCGCAAGCTCATCGCGCTGCTGGTCGAGCAAGGCCTGGTGCGGGAGCTGCCCCTCGAGGCGCCGCCGGACGCGGGCGGCCAGGTCACCTTCCTCAGCCACTTCCGCCCCGACCCGGCCGAGGCCTTCCAGCGGTACCGGGCCACCCGGCTCCGCTTCCTGGCGCCGGGGCGCGGGCCGGAGCCGGGCGGCCTGCTCGGCGCCTGCGTCCGGGCCACGCGGCTCACCGGGCTGCGGGACATCGAGCTCGTCGGCGCCGACGCCCTGCTCAGCGGGCCGGACGGGCCGGTCGTGCACGTGGCCGACGAGCCCGACGTGGAACGGGCGGAGCTGGTCGACCGGCTGTGCGCGGAGCGCGGGATACCGCTGACGCAGGTCGTGGTGGTGGGCCGCAGCGCGTGGCTGGGGCCGGTCGGCGCCGTCCCCGAGCGGGGCCGGACCTGGTCGTCGGGCTGGCTCCGGCTGAGCGCCCGCCCAGAGGTACGGCCGGCCGACCGGCTGCCGGTGCGCGTGCGGGGAGCGGAGGCCGCGGTGGTGGCGGGACGGCTGGCGCAGAGCCTCTTCCGCACCGCGACCGGGCTCGTCGAGGCGGGCGAGAGCACGATGGTGGAGATCGACCTGACCACCCTGGCCGGCCGCCGGTGCCCGTTCCTGCCGCACCCGTTCACCCTCCCGGCCGCTCCCCCGACGGCCGCGGGGCTGCTGCGTACCGTCGCCGAGCTGGAGCGGGGAGCGCCGCTGAGCGAGGAGGAGTTCTCCACCCGGGCCGCCTCGTGCGCCCGCGACCCGGCCGGGGTGGTGAGCGAGCCGGACGAGCACGACTTCGCGCAGGTCCCGCTGCACGTCTCGCGGGTGCGGGTCTTCGACCCGGTGGGCACGGCCGAAGCGATCACCGTGACCGGGGCCGGGCTCGGCTTCGCGCTCGCCCGCTACCGGGCGGTGCTCAGAGCGCTGGCGGCCTACGCCTCGCTCATGGCCGATCCGCGACGCCTCGTCGCCGAGGACGGCCGGGCGCTCGCCGGGCCGGGCGACGATCTCACCGCGGTGCTGGGCGCGCTGCGGCGGGGAGACGTGCGGGCCTGGGCGTGGGGCGTCCGGGTGGGCAGCGGCGAGCCCTGCCGGGTTCCCGCGGCCGACGCCTTCCCCGGCGAGCCGCGGCCGGGCGCGGCGGCGGCCTACTCCTGGGCGGAGGCGGTGACGGCGGGCGTGATCGCGCTGTGTCACCGGCTCACCGTCGAGGAGCTCGCCGCCGCCGAGGACCCCTTCCCCAGGGTGCCGTGCGCGGGGCAGCCGCTCGACCCGGCCGGCGGGCGGTACCTGGCGATGCTGGCCGCGATCCGGGCGCGCGTCGAGCTCTACGACGTCACCGGGTCGCTGGGCGTGCCTGCCGTGTTGTGCCGTCTGGAGGGCGAGCCGGTGGGGTGCGCGTCGGCGCTGTCGTCGGGCGAGGCGGTGACCGCGGCGCTGGAACAGGCGCTGCTGCACTACCAGGCGCGGCAGAACGGGCAGGCCGATTACGCCCCGCCGCCCGTGCCCGATGTGCCCGGTGGCCGGTGTGCCCGGCCGGCCGAACCGGTGGCGATCACGCTCGCCCAGGCGTGCGCCGCGCTCGAACGGGGCGGGCGGCGGGTGGTCGCGGTGCCGCTCGACCACGATCCGGAGGTCTTCTCGCTCATGCCGTACCTCGTGCGGGTGGTGCTCGCCGATGGGTGAGCCGGTGCTGGTCGGTCGGGGGATGCTGGCCGACGCGGTCGCGCGGGCCGTGCGAGCGCTGCGGGCGGGGCCGGACGGCCTGGCGTCGGCGCCGGAGGACGTCCCGCTGGTGATCGTCTGTGCCGACGGCTGGGACGGCAGGCCGTACGCGCGGGTGAACAAGACGTGCACGGCCCGGGAGGTGCCCTGGCTGCCGGTCCGGGCCGAGCTGGGACGGGTCGTGGTCGGGCCGCTGACCCGCCCCGGCGTGCCCGGCTGCGTGAGCTGCGCCGAGGAACGGCGGCTGCGGGCCAGGGAGGAGGCCGCCGGGCACCGGGCGGTCATGGAGCGCCACGGCCTCACCCTGGCCGAGCGGCCGTCGGAGTGGCTGACCCCGCTGGCCGCGGGGGTGATCGCCGCGCTGGTGGCCGACGAGGTGCACCGGACCCGGTCGGGCCGCTCGCCCAGGACCGCGGGCGCGCTGCTCGTGGTCGACCTGGCCGGGCTGGAGGTGGTCCGCCGGCCGTTCCTGCCGGTGCCCTCGTGCGAGGAGTGCGGGCGGCTGCCGGCCGACAGCGCCCGGCGGGCCCGCCTCGACCTGCTCGCCAGGCCCAAGCCGGCGCCCGCCGCCCACCGGGTCAGGCAGGTACGGCTGGCCGACCTGAAACGCGTCTACCTCGACGAGGAGTGCGGCGTGGTACGGCGGCTGCACCGCGGCGACGATCACGGGCTGGCGGTGTCGGCGGCGACGATGGGCCTGCGCGGGGCGCGGGTGGAGTCGGGCTTCGGCCGCACCCGCGACTACCACAGCAGCGGCGTCACCGCGGTCCTCGAAGCGCTGGAGCGCTACGGCGGGACGGAGCCGGGCGGCAAGCGCACGGTGGTGACCGGCTCCTTCGCCGAGCTGCGCGAGCACGCGGTGGATCCGCGCCGGTTCGGCCTGCACCCGGAGGAGTCCTACAGTCCGGGCTTCCCCTTTCGGCGCTTCGACGAGCGGGCGGGCTGCCGCTGGGTGTGGGCGCACTCCTTCGCGCGGGGCGGGCCGGTGCTCGTCCCGGAGGCGTTCGCCTACTACGGGCTGCGGCACGCCGACCCGGACCGGCCGCCGTTCGCCTACGAGATCTCCAACGGCTGCGCGCTCGGCGGCTGCCTGGAGGAGGCGATCCTGCACGGCGTCCTGGAGGTCGCCGAACGCGACGCCTTCCTGATGACGTGGTACGCCAGGCTGCGCCCGCCCCGGATCAGGCTCGCCTCGGCGGCGGACGGGACCGTGCCGCTGCTGGCCGAGGCGCTGGAGGCGGAGACGGGCTACCGGGTGTCGGCGTTCGACATCACGGCCGAGCACGGCGTGCCGTCGGTGTGGGCGCTGGCGGTCAACCCGGACGGGCGCGACCGGCGGCCCAAGGCGGTGTGCGCGGCCGGCTCGCAGCTCAGCCTGGAGCGCGCGGCCGAGAACGCGTTGCGGGAGCTGGGTCCGGCGCTCAGCGATCTGCTCCGCCGCTATCCGGAGCAGCGCGGGCGGGCGGCGGCGATGGTAACCGACCCCGGACTCGTCACGGGGATGCCCGACCACTCGCTGCTGTACGCCCACCCGGCGGCCTTCGAGCGGCTGCGCTTCCTGACCGCGACGCGGCGTTCGCGGGAGCTGTCCGGCGTGCCGGCCGCCTTCCGGCACGCCGACCTGCGCGACGACCTGGCCGGGCTGCTGGCGCGCTACCTGGACAGCGGCCTGGACGTGCTGGTGGTGGACCAGACCTCGGCCGAGCACCGGGCGGGCGGCTTCGCCTGCGTGAAGGTCCTGATCCCCGGCCTGCTGCCGATGACCTTCGGGCACGACCGGCGGCGGACGGCGGGCCTGCCCCGGCTGTACCGGGCGGTGTCGCCCGCGCGCGTCAACCCGCACCCGCATCCCTTCCCGTGAGGGTCGCGGGGGCGGGCCGACCGCGCCGGTTCAGGTCAGCTCGACGGAGCTGGCGGCCTCGAGCGGCGAGCGGATCCAGGTCATGAGCGAGACGCCCAGCCCGTAGGTGGCCACGCGGCGGCCGGGCGTGACGACGATGAAGCAGATGCCCGGCATGTCGGCCTCGCCGAGCGAGGTGATCGCCTTCAGCGAGCCGGCCGCCAGCAGGTCCTGGATGTGCGGGTCCTTGGCCGGGAGCAGCTCGGCCGTGCCCTGGAACTGCAGGGTGTACGGCGGGCCGAACGGGATGCGCCGGCTCGGCACGCAGATCGCGACGTGGCCGTTCTCCCGGATGTTGCGCGCCTTGACGGTGGACTCCAGCGTCGCCATGTACAGCTTGCCGCCCGCGTGCGCGTACAGCATGCCCGCGACGTGCGGCCGGTTGGCCGCGGAGGAGGTGGCGATGGTGCAGAACGTCTGCTTCGCGATCGTCCGCCGGACGACCGCCTTCAGTTTCTGGTCGGACAACGTCCGCCCCCTTCTGTCTCGGTGCCGGTCACACCCCGCGGCCGGCCGCATCGCGGTGGCGCGCCTCGACGCGTTCCTTGATCAGGGCCATCTGGATCTTGCTGTTGTCGTTGATGCTGCTCTCCATCCAGGCGTCGTCGACGGGCGCGTCGGGCTTCATCGCGAAGTCCTGGATCCACACCATGCGGGTGCCGCTGGCGACCTCCTCGTAGGTCCAGCGGATGTTCATGTAGGCGAAGTTGCCCGGCTCGACCCGGCGGGCGGTGACCGTACGGGTGGCCGGGTCGGCGACGCGCTCCGACACCCACGACCACACCCGGCCCTGCTCGTCGGGGTGCTTGGTGAGCCGGAAGAGCACCCGGTCGCCGTCGCGTTCGAGGATGTCGGCCGCGGCGTACTCGCTGAACAGGTCCGGCCAGCCGGCCACGTCGTTGGTGACGTCCCAGGTGAAGCCGAGCGGCGCGGCGATCACGATCTCGTTCTCGGTGTGCGCGGGCATGGTCAGACCGCCTTCGCCGTGCGGTCGTTCACCGCGGCCAGCAGCTCGCCGGGCGTCTGGCTCGACTCGGCCTCGGCGCCGAGGGTGAGCCGGTAGCGGCGTTCGAGCTCGGCCACGATGCTCAGCAGGCCGAGCGAGTCGACCTCCAGGTCCTCGAAGCGCACCGTGGGCGATTCGAGGGTCTCGGCCGGCACCGTGACGCCCGCGCTCTTGCTCATGATCTCGGCGAGTTCCTCGTAGGTCAGCGTGAGCTCGGTCATGGGCTCCTCCTGCGATGCGGGTTCAGTGGCGGGTTCATGGGGGTGGGTTCAAGGGACGGGGTTCATGGGCGGGTCAGGACCAGGGCGGAGTTCCCGCCGTACAGGCCGCGGGCCAGGATCAGCACGGTCTTCAGGTCGGCCCGCCGCGCGGTGCCGCGCACGAGATCGAGGTCGTGGGCGGGGTCGGTCAGGTTGGGCACGGGCGGGATCAGGCCCTGCTCCATGCTGAGCACGGCGCAGGCGGTGTCGAGCGCGGCCGATCCGGCGTAGGCGCGGCCGGTGCCGGCCTTCGGCGCGGCCACCGGCACGGCGGCCGCCCGGGGCCCGAACAGGATGCGCAGCGCCTCGGCCTCGGCGCGGTCGGCCTCCGGCGTGCCGAGCGCGTCGGCGAAGACCACGTCCACGTCGGCCGCGGACCGGCCCGCCTCGGCCAGCGCGAGCGCCGCGGCGCGGGCCAGGCCCTCGGCCGAGGGTCCGGGCCGGAAGGCGCCGGTGAACGTCGAGGCGTGCCCGGCGATCACGGCGCGGGGCGTGGCGCCTCGCTCGCGCGCCGCCGACGCCTCCTCCACCACCAGCATCGCGCCGCCCTCGGCCGGGACGAAGCCGCCGGCCGAGGCGCTGAACGGCAGGTAGGCGCGGCTGGGGTCCCGCTGTCCGCTGAGCAGGCCGTGACCGTACTGGCAGGCGAGGGAGAACGGCGCGTACGGCGCCTCGGCGCCGCCGGCGAGCATCGCGGCGCGCCCGCGGCCGATCTCGCGCGCGGCGTGGGCGAGCGCGTCGAGCCCGCCCGCCTCGTCGGTGACCAGCACGCCGCACGGGCCCTTGAGTCCGTGCCGGATGGAGATCTGGCCGGTGCTCGCGGCGTAGAACCAGGCGATGGACTGGTAGGGGCCGACCGCGCCGGGCCCTTCGGTCCACAGGCCCTGGATCTCGCGCTGGCCGAAGTCGACGCCGCCTGCGCAGCTCGCCGTGACCACCCCCATCCCGTACGGCGGGAGCCGCGCGGGGTCGAGGGCGGCGTCGTCGAGGGCGAGCTGGGCGGCGGCCAGCGCGATGTGGGTGAACCGGTCGGTCTGCACCACCCAGCGCCGCTCGACGTGCGCGCCGACGTCGAAGCCCGGCAACTGCCCGCCCACGGTGAGCGGGTAGGCGCCGGCGTCGTAGTGGGTGATCGGCCCGATCGCGCACTGTCCGGCGCTGGTGGCCGCCCAGTAGGCCTCGGCGCCGAGGCCGGTCGGGGCCAGCACGCCCAAACCGGTGATCACCGCCGTCCTGGCCGCCGTGATCCCGGTCGTGGCGGTCCCGGTCATGGCGGTCCCGGTCGTCGTCGTGGTCCCGGTCATCGGCTGCCTCCGCGGTCGAGGACCACGGCCGACTGGAAGCCGCCGAACCCGCTGCCCACCGACAGCACGGCGTCGAGCCGCCGCTCGCGGGCGGTGATCGGCACGTAGTCCAGGTCGCACTCCGGGTCGGGCGTCTCCAGGTTGGCGGTGGGCGGCACCACGCCCTCCCCCATCGCCAGCACGCAGGCGGCCAGCTCGATGGAGCCGATCGCGCCGAGCGAGTGCCCCACCATCGACTTGATCGAGCTCACCGGCACCCGCCGGGCGTGCTCGCCGAGCGCCCGCTTGAAGGCGGCGGTCTCGTGCCGGTCGTTCTGCTTGGTGCCCGAGCCGTGCGCGTTGACGTAGTCGACCTCCTCCGGGTCGAGCCGGGCCTCCGCCAGCGCGCAGGTGATCGACTCGGCCATCTCCACGCCCTCGCGGGTCAGGCCGGTCATGTGGTGGGCGTTGCCGTGCGTGGCGTAGCCGCCCACCTCGCAGAGGATCTCCGCGCCGCGGCGCATGGCGTGCTCGCGCTCCTCCAGCACCAGGACGGCGGCGCCCTCGCCGAGCACGAAGCCGTCGCGGTCGAGGTCGAAGGGCCGGGAGGCGCGGTGCGGCTCGTCGTTGCGCGCGGAGGTGGCGCGGATGGCGTCGAAGCAGGCCACCGTGATCGGCGAGATGGGCGAGTCGGCCGCCCCGGCGATCATCACGTCCGCCCGGCCCTCCTTGATCGCCTGGTGGGCGTAGCCGACCGCGTCGAGGCCGGAGGTGCAGCCGGTGGAGACGGTCTGCACGATCCCCTGGGCGCCGGTCAGCTCGGCGATCTCCCCGGCGAGCGGGCCGGGCGAGAAGGCCGAGTGCAGGAAGGGCGAGGTGTAGCGGTGGTCGACCAGCCAGGCCCGGCCCCGGTTGGAGGCCACGATGTAGTCGTTCTCCAGCAGCGTCGTCCCGCCCACGGCGGTGCCGAGCGAGACGCCCACCCGCCACGGGTCGGCCCAGTCGCCGTCCAGGCCGGCGTGCGCCAGCGCCTCGCGGGCCGAGACCGCCGCGAACTGGACGTAGCGGTCCATGCGCGCCGCCTCCTGCGGGTCGAGCCCGTTGGAGGCGGGGTCGAAGTCGCACTCGGCGGCGATCCTGGAGCGGAAGCCGGTGGCGTCGAACAGGGTGATGGCCCTGGTGGCGGTCCGGCCTTCGGCGAGCAGGCCGAAGAAGGCCTTGCTGCCGACGCCGCCGGGCGCGAGCACCCCGACACCGGTGACCACCGTCCGTCTAGTCACCCGGGCCCTCCTCGGTGTCCACGTGGCCGAGCTCGGGGCGGGGGGCCAGGGGGGTGAGGAAGAAGGCGATGTGCGCCTGCTCGGCGCCGGTGTTGCGGACGCGGTGCCGTACGTCGACGGGGACCAGGACGGCCTGTCCCGCCCTCAGCTCGTACGGCTTGCCGTCCAGGTCGACGGTGACCGAGCCGGTGGTGACGTACAGGTACTCCTCGGAGTAGGGGTGGTAGTGCTCGTTGACGCGTTCGCCCGGCCGCAGCACCGCCACGCCCATGTAGCCGGAGGTGGATCCGACGGTCTTCGGGCTCAGGAGCACGCGCAGGTCGCCCCCGCGCTTGGTGTTGCCCGGCACCTCGGCGAGGTCGACGACGCGGATCTCCGGCGCGCTCATGCCCGCTCCCCGGCGTCGAGCGAAGTGTGCCTGCGGATGGCGTAGCGCTCGTGCCTGCGGTCGTCGCTCACCGCCACGATGGGGGCGGCGAGCCGGTCCACCTGGTGGCCGCGCGCCCAGCGGGCGTAGTGCTCGGCGCTCTCCCACTCGCTGGTGATCACCCACTGGCCGGGGTCGTCGAGCGACTGCAGCAGCTGGTCGCTGAGGTGCCCGTCGGCCGCGGCCACGTCGTGGCGGATGCCGTCGTAGGCGGCCACCAGCTCCCCTTCCCCGTCGGCGCGCAGGTGGAGCATCACCCGCAGCCTGCTGTCCGCCGCGCTCACGCCGGCTCCAGCACGGTGCCCTCGACGACGTGCAGGCTGGTGCCGGGGACCGGGCGGACGGAGTCGTACTGGATGCCGGCGCGCTCCATCAGCTCGCTCAGGCTGCGCCGGGTGTGCTTGCGTCCGCCGACGTTGAGCAGCAGGAACAGGTCCATGGTGGTGGTGACCTTCAGCTCGGAGCTGTCCTCGACGAGGTTCTGCACCAGGGCCACGCGGGCGCCCGTGGGGGCCGCCTCGGCGACGCGGCGCAGGGCGTTGAGGGTGCTCTCGTCGTCCCACTCCAGGACGTTCTTGAAGATGTACAGATCGGCCTCGACGGGCATCTCGCGGCGGCAGTCCCCGCCGACGACCGTGGCACGCTCGGCCAGGCCGCCGCCGGGCAGCAGCGCGGCGTCGGCGCCGGCGACGACGGCTTCCAGGTCGAACAGCACGCCGCGGGCCCGCGGGTGGCGCTCCAGTAGGGTGCGCAGCAGGTGGCCCTGGCCGCCGCCGATGTCGGCGACGGTGGCGACCCCGGTGAGGTCGAGGGTGTCGGCCACGGCCGCGGAGGTGATGGCGCTCGACTGGGTCATCGCCCGGTTGAACACCTCGGCCTGGGACGCGTCCTCCTCCTTGAGGTAGGCGAAGAACTCCTTGCCGTAGATGTCGGGGAAGACCGCCTTGCCGGTGCGGACCGCCTCCTCCAGGCGGGGCCAGGCCTCCCAGGTCCAGGGCGCGCTCGCCCACAGCACCATGTACCGCACGCCGACCGGGGCGTCCTCGCGCAGCAGCCGGGACAGGTCCGTGTGCGCGTAGCGGCTCTCGCCGACCTCCTCGAAGACGCCGTGACTGGTCAGCGCGCGCAGCAGGCGGTCGAGCGTCTCGGCGTCGGCGCCGACCGCGGCGGCGAGGGCGCTCGCGTGCGCGGGCTCGTCGCCCAGGGCGTCGGGCAGGCCGAGCCGTACGCCCGCGCGCAGCGCGCCGGCGAATCCCAGGCTCATGCCGAGTTCGCGCAGTCTCGTCACGAGCAGCGGGTCCGGAGTTTCAACGCGAGTATTCACGAATATCCGCCTCTGCCTCTCTGTGGATTGGTCTGCGGTCAGCGTAAATGAATAGGCCTATCTTTCATAGCCCCGGTCAAGTTAATCTGACATCGACCGTGAATCCCGTTCGAGGAAGGGACACAACCTGCCATGGCTGAGATCTCGACCGGCCAGGACTTCGCCACCTTCATCAATGTTTTCCGTACGGAACCGCGTAACCAGCAGCGGCTAATCGACCGGATCATCGCCGCTCACAAAGCGGTAATCCAGCACCGTCCCGGCTATGTCTCCACCAATGTGCACGCCAGCGTGGACGGTTACGTGGTGGTGGACTACACCCAGTGGCGGCGGCGCGAGGACTTCGAGGCCATGGTCCGCGATCCCGCCGTGGAGCCGCACTTCCGGCCGATCGGCGAGCTCACCAAGGGTGAGCCCATGGCGTACGAGGTCGTGTACTGCCACGACGCGGACTGACCGGCGGCCGGACATCGGCGCACCCCTGGAGCGATTACGCCCAGGGGTGCTTTCGTTAGTGCCTCTAACTTGACTTTATACTGCTAACGTCGTACCATCACCCCGTCACCAGCCCGTCATTAACCGAGCCATTACCCGGTAATTCCCCGATAATGGACCGAGTAAGAGAGGCTTATCCGATGGAGACTGCCGCCGTGACGCTGAGCGTCATCCTGGCCATATCCTTCCTCGGCTCCGGCGCCATGAAATTGTTCGGCCAGGCGAAAGTCGTGGCCGGGCTGAAAGAACTCGGCGTGAGCCGGCAGATGACCGCGGTCATCGGCGCGCTCGAATTGGCCGCCTCCGCGGGGCTGCTGATCGGCATAGCGGTCCGCTGGCTCGGTGTGGCCGCGGCCGGCGGGCTGGTGCTCTTGATGATCGGAGCCGTCGTCACCCATGTGCGGGCCGGCGACTACGGCGATCCCAAGCGCCGCCCGCCGGCGCTCATGCCGGTGTTCCTGGTGGTGTTCTCGGCGGTGACGCTGGCCCTGCTCCTGACCACGCTCTGAGCGCACCCTCGATCATCAGCGCACCGGCCAGCGCGGCCGAGAGCTCCGCGGCCGGGTCGGCGGGAAGCGCCTGGGCCCGCCAGGCGACGAAGCCGTCCGGCCGGACCAGCGTCGCGCCGTCGCGGCCGGTGCCGAAGGCCGTGGCCCAGCGGCCGGTCAGGTCCTGCACGTCACCGCCCGGCCCGGCGCGGTGTTCGCTCAGCCGCAGGCCCGGCCGGTCCGCGGCGGCCTTCGCGACCGCTTCCGACCAGCCGGGCGCCGAGGTGAGCAGGGTCCAGCCGGGGCCGAACAGGTCGAGCGTGGACGTGCGCCCCCCGGCGGTCTCGACGGGCAGGTGCGCCGCCCTCGACCCCGGCCGCCCCGACGGCTCCCTCGGGTTCTCCGTCCCGCCGCCTCCCGGGTGCGGCGGGTAGAGGTAGCCCAGGGAGACGGTGTTGTGCGGGAGCTGCGGCGGCAGGGGCGGCGGGGCCGCGCCGTCCGCGGCGAGCCAGGAGAGGGGCATGCGGGCCAGCGCCTGCACCAGGGTCAGGTCCGCGACCGGGCGCCGCTCCTGGTCGTAGCTGTCCAGCAGATCGGTCCCGGCGGTGCCGTCGAGGACGGCGGCCAGCTTCCAGGCCAGGTTGTGCACGTCCTGGATCCCGGTGTTGCCGCCGAAGCCGCCGCTCGGCGGCATGACGTGCGCGGCGTCCCCGGCGAGGAGGACGCGGCCGGCCCTGAACCGGTCGGCGACCGCCGCCGCGACGTCCCAGGGGCCGACGCCGCGCACCCGCGCCGTCGGTTCCGGGCGGCCCAGCGCGGTCTCGATCAGCCGCAGGCAGCGTTCCTCGGTGAAGTCCTGCGGCCCTTCCCCCCGGTCCGGGTCGTAGGAGACCGACAGTTGCCACAGGCCGCCGTCGCGGGGCAGCAACGCGCCGCCCACGTCCTCCACGTAGCAGGCGCCGAACCGGCGGCCCTCCAGCTCGGCGGCGAGCTCGGCCTCGAAGACCACGCTGACCTGGTGGCCGAGCACGCCGGGGCCGTGCCGGGCGACACCGAGCAGGCGCCGCACGGTGCTGCCCGCCCCGTCGGCGGCGATGACGTACCGGGCCGGCACGACGGACTCGGCGCCGGAGGCCCGCTCGCGCAGCCGCACGAGCGCCGCCGGCTCCCCGTCCTGGAGCCCGGTGACCTCGACGCCGTAGCGGAGCACGGCTCCGTGCCGGACGGCGTGCTCGGCCAGGATGGGTTCCAGGACGTTCTGGTCGCAGGCGCAGGCGTCGGCAGGGCTGAGTCCGGCCGCGTCGTCCTCCCAGGCGGCCGTCTCCCAGACCGCGCCGGGCGCGGACAGGTTCCGCACCCGCGCGATCCCGCCGATGTCGCCGCCGGGGGTGCCGGCCCGCTCGATGGCGCCGGACAGGCCCACCGAGCGGAACAGCTCCATCGACCGCACGGTGAGCCCGCGGAAGCGCGGCAGCGGCGAGGGCCCCGTCGCCCGCTCCACCACCTGGCAGGCCACCCCGTGCGCGGACAGGAACACCGCCGCCGACAGCCCGGCCAGCCCGGCGCCCACGATCAGGACGGGGACCTCCTCGGCGGCGCTCATACCGGGACGGCCTCGATCACGCTGTCGGACGGCAGCCCGGGGAAGAGCACCGACCGCACCGACCTGACCTCGAAGCCCGACTTGTCGAGCAGCACCCGGACCTCCTCCTCGCTGCGCTCGCGGCCGTCGACCGCCATCATCAGCAGGTCGATCAGCTTCGCCAGGCTGAAGCCCTCGCCCTCCAGCAGGTGTTCGAGGACGAGCAGCCGGGCGTGCGGCGGCATGGTGGCGCGGATGGTGGCCAGCAGCTCGGCCGACTTCTCGTCGTTCCAGTTGTGCAGGCAGTGCGCGAGCACGTACACGTCCCCGTCGGGCGGGACCGAGTCGAAGAAGCTGCCGCCGACCAGTTCGCACCGGTCGATCAGGCCCTGCGCGGCCAGCCGCTCACGGGCGTAGGGCAGGGTGTCGGGCAGGTCGAACAGCACGCCCTTCAGGTGCGGGTTGTCCTTGAGCACGTGCTCCAGGAGCGCGCCGTCGCCGCCGCCGAGGTCGACCACGGTGCGGGCGCCGGAGAAGTCCATCTCCGACAGGGCGGCCATGGCCACCCGGGGCGCGGTCCTGCCGTGTGCGGCGAAGAAGTGGTCGCGCAGCTCCGGGTGCTCGCCGATGTAGTCGTACAGGTGCTTGCCGTACACCTTCTCCGAAGCCGGGCGGCCGGAGCGCACGCTGGGCAGCAGCTCGGCGAAGAGCTTGATGTGCTCCAGCCCGTTGAGCAGGATGAAGTGCTTGAAGGAGGAGGGCGAGTCCGAGCGGAGCATGCGGCCCTCGTCGTTGAGGGCGAAGTGCCGGGGGCCGGTCTCCATGAAGACGCCGACCGCCGACAACGCCCGCATGACGCGGTAGAGCGAGTCGGGGTGCGCGCCCACGGCGGCGGCGACCTCCGCGATGTCGCGCGGCTCGTCGGACAGGTGGTCGGCCACGCCCAGCTCGCACACCACGTACCCGGCCTGGGACAACCAGGTGCCGGTCAGCACCCCGAACAGCGGGCGCTGGTTGATCTGCGGCGGTTCCGCGACGGTCATGTCGGGTCCTTTCATCAGCGGGCCGCCGGTCCGGCGCCCGGCTCCCAGTGGTAGAACTGCCGCGCCGAGGCCTGCTGGACCGAGCCCCAGCGGCCCTCGAACGGGGTGATGTACTCGTCGAGCGCCTTGCTGATCTGCTGGAAGAGCGGGTTGTCGTGGTTGCGCGTCAGCGGCCCGGCCACCGGCTGCTCGGCCTCGACCATGTGGATGTAGATGTCGTGGAAGGTGAAGAGCTTGCGCCGGGTGACGCCGATCAGGTGCGGCAGCTCGGTGGCGTCGGACTCGGCGAACAGGCGGGCGATCTCGGCCTCGCTGCCGGGCTTGAACTTGGCGACGATGAGGGTGGTGTGCATGGCGCTCCCTTACGTTCCGGACGGCGCGCCGACGCGCGCGATCGAGTACTCGAAGACGTTCTCCTGGCGGACGGTGCCGTCCGGCCGCACCGAGCCGGCGAAGGCGGTGTCGAACAGGGCGCGCACGGCCGGCTCGCCCAGGTGCCCGATGGCGAAGCGCAGCAGCCCGGTCGAGCTCAGCGCCATCCAGGCGGCCTCGACGCTCGCGTAGACGAACGGGCAGGCCACCTCCCCGGTGGTCACCGGTTCCAGGCCGGCGCGGCGCATGACCGAGCGGATCTGCGCGGGGGTGTTGGCGGCCTCGCCCTGGCTGCCCTGCGGCGGCCGTGGCAGGGCGGCGACGACGGAGAAGAGGAAGCCGGTGGTCTCGCACCGGTCCGGCTCGCCCCAGCCGCCCAGGCAGACGGCTCCGCCGTACCGGGTCTTGCGGGCGAATCCGGCGACCGCCGCCACCGGGTCGGCCGCGTAGCGCAGGGCGTTGAAGGACATGACCACGTCGAAGCTCCGGTCGGCGTACGGCAGGCCGTCCAGCGTCCCCGTGCTCAGGTCGGCGGCTCCGGGCACCCGGCGGCGGGCGATGCGGACCAGTTCCGGGGCCGCGTCCAGGCCGCTGACCTCGGCGCCGCGCGCGGCGGCGAGGGCCAGGGCGAGGCCGGAGCCGCAGCCGACGTCCAGGACGGTGCTGCCGGGGCGGAGGTCGAGGGCGGCGAGCGCCGCCTCGAACAGCGGGGTGCACTGCGCCTCCTGGATCTCGGCCCAGTCATCCGCCTGCTGGTCCCAGAGGCCGGCCTCCGTCGGAGGCGGGGCCGGGGGTGAGGCCGGGGGTGTGGCCCGGGTCGGCGGTGAGGCCGGGGTGGTGGTCACGACGTCTGCTCTCCTTGATCGGGCGGAGCGTGTACGGGTAGCGGTAGGTCTCCTCGCCGCGCAGGGCCGCGACCCCGGCGAGGATGGACAGGACGAAGGCGGCCACCCAGATCACCGGGACGAGCAGCACGCCGACCACGGTGAAGGGCAGGGCGAAGCTGGCCCCGACGACGGTGAGCTGGAAGTTGAGCGCCTCGACCGCGTGCCGCCGCACGTGCGGCGAGGCGTGCCCGCCGAGCAGCAGCACGGCGGCCGGGCCGAGGATCGGCAGGCCGAGCGGGGCGAGCAGGTGGGCCAGCCCGGCGACGGTCCGCGCGCCGCCGCCGGGCGGGGGCGGGCGCGGGACCGCCGCGGGCGGCGGCACCTGGTCGCCGTAGAGCTCCGTGACGATGGCCAGGAGCTCGGCGCCGGTCCGGGCGGTGATCGCCTGTTCCAGCGCCTGCTCCAGTTCGGCCTCGTCGCAGCGGCCTTCGGCGTAGGCGGTCTTGACGTACTCGACCACCTGGTCGCGTTCGGCGCCGGTCGGGCGGGCCAGAGCGGCGTGCGCCCTCGGGACGTGCGTCCCGTCAGAGGTCCACGGTGATGTCATAGGTGGCGATCCAGGTGTTCATCTGCAGCGTGTTGTCCAGCAGGTTGCGTTCCATCCGCCCGGCCGGCCCCGCGCTGTCGGCCCGGGCCTGGGCCCGGTCCTTCGCGAGCAGGCCGTGCACAGGCGCGGCGGGGTCGGCCAGGATGCCGGCCAGTTCCCGGTTGGCGGCCTGGTCGTAGGCGGGGTTCTGGGTGGAGGGGTAGGGGCTCTTGCGCCGTTCCAGCACCGAGCGCGGGAGCAGGTCGGCGGTCGCCGCGCGCAGCAGGCTCTTCTCGTGCCCGTCGTGGGTCTTCATCGACCAGGGCGCGTTGAAGACGTACTCGACGAGCCGGTGGTCGCAGAAGGGCACCCGCACCTCCAGCCCGCAGGCCATGCTGGTGCGGTCCTTGCGGTCCAGCATGAGCTGCAGGAACCGGGTCAGGTGCAGGTGGCTGATCTCGCGCATCCGCGCTTCCTTGGGGCTCTCCCCCTCCAGGCGCGGCACCTCGGCGATCGCCTCGTGGTAGCGCTCGGCCAGGTAGCTCTGCAGGTCGAGCTTCTGCAGCAGGCCGAGGTCGAACAGGCCGGTGTGGTCCATCGAGCCGTAGGCGGTCCACGGCAGCACCGGCGCGTTGACCACGTTCGGGTCGTGGAACCACAGGTAGCCGCCGAACAGCTCGTCGGCCGACTCCCCGGAGATCGCCACCGTGGAGTGCTCGCTGATCGCCTTGAACAGCAGGTAGAGCGAGGCGTCCATGTCGCTCAGCCCGATCGGGATGTCGCGCGAGCGCAGCACGGCCCCGCGGGCCTCCGGCGAGGCGAGCCGGGCGGCGTCGAGGTCGATGTCGGTGTGGTCGGAGCCGACGTGCCTGGCCACCTCGGCGACGAACGGGGCGTCCAGCGAGCCCCGCATCTCGTCGGCGGTGAACTCCTCGCCCTGGCCGGCGAAGTTGACCGAGAAGGAACGCGCCTTCTCCCCGCGCAGGCCCAGCTTCTTGGCCGCCAGGGCGGTCAGCACGCTGGAGTCGAGGCCGCCGGACAGCAGCACGCAGAGCGGCACGTCGGCGACGAGCTGCCGCTCGACGATGTCCTCCAGCAGGCCGCGGACGGTGTCGACGGTGGTCTTGAGGTCGTCGGTGTGCGGGCGGGCCTCCAGCTTCCAGTACCGCCGGGCGGTACGGCCGGCCGCGCTGACCTTGACCGTCTGGCCGGGGAGCACCTCGAGGATGTCGCGGTAGACGGTCTTGCCGGGGATGCGGGTGAAGGTGAGGATCTCCCGCAGGCCGTCCAGGTCCATCACCCGCTTGACCAGCGGGTTGGCGATGATCGCCTTGGGCTCGGAGCCGAAGACGACGCCGTTGGGGGTGGGGTGGTAGTAGAGCGGCTTGACGCCCAGGCGGTCGCGGACCAGCAGCAGCTCCTGGCGGCGCACGTCCCAGACGGCGAAGGCGAACATGCCGTTCAGGTGCTCGGCGCAGTCCTCGCCCCACTCCAGGTAGGCGGCCAGCACCACTTCGGTGTCGCTGGCCGTACGGAAGCGGTGGCCGCGGGCGCGCAGTTCCTCGCGCAGCTCGCGGTAGTTGTAGACCTCACCCGAGTAGGTGAGGACCGCCTGGACACGGCCGTCGTGCTCGGCCGTCATGGGCTGGACGCCGCCCTCGATGTCGATGACGGCGAGCCTGCGGTGGCCGAGACCCGCGTGGGTCTCCAGCCACACGCCGGCGCCGTCGGGGCCCCGGCAGGCCATGGTGTCGGCCATCTCGCCCAGCAGCCGCCGCTCGCCGGTGAGATCACGGTCGAAGTCCACCCATCCGGTTATGCCGCACATGCTCGGTCCTCCTTCGGTGGGGATCTGGTGGGGGGTCGGTCATCGGCCGTAGCCGACAGGCAGCTTGTACGGCCCGCGGAAGGTGGGCATCACCGAGCGCTCGACCGGGTCGGCGAGCAGCCGGGGCGCGGGGACCCGCTCGACGAAGGCGCGGACCGCCTCGTCGTGGACGAGCTGGCCGAGCCGGCCGCCGAGGCAGTAGTGGATGCCGTGCCCGAAGGCGATGTGCTTGACGCCGGACCGGCCGAGGTCGAGCCGCTCCGGGTCGGCGAACTGGGCCGGGTCGCGGTGGGCCGCGCCGATCCAGACGAACACCTCGTCGCCCGCCCGCAGCTCGTGCCCGCCCAGCTCGAACGGCTCGCGCGCGCGGCGCTTGGTGAGCTGGATGGAGGCGTCGTAACGCATGAGCTCCGGCGTGGCCTCGGCCACCGCCTCCGGATCCTCGCGCAGCCGCCGGTAGGCCTCGGGGTCGCGCAGCAGGTGCAGGAGGCTGTTGCCGATCTGGTGGGCGGTGCTGACCTGGCCGGCGGTGAGCAGGAAGGCCAGGTTGCCGTGCAGTTCCTCCTCGTTGGCGAAACCGCCGTCGGTGTAGCAGTCGGCGAGCGTCTGCACCAGGTCGTCCCGCCCCGCCTCCTCGCGCCTGGCGGCCACCTGCTGGGCGAAGAAGGCGGTGTACTCCGCCACCCCGCCGAGCAGCTTCCGCTGGTGCGTACGGCTCAGCGGGCCGTCGTCGATCAGCAGGCCGAGACTGAGCATCCACGACAGGTAGCGCTCGTCGTAGGCCGGGATGCCGAGCAGGCCGGTCAGGCTGATCGCGGGCAGCACGAACCCGAAGCGGTCCATCGCGTCGAACTCGCCGCTCTCGCCGGTCAGCACGGCGTCCAGCAGCGCGTGGGCCAGCTTGGCGACGTCCTCGCGCATGGCGTCCACCTGACGGCGCAGGAACGGCCTGGTCAGGTGCTGGCGCAGCCTGGTGTGCTCCGGGGCGTCGCTCACCACGATCTGCTGGTCGATCGCCCGTTGCGCGGCGTCCAGCCCCGGCTCGCCCGGCAGGCGGTCCTGGCCCCAGTGCGGTCGTCTGGCCGACAGCCTGGGGTCCATCAGCGCGGTCTGCGCCGGGGCGTACCCGGTCACCATCCACGCGCCGTGGTCGCCCATCTCCTCGTCCCAGTACACCGGGTCGGCCTCGCGGACCCGCCGGTAGAGGGGGTAGGGGTCGTCGATGTGCTCCCGGCGGTAGATGCCGGCCATCGTGACCTTCGTCATCGGCTGCCTCCTGCGCCGTCGGGCCCTTCATGAACGTCCAGCTCCATGACCGTCCTGCCGTCGCCGGGGTCAACCCCTCGCCAGCCCCGCCCACCCCTGCTGACGACCACCCCGCCGGGGACCCCGTCTGGGGAGCCGGGGACGGCCTCAGCCGGGCAGGTCAGCCGGGCGATCCGCAGCCTCCCGGCTCGACCACCCGTCACCGCCCCGAGGACGGCCTCCACCGCCGCGACCGGCAGCCGGTGGCGGGGCGGCAGGTCGGCCACCCACAGGTCGGCAGGCCAGCACGGCGCCACCTCGGCCACCCGGCCCTCCCCCTCGTCCCGCCACCGCGCACCGGGAATCACCAGCCCACGCCACTCCAACCCCGGCCCGGCAACCGACTCGCCACCTTCGCGGCCACCACCCGCTACGGCGGAACCGCGCCCAGCAGCCGGCACGGCAGAACCGGGCCCAGCGGCCGGCTCACCGTCCTCCCGCCCACCAGCCGAGGCGGCGGCGGCGGGCGCGCCTCGTCCAGCCGGTACGGCGGGGCCGTGGCCGGTGGCGGTTGTGACGGTCATCGAGGCCACCGCGGAGCCGTCCTCGGGCCGGCGGAAGATCACCGAGACGGCCCAACGACCGTCCAGCTCGGTGACCTCGGCCTCCCGGTCGAGGATCAGGGCACCGTCCTGGGCCACCAGGCCGGCCAGGTCGACCTCCACCCCACGCAGCTCGTCAGGAACAAGCGGAGGCCCCTGCTCCGGCACGAGCCACTCCGCCGACCGCAAAGCGTTCTCGAGCAGCAGGCTCGCCGGGAGCGCCGCCCGCCCCCCGACCAGGAAATCGCCCAGCGCAGGCACGGCCGCGGCGTCGAAGCGCACCCGGCAGGACAACCGCTCCTGGGGCCGGAAGACGAGCGGCTCCCCCAGGTGGAACAACCGCGGGCAGGCGACGTCAAAGCCCGGCAGCTCATGCTCCACAAGGAACTGGGCGGCCTGCACCGGCCGCAGCGCCTGCCCGAGCCGCCCGAGGAAGGTCACCTCCCCAGCCCCGGCGACGAGCTCCCGGCACCAGAGGTCAAGCCCCTCGGCGGGGTCGAGCGCGCTCATGTACCGCAGCGCGGCGTCGACGTTCCCCGAGACGCTGAGGTCCTGCCACAACGGCCAGCACACGGTGAGCGCGCGGAACGACGGCCCGGCGGATGCCGTCTGCCCGGCCCACAGCCCGAGCCGGGCCAGCGCCTCGTTCCCCGCCGCGTAGTCGAGCTCCCCCGTCATGCCGCCCAGCCGCCCGGTGAGGGATCCGGCGGCGCAGAGGAAGTCCAGGTCCCGTTCACGGACGCCGGCCAGCAGCCGGAGCAGGCCGGTGACCTTGACCGCCACCCCGGCCAGCAGATCGCGGTCGGACTTGGCGGGCAACCGAGCGGGCCGATCGACCCCGGCCAGATAAACCACACCGGCCAGCCGCCGCCCCGGCCCGCCAACCACCGCGTCCAGCCGCACCCCCGGGTCCCCCTCCAGCTCCGCCTGCGGGGAACCGACCGGGGGGCGGCGCGGGGACAGGTCGTCGAGGAGGGCGTCGACCGCCGCCTGGTCGGTGAGGTCGCAGGGCAGGTAGCGGATGCGTAGGCCGCGGTCGGCGGCGGTGCGGAGGTTGTGGTGGAGGTCGCGCCGCTGGGACAGGCGGGCGAGGTGGGTGCGGGTCTCGCGCAGGGAGCCGTCGGCGGCGGCCTGGCGCAATCGGTCGTGGCGGTAGGCGGTGAAGCCGGGCTCGTCCAGGGTGAGCCAGTCCTCGTCGCCGGCGGGCGGGGGGCGGCGGCCGGTGACGACGACCTCGCACCCGTACCGCTCGGCCAGTTCGGTGGCGAGGGCGTAGCCCAGGCCGACGCCGCCGCCGCAGACCAGCACGATGTCGTCCGGGCCCAGCTCGGTGGCGGGGGGTGGGGTCGGGCGGCGGCGGGGGACGAGGGTCATGCGCCGGCCCTGGTGGTAGCCGACCTCGCACAGGCCCCACCGGTACAGCTCCCGGGCCACCAGGGTGGGGAGGTCGGGCTGGCGGGGGTGGGCGACGTCCACGATGCGGGCGTTGAGGGTGGGGAGTTCGCGGTGGAGGGTCTTCGCCAGGCCCGCCCAGATACCGCCGAGCGGCTGATACACGACCGGCCCGCCGAGCCCACCGGACGGCTCGCCGTACCCCACGGTGTCGCTGAGCCCGCCGGACGGCTCGCCGTACCCCATGGTGCCGCCGAGGTAGGTGACGGCGAGGTAGCCGAGGCGGTGGCAGTCGGGCTCGGCGGCCCAGTCGTCGTAGCAGTGCCGCAGCACAGCGAGGGTGCGCAGCAGGGGCTTCTCCCAGGCGGTCGGGTCGGCGAGGTCGAAGGGGTCGGCGAGGGTGAGGTCCACGACGGCGTCGGGCACGCCGGGGTCGCCGAGCCGCCAGAGCCGCGCCCCGGCGGCGGCGAGCTCGGCGCTCACCCGGTCGGCCGTCTCGTCGAGGCCGCCGAGTACGGTGACCAGCCGCCCGGCCAGGTCCTCGCTGGGGTGGCCGGGCAGGGGCGGGGCGGGGGCGCACTCCCAGGTGTAGCGGTGGACCGTGGGGTTCGGCATCGGCGCGCTCACGCCCGCTTCCGGGTGAGCCGCAGCCGGATGCCGCCCGCCGGGCGCAGCGACACCAGCCCGATCGGGACGACCCGCTGGTCGGGCACCAGGCTCAGGGTGAAGCGCCGGACGATCATGGCCAGGGCGAACTGCAGCTCCAGCAGGGCCATGGCGTAGCCGACGCAGCGTCGCGGCCCGCCGCCGAAGGGCAGGTAGGAGTACCGCGCCGGTCCGGGGCCCGCGGGGCAGAACCGTTCGGGGTCGAACTCGTCGGGGTTCTTCCACACCTCGGGGTTGCGGTGCGCCGCGTACGGGGGGATGAGCAGGGTCGTCCCGGCGGGCACGTGGTAGCCGCCGATCACGTCGTCCTCGACCAGGTCGCGGGGGAAGACCCAGATCGGCGGGTGGAGCCGCAGCGACTCGTCCACCACCTGCCGCAGGTACGGCAGGCGCGGCAGGTCGGCGGGGACGGGCGCCCGGTCGCCGAGCACGTCGCCGAGTTCGGTCTCCAGCTTGCGGCGCACCTCGTCGTGGGTGGCGACCGAGTAGAGCGTCCAGGCCAGGGCGCAGCCGGTGGTCTCGTGCCCGGCCAGGAAGAGCGTCTTGAGCTCGGCCCTGATCTGCCGGTCCGGCCACGGACGGCCGGTCTCGGCGTCGGTGGCGCTGAGCAGCGCGCTGACCAGGTCGTCGGGGTCGCCGCCGCCGGCGCGGTGCAGGGCGATCACGTCGTCCATCACCCGGTTGAGCACGCCCTGGTGCCGCCGGAGCTCGCGCCGGTACCTGGTCGGCACCCAGCGCGGCAACATCTGGCTGACCTCGCCGGTGAGGATCATCGCCTTGAGCGAGAAGCGCACCGCCGGGGCCAGTTCGGCGTAGCGTTCGCGCAGGTCGACGCCGAAGAGCATGCGGCTCAGGACGCCCATGGCCAGCCACATCATGTCGTCGACCAGCTCCACCTCCTCGCCGCGGTCGGCGGCGGCGCCCCAGCGTTCGAGGAGTTCCTCGACGCTGGCGGTGATGACGCCGGAGGCGCCGTGCAGCCAGGAGCGCTGGAAGAACGGCTGGCTGACGTCGCGGCGGGCCCGCCACTCGGGGCCGTCGGTGGTGAGCATGCCGCGGCCCATGAAGAGGTTGAAGCCCTGGTAGAAGCGGCCGCGGCGGTAGTTGTCGACGTTGTCCTGCAGGACGTGCTTGATGAACTCCGGCCCGGTGAGCTGGTGGACGAGGTAGGGGCCGAGCCGGACGCGGGCGATGCCGCCGTAGCCCTGCAGCTCGGTGAGCAGGCTCAGCGAGTCGCGCTTGAAGCTGCTCAGCGCGCCCATCAGGTGGCGGCCTTCCGGCCCCGGCGCTACGGGTGCGGTCATCGTGACTGTCCTCCAACGGCCGCGGGGGCCTGGTCGGGCGCGTGGAATTCGCCGGTGCCGATGTCGAGGTGGCCGAGGACGGTGGCGGTGATGTCCTTGATCTGGGCGACGACCTCGTGGCCCGGACCGGCCGCCACGAAGCGGTTGGCGGACGGGCCGGCGCCGAAGGCCGGGCCCGGCGGGGTGGCGTAGAGCTCGATCGGCCCGGCGGCGGCCAGGTCCAGGTCGTTGGCCCGCTGGTAGAGGTCGATGCGGCGGATGGCCAGCGGCGCGGCGACCGGGACGAGCCGCCCGTCGACCGGGTGCAGCACGCCCATCCGGGCCAGGCCGTCCAGGAGCAGGCTCGGCATGGTGAAGCGCGACCAGACCGGGTCGCCGGCGGGCAGGTCCGGCGCGAACCTGGCGCGTTTGCCGCGCGGGTGGGAGCGGGTGCCGGCCGTGGTCACGAACGGGCCGGTGAGCCGTACCGGGCCGCCCGGCAGGTGGTAGGGATCGGGCACGGGGAACTCGGCGGGGTCGTCGGGCCAGGGCTGGATGCGCGGCGGGGCGGCGAACCGGGCGGCCAGCAGGACCCGGGTGCTGAAGTGCGTGACGTCCTCGGCGAGGAGCGCTCCGTTCGGGGCGACGAGGTCGGTGGCCAGCCGTACCTCGACGGTGGCCAGGTTCTCGTCGGCGTGCACCAGCCGGGCGTGGACGCGTTTCGGCGCGGGGGCGACGCCGGGGTAGAGCCGCAGGAACCGCTCGAAGCGCAGGTCGGTGAAGCCGACCACGGGCAGGCCGGGGCGGAGCGCCTGGGCCGCTTCGGCGGCGATCTCCGTCAGGAAGGTCCCGGGCAGGGTGGGGTGGCCGTTGACGAGGTGGTGCCGCAGGTAGGGGTCGGTGTCGACGTCGAAGGCGCACGGCCAGGCGAGGGCTTCGCCGGGCGTGCCGGTGGCGGGTCCGCGCAGGTAGAAGGGCGTGGGTTCGCGACGAGCAGAGTTCTCGAAGAAGTTCGGGTAGGACTGGGTGACCGTCCGGCGCTCCGGCTCGCCCAGGTAGACGACGCTCGCGGCCGGGGTGGCGGCGTGCAGTTCGCGGACGAAGTGGTGCACGCCCTCGTGCGGCTCCATCGGCGTGTAGAGGCCGCGCCGCTCGTAGTAGTCGCTCACCAGGGGGTCGGCGCCCATGCCGACGCCGCCCCACAACGTCCAGCCGAGGGTCAGCTCGGCCTCGCTCGCGGCGGCCGCGGTGGCCAGGAAGTCGTTGCCGGAGGCGTAGTCGGCCTCGCCGAGCTGGCCGAAGAAGCCGAGCAGCGAGCCGAAGCTGCACCACAGCGCGGGCGGCCGGGCGGCCAGGGCCCGCTTGAGGTTGCGGTGGGAGCGCAGCTTCAGGTCGCGGACCGCGCGGAAGGTGGCCAGGTCCTTGTCCGGCATCAGCGCGGAGGCGTTCCGGCCGGCCGCGTTGACCAGCAGGTCGATGCCCGGCGTCTCGGCCAGGATCGTGCCGATCGCCTGCCGTACCGCGTCGGGGTCGGTGGCGTCGCAGGTCAGGTAGCGGACGCGGTCCGGGCCGCAGTGCGCGGCCATGGCGTCGAGGTTGCGGCGGGCCGCCCTGGCGTCGGCCATCCGGTCGTACTCGCGGCTGAACACCGCGACGGGCACGCCGGGTCTGGCCTTGAGCTGGGTGCGCAGGTAGTCCTTGCGGCCCGCGGTGAAGTCGGCCTCGTCCTGGGTGAACAGGTCGGGCGGGTAGGTGCCCAGGGGGTTGCTGCCGAGCAGGTAGAGGGTCGGCCGGAACTGCTCGGCGAGGGCCTTCATCAGCTCGGCGGTGATGCCGCGTGCGCCGCCGACCGCGACGACCACCGACCGGTCGGACAGCCGTGCCGTGCCGGTGACGTCCGCTGGTCGGTCCACCAGCGTGTAGGCGTGCCGTTCGCCGTCCACGGCGTACACCACCGGGAGGGTGCGGGCGCGCCGTGCCTCCTGCTCTGCTTCCTGTACGGCGGAGCGGACGTCGCGGGCCGAGGTGGCGAGCAGGAAGCGGTCGGGGGCGGGCGACTCCAGGTGGGCGGTCTTCATCAGGCCGGAGAACAGGCCCACGTACGGGTGGGGGCGGCCCGCCCGGTGGGCGCCGAGCAGGACCATCGTCGCCGGGGCGGTGGTGGCGTGGCGCAGGCACAGGAAGGCGAGGTCGTGCAGGCGCTCGAGGTCGGGGGCGGGGTCGGTCAGGGGTGGGGTGTCGGCCAGGTCGGCCAGCAGGCTCAGGTGGGTGGGTGGGCGGTCGCCGAGCAGGGCCGCCACCGCTTCCTCGGTCGGGTCGGGCAGGTGGTGCCAGCCGGGGCGGGGCTCGGGGAGCGGCCGGCTGGACAGGACGATGGTGCCGGGGGGCAGGGTGAGGGCGGCGGCGCGGTCGGGGGTGTCGACCAGGAGGATGGACCCGGCCGGCAGGAACGGTCGGGGCGGGCCGGTGGCCGGGGCGGGGGCGGGCCGTAGCTCGGCCACGTGCCGCCGCACCTGCACCGGTTGGCCCGGGCCGTGGTGCTCGCCGTCGGCGAAGCGCGCGTCCAGGAGAGGCTCGGGCGTGGAGGCGGGGGTGAAGGTGATGGCGGGGGCGCCTGGGGTGGTGGAGCAGGTGACTGTGACGGGGCTGTCGGAGTGGAGCGCCCGCAAGAGGGCCAGGCCGCCGGACGCGCCGAGGTAGCGGGCGTGCTCGGGGGCGCCGGCACCGCACTCCAGCACCGCCGCGCCCTCCGCCGCCGCGCCCTCCGCCGTGGCGGCCTCCGCCGTGGCGACGTCGGCATCGGCATCGGCATCAGCATCGACGTCGATCCAGCCGAGCACCGGCAGCCCGGCCGCTGCGGCGACCGGCTCGGTGGCGAGGGCGAACAGGAAGGCCCCCTCGGCCGCCTCCGCCCCCCCGAGCAGGGCGCGCATCTCGGGCAGGGTGTTGCCGTTGATCCCGCCCACCAGGGCCAGCCCCGCCTCCCCCGCCCGCAGATACCGGCAGGCGACGTCGAAGGAGTGCAGGGTCGAGGCCAGCCCGGCGTCGATCGTCAGGTTGGGCCCGTTGAGGTGGAAGTAGTTGGCGACCCGCGCCGAGATGATGTTGGGCATCATCCCGGGAAAGGAGTCCTCGTTGGAGGCGGGCACGAGCCGCTTGGCCTCCTCCCGCAGCCCGTTCAGCACAGCGGGGAGCGCCCCGGAGGCGGCCAGCCGCTGCCCGCCGGACAGCACCGCCTCGACGCTGTCCAGGTAGCAGCGGTTGGCGTACAGCAGGCCGGCCCGGGTGGGGCCGAGGTGCCCGACCACGACGGCGGCCCGCTCGGCGAGGTCCGTCCAGGCTCCGGCGAGCTGGGCGCGGAGCTGGTGCCCGCACTCCAGGATCATGAGCTGGCAGCGGTCGATCGTGCGGGTGGTGCGCGGCGGCAGCCGTACCTTCTCGAACTCCGGCACCGGGTAGAACTCGCCGAAGCTGCTCTCCGGCGCGGGGCCGTCGCCGCGGAGCCATGCGGCGGCGTCCTGCCCGGCGCCGGGCAGGTGCGCGGCCCAGCCGACGAGCGCGATGCGCTGCCGACCCGCGCCGGGCGCAGCCGCTACAGGCCGGGCGCGCGGGGTGTCGGTGAGGACCAGGTGGGCGTTGGTGCCGCCGAAGCCGAACCCGGAGACGGCGACGGCACGGCGCGGCCCGCTGGGCCAGGGCCGTGCCTCGGTGGGGATGTGCAGCCGGGACTCGGCGATGCGGAAGTCCTCGGGCGGCGACTCGAAGCGGAACTGCGGCGGGATCGTCTCGTGCCGCAGCCCCAGCGCGCCTTCGATCACCGACAGCACGCCGGCCGCCCAGCCGGTGTGCCCGACCAGCGACTTGTTGGAGGTGACGGCGACCGGCCGGTCGGTGTGGTAGCCGCGCAGCGTGGTGAACTCGGCGACGTCGCCGGCCGGAGTGCCGGTGGCGTGGGCGATGATCCAGTCCACGTCGTCGGGCTCGGCCCGCCGCATGGCCAGCGCCTGGCCGTCGGGGTTGGGCGCGTAGATCGCCTTGCCCTTGCCGTCGGAGGAGGTGCCGATCGTCTCGATCACGCCCAGGATCTCGTCGCCGTCGGCGCGGGCGCGGCTGAGCCGCTTCAGCACGACCACGGCGGCCCCGTCGGCGAAGATCACGCCGTCGGCGCCGGCGTCGAGGGCTCGGACGGTGCCCTGCTTGGACAGGCCCTGCAGCTTGGCGAACAGCACGGTGCCGCGGGGCCCGAGCGCGAACGCGCCGCCGCACACGGCCACGTCGGCGTCGCCGCTGAGCAGCGCCTTGGCCTCGATGTCGATCGCGTAGAGGGAGGAGGAGCAGGCGGTGTCGACCATCTGCAGGCGGGTGGCGGGCGGGAGCAGCCCGTCGACGGCCCGCCGGCCGACCTGGTGGGGCAGGTAGCGGCCGGGGTCGGCGGTGGCGCCCCGGTGGTAGCGCCCGGCGAGCCGCTCGCGCACCTCGGCCTGGACCGCCGCGCGGGTGGCGTCGTCCAGGTCGAGCCCGGCCAGCAGGCGGTCGGCCCGGTCGGTGACGGCGGCCAGGACGCCGGCCTCCTCCAGGTGCTGGTTGCCGTCGGGGGTGTAGCCGATGCTGCAGGAGAAGCGGTCGCCGGGACGGACGGTCACCCCGTCCAGGGCCTGGGCGATGGAGTGGCGCAGCCACAGCGTGGTGTGCTCGTGCTCGCCGGGCTGCTCGCCCTCGGCCAGCACGCCGGGGGCGGGGCGGAAATCGGTGATGAAGACGCAGTGGTCCTGGTAGGACTTGTCCTCGGCGTCGGGGTCCGTGGAGTGGAACTCGGCGCTGGGCCAGCGGTCGGCCGGGACGGGGACGAAGAGTTCCGCGCCGCGCAGGCGCAGGTCCCAGTACTCCTCGGGGCTGTTGGCGCCGGCGACGGCGAGGCCCATCCCGACGATCGCCACCGCGTCCTCGCCCGGCTCCTCAACAGGTTCTTCTGCGGGGCGGGGCTGAGACGTCGGCGGGCCGAGGAGGGTGGTGCCGAGGGACAGGCCGCCGTCGGCCAGCACCACCTGGCCGGTGATCCAGCGGGCCTGCTCGCTCGCCAGGAAGGCCACGACCGCGGCGAACTCCTCGGGCGTGCCGAGCCGTCCCATCGGGGTGGCCCGCCGGATCGCCTCCTGCATGCGTTCGGCGTCGGGGAAGCGTCCGGCGACCTCGCTGACCAGCATCGCCGCCGAGGCGGTGTTGACCCGGACGTTGCGCGGGGCGTACTCGGCGGCCAGGTACCGGGTCAGCGCCTCCATCGCCGCCTTGGCCGGGGCGCAGGCGAAGTAGTTGGCCATGACGAACTGCGCGCCGCCGAGCGCCGAGACGTTGACGATCGAGCCGCCGCCCCGCCGCTCCATCAGGGGCACGGCGTGCCGCGCGCACTCCAGGGCGCCCTTGACGTTGGTGTCCCAGCCCTTGTCCAGGTGCTCGCCGGTGACCTCGGCCAGCGGGAGCAGAGCGCCCGAGGCGGCGTTGTTGACCAGGATGTCGAGGTGCCCGTGCCGTTCGGCGACGGTCTCGAACATGCGGGCGACCTGCTCGGGACGAGCCACCGAGGCGCGGATCGGCTCGGCCGACCAGCCCGCCTCGGCCAGCTCGGCGCAGGTCCGCTTGGCCTCCTCGTGCGCGTGGAAGTAGTTGACGATCACGTGCGCGCCGCGCCTGGCGAGATCGGCCGCGATGGCCTTGCCGACGTTCCGCGCGCCTCCGGTGACCAGCGCGATCTTGCCGTCCAGCCGCTCCATGGGTCAGCGCCCGGCGCTCTCGTGCGCCACCGACCTGACGTAGGCGATGACCTTGCCCATGGTGGCGACCTCGTCCAGGCGGAAGCTGCCGGGCCTGGCGGGCAGGCCGTACCGTTCGGAGACCCGGGTGAGCAGTTCCACCTGCTTGACGGAGTCGATGCCGAGCTCGGCCTCCAGCAGGACGTCGTCGGTGAAGACCTCGACGGGGTACTCCAGCGCGTCGGCGTACAGTTCCCGGAGCTCACGGTCGAGGTCACCGGCCGGTACGGCGGCGCCGTACTCCTCGAACTCGCGGCGGATGTGATCCAGGACCCCGCGCCCGCGCGCGGCCCAGAACGCGGCGAAGGCGGCGGCATCGACGCCGGGCAGCAGCCCGGCCGGCACGGCCGGCTGGGCCGGCTCAGTGTCGAGGCGGGCGGTGTCGAGCCGGGCGGTGTCGAGCAGGCCGAGTTCGCGCAGCCGCGCCACGGCCGGTTCGGCCGACCGGGCGCCGGCGGGCAGCCCGGCGACGACGGTGATCCCGTCCGCGCCCAGGTTGCGCAGGATCAGCTTGCCGGTGGTCTCCAGCGCGCCGCACTCGACGAAGACCCGCGCCCCGGCCGCGTGCAGGGCGTGCGCGGCCTCGGCGAAGCGGACGGGAGCCACGAAGTGCCCCGCGAGCAGGTCCCCGAGGTTCTCGCCCGGTTCGTAGAAGCGGTGGTAGATCGGCGAGTAGACCGGGGTGTGCGGCTCGCGCTGCGGGATGGCCCTGATCGCGGCGGCGAAGCGGGCGGCGGCCGGTTCGAGGAGCGGGCAGTGGAACGGCACGCTCGCCGCGAGCCGGGCGAAGGAGACGTTGATCGCCCCGGCGACGCCGCGGACGGTCTCCATCGCGGCCCCCGACCCGGACACCACGGTCTGGGCGGCGTGGTTCTCCGCCGCCACGGCCAGCGACTCGTCCCCGACGAAGGCGACGAGCTGCCGCGCCCGGTCCGCGCCGGTGGCGAGCGCGGCCATGTAGCCGCCGCGCAGGTCGAGGCCGCCGATCGCGTCGACCCGGGCCCAGATCAGCCGGGCGCCGTCCTCGACGGTGTAGGCCCCGGCGCAGACGAGCGCGCCGATCTCGCCCAGGCTGTGCCCGGCCAGGACGTCCGGCCGCCAGCCGGCGCCGGTGAGCACCCGGTGCACCGCCACGCCCATGCCGTAGATCGCGAGCTGGGAGACCCAGGGCTCGTCGGCGAGCAGGCCCTCCATCGTCGCGGGCGTGGTGCCGAGCACGATCGCCGACAGCTTGCGCCCGGCGACGGCCGCGGTGACCGCGTCGATCTCGGCGAACACGTCGCCGACCTCCGGATGCCGTTCGGCGGCGGCGAGCAGGGCCGTGCCGTCGAAGGCCCCCTGCCCGGGGAACAACGCCGCCGTGGTGAGGTCCCGATCCTTCATCGTGTGATCTACTCCCCTGGTTGGTCTCACGTCTGACTGCCGGCACCCGGCATCCGCAGGATCAGGCAGGTGGTCGTGCCGTGCGCGCACAGGTCGCCGGAGGCGTCCGTGACGCGGCACTCGGCCGTGGCGGTGCGGCTGCCCAGGTGGACGACCGACGCCTCGCACCGCAGCCGCCCCGAGTGCACACTCACCTGGCGGACGAAGTTGCTCTTGACCTCGAGCGTGGAATAGAGGACCCCGGCCGGCAGCATGGTGTGCACCGCGCAGCCCATGACCGTGTCCATCAGGGTGACGAGCACGCCCCCGTGCACGCCGCCGAACGGGTTGTACTGGTACTCGGCCGGTTCCATGACGCCGGCCGCCCGGCCCTCCTCGGCGTCGGTGAGCCGGAAGTTCAGCATCGAGCAGGCGGGCGGCGGCGGCAGGGCGCCCTTGATCAGGGCGCGGAGGCAGTCGAGACCGCTCAGGCCGAGACCCTCGCGGGCGAGGATCCCGGGGTCCTCCCAGGAGATGACGTGCTGGCGGGTGCCGGCCGGCTCTGGCATGGACTGGCTCCTGTCTGTCTCGGTGCCCCGTGGGACCGGCTCGCGGTCAGCGGATCTTCTCGGCGCCGCCGTCGACGACGTAGTCGCCGCCGGTGATGAAGCCCGCCGCGGGCGAGGCCAGGAAGACGATCAGGTTGGCCACGTCCTCCGGCGTCCCCCACCGGCCGAGCGCCACCTGGGCGAGCGCGGGCAGGCTGGTGAGGAACTCGTCGGCCTCGAAGCCGTAGGAGGCGGCCAGCCGCGGGCCGTACTCGTCCCACAGCGGGGTGCGGATGAGGCCGGCCGAGACGGTGTTCACCCGGATGCCGCGGGGCGCGAGCTCCTCGGCCAGGCCCTTGCTCAGCACGGTCACCCCGGCCTTGGCGGCGCCGTACCAGTGCGGGCCGGTGGAGGGCCAGCGGGCGACGCTGGAGGACAGGTTGACCACCGACTCGCGCAGCAGGCCGAGCAGCGAGCGCGTGACGCGGACGGCGGAGAAGAGGTTGAGCTCGATCGCCCGCTGCCAGGCGGCGTCGTCGATGTCGCCGAGGCCGGCCACCGGCAGCCCGGTCAGGCCGCCGACCAGGTTGACCAGGATGTCCACCCGGCCGAGCTCGGTCTCGGCGGCGCGCCGCAGCGCCTCGGCCCCCTCGGTGGTGGTGAGGTCGGCCTGCAGCGTGAGAGCACCGCTCTCCTTCAGCGCGGGGCTGAGCTCGATGTCGGCGCCGAGGACCGTGACGCCCTCGGCGAGCAGCGTGCGGACGACCTGGCCGCCGATGCCGCCGCCGGCCGCCGTCACGACCGCGGTTTTTCCGGAGAGATGCAGATCCATTTTCCCGTTTCTCCTTCTGATGGGCCGGGACGGGACGCGTCCAGAAGGGCCTGCGCAGCCGTGCGGACTCGATGAGAAAAATATCGGGACGCAATAATCTGCCGGTCATTTACAGCCCACGAGCCATTCATCACCGGCCCATCGCCCGCGATGACCTGCCCCTGGAGAACCGCCGTTTCCGCGTTTCCGAAATGGCTCGCGGGTTGCTGCACTGTGACCGCTCGCCCATAGGCTGCCGCGAGGTGTGTTATGTGCGCCGCTGCCGTCCGCGCGGAATGCGAGTATCCGCTGGATTCTTAGGGGATTCATTGATGAATGGGCAGGAGAGCGGAACAGAGCGGTCCGGGGCGGAGCAGGTGGCCGTGGTCGGCCTCGCCTGCCGCCTGCCGGGCGCGACCGGTCCCGGCGCGCTCTGGCGGCTGCTTCGCACCGGGTCGAGCGCGGTGGGCCAGGCGCCGGCCGACCGGTGGGGCGGCGCGAGCGAGGCCGACACCGGCCCGCGCCGCGGCGGCTTCCTCGCCGACGTCGACCACTTCGACGCCGCCTTCTTCGGCATCTCGCCGCGCGAGGCGGTCACCATGGACCCGCAGCAGCGGATCATGCTGGAGCTGGTCTGGGAGGCGCTGGAGGACGCCCGGATCGTGCCGGCCACCCTGCGCGGCAGCTCGACCGGCGTCTTCGTCGGCTCGCTGCGCGACGACTACACCGCCCTCGTCTACGGGTACGGCGGAGCCGCCATCACGCCGGAGACGATGACCGGCACCAGCAGGGCCGTCATCGCCAACCGCGTCTCCTACCACCTCGGGCTGCGCGGCCCCAGCCTGACGGTCGACGCCGCCCAGGCCTCCTCGCTGGTCGCGGTGCACCTGGCCGCCGAGAGCGTGCGGTCGGGCGAGTCGGCCATGGCGCTGGCGGCGGGCGTCAACCTGAACCTGCTCGCCGAGAGCGCGGTCGCCGAGGACCGGTTCGGCGGGCTGTCGCCCGACGGCGAGTGCTTCACCTTCGACGCCCGCGCCAACGGCTTCGCGCGCGGCGAGGGCGGGGCCGTGGTGGTGCTGAAGCCGCTGAGCCGCGCCCTGGCCGACGGTGACCGCATCTACGGGGTGATCCGCGGCGGCGCGGTGAACAACGACGGCGCCACCCCCGGGCTGACCGTGCCCAGCGCCGAGGCCCAGGAGCAGGTGGTACGGCAGGCGTGCGAGCGGGCCGGGGTGCCGCTCGACGCCGTCCAGTACGTGGAGCTGCACGGCACCGGCACCCCGGTCGGCGACCCGATCGAGGCCGCCGCGCTCGGCGCCTGCCTGGGCGCGGCCCGCCCGGCCGGCTCGCCGCTGCCGGTAGGCTCGGTCAAGACGAACATCGGGCACCTGGAGGGCGCGGCGGGCATCGCCGGGCTGCTCAAGGTGCTGCTCAGCCTGCACCACCGGGAGCTCCCGCCGAGCCTCAACTTCGAGACGCCCAACCCGGCGATCCCGCTGGAGGCGCTCAACCTGGCGGTGCAGCGTGACCTCACCTGCTGGCCGCGGCCCGACCGGCCGCTGGTGGCGGGGGTCAGCTCGTTCGGGATGGGCGGCGCCAACTGCCACCTCGTCCTGGAGGAGGCCCCCGCCCGCGCGGCCGAGCCCCGGCCGAGCGAGGTGCCGGAGACGGTGCCGGAGACGGTGCCGGAGACGGTGCCGGAGACGGTGCCGGTCACGGTGACCTCGGTGGTGCCGGGAACGGTGCCTTCGGTGGTGCCGTGGGTGGTGTCGGGGCGGTCGGCCGAGGCTCTGGCCGCTCAGGCCGGGCGGCTGCTGGAGGTCGACGCCGAGCCGCTCGACGTCGCCCGCACGCTGCTGTCGGCCAGGACCACGTTCGAGCACCGCGCCGTCGTCCTGGGCCGCGACCGCGAGGAGCTCACCAGCGGCCTGCGCGCCCTCGCCCATGGCGAAAGCGCCCCGAACCTCGTCCGCGGCCCCGGCGGAGGACCGGAGCGGATCGTCTTCGTCTTCCCCGGCCAAGGACACCAGTGGGCCGGAATGGCCGCCGAGCTGTGGGACCAGGCCCCGGCGTTCGCCGCGAAGATGGCCGAGTGCGAGGCGGCCCTGGCCGAGTTCGTCGACTGGCGCCTGAGCGCGGTGCTCCGAGGCGAGCCCGGCGCGCCCGCCCTGGACCGGGTGGAGGTCGTCCAGCCCGTGCTCTTCGCGGTCATGGTCTCCCTCGCCGAACTGTGGCGCTCGTACGGCGTGCGGCCCGACGCGGTGGTCGGCCACTCGCAGGGCGAGATCGCCGCGGCCTGCGTCGCCGGCGCGCTGAGCCTGCGCGAGGCCGCCCGGGTGGTGACCTTACGCGCCCGGGTCATCGCCTCCGGCGCGGCCGGGCGCGGCGGCATGGCCTCGCTGCCGGTGAGCCGCGCCGAGGCCGAGGACCTGCTGTCGCGCTGGCCGGGCCGGCTGTCGCTGGCCACCGTCAACGGCCCGGCGGCCGTCGTGGTCGCCGGCGACGTGGACGCGCTGGACGAGCTCCTGGCCCGGTGCGCCGCCGAGGACGTCCAGGCCCGCAAGGTCGCGGTGGACTACGCCTCGCACTCGGTGCACGTCGAGGCGCTGCGCGAGCCGCTGGCCGAGGTGCTGGGCGCCGTCCACCCGACGGCGTCCGTGGTGCCGTTCCACTCGACGGTGACGGCCGGGCCGCTGGAGGGGACCGCGCTCGACGCCGGGTACTGGTACCGCAACCTGCGGCAGACCGTCCGGTTCGAGGAGACCGTCGCCGGGCTGCTCGACGACGGCGACGCGGTCTTCGTGGAGCTGTCGGCCCATCCCATGCTGGTGGCGGGGCTGGAGCAGATCGCCGAAGCCCGCGGCAGCGAGCGGAGCGCGGCGATCGGCACCCTGCGCCGGGACGAGGGCGGCCTCGACCGCTTCCTGGCCGCGGTGGCCGCCGCCCACGTCCACGGGGTGGCCGTGGAGTGGAACGTGGCCGGTGGGGAGCTGGTCGACCTGCCGACCTACGCCTTCCGGCGCCTGCCGTACTGGGTGGGGCGGGAGCCGTACGCCCCCGAAGCGGCGGCCCGCCCGGCGCCGGCCGGACGGCTCTCCGCGGCGGACGGGCGCGAGCGCCGCCGGGTGGTGCTCGACCTCGTCCGCTCGGAGGCCGCGGCCATCCTCGGCCACCCCGGCCCGGCCACCATCGAGCCGGACCGGACCTTCCGCGACCAGGGCTTCGACTCGCGGATGACGGTGGAGCTGCGCACCGCGCTGGCGCTGGCCACCGGGCTGCGGCTGGCGACCTCCCTGCTGTTCGAGCACCCGACCCCCGCCCGGCTGGCCCGCCACCTGGACTCCCTCCTCCCGGCCGGCGGCCCCCTCCCCGAGGAGGCCCCCGCGACCGCCGAGGTGGTCGCGCTCTCCGGAGCGGGCGGGCGCGGCGGGATGGCCGGCTCCCGCATGGCCGAGCCGATCGCCATCATCGGCATGGCCTGCCGCTACCCCGGCGACGTGCGCTCCCCAGAAGACCTCTGGAACCTGGTCGCCGCCGAGATGGACGCCACCGGCGACTTCCCCGCCGACCGCGGCTGGCGGGACGACCTCTACCACCCCGACCCCGGCGCCTCCGGCACCAGCTACGTCCGCCGCGGCGGGTTCCTGCGCGACGCCGCCCTCTTCGACGCCGCCTTCTTCGGCATCTCCCCCCGCGAGGCCCTCGCCATGGACCCGCAGCAACGACTGCTGCTCGAGACCGCCTGGGAAGCCGTCGAACGGGCCGGCCTCGACCCGACCACGCTCCGCGGCAGCCGTACCGGCGTCTTCGTCGGCGCGACCGCCCTGGAGTACGGCCCGCGGATGGACGACCCGGCGGCCGGCGTGGAAGGACACCTGCTCACCGGCGGTACGGCCAGCGTCATGTCCGGGCGCATCGCCTACCAGCTCGGCCTGACCGGCCCCGCGCTCACCGTGGACACCGCCTGCTCGTCCTCCCTGGTCGCGGTGCACGCGGCGATCGGCTCGCTGCGTTCCGGCGAGTCGGCCCTGGCCCTGGCCGGCGGGGTCGCGGTGATGTCCACGCCCGGGATGTTCGTCGAGTTCTCCCGGCAGCGCGGCCTGGCCCCCGACGGCCGCTGCAAGCCGTTCGCCGCCGGAGCCGACGGCACCGCCTGGGCCGAAGGGGCCGGCCTCCTGCTCCTGGAGCGCCTGTCCGACGCCCGCCGCCACGGCCACCGCGTGCTCGCCCTGATCCGTGGCTCCGCGGTCAACCAGGACGGCGCCTCCAACGGCCTCACCGCACCCAACGGCTCCTCGCAGCGGGAGGTCATCCGCGCCGCCCTGGCCGACGCCGGCCTCCGGCCCGGGGACGTGGACGCCGTCGAGGCCCACGGCACCGGCACCGCCCTCGGCGACCCCATCGAAGCCGACGCCCTCATCGCCACCTACGGCCCCGCCCACTCCCCCGCCCAGCCCCTCGCCCTGGGCTCCCTGAAGTCCAACCTCGGCCACACCCAGGCCGCCGCCGGCGTCGGCGGTGTGATCAAGATGGTCCAGGCCATGCGCCACGGCGTCCTCCCCCGTACCCTCCACATCGACGCCCCCACCCCCTTCGTCGAGTGGAACGGCAGCGGCGTCGCCCTCCTCACCGAATCTCGCCCCTGGCCCACCGTCTCCCGCCCCCGCCGAGCGGCCGTCTCCTCCTTCGGCATCAGCGGCACCAACGCCCACCTCATCCTCGAACAGCCCCCGACCGCCCCAGAACCCGCCGCTGCCTCCGGAGCCTCTTTCCCGGCCCCGGCTGGTTCGACCCAGGCTGGCTCGGTCGCAGCTGGTTCGGTCGCAGCTGGTTCGGTTCCGGCTGGTTCGGTGGCTTGGTTCTTGTCCGGCAAGACGCCACAAGCCGTCCACGACCAGGCAGCCCGACTGGCCGACCACGTCCGGGCCCACCCAGAGCTCAACCCTGCCGACGTCGCCCACACCCTCGCCCGCCGCACCGCCCACGAATACCGAGCCGCCGTCACCGGCGAAACGCTCGACGAACTGGCCGCCGCCCTCGCCTCGGTCACTGTGGTTCAGGCCCCGCCACGCCAACCGGTGACGTTCATGTTCTCCGGCCAGGGCAGCCAACGGCCCGGGATGGGCCGCCACCTGTACGCCACCCAGCCCGTCTTCGCCCAGGCCCTGGACGAGGTTCTCGCGGCGTTCGACCTGCCGCTCAAGTCGATCCTCTTCTCCGACGACGGTGACCTACTCGGCCAGACCCGCTACACCCAACCCGCCCTGTTCGCCTACCAAACCGCCCTCTACCGGCTCGTCGAGAGTTACGGGCTGACGGCTGATCGGGTGATCGGGCACTCTCTCGGCGAACTCACTGCGGCCCATGTCGCCGGCGTCCTCATCCTTCAGGACGCCGCCACCCTCATCACCGCCCGAGCCCACCTCATGGCACAAGCCCCACCCGGCGCCATGATCTCCATCCACGCCACCGAAGCAGAAGTCACCGACACCCTGCAAGGGCGGACCAACGTCTCGATCGCCGCCACCAACACACCCACCCTCACCGTCATCTCCGGCAACGCACACGCAGTCGAAGAGATCGCCGCCCTGTGGGCCGAGCGCGGACGACGGACCAAGCGGCTCCCAGGTGACCACGCCTTCCACTCACCCCTGATGGACCCGATCCTTGACCAGTTCCGAGCGGTGGCAGCGACCATCACCTACCACGCGCCCAAGATCGCGACCACAAGGGAGTCCTACGACGCCGACTACTGGACCCAGCAGATCAGACAACCCGTCCACTTCCACCAAGCCCTCGAAGCCGGAAGCGCCTACGTGGAGATCGGACCCGACACCACCCTGACCACCCTGACCCGCCACACCCTCCCCGAAGCCACAGCCATCTCCACCCACAACTTCCCCGAAGCCCTAGCCCAAGCCCACACCCACAACCTCCCCACCACCTGGCCCACCGGCAACCAAACAGACCTCCCCACCTACCCCTTCCAACACCAGCGCTACTGGCTAACCCCCACCCCCGCCAACACCCCCACCACCCTCGGCCTGGACACCCCGAACCACCCCTTCCTCCTGGCCGCCACCGACCTGGCCGAAGCCCACCAAACAATCCTGTCCGGCCGCCTCCCCCTCCCCGACCACCCGTGGCTGTCCGACCACGTGATCGAGGGAGCCCCCCTCCTCCCCGGCACAGCCTTCCTCGACCTGGCCACCACAGCCGCCCGCCAGGTGAACGCCCGAACCGTCGAGGAACTCACCCTCGAAACCCCCCTCCACCTCACCCCCGGCACCCGGCCCAGGCTGCAGGTGACCGTCGACCCCCCGGCGGAGAACGGCGACCGCCGGTTCGCCATCCATTCCCGCGCCGAGGACGCCTCGTGGACCCGCCACGCCACCGGCGCGCTCAGCGACCGCGACCTCCCCACCTCACCGATCACCGCCTGGCCGCCCCCCGGCGCGGTGCCCGAGGACGTGACCGCCCTCTATGACCGCCTGGCCGACCTGGGTTACGCCTACGGCCCGGCGTTCCGGCTCGTGGAGTCGGTGTGGCGGGCCGGTGAGGAAGTCTTCGCCGAGGTGCGGATGCCCGAGCCGGGCCCGTTCGCCCTCCATCCCGCGCTGCTGGACGCCTGCCTGCATCCGCTGGTGGCCACCGGTTCCGACCCGGGCACGATCCGCTTGCCGTTCGCCTGGACCGGGGTCACGCCGGGACGGGCCGGAGCCGAGCGGCTGCGCGTGCGGCTCTCCCCGGCGGGCCCGGACACGTTCAGCGTGGCCGTCACCGACGAGTCGGGCGCCCCGGTGCTCACCGCCGAGTCGCTCTCGCTCCGCCCGATCGCCCGCTCGCAACTCACTCACCTGGCCAGCGAGAACGACGGCCTCCACGAACTGGCCTGGCGCCCACTCATCCCCGCCGAGCCGTCGCAGACGAGCTGGGCCGAGGTGACCTCCGCCGACCAGCAGTCGCGGCCGAGCTGGGCCGAGGTGACCTCCGCGGACGACCTCGCCGCCGCCGCAGGTGTCGACCTGGTCCTCGTACGGCAAGCGGTCCCCGGCCCGCACACCCCCGAGGCCGCGCACACACAACTGACCCACGCTCTCAGCCTCCTGCAACGCTGGCTCGGTGACGACACCTTCGCCCGCTCCCGCCTCGTCTTCGTCACCCGGCACGCCGTAGCCGCCCTCCCCGGCGAGGACGTGACCGACCTGTCGAACGCCGCCCTCTGGGGCCTGGTCCGGACGGCCCAGTCCGAACACCCCGGCCGCCTCCTCCTGGTGGACCTCGACCACCGGGCCAGGATCGAGGACGCGCTCAACGCCGCCGCGACAGGCGAACCACAGGTCGCGATCCGCGCCGGCGTGCCGTACAGCCCCCGCCTGATCCCGGCCACGACCGCCGCCGATGGACCGACCCCCGTTCAAGCGGCGCTCGACCCGGCCGGAACCGTGCTGGTGACCGGCGGCACCGGCGGGCTCGGGGCGCTGTTCGCCGAGCACCTGGTCACCCGGCACGGCGTCACCCGCCTGATGCTGGTCAGCCGCCGCGGCCTGGACGCCCCCGGCGCGGAGCGGCTGCGCGAGAGGCTGACCGCGGCGGGCGCGGCGGTCGAGATCGTGGCCGCCGACGTGGCCGATCCCGGCGCGGTCCAGGCCCTGCTCGACGGCATCGCCCCCGAGCACCCGCTGACCGGCGTGGTGCACGCGGCCGGGCTGCTGGACGACGCGACCGTCGAGACCCTCACCCCCGAGACCCTGGCCGGCGTCCTGCGCCCCAAGGTGGACGCGGCCTGGCACCTGCACCGCCTCACCCTGCCGCACAAGCTGTCGGCGTTCGTGGTCTTCTCCTCCATCTCCGGCCTCGTCGGCATGCCCGGCCAGGCGGGGTACGCGGCGGCGAACTCCTACCTAGACGCGCTGGCCGCGCACCGAGCGGCGGCCGGACTCGCGGCCACCTCCATCGCCTGGGGCCTGTGGGGCGGCGACGCCGGCATGGGCGCGGACCTGGACGGCACCGGCCTGGCCCGCTGGGCCCGCTCCGGGGTCGCGCCCCTGGCGCCGGCCCGAGGCCCCGGCCTGTTCGACGCGGCGCTGGCGCACGGCGGCACTCTGCTGGTGCCGGCCGACCTCGGCCCGGCCCGCACCCGCACCGACGCCCCGCCGATCGTCCGGGAACTGCTGCGGCGAACCCCGGACCGGCCCGACACCTCGGCGGCTGAGCCGTGGCACGTCCAGGTCGTGCGGAGGCCGCGCGAGGAGTGGCCGGCCGCGACGACGGAGCTGGTGCTCAGCCGTACGGCAAGCGTGCTGGGCCACGCCGGTCCGGCGGCGATCGACCCCGACCGCACCTTCCTCGACCTGGGCCTCGACTCCCTCACCGGCGTCGAACTGCGCAACCACCTCAACACCGCCACCGGCCTGCGGCTCCCGACCACGATCGTGTTCGACCACCCCACCCCGGCCGCCATGGCCACCTACCTGCACGGCCAGCTCGCCCAGCAACACTCCCCCGCCCACACGGTCCTCCAAGAGCTGAGCCGCGTCGAAGCCCTGCTCACCGCCGGGCCGCTCACCGACCCGCAACCCATCACCAGCCGTCTGCGCCACCTCCTCGACCTGTGCCAAGGCCACACCCCCGGACCTCATGACGATCTCGACAGCGCCAGCGACGGCGAGTTGTTCGCGTTCGTGGACGGCCTCGACTGACCCCGACCACCCGCTACCAGGAGGAGTGACACCGCGTGGCTGACGAACAGGAACTCCGCGACTACCTCAAGCGCGCCATCACCGACGCCCGCCAAGCCCG